>CAVRXN010000001.1:0-113737 GCA_963725235.1 uncultured bacterium
GGAATAGGCAGATGACCTTAATGGTCGAGCAGTTGAGGGACACAGGCAGAATACGATTGAATGGCACGAAGGAGGATTGGACTGACTTCGCATCCCACTTCGGAAACATCTATCGCGAGAAGATTCTTACCAAGGACACGCCGCACAAAGACGACAAGACGCTCTACGGACAGGAGTAGTTGGAAAAGAAATTCCGAGGACCACTATTGTTTCGCGCTGTTGTACGCCATCGTAGGATTCCAAAGATATGAGGGGCAACAGGCGATAGTTTTCTCAACGAACAACGTTTGGACAGGAATACCGAAAGCGCCGATAGTCGAAGAGGGCGGGGTGATATTGATGTGGCCTCCCGACGGCATCAGCACGTTCGACAGCGTTTTCGAAGGACGGTAACAGCCATCGCACTCTATTTTGCTTTTCGGATAAAAAGCATTACATTAAATGGCAAATGCGAGTCCCAGCAAAACTGCGCGACAACGCGCATTATTTCGGGCTGATTCAACGCTCAATCGTGGAGTTATTTACGATGCCTGATCAGAAAATTATACTCAAGAAGTTAAAAACAAAATTGAGCACAGAATCCTATGAACTACTCACGAAATTTGGCGTGCTTCTTGCAACACGGAAGTGGATAAAGTCGGTTCAAGCCGATGCTTCAAATGCTACGGGCATAGCAGGCGATAGGAGCGTGTTCATTGCAGCAACGCAATCTGCGCAAGAATGTGAAGCACAGATCACGCGCGTAGTAGAGGATATCAGACCTATCATTTTTTTGATCTTTGCCGCAGAGTTAACCACTTCCCTAGCCCTAGTCGTAGTGAACATTCCTTGAGTCAATTATCGACACTCCATCGTACTTGGCGTTCAGAAGTCAGGCAAGCTGTTAGAAAGACGAAATACATGAACAAGCAGGAGCAAGCAAGAGAGCTTATCAAAATCATCCTCGGCGATAAATTTGATGATGTCACCGATCTTATAAAAGACGAAGACAACGAAGTTGAACTGCTTGGTCACAGGGCAAGCGTACGCGCCATGGTCAATTTGGAAAAAGAGTTGGATATGAAGCGTTTAAAGATAGGACCGTACTAGATAGAAACGATGGCAGACCATAGCGAAGGATTGCCACCCATCGTGACGGAAGACGAGGATTATCTCCATGTCGAAATTAACGGGAACGCGCAGCGGATATCACTCAAGGGATTATTTCAGAGCGAAGATACCAACACTGACGCCTAAGATATTCCGGAGCAAGGACATATTGGATAATGTCCTTATTGTTTACATCATTAAAATTAGCGCAGGGCGGGAATAGAGAAAGCGTTCGATTTTCTGTTTAGATGTATAAAAAGAAGGCGGAGGCGAGAGGCGTTAGCTTCATAAAAATGAAAGCTGCCGACTTAGTAGGGACCAGAAAATTTCCCGTCCGGAGCGCTCGAGCAAGAAGGATGCGCGAGGCTCTCAAGCATTTTAAGATTGCTTTTGAAAGGTGATGATCCGCGTATGATTTTACAATACCTTGCGAAGGGCGATCGGCCGGATGTTCCCATGATGCTTAATCGTCGGCTGCATCGGATTCTCCTGCATTCCTATAATATGGCAATCGTCCGCCTAGAAGAGTCATCCAAACTATGAGTGAGGGTGACAAGAAATTCCGTAGAGATTTGAAGAGCCTTAAATATCGGGCCAAAAAATCGACCGATGAGGCTCACCAACGGACGAACTGGACAAAGTTGCTTTCGATTGGACTCAAACGTATTTGGGCGGTAGAATTCAATCATCGTCGAGCACAGCGGGGATGGCCGTCAGCTCTAGTTTCGTATTCGCCATATTTTAATAAGGACCACTACAAGCCAAACAAGAGATCGAATCTCTACGTTTTGGCTCTTTGGCGGACAAGGTTTTAACGGCGTATTTGTCCGAAAAATGAAAGATTGGTACAGCTCGAAAACCTACACCCAAGGCGGGAAACGCCTCGTGCGACAAGAAGACTTGGGAATGAAAGAATTCGAAGAGGATAAGCGTGGGCGCAACAGGCGAAATAGCGACGAAGAGGAGGAGGAAATCTGAAACTGCGACCGGACTCTGTTCCGACAATACAGGTTTTACCGGGGCTGTAACGCCCCTTTTTTGGTTTTCCAAATATAAGGGGATGGGATACCGGTTCGGGAACGGATATCTCACCAACAATCATCCAGCGGTAATCTCTTTCGCGCATCAGCCCATTTTTCGATAGGCGGGTCGTCGAAAGGCGAAAGAGAACCTACCTATCGAATAGTGGGTTTTTAATTTCAAATAATCAGCCATGATCCCAAACACGACACAGACGCCTAACATAATTTTCGACGAACTCGTGAAGCGGATGAAAGACGCGGAGTTAAAACTCGTGCTGGTTGTCGTTCGCGCGACGCTCGGTTGGATAGCCAACAAGAAGAGCGGCGCGAGGGAAGCTGAGGATTGGATTTCATCAAGCCAATTAAAGGAAAAAACCGGATTAGCATCCGCCGCGATCACGGAAGCGATTGACCGTTGCATCAGAAGAGGGATGGATAGAAGCGCGGAACAAGGACGGCGTTCTTCTCGATACGAAACAGAAACGACGGGGCAACAACCTCCACTTCCGACTCGGGAAATCCATACTACTCGACACCTCATTGGGGGGAGAACAAATCGTCGTGAAAGACATGAGAGATAGCGAACCTCTTCAGAAAGCGAAGACGTTATCGCTGTCGACATCTTCGGAAAGCGAAGTGCAACCTCTTCGAAAAGCGAAGACTACAAAAGAAACTCTTACAAAGAAAAGAATACCGCTGAAACGGGATTTCAGCGGTGCATGAATTTCTTCTTCAAAGAGGTCGAGCAGAGAAAAGGGTTCCGCCCCGCCCTCGACGGGGGCGATGGCAAGGCGTTGAAAGCCGCGCTCAAAGACCGCCCGCCCGACGAGGTGATGGAGATGATTGGGTTCTACCTCGATTCCGAGAAAGCGGATCGGTTCGGGATAACACTCAAGTCGGCCTTCAGCGTCCACAGCGTGAACCAGTGGCAGCAGAACGGGCATAAAAATAAATTTATCTAACATCATGGACTTATCACAAAAAATAATTCGAAACGAGCAGGAGGCTGAAAGTTTGCGGGAGAGGACTGATTTTCTGAACGCCCTCGAACTCTACGACGGCGACGACAAGGTGATGCATTTTTCCGATGTTATCGCCGAATTGCGGGAGAGGGAAACGGATCGGCCAGCCAAAAGGTGTATTCCAAAATTCCTACGCTCGACGCGATGACGGACGGGTTCCGACCCGGGCAACTCGTCATCCTTTCCGCGCCGACGGGAAACGGCAAGACGGCGTTCCTCCAATCCCTTACAAGAACGTTTTCGGAAGACAAAATCCCGTGTCTCTGGTTTTCGTACGAAGTGCCGACCTTGGAGCTTGCCGAGCGTTACGGTGACGACGTCCCTCAGTTCGAGATTCCGAGAAAAAACGTGATCTCAAGCTTCGAATGGCTCAAACTCCGTTCGCTCGAAGGGATAGCGAAATTCAACACACGGGTCATTTTCATCGACCACCTGCATTACCTGCTCGACATGAAGATGCTCTCCGGCGCGAACACATCGCTCGTGATCGGCGGGCTGATGCGTGAGCTGAAAAAATTCGCCATCGAAACGGAAACGACCATATTCCTCGTTTCTCATCTGGCGAAAACGAAAATCGATGAAGTCCCTTCCATCTCCGACTTGCGGGATTCTTCCTTCGTGGCGCAGGAGTCGGACATCGTGATGGTGATGTGGCGACACCGGGAGAAAGACAGGGAAAGCCCGGCTACCGCTTCACGGATGAATCGCGCCTCATCGTGGACAAGAACCGCTGGAACGGCAAGCTGGGCTACGTCAAGATGATTTTCCGTGACGGTCGATTCACGGAGATGGCAACCACTCCCGAAGGAGCTCCGGAACTCTAACCATGATGAACGACATCAAGGATAGTTTGGAATATCGGCGGGAACTGTTGGCATGGGAAGCTTTATATTTCCGCCTCATGCGGCTCTTAGAAAACAAGACTGGCGAGCCGTGGGAAACGGAAAGGCAAAACGTCGAATTGTGGTGGGCGGGGATGCGAAAAACGCTCGCGCAACTTTATCACCAGCCGGAACGGCCGCAATCATGAAAAAACACCCATCGAATAAATATCAAGTTGAGGATTGTGTCTTGCACGAAAAGCGATGCTCAAAGACGGAGTGCGAGCTGTGCGGCATACATTACTGCGACGACGTTTTATTCCGACGACTGTCCCGGGATGAACAGCGACAAGCCTGGCATATATCATCCATTGAAGAAGGAAACTGACATCCAACTTCCATGATTAACAAACTCGAAAACAAATGGGGTTCGCCCGACGCGTACCCGAACCTCCTCATCCGCAACATGAAGAGGCTTGGAATCGCCTCAGCCGAGTTGGTCTTCGTGGGATACCTGACTCCGGCGGTTTCTCGTGGGAAGGGAATTGCGTCGTTGCGTCGTCGCTCAAGGAGATGCATCGGGCGACGGGCCTCGCGACCGGCACGATCCACAAGGCAAAAAGTGGATTGGTCAGAAAAGGACTGGTTCAAATTCTGAACACACGGAATAAGGAGAGGACGAATACCTACAACCTCCTCCCACTTAGAGAAAGATTGGCGGAATTTGCCGAATGGAAACTTCCAGCAACCCCCGAGCCAAAGGCCGACGAGGTAGAGATCTGTCACCCCAACGCATGATCGCCACAAACTCAACAACCATAGGGCTTTTGAGGGGCAACCCGGCATGGGCGCAACAGGGCTGGACTACCCCCGACACCTGCGGCTTGATTGACCTGTAGCGAAATTGAGAAAGATATGAAAATCAAGGAAACATTTGAAAATTACCTCGCCTATCGCAAGGGGATGGGCATGGACGAGAAGACGCTCGTGAGCGACACGAAGATGCTCTACGGCTCCTTTTCGCACTCCATCTCCGAGCGGGAGCTTTCGTCCCTCACGCTGACTGATATCGCCGACCTCATGGAAGCAGGCAGGAGCCACGGGGAATTCGGACCGCAGCGGTCGGTGTCGACGCTCCGGAAGCTTTTCAGATATCTCGATGACTCGGGGATTCCCACTCCATTCGACTGGCGCGACATCGAGGTGCCTCATGTCCCTCGGAAGCCCAATGAATATCTCACGCAAGACGAACTGAACCGCGTCCTTGAATCATTCGATATTACGAAACTGCATGGCCTGCGCACTCGCGCCCTCTGCGAAGTCCTCTTCGCATCCGGCATGAGAATCTCGGAAGCCCTCTCGCTCGACAAGAATGACATAAATTGGGAAACCCAAGAGGCGAGTGTCGTGAACGCGAAGAACGATGACGAGCAAATGGTGTTCTTTACTGATCGGTCGCTCATGTGGCTCAGGAGATATCTTGACGCAAGGACTGATACCGAGCCGTATCTCTTCACGGCGGGCAAAGGCAGGATGCCGCCCGTGACCGCGCGATTTTATCTGCGGGCGCATACGAAGCAATTAGGCATCAAAAAGCACATCAAGAACCATATCTTCAGAAAATCATTCGTCACGCATCTGATTGAAAAGGGAGCCGACCTCGCTATGGTGAGCGACGCGGCTCGGCACCGTGACGTGAAGACGACCCTCCGCTTTTATGCTGCGGTGAACAAAGAGAGGTCAAAGGATGTCCATCAGCGCGATCATGAACGAAACGCTCAGAAAAATCGGTGAACAAAAAATACAGCCATGAAAATAAAGGATTCATTCGAACCGTTCTTCCTCTGGCAGGAAAAGATGGGCATGACCCCGAAGACCATCAAAAACGACCGGTATTATCTGCGGACCATTGCCAATTCAATCCAAGACATCGAAGTCATGGATTTGAAGAAGACCGACATATCGAAGGTCATCGCGGCGGCGAGCAAATATCGGCAAGTACGGACCGCAACGGGGCGTCGTCATGATGCGGAAGCTCCTCCGGTATCTGCAAGGAGTCCGGCCAGCCGATCCCGTTCCGCTGGCAGGATGTGAGGATTCCGAGCGTATCCCAAAAGAAGGTGGAGTACCTCACGGAGGACGAGCTCGAAGCGGGTGCTTGGAGCCATCGACCTCACGATCCCTTCGGGACTTCGCACGAGGGTCTTGCTTGAAGTCCTCTATGCGACCGGCATGAGGATCGGAGAGGCGATTGCAATGGACAAAAATGATATCGATTGGGCTAACAAGGAGGCCATCGTCGTGAACGTGAAGTCCAAGGAACCGCAGAAGGTCTTCTTCACCGACCGGAGCATCCACTGGCTCAAGCGGTATCTTGCGGGCAGGGAAGATAAGAATCCGGCGCTCTTTGTTTCGGGTACGATCCGTCTCACGCGGAATGGCTCGCAGAACTGCATGCGGCGCCATCTCAGGGGCATCATGACATCCCTCGGCATCAAAAAGAAAATCACGCATCATATCTTCAGGAAGACTTTCGTGACACATCTCCTTCAAAGGAAAGCAGATATCATGGCCGTGAAGGACTTGGCGAGGCACCGGAGCGAACGGACGACCCTGCTCAATTACGCGGGCGTCGACAAGGAGCGGTCGAAGGCCATCCATCGGGACATCATGAACGACTTGCTCGGATGAGGATATCTTGACACATCGTTGCGGCCTGCTAGACTGGACTCACAACCGAATATATCAAGAGCGTGGAGATGCTAAGGGATTTGGCCCGATGCTCCACCCGCAACCAGCTGACTCATCGGCACGGTGCGAAATCCAACCCTTCATTGGGGTAGATATCAAGTTTCCATATCGACCGCTCTGAAGGCGGTTGTTTTTGTTCTTTGACAAAATATGAAAGGAGATGGAATATGAAAAAACCTTTGTCCGTCCTCGACAACGTATGGGCATTCGTTGGCGCAACATGCAAAGAAGAAAAGGAGTACTCGTTTGCAAGGGAAGAAGTTTTCGCAAAACTTGAAGCGTGCGCCGAGATTCTCCTTCGGTCACGTCTGCCCAGAAGCTGGGTGATTTCTCATCTGCCCGAGCTAAGGAGATTAGGCTTCGCCGCGCAATACACTGGAACCTACCGGGTGCTTTTCGGCCTTTACGACAAACTCACAGAAAAATATAACATCGTTTTCGAAGAGCGGTATTGCCGAGCGGCGCAGGCATTCATTGCGAGCGTGCCACGATACGAAAAGGAAGATCCGAATGCTTTGAGTTATAAGATCCACATAGCATCGTACTCTACCGATGATTTTTCGTTGGGAACTGTTGCCAGGGAAAAAATGAGGGATATTGAATTGTTTCGCGATCTGGAAGCCGCGGGATATAATCCCGTGGGAGAGGTGTTTGATAAGGGTTCGCTATTTGGAAAATCCCGCTACCTTCGGATTTACGCCCGTTGGGCAAAAAAACGAAAAAGTAGATAGCGGTAGATTCAGGGAGACTAACTATAGCCTCCCTTTTTATTAGCCTTGGCAAGCAGGCGTGGAATCACAGTGAGCAGTGGATCAATTGGGATGAGGGTGCCTTGTAAGGGCATTTTGGGGGCTGTGTACGTCCCCCTCGATGGGAACGACAAGATCGAGAAAGGTGAAATTGTAGGGGCTTGCGTTGTTTTGAGAAAAAAGCTATAATATCAAATATAAATTAATATGAGTCCTAACCTGCGCAAGCAGCAGGGACGTGTAAATTCGCTTCTACGTAAAAAGCCCCTCGTCAGGGCTACGTAGAAGCGTCACATCTCGAAAGGGGTGTGGGTCGAAAGGCAACCTGATTGGGGGCTTTTTGTATGAGTAAAATAACAAGCTGGTTTCTCGTTAAAATAGGATGGCGTTGCCCCGAATGCGGCGGTACTCTTTTTACGTGGTCATATGGGAAGCGAAAGTGCAATCGGGACGGGCGGAAAAGGGTGTAAGGCATAAAATCTATTGATATGTTGGGCCGCTGGACAAATTAACTCAAATAGTGTAGGATATGCCAGTTCATTGAAGGGGCGCATTTCGGGAATACGAGCTTCTAGCAGAAGCCGTTTTTTATTTTTATATAAAAGATATATCAACCATACATCAAGCCATCCTTTGCATAAACAGAGCGCAAAAAAGATACTCAACGCTTTAGAGGTCGTCATTTTGCTCGCCATATTGTGCTCGCTTATCGTCCTTTTCACCTTCAACTGGCATGCGGCGCTCGTCCTCATCATTAGCATAGTCACCATTCTTTATTTCCTAGACCTGATATTTAATCTGGCCATTATTTCAAAAGCTCTATCGTTCCTACGGAGATAACAGTTTCGAAAGAAGAAATCGCTGCAAGAAAATCCTGGCCTAGCTACACCATCTTTGCCCCCTCTATAAAGAAGCGCAGGTATTGCCCCAATTTATTGAGGCAATGAACAATTTGGATTATCCGAAGAACAAGCTTGAGATATTGCTTATTTTGGAAGAAGACGATGAGGAGACAATCGACGTGGCGCGGACAATGAACCTGCCCGATTCATTCAGGACTATCGTCGTCCCACATTCGCTGCCGAAAACAAAGCCAAAAGCGTGCAATCACGCATTGATGCATACAACCGGAACTTATGCCGTCATCTTCGATGCCGAAGATATCCCCGCGCCGGATCAGCTCAAGAAAGCGGTCGTGGCATTCGAGAAAACGGATGAGAAAACGATCTGTCTACAGGCAAAATTGAATTATTATAATCCGCATCAGAATTTGCTGACGCGACTTTTTACATTGGAGTATTCTCTTTGGTTTGAAGTGATATTGACGGGTTTGCAATCATTCAATGGGCCGATCCCACTCGGCGGCACCTCCAATCATTTCAGGGCGAAATATCTCCACGAACTGAAGGGTGGGATCCATTCAACGTTACCGAAGATGCCGACCTCGGCATGAGGATTTCGAAAGGGCGGCTACAAGACTGCCATTATTGATTCCGTAACGATGGAAGAGGCGAATAGCCAGCTGAAAAATTGGTTCAAGCAGCGGTCTCGGTGGATCAAGGGATACATGCAAACCTATCTTGTCCATATGCAGACCGCGTCGGATTTCTCATTTTCGGATTTTGCCATGTTCCAAGTCGTCGTCGGCGGGAAAATCGTGTCGGCTCTCATCAATCCGTTCATGTGGCTTATGACCATAGCATTTTTCGCGTCCCGCGCAACTTTCGGTGGATTCATCGGTTCACTCTATGTTGGCCCAATCCTTTACATTGGAGGATTCACACTCATCATCGGCAATTTTATCTACGCATATATTTTAATGATCGGCGTTGCGGAGCGGAAACAATGGAGTTTGGTGAAGTACGGATTACTGTCGCCATTTTATTGGCTGATTATCAGTTTCGCCGCATACTACGGTTTGCGCGGAGCTATTGGTACGTCCGTTCCATTGGAACAAAACACAACATGGCCTGCATTTCAAAACTAAGCCGATATCGACATGATATCAGAAGCAAAAAAACAATTGATCGATAAGAAGATCAAAATATTGTCCATCGTCGCTCTGGTCGCGGCGAGCATCGTCACGTGGTGGTTCTCGTATCGAACATGGCTTGGTGACCACCTACAACGACGCGATGTCACATTTGAATATCGCGCGATCCGTGGTCGATGGCAAGCAGCCGGGCCTCGCGCAGCTTGGCAGTGTTTGGTTGCCCCTCAATCATATCTTGAGCTGACGCTGATTTGGAACAACTGGGCGTGGCACTCCGGTTTTGCAGGTAGTTTTTTCTCAATGCTCGCCTATATCTTTTCCGCGATAGGAGTTTATAAGATAGTGAAAGAACTGACGAATAATTCATGGGCTTCCTTTCTCGGAGGATTGGTCTTCGCCCTGAATCCGAATATCCTTTATCTACAAACAACCCCGCTTACCGAACCGCTGTATCTAGTGCTTGTTATCACTTCGATTTTCTTTTTGGTGAGATTCATGAAGACTGACAATCTCAAATACCTTCTCATTTCAGGTGTATTTGGTTTCCTGCAAGTGCTCGCTCGATATGATGGCTGGTTCGTGGTGTTCGTCGAGGGGCTGGTCATTATTTATCATCTGTGGTTTGCGAAAAAGGCTTCGCTGCAGGAAACAATTGCGAAGTTTATGCTTTTCGCGATGCCCGTCATATTCGCGGCGGCATTATGGTTGGTATGGAACGCCTTGATTTTCGGAAGCCCTCTCTATTTCTTGCTCGGCCCCTATTCCGCGCACGCCCAACAAGCCACTATCCAAAGTGCCAGTGGTCTCATCACTAAGGGTAGTTGGCATTTCTCGCTGCTGGCTTTTTGGTACGCCGCCGTAGCGAACGTAGGACTCTTCGCAATTATACTGGCCGTCATCGGAACCGCCGCGTTCTTTTTTATAAAAAATAAAGACGCGAATTTCACGATGAAGCTCCTCGTTTTCATCCTGCTTATATCTCCAATCCTGTTCAACATCATCGCTCTCTATTTGGGTTTTTCCATATTAAATCTTCCGCAGTTGCATTGGAATCCCTCACAAACGGCTGCGGGCCAATGGTTCAATGTCCGTTATGGAATCATGGCGCTCCCGCTCGTCGCCGTGTTCATTGGCCTCCTCGCTGATCTCCTCAAGAAAAAGATGTTTATCGTGCTTCTTGCGGTTCTCGTCGTCGCGCAATCATTCTTGATCTATCATCAAGGCCTCATCACCATCACCGACGGAACCATCGGTTCGAGCGCGTTCGTGGACAATGATGTCGCGCAGGTGCTACAAGACAATGTCCAGCCCGGGCAAAATGTCCTGATCTCCCTCTCGTTCTTCAATGCGGTGATTTTCAAGAGCAATCTCCCGCTCGATGATTTCATTTACGAAGGCGTGAGCAACGAGTGGGATGCGGCCTTGGCGCAACCGCAGAAATACGCTACATGGCTTGTAATGGCGAACGGCAACGTGGGAGATCCCCTCTATACACAATTTCATGAAAATCAAGACGATGCGTTCCTCAAGAATTATAAACTTTTCTTTGCCGGTGCCAACGCGAATATTTATGAGCTCAGAAATACAGACGAGCTTTTTGTTTATGCCAATGGAACGGGCCTCACGCTAGGAGGAAGCGACCAGCCGTTTGTCGTAAAAGGCGTCAATTCGTACGATCTGGCTTATAAATCGGAAGACGCTATCGATGCCACATTAAAGAATTTGAGCAGCATCGGCGTGAATACGGTGCGTTTTTGGATGTTTGGGGACGGCAATTCCAACGGATTCCAACCGGCGGCGGGCATTATGAACGAGACGAGGTTCGAGAACGCCGATTATCTTATCGCCGACGCAAAGAAATATAACATCCGTCTCATCCCGGTTCTCGTGAATAATTGGACCGATTACGGAGGGGAACAGCAGTATCTGAAATGGGTCGGCCAAAACCCGAGCAACCAGGACGCCTTCTATACCAATCCGCAGGCCATCGCGCTTTTCGAAAATTACATCAATCATGTCATCACGCGGAAAAACACGATAACCGGCATAGCCTACAACGACGATCCGACGATCATGGCGTGGGAAGTCGTAAACGAGCCGCGCTGGTCGGCTGACGACACCGGAGCGTTTGAGCAATGGTTTTCCACGATTGCCAATTACATCAGGCAGAAGGATTCCAATCACATTATTACCATGGAAACCGATACGACCTCCTTAAATCAAAACGGGACTTTTGCGGTCAATGACCTCTGCGCCACTTTATCCGTCGATTTGTGCACCGCCCATCTTTATCTTTACGATGGCAACGGAAATCTCATGTATGCCACACCGAATGAAATCACGAGCAATGTACAGCAATATCTCAAGGACGCCGATGCGGATGGCAAGCCTTTTATTATGGGTGAAGTCGGAATTTCGAAAACAACTTCGCCATTCGGAGAGGCACCGCTCACGATGCTAAAAAATATCGTGGATACCAATAGTAGTAGTTCAGGGATATTGATTTGGAACTGGTCTGATACCCCAGACGCTTCTTATGGTTTTTCACCGGATGGCACGAACGGGCAATACACCCTCGCGGATTTGAGCAATGTGCTTGGGGGGATAGAACCGTCCACCGTTTATCTTGTACCGGAAAATTCAAACGAAGGAGGTTATGATGTCAGCGTTCCGGGAATGGGGCCAACCACAACCTCGACCATAGCGACGAGCAGCGATGAGACCGCGCCACTGTCCGTAGCCACTGCGACAACCATTGCCATCACTCCCACGATAACGGCGACTACGACAATCGTTCTTCCGACGGTTACTTCTGAGGCGACGAAGACCGCAACAGTGGCTCCAGTGCCCACCGAACTTTCACTCCCATATTCGACAAGTGATTTTAATGCGGCTGATTGGGGAGATGGATGGGGCGCTTCGGGTGTAACGAACGGCGTCTTGACCGTCGGTTCAAATGCGCAAAACACGAGCGGTGGCATATTCTTGAACGACTCGAATTCTTGGCAGGATTATCTCATTACGGCGAACATCGACTGGGTCAAGGGAGAATTGTTTACCCTGATTGCGCGGCGAAGCGACAGCAATAATTATCTTGAATGCGTGTTCTCGTACAACGATAATGTATCCGAACATGTCGATATCAATCGGGTATGGAACAACCAGAGCGAATCCATGGCCGAGGAGGGAACTATGTCAAATAATGAAAGCAATCCTATTTCAACCAATGATATGGAAGTTTCCATGCAGGTGCATGGGAATGTAGTCGAATGCGGTATCAACAATGCCATGATTACCAACAACATCAGCATTGGCATGCCACCCATATTATTGAGCGGTGGCATTGGTTTCAGTACGTGGGATCCACAGGAAAACAATAGTGAGATCATCGTAAAAAATCTCTCTGTCACATATCCGCAATCATGAGCAATCCATATCTTTCAATCGTCGTCCCAGCCTACAACGAAGCGGAGCGCATTCCTACTGCTTTGCTCGATATGGACAAGCACTTGCGGGCCGTCGATTTTTCATACGAAATAATCGTCGTCAATGACGGGTCGAGCGACAAGACCGTTGAAGTCGTCCGTGGCTTCATAGGCCGCGTTCAAAATCTCAAGATTTTAGATCTCGGCAAGAATCAGGGCAAGGGCGCTGCCGTTCGTGCCGGTATGCTCGATGCGAGGGGAGCCATCCGCATTTTCACTGATGCCGATAATTCAACATCCATCGATCAATTTGAAAAAATGATGCCGTTTTTTGAGAAAGGATATGACGTTGTTATTGGTTCACGCACTATTAAAGGAGCTATCCTTGAGCCAGCGGAACCATGGTATCGAAGAATCGCTGGAAGAGGATTAAACCTCGTCGTGCAGATGCTTTTGCTTCCCGGCATTTGGGATACGCAATGCGGCTTCAAGGCGTTCACGGCTGAAGCTGCCGAGCGCATATTCTCGAATTCAAAAATCATCGGTTGGGGATTCGATGTCGAGGCGTTGTCGCTTGCAAGAATTATGGGATACCGCATTAAAGAGATTCCCGTACGTTGGGTAAATGATGAACGTACCCATGTGACGTCTTCGGCGGGATTCAAATTCTTACGCGATGTCAGTAAGGTGCGATGGCGGCTATGGACAGGTAATTATCCCAAAACCAATTATGAAAAAAGAAACGCACAGTAAGAAGAAGATTGTGGTTGCCGTAAGCGGGGGATTCGATCCGATCCATGTCGGCCATGTCCGTATGTTCGAGCGAGCCAAGGCGATGGGCGACACGCTCATCGTGATTTTGAACAATGACAACTGGCTTCGTGCGAAAAAGCAGCATATTTTCATGCCGGAAGATCAGCGTAAGGAAGTCATAGAAGCGCTTCGCGTCGTGGATGAGGTGGTGCTCACGAAGCATGGCGTGAACCCGACAGATATGAGCGTGTGTGCCGAACTCGCCGAGATCAAGCCCGACATTTTTGCGAACGGTGGTGATCGAAAGCTAGACAATATTCCCGAAGTGCCGGTCTGCGAGGAGATCGGCTGTCAGATGATCTTCAATATGGGCGACGGGGGAAAGGTACAGTCGAGTTCGTGGCTGCTCAAAAAATATGTGGAAGCCGTGACGGAGAAACATTCTCATAAAAATCGAGAGTAAAATAATGAAGAAAAATAAATCACAAGGAGTTGCTATTATTGGCCTTGGTTACGTCGGCTTGCCGTTGGCTCTTTTGGCTAGCCGCAAAGGATACAGCGTCATCGGCATCGATTTAGATAAGCGGAAGGTTGCCGCTATTAACGCCAAGGAGTCGTTACTTAGCGATGCAGCGATTGCCAAGCAACTCAAAAAGTCATCACTCACAGCGACCGACGATTTCGATGTCCTCGAAAATGTCGAAACGATCATCGTATGCGTTCCGACGCCGGTCGACGAAAAACACCATCCCGACCTTCGTGCCATAGAAGGAGCAAGTTCAGCAATTGCAAAAAATTTGAAACGCGGTCAA
This sequence comes from uncultured bacterium, assembly GCA_963725235.1. GTDB lineage: Bacteria > Patescibacteriota > Minisyncoccia > UBA6257 > 2-01-FULL-56-20 > JAJXYP01. Next base: position 14,438 of record CAVRXN010000001.1, read on the forward strand.
CTTATCATACTCGAATCAACGGTGAATCCAGGCGTATGCGATGAGATTGTTATCCCAATCCTTGAAAAGTCCGGCCTCACGGCGGGAAAAGATTTTTATGTCGCGCATTGTCCGGAGCGCATCAATCCTGGCGACTCGAAGTGGAACGTGGAAAATATCCCGCGCGTCGTCGGGGGATTGAATAAGGAGAGCTTGAAGCGAGCGGCGAAGTTCTATCGTTCAATTATTAACGCTCCCGTAAAGGAGATGGGTTCACTCAAGGAAGCGGAAGCCGTAAAGATTGTCGAGAATTCGTTCCGCGATGTGAATATTGCATTCGTGAACGAACTCGCGATGTCATTCGCAAAGCTTGGCATCGATGTTGTGAACGTAATTGATGGCGCGGCGACCAAACCTTTCGCTTTTATGCCGCATTATCCAGGCGCGGGAGTTGGCGGCCACTGCATCCCGGTCGATCCGTATTATTTGATCGACTACGCAAAAAAGAACGGCTTCCACCATGAATTGATGAAGATTTCTCGGCATGTGAATGAAGGGATGCCGCAGTTCACTGTGAAGATTTTAGAAAAAGCATTGAAGGCGAAAGGCAAGAAGCTCAAAGGATCGAAAATCGCCGTCCTTGGCATTTCATACAAGCCCAACGTGGGGGATTGCCGCGAGAGTCCGTCACTCAAGATCATTGGACTCTTGCAAAAGAAAGGCGTTATAGTCCATGCCTATGATCCCTATGTCCCTGAGAAATCCAATGTAGCGAATTTAAACGCGGCACTCTCCGGCGCAGATGCCGCGATCATCGCAACTGCGCATCGAGAATTCAGCACGTTGATGCCGAAAGATTTTCTCAAAAACAATGTTCCTATCGTGATCGACGGGAGAAATTGTTTACCGAAGGATAACTTCCGAAAAGCCGGAATGACCTATTGGGGCATCGGAAGATAAGACTTCACGATTGCAACTTATGAGATGACCAACAAATCTGACCTTCGTCGATTCGCAGAGCTGGCAGTATTGATGGCGATACTCTTGGTTTTGCTAGGAAAGATATTTTTCGGACAGGAGAACGGACTGACTGCTTTATTTATCTATGGACTTTTGGTTACGTCGATCGTTTTGCTTACGTTCATTTGTGCATTTTTGTATTATGTAGACCCCTATGAAACGGCGGTTATTAAAGATGTCCCTGGGGGAAAGTATTTTGTGAGTTGTATGGTTGCCGTAAAAGACGAAGAAGAGAATATTGCGCGTTGCATTGATTCAATGCTCAATCAAACATATCAGAGGAAAGAGGTGATTGTTGTTAATGATGCAAGCACTGATGGTACGCTCGCGATTCTGAAAGAATATGAGCGAGCTGGAAAGATCATCCTGATCGATCTCAAAGTAAATGGCGGCAAAAAGCGGGCATTATCGCGTGCTATGGAGATTGCCAAAGGCGATATTTTTGCCCACACCGATAGCGATTCCGTATGGGCTCCAGACGCTATTGAAAAAATTGAAAAGATATTCGAATCAGATCCAGATATCGGTGCTGTGAGCGGTCATGGCCGGGCGTTGAACGGCGACCATAATTTTTTGACAAAAATTCAGGATTCTTGGATGGAGGGCCAATTTTCCATGCGAAAAGCTTTCGAAAGCGTGTTCAATTCAGTCACGTGCGTATCCGGTCCGCTCGCCGTTTTTAGGAAGGAAGCCATCTTTAACCTTATTCCGGCATGGGAGAATGATTATTTCTTGGGTCAAGAATTTAAGTTTGCCACCGATCGGACGATGACGGGATTTGTCTTGGGGCATAAAACCGTTAGCGATAAATTAAAGAAGAAACACAGCGATTCTCATTTCGTCAAGCTCGTGGATTATCCTGCGAGAGATTGGAAGGTGGTCTATTCGAAGGCGGCGCGTTCGTGGACAATCGTGCCCGATACATTTGCGCGTCTGATGAAGCAACAAGTAAGGTGGAAAAAAAGTTTTATCAGGAACGTTTTTTTCACTGGATTTTTCTATTGGAAAAAACCACTCCCCGTCGCTTTCGTTTATTATGCACATATTCTGTTCGTCGTATGCGGCCCATTCATCGTCATCCGTCATTTGATCTACCTGCCACTCCAGGGAGATTTCCTTGCCGCAGTCCTTTATATAGCGGGTATTTGTTTCATCGGCTATATGTTCGGTCTGGCGTATAAGTTGGAAAATCCCGATAGCGATCGTTGGATCTATCGTCCATTCATGAGCCTCATGTCCACGTTCGTATTCTCGTGGTTATTATACTATTCCGCCGCAACCATCAAAAAAATGACATGGCACCGAGGATAAAATTTACGTTCAAAGAGGGCGTTGTTCTTGCACTTGTGATTGCATCGTTCTTTTTGGTTCTCGGTAAGTACTTATTTCCATCGATAGCTAACTATCTGGTTATTCGAAAAACCGAGGCTGCGTTATCCGTAAAGTTGCAACCAGCGCAAAATTGTCCGAGCGATGAGGTTACTATTAAGTTAAGCGGTGGAGTTATTTGCAGGGATCAGGCTGCTTCTTCAACACTCCTAACAATATTTGATACTTATCAGCTCGATCCCAATGGGAAGGAGCAAATGTTCTCCTTTATAAAGACCGACGATGCCTCTCAGACGTTGATGATAGCGAATGATTACTTGAATAACGAATATTATGTGGATCGGTATAATCCCGTGGCAATTACTAATTTAACGTGGGATGAGGATCCCTATAATCAGGAATATTGGCGCTTTATCTTTTATAGCTTACGTGACGAAGAGTATCTCCTTCAAGCGTGGCAAGAGACGGGCAATCCGGCATATGAGCAGAAATTCACGGAGATTCTACAAAGTTTTTTAACGACGGGGACAAACCAACCGTTGGCATGGAGTGATCCGCATGCGGTTGCTTTTCGGACCATGGTTCTCGTGGATGCATGGTGGGAATTGCGGGAATATAATTCATTGCCTGTTGAATTAAGCAACCAGATATTGCAATCGCTTGAACAAAACGGCCAGTATCTCGCTGACCCCAGTAATTATGAGCCAGCTTATAATCATGCCATCAATGAAGCGGGCGCCTTGTTTTTGCTTTCCGTTAATTTTCCGGACTTGCCAAACGCCAATCAATGGCAAACGATATCCGAAGATAGGTTGACGAGCAGCTTGGACACTGCCGTGGATAGCGATGGTGTTTTGCTCGAGAATTCATCGTATTACCATTTTTATGCTCTCGAAAAATATTGGGAGATTTTTCAATACGCAAAAGCGCAGGGCATCATATTCGCTGCCGATGTTCAGGATAAACTTCAAAAAATGATAGCATATGCAACGTATGTTCTGCAGCCCGACGATCAAGTCCCGTTGTTAGGAGCTTCTATAGAAAGGAAGGTTAATTTTGCAGGCGTCGATAGAGATATCGCATTGGCGAATCCGAATTTCGAATATGTTTTGACGCAAGGAAAAAAAGGAACACAACCGTCGCAATTAAGTGTTCATTATCAGACCGCCGGAGAGACCATTATGCGTTCGGGATGGGGAAGTGGCACCGATTTTGCAAATCAAACCCAATTGATTTTTAATGTTGGGCCATTTCGGACCAATCACAGCCAACTCGACGGACTCGCATTTAGCTTATACGGCCAAGGAATTGCCTTAATGCCGGGATCAGGATTATATACTTACGTTTCGAGTACGGCCAAAGATTATTTCTGGGGAACATCTTCCCATAATACGGTCGTTGTTGACGGAGGCAACCAAAGTGAAGGTAGTCCGACTGAGGGAACATTTAAAGAGGGCGATGGATACACCTATGAAACTGGCGAATCCAATCTTTATAATGGCGTGACGCATGACCGTGCGATAGCCCTGCTCGGACAAAACCTCGTTCTCGTCGTCGATAATTTGAAATCCTTGAATGCTCATACCTATGACCAAATGTTCCATCTTTTTCCGGGCGCGCAGATAGGGCAGAATGGTCTGGACATCACCGGCTACAGTGCAAGTAGCAGTAATGAGCAGATAACGATACATCAGCTTATTACAAATGGCGTAAACGTTAGCACGACCATCAATCAAATGAATCCGCTCGATGGCGTTTGCTCCGAACAATATGGAGTGCTCGTTCCGTGCTATTCTGTCGATTATCGACAGATAGGGGAAAATGCAGAATTCGTAACGCTTTTGGAAATTGGTAAGCCAAATTCTGATCTAAAGGTGCAACTATCATCGGATGGCAGTCAGGTTAATATCTCCGAAGGCGGAGAAAGTTATAATGTCGCTATTGGAGATATTCCTCAGAACGAACAGCCCGTGAAGGTTTTAAATAACCAAACGATGACCCAGACGGGAGATGAGGCGATTTCTGAGTTCGCCGATCCGAGTTCGTGGGAAAAAATAAGTCAGAGAATTAATAACGAAGGAACGATAGCATCGATAAACGCTTCCAGCGGTCCTATTCTGGCTCTAACAAGCCCCAGAAACGGATCTTGGGTCGAAGCAGTAAAAGAAATTCCGTTGAATCTGACAGATCAGAATATCAATCTTGAAATGAATATTCAGAATTTTTCAAACCTTAAAAACGCTGAACTGCTTTTGTCCACCAATGACTGGACGGGATCTGCAGCTATACGTTTGAATGATTTTTATTCTGAATCTAGTTCTAATCAGTGGACTGATATTAGCCTTGGAAAAGGTCAATTAAGAGACGTAGGAGGAGAGTGGGTCATAAGTGGCACAGGTTTTGACTGGTCGAATATCGATCAAGTGGCATTTAAGATCAACTCATCCCCAGGCGCTGCTTCAACTTTGCAAGTGAATGATTTTTCATTAATCCCTGGGCAATCGCAGGGAACGGTTGTCGTCGTCTTTGATAACGGTTATTCGTCGATTTTGCCAGCCGCAAAAATTATGCAGAACCTCGGACTTAAAGGTAACGTCGGCGCGATTAGTGGTTATCTCTCAAGGGATGCCGCCGGGCGTCTTAGTGTGTCAGATTTGCAGGATCTTCAGAATAACTATGGATGGGATGTAATCAATGAATCATGGTATCATTACGACCCTATCACCGAATATTACGATACAAATAATCTGGCCGGTTTGAGTCAGGATATTTTGAAAGGGGCGGAGTATTTAACAGAGAATGGTATCAATACAGACCAGAATTGGTATATCTATCCCGACGGTGTTACGAATTCATCCATTGAAGCAGTGGTTGGTCAATATTATAAATTTGCCCGTACGACTTCTGCTGCTCCTGAAGTGTATCCTTTCGGAGACCCCCTAGCGGTGAAAACATTTCCTACGATTTCCGATACTACTCCTCCCGAAACCGTAATAAAGGCGATTTACGATGCGCAAAAATATGGCCTCGCTTTATTTTTAACTTTCCGCCAGATTCAGACCTCGCCCAGCGATCCTGCGGGATATCCACTGTCTAATTTTCAGGAAATTATGCAGTATATCGCGCAAAATAAAGTGAACGTAGAAACCTTTAGCGGGCTTGATGCATCAGATGGAATTAGCCAAAATACTTTAGTATTAGCTGAGCATCAACCAGAGCAAATAGGCTTGCAAGTAACCCCAAAAAGCACTATTTTTGAACGATTGCTGGCTTTTGCTGGAATCTTTTAATACATCCAATGGATAAGATACGAAAACATTTCTTAGCAGTTATCTTCGCTACAACTAGCATTGTGTTGTTAGTTATTTTTGCTGCAGGGGCTTTATATATAAAGAACTATGAGGAAAACTTTTCACAAGGTAATGCGCCTTCTGCTGGATGGAATATGCTCGCCGATGTTGCATCAATATTTGTTCAGCCACAAACAACAGTCACCGGCAGTACGACTGCTGTTGCAAGTAATCCTGGTATCTTCGCCGACCTGTTTTTGCCGTCGTCGAATAATGTCATTTCTGCGATGCTTAAAAAAATGAACCTATCTTCCTTGTTTGCACAGAATTCATCCACCGCTTCCTCATCTGGTTATTCCTCGCCGATATTGACAGGACCACTCCCAGCGCCTTCTGCAACCTCAATACAAAATCTCGGTTCTCAATCGGTCTTCTCGAATTGGATTGTGGGACCTTATTCAACTTCAACTCTTGTCGCCGATACTTCCTTATATACCGAAGGGGATCAATCGTTGTCGTTAACGACCGATGGCATGGGCGATCCTGCGGATGCGAGAGTCGTCAATCAGGGATCCTATAATCTTACGGATAAATATCTCGAAATTTGGATGCGCGTGAGTACGACGACAAATATTGATGATTTGTGGTTTTTGGCGAGTTCAGATAATTTGCACGCTAATTATTACACATGGAGGCTTAACAGGCAGATAGTGAGCAGTCCTGACGAATCGGAGATTCAGCCCGGCGAATGGGTGCCGATCGTGCTCACGTTTGATTCTGATGACTTGAACATGGTTGCGACGGGCGAACCTAATATAACGGCCTTGAATTCTTTCGAGCTGCACATAAGCGACAGGGGACAAGGACCACTTACGGTATGGCTTGGGGGTATTTCGGCGGTCGCCGAACCATCGCAGGGTGCACTCACTATCGTCCTTGATAATGGTTGGAATTCGGAATATACACTCGCCATGCCTACATTGACGAAATATGGATTTCCGGCGGTTATTGCGGAAATTCCGGAAACGGCGAATGATCCAGCATTTATGACCACCCAACAGCTTCAAGATCTGCAGAATAACTTAGGGTGGGATATCGCATGCCACACATGGGATCACGTTTATCAGCTCGGATTATCGAGTGCGACGATACCAATCATGGATAGCGAATTTACACAGTGCAAAAACTGGCTTACGCAAAATGGATTAGCTAAAGCAGGGAACATTCTTGTGTGGCCTGACGGCAGCAATTCACCTGCGGCGATAGCAGAGGCAAGCAAATATTTCGTTGCAGCGCGTGGCATTATTGGTACCATATTCAATACGCTTCCAGTTGCAAATCCGATGCTTCTTTACGCCACGGAATTCGGTGGTTCGACTCCGACCTCGACCTTGGATGCCGACGTTGATCGCTGCATGGCAAACCACGAATGGTGCATATTTTACGGACATATCATTACGACTTCAACTCCGGAAAATCAAAATCAGTATTCGAGTGCGAGCTTCAACGACTTCGTCGCGCATATCGCGCAGGTCGGCATACCTGTAAAAACCATTACCCAAGTCCTTGGAAATGAGCCGCAGCTGCCTGCGCCATCGGAGGCATCCCTGCAGTCGCCACCCGGTGCGCCGAGTATCATTACGTCGAGCGTCCCGACGTCAACACTCACCTTGCCACTTCCATACAGCGAAAGTAATTTTACGAACGATCCGAATTGGCAAAATAATTGGGGAACGATGACTATTGACTCATCTGGCGTTATGGATCTGGGAGCGAACGCCTCGACTACCGGCGGATCTATAGTTCTTCAGAATTCAGAAGGCTGGACTGATTATAAATTCAACATGACGTTTGATTGGATTAAGGGGCAAGCCGTGAATCTCAATGCTCGGTATACCGATGATAACGACTATGCGACGTGCGAGTTCAGCGCTTCAACTCCGGGTAGTGTGAATATCGAACTTGAACAATACATGAATGGCGTTCGTTATAATCTTACGATTGGGAGTATCTCCAATGACAACGGAATCGGTGATACAAATATAGACGCGTACATCAAAGTGCAGGGGACAACGGAAACTTGTTCATTCAATAATCATGTCGTATCGAGTGCCGGTTATACTTTGAACCCTCCATTCAGGGGTGGCATCGGCTTCTCAACCTGGGATCCGACGATCAACAACAGCCAGATTGTTGTTAAGAGCGTTGCGGCGAGCGAAAATTATTGATGAGGCCAGCATCCTCATACGTCATGTTAATAGCCGATTTTGTAATATAATTAGGGGATGCTGGATCCAACAAATTTCCTTGGGATGGGGACAAAGGTTAGGCGATACTTCAAGAGGAGGTATTCAAAAAATCTTGTGAGTCCAGAAGGAAATGGGGCGAAAATTTTTGATTTTTGTTTCGATATTGTTGTAATCGGCGTACTTTTGATTGTATTATGGCGCACTATATTTCCTACATCGCTCTCAACCAAAATAAGCATAACTATGCCGTCCTCAATACCATCTATTGTTACGACAACTTCTCAAACAATGGCTAGTTCTCCCTGCTCTACCCAAATTGCAGGAAGTAATAGCGGAAATATATACCCATGCTCGCCCATAACTCAATACATAGGTGAACCAGAAAGCATTATCGTTTGGAACACTCTTGGAAACGAAAATGTTCCCAGTGGGACGCTATATATGCAAGATTATCAAGTTGAGATTGCCAATTACAATCCAAATGAAGCAATAATTCCAGAAGTTGCAAACGCCAATATCATTGGAACACCAACGAATAGTACGGATACTGAAAGCGGAACATATTACCCTACGGGTCAAGCATTTACTAGCCGTGATTTATTATTTTATACCGATAAGTCAGTTACCTATAATGATATAAATTTCATACTCAAACCATGAACAACAACGATAACTTCCACAAACTTCTCGGTGCGGTTATATCCTCACCATCATTATCGCAAGTATCAAAGGCGCAAGATTCTGGTAGAAAAACTTTATTGATACGTGCAGGTAGATTCGCAGCTTCCGATTGGCGGCATGAGACCGGTCATTGATCGATAATGATCGTCAATCTGGGTCTGACTGAGAAGATAGTTGTAGATGGCCACCTTACCAATTCCACCTTTGAACCAAGTATCGAGCGCCATCGTACCGATATTGAGAGGGCTGTCTCCTTTTTGAGGGATGATTTTGTACTGGCTCATACAGCCGGTTGGATTGTGATGTATTTGACTCCATTCAACGCCATTCACCCAAATGTTTATTGAACCAGGATAGGCCTCGGCGTTTGCGCAGTCGGAAGGTTGGGTTTGGGTTGTATATTCACCCACAACATAAATCCACTGGCCTGCTTTTATTAAGCCGCTTGCCGGTTGCCAATCCGCAGCAGAACCCAACTCCGCCGTAGGATTGAATACATATGCGGATATTCGGTCGCTTCGACCAGCTTGTTCGGTAGTCAAGTCATACATACGTCCTTCCCATTCGCAACTTGGATTATAGGTATCGCATTTGCCCATGAAGTCCACATAGCTACTATGGCTTCCATTTGGAAATTGGAGCGTATCCGGGCGTATCCACGCTTCCCAGGTTAGGTTGCCGGTGGTCGGAATAGAGAAGGAGGGGCTTGATGAGACAGTGAGATATTGTGAGATACCGTCGAAGTCGGCAGCTATGTTGCCATTTGGCATCGTGTCCGTTGTTGGCAGCCCGTTCTCATACGTTCCCGTGTTTCCATTGCCACTAATGTCCATTTCGTCGCTGCTTTTGGGATTAACATTCCAGAAGGCAACTGGGTGATCCGCAAGGACGATTTGGTCATAGGATCTAGTAGCCAATATGTTCGATGGCGTCGTAGTGGCACGCGATGGCGTGGATGTAGTAAGAACTACGATTTGAACTTGTTGGGGATTTTCATGCGACGTGCGGTTTAAATAAAGCGCCGCGACGCCGATGGCGATCAGTATGAGTACACAAACTATTAAAACTATGGATTGAACCTTTTGCTTTCTCACGGCATTTGTTGGATTGAGACTTCGGAAGGAAGCGGATTATTCTCCATTCTTCGGGTAACGACCATGTTACCACATTATTAATCATTTTTCAATCTATCGGAAATGATCACCACCGCGGCGATATGGAGATGCTCACGGAGCAGGTAAGGGACTTTCTTTTATGAGTGGAAAAACAAAAATCCCCGCCATGCGAGGATCTTTGCGGGAGTAGCGAACGGGAGGAAAATCCTCTTGCGCCCTCCAGCCCTCAACGTACTCTCGTAATGCTCGGCTGAACTCTTGGTGGACCCGTAAGCCAGCGATTGCTTTTCACCGCTACCCTCTGTCCTTGCGGACAAATCCACCGCACGAAGGCGGATGACGGCCTTAATTCACAAAAGTTGTCGTCGGTAAAATACCGGCGAACACCAATTCCCACTACTCCGATATAGTTATAGCAAATTCCGCTTCACGACGCCATTCGCGTTATGGATACTTTGACGCCATAAGCGAAGCGGTTTACGCTCTCACTACGTCCATGTGGGACGCTTCCTCGCGAAAGTATTTTCATAAAAGTGTCGGCCTTGACGGAGTGGAGGTTCTTGAGCTGACATATGGGAAAACAAGTAAAGTTATCGCTTTGGCGCTGAAAAGCAATGACACGTACGTCCCCAGTGGGCGAAGCGCTAGACAAAAAAGGCCCGGATCGCTTTCGCGTTTCGGGTCGTGGCTTTTAAAGTATCGAGCCATTAATTCTCCTTAGTAATCCTTTGAGGGTGGAATAACGATATCACCCTCGCAAATGGTTCCACCTTCAATAACTTCAAGGATGATACCCCCACGATCGAAGAATGCTTCCTTGAAGACTCGTTTCTTGCCAAGCAGCTTGCTCGGTTGCGGACATGGATCACAGTATTTCACGCCTTGTAGCCGTGCGGCGCCCACTTGGAGTTCGCGTCCGAAGGCGATCCAGTTGAGTTCCACGCCTTCGATAACGAGGTTGCGCCTAGTTTCGTCGTACTCGAATCCGCTGTTGGGAAAGAATATGGAATTGATGGCCGTCACTTGACGTTTCATCCGTCCGTCTTCTTCTCGCCCTCGCGGTCCCTGATTGAAGCTGCCAACACCCTCTGCGTATCGGTCTCCTTCGAGGCCCTGCCCTGCGATCGCAAGCACCTCTTTTACCCGTTGCATTGGCGCGCCCGCAGTCGGCGCGATGCAAATTGCGACAACTCTCCCGTTTGTACTCGGCATATATAATCCTTTCTGGGTCTGGGTTCTGTGGAAAGTTAAGCAGAAAAAGATTGAGCAGTCAATCGAATGACGGCGGAGGGCGATCCAAATGCTTGCTTTCAGCGGAAATTAATGCTAAAATAAAATCTCATGTAAGGTAGCGAGCGGCAGGATTGTATATAATAATAAGTAGACTAAAACCATGAAAGAAATCAGGAATATCAACAAACTCATACAGGCAAAACGGGTCGCTGACGAGCGGATCGAAAAGATGACCCCGAAGGAAAAAGAAAAGCTTGAAATCAAGCTCGACATTGAACACGCCTATTATTCGAGCGCTCTTGAAGGGAGTCGTTTGGATCGGAAGACATTCGAAGAACTCGGCAAGAAAGTGGCTGCATAAATAATTTAATACGGCAGTGTACTACGAGCGCCCGAAGGATGAAGAAGAATTACAGAAACGGGAGGCGATTGGAACCATCCGCGCCTCGCGTTTCGTAAGAGAGTTCGCAAAATCAGATAAGCCGATTGATAGCGGTGTGGTTTATGACATCCACAGACAAATTTTCAAGGACGCATGGCCTGAAATTGCGGGTGTGTTACGGACAGAGGAAGCGATGATTACCGATTCGTCGCATCTTCCGCCGCACTACTCCCAAGTGCCCGGCTCGATGATCGAGCTGGGGCGCGAACTCCAAGAGCGGATGGAAGCGTTGAAAAAGCTGCCGACAATGAACCATCCCGGTATTGATCTCAATGAAAACGAAATGACAATGATCGAAAAGATCATTGAGGTAACGGCATGGGTGCATCATAAAGTTGTTTATATCCATCCCTTCGTGGACGGCAACGGACGAACTGCGCGGCTCATGGCAAACCTCGTCCTTGAACGGTGCCGCTTGATCGGCATTTCCATTAAAGTGGAACGGGAAAACAAAAACCGCTACCGGCAGGCGTTGCAGCAGATTGACCAGCACGGAGACTATGGACCGCTGGAAGACATCATTGCGGAAGGCTTGATTGACCGCTACAACGGTATTCATGATCGGATTGTTTAATCGTACAAAAGCCCACACAAAATGAACAACATCATACCTCCCGACATTTTGAATTATCTCCACTCCCAAGATTTGTGCGTTTTCGCGATCGAAATGATGGATGGCTCGCCGCATGCGGCAACGGTTCATTTCGCGAATTCTGAAGATCCTTTCCTGTTCTTTTTTGAAACCGATCGCACCTATCACAAGAGCGAGGCACTTTTCGGCAGGCCCATGAGCCGGGCGTCGGTGGTCATCGGCGTTGACGGAGTGAATAAGAGAACATTGCAAATGGATGGCGAAGCCCGCCTTCTTCAAGACGAAGAAAAAGAATTATTTCAAAAAGTTTATTACGCAAAATTCCCGAAGAAAGTCGAAAAGCCCGCGAGCCCTAGCCCCGTATTCTTCGTGTTCACGCCGACGTGGTGGCGGTTCACTGACTACATGGATCCGGCGGGCAGGCGCATCCTTTCTTCGGATAAGATGGCCAACTAACAAAAAAGCTCGCCACCGGAATTACGATAGCGAGCTGAGGTATGATGCGCAGTCATGTCATCGCCGCCTGAAAAGCGGTCGAAGCATGATGCGATAGGCGAGGATGATGATGCCGATCATCAGGAGTCCGCCGAGGATCCCTTGATGCGTCAGCACGAAGATCGCAACGGCTGCGGCCGCGATCCACCCGAACACGCGCGGGTGACTCATGAAGCCACGGCATGATGCCCAGAGTTCGGGGCCGAGGAAGCCGACTACGGATGCGGCGAGCGTCCACAAGAATGCGGAACTGAAGTCGCCAGCGATCCACAGTGCGATGAGGGCGAGCAAGCTGCATCCGCCCCAGATGGCCCACGCCTGCCAAAGTTGGTGGCGCAGTCGGGCGGTGAGTGCACCGCCGAAAGGTAACATGAGAATGAAAAGCATTGAGGTCTCCCTTCCTCTGGTTAGCGGTTCAGCACTTTCCTCGTCGTGAAGAAGAGCGCCTTAGCCGCGAATCCGAATCCGTGGACGACGAACTTCGCCGTCGGCACGAACAGTTTGAACGGGTCGTGGATTTTCACCAACGACCTCGCCCAATTCTTCGCCGGTTTACGGAACTGATTTGCAGCTCTCCGCATGTCCCGACCGTACGTCAGATACGGCATGGTATTCTCCTTCCTATTGAATTTTCAAACATCATCTGAAATCGCTATCGCTTATAACGAACTCAGATGATGTGGGGAAGCAGCGTTTTACGGCTGCCTCCCCGGGTTTGTGTTTGTCGGTTTCTCCCCCTCAGAAATCGAAGCTATCAAAATCTTTCGGTGGCTTGTAGGGAGCGCGCTTGTTTTTTGAACGCGCGCGATAGTTGTACATGGTGAAGAATGGACGAGGATCGTGGCAACGTTCCCAACCTTCGGGAGTTTGCCGTTCGAACTCCGACCATTCGTCAAAGTCGCCGCAAGAGAAATTTTCTTCCCTGAACCCTTCACGCGGAAACCACGTTGCGAGCTCAATGAAGTCATTTCCCTCCCAGACGACTTCGCCATGCCGTTCCCGATCGAAATGCGCTCCGGGAACGTGCAGGAACTTAATGAATCGGCACCGGACATCTTTCCGAAGAAGTCCGACCGGCGTGATCCACCACGGTCTGGCCTTGAGGCCTCTGCTTTCTTTTTCCTCTACAAAAAGAAGCGTGTCTCCGGGCTTTGGCTCCTCTGAGCCTTCACCGAGAGCGAACGTAAGAGTGGGATACTCTCCGGCTGTCGTTTCTGTCCGACCGCCGTCGTTCAGGTGGAAGAATACTCGTCCACCATCTTCTTTCACGAGAAAACCGAACTTTTTGGTTTTGTCGAAGAACTGTACTGTACCTGTTTTCATCTTGCCTTCTCCTTTCAAGAGAGAAAGCGTTGATCTGGCTTGCTTCTTTCTCTTGCGAGAATGGGGAAGCCTCTTGGCTCGATCCGCCGCTGTACCCCGTAATCGGCAGATTGTGACCCTCTTACGCAGGGTGTGCCACTGGGAGATATGATACCATGGCGCTATTGACTTTGTCAAGCTCGGATGTTATTCTTATCCGCAGCACATACAGGTGCTAGAAAGAGAGGCTACATGGTAGCAGAACGGATAAACAAAGCTGAACTCGCCGAGCGTTTGGTGAGATCAGAGCGGCGGCTCGTAGAGTTTGAAAACGACACCACGGGCAAGTACGGCTTTCTCATCGAAAACGAGAAGGATGTGCTCCGTCGCACGCTTGACCGGCTTCCCGAGAACGAGGAGACGTACGCGCTGCTTTCACACGCGGCTCGCTATGTCGATCTCTGCGACGCTCGCAAGGCAGCCTTGGATCATTCGATCCTCGGTCGTCTCGGCGATCGCGCCATGATGTTGAGCTATGTCCGCGATACGGGCGACCAGCAAAACCTGACCTTGGGTGGCGACGATTCAGTGCTCGAAGAGGCATGGGCGAAGCTCGCGAAGGCGTTGCCGACCGAGGCTAGAAACGATTTCTTTCCCGGCTCCTGATAGCATTCGAGGATGAGCGGGCCAGAGGCGATGATAACCGCGATCGTACTTGCGATAATCGCATTGTATGCTCCTGAGCGTGCCCACACGATTATGCAAGCGACGATTAGAGCCACGATCATGGTTTCGAACCATGTCCACGTGAAGTTTTTCGACCTCAAGATGAAGGCAGAAGCCACGGCCGAACTTATCGCATAGCTGAGCGGGATAAGATAATTCCCGTGTTGGTAGATCGTGCTTGCCGCATTGATACTATCAAGTGCGGCCCACAGAATCCATGTTGCGAAACTTTCATGAACTTTACCTCGATAAACACCGCGGCAAAGCTGGATATAGATGGGGATACTGACAGCAAAACTTGCGAGCGTAAATGGGCTCACGGTTCGCCTCCTTTCCGTTGTGGTGTGATGTACTGTTGAGATCTGGGAAGAGTATATCAAAATTTTTTGACAAAGTAAAGCTAATGTGATAAATTACGGGCAGAGAAGGAGACAATACAATGGAATATGGTGAATTGAATGGACATTCCGTCGGAATCATCATGAAAGAGATGATCCGGCGCGCGATCACGGCAATTCGGCGAGAGCGATTTCTCTTCGAGGCGACTCACAAGGAAAATGCCTATAAGGCTGGTGGCAAGGAAGATTTTGTCACCACGGCCGACAAGGCGGCTCAGCGGATTTATGTAAAGACGATTCAAGAGTGTTTTCCGCAGTATGGCATCGTCGCCGAGGAGGATGAGTTGAAAGTGGCCTGTACGCATCCGCTTCTGAACATCTTTTTCACTATCGATCCGCTCGATGGCACGAAGGCTTTCATGCGGCGTCAGTCTCATGGCGTTGGTACTATGATATCGCTCGTCTGCAATGGGAAGGTTATTGCGGCGGGCGTTGGCGATGTCATGACGGAAGAGATTTACTACTTTCGGCCAGGATCGGATAAGGTGCATCGGTTGAGTGAATTCAACCAAGCAGAGGTGCTTACCATCGATCCGGATTGGTCGCTTCGCGAGCAGTATGTGCTCTTGGGAGATGACCCTCAGATCCATTCGCCATTTGTCGTCGATTTAATTCACCCAACAGGATCGGCGTTCAAAGATATCGAGGTGAGTGGCGGGAGTATCGGCATCCGCATGGCACGGCTTTGGAAGGGGGAAGTTGGTGCAGTGATCCTCCGACCGGGCTACGAGATGCCTTGGGACGTCAATCCCATCATCGGTATTTCGCAGCAGCTGGGATTTGATTTCTGGGCACTGCCTCCCGTGAAGAGTATCGTGGATGCAGAAGTGTTTAATCCTTTGGTGACAGGAGATGTCCAGAAGTGGCGATTCGAAACGCTCATCACCCATTCCAGTCATCGCTCCGAAGTTGTATCGATTCTTTCGTAAACACACGGCGGCCTGCTCTCACTAAGCGGGCCGCTTTTTCTTTTCCAGAGGGAATTATCTAGACACGAGGGTTCAGGGAGAGGTCTAGTGGGCGAAGCGTTAACCGTTCCCAATCTGAACAATATCTAAAAAACGTAATCGTTGCGCGATTTCTTGCGCGATTCTTGCGCGATTATCTGATTGGGGGTATAGTGTAGATATGTTCGCCCCGAAGTATAAATTGAGCAATAGGATCGTTAGCATGCTTACCGCCATCGCCGAGGCGCGGTCAATCATTAGCCGTGCCAAGCTTTTGCCGAAGCAGGAGCTCCGTTTACGGAAGCAAGCTTTGATTCGCATGACGCACGCCTCGACGGGAATTGAAGGTAACATCCTCAATCTCCGCCAGGTTGAAGCGATCGTCGAGCGTAAAAAAGTGGATGCGCCGGTTCGTGATGTTTACGAGGTGCAAAATTATCTGAAAGCGATCCGTTATATCACGCGCATTGTCGAAGAGAAGGATCTTATCACCGAACGGACTATCCTTGCGATCCATCATCTCGTGACTGACAAAACGCTCCCGGCAGAGCAGTCCGGCCATTATCGAAAAGGGCCGGTCTATGTCGTTCGTCGTCGAGCGGGGATGCCGCAGGAAATTCTCTACACCGCTCCTGATGCAAAGCGAGTTCCGCAGTTGATGAAAGACCTGGTCGCGTGGCTGCGCGAGAGTGAGCGAGAAGATATTCATCCCATCATCGTCGCAGGGGTCGTGCATGCCGAGATTGCCGCAATCCATCCCTTCACGGATGGCAACGGCCGTACCGCCCGTGCGCTCGCTACGCTGGTGCTTTACGCCCGTGGCTATGACTTTCGGCACCTCTTCGCCCTTGAGGATTACTATAACCAAGAGCGTCCGAAGTACTACGCCGCGATTAACATGGGCAAAACCTATGAAGAGCGAAAAGTAGCCGATCTCACCCGATGGATCGAGTATTTCGTAAAGGGATTCAGGGTGGAGATCGATAACGTGAAAACACGGGTTATTGCGCTCTCGAAAAGGAAAGTCGGCGATAGCATCCACTCGCAGATTTATCTCGATAAAGATCAGTCGATGGTTCTCGATTTCCTCGATCAAATGGGAAGGATTACCGTACAGGACCTAATAGATATTTTGCAATGCCCAAAACGCACCGCGCAGTTGCACCTGCAGAAACTGAAGAAAATAAATATGATCAAGCAAGTCGGCAAAGGGCCATCGTCGGCGTATATAGCCGCCTAAGTACACTTAACCCATGCTCAAGAAAATTTCCGGTGGCACGGCGGCGCACGCTATGCCGGCAGACCTAAAAAAAGCTCTCACGTCCGATCCCAAAGCCCTTGCGAAATGGGAGGATATTACGCCGCTCGCGCGCAATGAGTGGATCTGTTGGACCATCTCCGTCAAATCGCCGGAGAAACGCCAGGAACATATTAAGCGCGTGTGCTCGGAACTGAAAGAGGGGATGCGGCGGCCATGTTGCTGGGCGGGTTGCATGCATCGCAAGGATAAGGCATTAAGTCGTTCGCAGAAGTTCGTGTTGGGGAGGCGGACTAACGAGAAGCCGACTAAAAAATAAATTGTGGGCGAAGCGATAAGAAATAAATAAAAGGAGGCGAATTACTTCGCCTCTCATATCGGTTCTTTTATCGCGTTGCGCAGTGTCGCGCAAAGCTCAGGGATGCTTTTAGTCAACTTTTCTTGAAGGATCTTGTTTTCAAGGAAAAGATCGATGTCCTCTTCAGAAACATTGTCGAGCATCTTCCGAAAAAACTTCGCCAACATGTTTCTTTTCTCCGTCGGCGGATCTTCGGGTATATGAGTACCGTCTATAATTACACTGAATTCTTGTACTGTCATCCCGAAGATGTCTGCAGCGAGGACTCTATGCTCATAAGACATCACGGCTTCACCCGTTTCCCAACGAGACACCATCTTTTGGGCGTAGGTCTCACCCCTATGCTTGTCTTTTAGAACGGCATCGCCGAACTGTTGTTGGCTCATCTGATGCTTCTTACGTAAAGCTCTCAATCCATCGTTCATTGCTCGTTTCTCCTGCTGGGCGCATTTTATCATGAATTAAAAAATCTGTCGACTTATAGTCTATTTTGTTATAATTAACCCATGCGCAAAATTATCACGACAACATTTCTAACCCTCGACGGCGTCATGCAAGCGCCGGGCGGTGCGGAGGAGGATACGACGGGTGGTTTCAAGTATGGCGGCTGGCAAATGTCCTTTCCGCGCGACGAGATGACGGGTTCCATGCTGATGGAATTTATGAACCTTCCGTTCGAGCTGCTCCTCGGCAAAACGACCTATGATATTTTTGCCTCGTTTTGGCCTCAGCATGATGAAGGTCCGGTCGGCATCCCGTTCAACAAAGCGAAAAAATATGTCGTGTCGCATGAATCGTTCGAGCCCGCGTGGAGTAACTCGGTTTGCATCACCGGCGATGTCGTGGCGCAGATCGCGAAACTCAAGCAAGAGGATGGGCCGGATCTCTGGGTGTGGGGCAGTGGGAATCTTATTCAGACGTTGCTCAAAAATCATCTGATCGATCGGATGCATCTCTGGATATTTCCGCTTACACTCGGGAGTGGAAAACGATTATTTGCCGAGGGTACGCAGGCGGAAGGTTTCAAACTTGTTGAGTCGAAAATTTCTGGGACTGGGGTGATCGTTGCGACGTATGAGCCGGATGGGGCGGTGAAGGTTGGGGGCTAGGGTGAAGAGATTGAAGGAGGAGGTGTATAAATTTGTCAATAAAATGGCCATATTTCTGATTATGTATAGATTTAAGACAATCTTGTATAGATTTAAATAATCTGCTAAAATAGGACTGGGGCGATAAAAATAATATGGATGAAGAAAAAGATTTAGTTCCAATAGGAGAAGCGGCACAGCTTCTTGGGGTTTCTATTATGACGCTTCGTCGTTGGGACGAAAGCGGTCGTTTTCCTGCTATCAGAAAACAGGAGGGCGGCGACCGCTATTACAAGAGGAAAGATATCGAGATTTTTATGAATGACCTTTTTAGATTGGCGCAAGAATGGGTGGCAACTAATGCAGAATTTCCTCAAACCTTTTATTGCCAGACGAGTGCTGTTTTCCAAACGCGCCTTATAAGGATGCAAGACGACATGATTCGCAGCGGCACCGTGCCCGAACTGTTTTCATTACTTGTTTCTGTTGCGGGCGAGATAGGAAACAATTCTTACGACCACAATCTTGGGCTGTGGCCGGATGCTCCGGGCATTTTCTTTGGATATGATCTTAACAAAAAACAGATTGTACTTGCTGACCGGGGCGTTGGAATTTTAGAAACGCTGAAGCGAGTAAGGCCCGGACTTACCAAGGACTTTGACGCGTTGGACGTGGCGTTCACGGAAGTTCTTTCTGGTCGCGCTCCCGAAAGCAGAGGCAATGGGCTGAAATATGTAAAAGAGGTGGTTTCCGAAAACAAGCTCAATCTATTTTTTCAAAGTGGCGATGCGATACTTACGATGCCGGCTAAAGGGAAAGAATTCGAGTATGCGCTTACGACCACCAGCCAGAGTTTACGTGGATGTCTTGTGCTGATATCATATTAACTATTACAACTAACAAATGACTATTGAACTCAAAAAATTTGGCACAACGCTTATTTCACGCCAGGCGGGACGAGAGTCCTTTGGGGCTCTGCAGCCAACCTTACGTGACGTGAAAGAAGGCGAAACTCTCGATATAGATTTCGCGGGGGTTTTGACGTTCTCGCCGTCGTGGGGCGACGAGTTTCTGACGCCACTTGGAAAAGTTTATGGCGAAAAAGTTGTATTACAAAATACAAATAACCCGTCGGTTCGGGCAACGTTGGAGTTGCTACAAAAAACGACCGGAATTATTTTTAAGGAGCGATAAAATTTTATGCCGATCATCCTGACGCTGATTCCGATGAATTGGAAGATTGAGATTGGGATATGAAAGATCTTATCGATCAAATCGAAAAGCGTTTTGAGCTCGTACTTACCATATCAATATTTTTCCCCGTGCTTATGATGACCTATTTTCAGGTTACTCATGGCTCAGAATCACAACAGAATTCTACGTTTATATATTTTACTTTAGCAGGTTGTTATATTTTGGCATACGCAATATTTCAGCTCCATAAAATTTTGCCACCGATTCCAATGCTGGCGCTTCAGATGCTTGATTGGGGATTGTGGTTGAGTATCGCTTGTTTCGCCATCCCTATTCTGTTTTTCGCCGGAGTCTCTCAAGGGGACATAACTTTTCCGTCATGGTGGTCTTACTGGATCAGCTTGCTGTCGTTCCAGGGTTCGATGTGGGGAATTGTCGGTCTCGGTTTTGTCATTCTTTATTTTGTTACAGCTATTTTACTTATTGCAATTCTTCAGGCAACCATTTTACGAAAATTGTCAGATAAGAAAATATTTTAAATGAAAAACGTAATCATCATCCACGGCTGCTCATCCACCCCAGAAGAGAGCAAAGCATATCCTGAAAACAAGCACTGGATGCCATGGCTGCGCGAACAATTGATCGCTCGCGGTATACCTACGACAACGCCGATGATGCCTGAGTCGTGGTCGCCGGATTATGAAAGATGGAAAGTAGAGCTCGAGAAGCAAGAGATAAACGAAGGGACGACACTTATCGGGCATAGCTGCGGATGCGCGTTTCTGGTTCACTGGCTTGGTGATTCAAAGCGCAAAATCGATAAGCTCATTCTGGTTGCTCCTTGGAAGATCGGCACGAGCAGCGATGCGAAGAAGAAATTTTATGGCTATCAGATAGATGAAACTATCAAGCAGCGCGTGAATAAGATTTTCATGTTCACTGCTAACAACGAACATCCAGACGGTAAGAGAAGCTTGGAGATATTCAAAAATGCTTTGGGCGGCACCGTTATCGAACTCGATGGACGAGAGCATTATACTTATGAGGATATAAAGACGGAGGAATTTCCGGAGTTATTGGCGGAAGTTATTTTGTAGTACACTTAACTCATGCCAAAGAAAATTTCAGGCGGTGTGGCGGCGGTACATCCACTGCCGGCAGATCTAAAAAAAGCTCTCACATCCGATCCGAAGGCCCTTGCGAAATGGGAGGATATTACGCCGCTCGCGCGCAATGAGTGGATCTGTTGGACTATCTCGGTCAAGACGCCGGCGAAGCGGCAGGAACATATTAACCGGGTGCGCTCGGAACTGAAAGAGGGGATGCGGCGCCCTTGTTGTTGGGCGGGCTGTATGCATCGAAAGGATAAGCCGTTAAGTGCTTCGCAGAAATGGGTGCTGGGGAGGAGGGGGAAGAAATGAAATCTCCAGTTCCCTACGGGATCGCAGACTAAACGATAACTTTTCATTATATAATGGTATAATCATAGGGATGGTCGAATAAGCCTGTTAAATAAAAATTAAATTATGAAAAAATCTTCCGTTATTTGGTTGGTGGTGATCGTCGTTGTTATTGTTATTGCGGGTTATTTCTGGTGGGCGTCGATGTCTTCGTATCAATCGCCGGTTACAACAACGCAAACGCCTACGTCTACCGGTGCGACGAATCCGACGACGAATCCAGCAGGGACGCAGCAAACGTTTCCAGTCAATACGCTTACGCTGAATAATTCTGGCGGTGGACAGTTTGGAGCTTACCTCAGCGGATCAAACGGCATGACATTGTACCAATCCACGAAGGATACGACTAACGTCAGCAACTGCACGGGTGCATGCGCAACCGCTTGGCCGCCTTACACTGTTTCCGCTGCAGCTGCAGCTTCCGCTGCATTCACTGCGGATCCAGGTATCGTTGGTAAGATCGGCACCATCACACGTGCCGACGGCTCGATCCAGCTGACGTACCGTGGCTTGCCGCTCTATTTCTTTGCGGGCGACACAAAGCCGGGCGACACGAACGGTGAAGCCGTTAATGGGTTTACGGAGGTGGCACCGTAAGAGAGCAAACTGGCCAGTCAAGAAAACAGCTCCAGGGACGGGGCTGTTTTTGTTATACTGACGTCGATTTAACAATTGATTGCAGATTTCAAAAAGTAATATTCCTGCCCTCGCCGCCGTACTATATAGTGCTATGGACTCCACCATTTCACCGACAACAAAGCCGCTGTATCGCGGCGTGCAGATTGTTAAATATCTTTTTGGACTGCTTGAGATCCTGCTGGCTTTTCGGTTTTTCCTGAAGCTTGCGGGCGCGAATCCGGCGGCCGGCTTTACCGCACTTATCTACGGCGCGACTTATCCGTTTGCCGAACCGTTTCTTGCCGTGTTTCGAATCACGGTCGTCGAAGGCAAAATTTTCGAATGGACAACTTTACTTGCGCTCCTGGTCTATGCACTCATCGAGTGGGGTATCATCCGCTTGTTGTTGATGGGTAAAGATGTTTCGACGCCGGAAGCTGCCGCCAAGTTGGAGCGGGAGGAGCGATCATAGGTTTGGCGCACCGGCTCCGTTATTGTTTTTGATGTATACTATGCCTGATGGCTACACAATCATCCACATCATCCATTCCAGCCGTCGATATACAATCCTTCGCAATGCGCTTTGGCGATAAAGAGGTCGTGCGCGACCTGTCTTTTAGCGTCCAGCAAGGCGAGGTTTTTGGTTTGCTTGGTTCGAATGGCGCGGGCAAGACGACGACGATTCGGACGCTGTTAGCGCTTCTCGAGCCGACGAGCGGCACGTTGCTTGTCAATGGCAAACGTTATAGCCCGGCGATGGCGGCGACGGTTGGGTATTTGCCGGAAGAGCGGGGATTGTATCGCAATGAGCCGGTGCTCGATACGATGGTTTATTTTGGCGTCATGCATGGGCTGAGCCGGAGCGATGCGCGCCAACGTGTTTTGGCATATTTGGATCGCGTCGGTCTCGGCGACAAGGCGAACGCGCGACTCGTCGAACTTTCGAATGGGCAACAGCAAAAGATCCAGCTTGGCGTTACGATTTTGCACGAACCGTCGCTTATGATCCTTGATGAACCGACCGAAGCGCTCGATCCGGTTAACCGGTCGCTCTTGATGAGCATCATCAACGAGCAGCGGACGAATGGAGCGACGGTCATTCTCGTCACGCATCGCATGGAAGAAGTGGAGCAGCTTTGCGATCGGATTGTTTTGCTGAAAGATGGTACGCGTGCGTTGTATGGGACGATTGACGAGGTGAAAAATAAATTTGGCTCGACTGTTATAGCGCTTGCCTATACCGGAACGTTGCCGGTCAATGAAAAATTGTACGCGATCACGAAGCAGTTGCCGCATTATGCGGAGCTCGCGTGGCGCGAAGGCGTGACGGCGGATGAGATACTGCGGTTTTTGGCTGTCGCTCCTAATTTGCATCTTACGACGTTCGATGTTCGCCGGCCGACGCTCAATGAAATTTTCTTGTCGCTCTATAAATAAGTTCAAGTAAGCCCCATAAATAACATGTGGAACATTATTAATTTCGAAACGTTGCGAGCACTCAAAAAGAAAAGTTTTTGGATCGCTTCGATCGCGCCGCTTATTCTTATTCTCATTGTTGTTGGCATCGAATATCTTTCCGCCAAGAACGCGGCGAGCCAGGCGGCGCAGCAGGCGCAAGCATTTTCGGCGACTGCGAAAATCGGAGAGTTTGATGATTCGGGCTTGATAAGCCAGCAGCTGGTTGCGACGCAACATATCATCGTCGAGCCGAGCAAAGATGCGGGCATCGCGGCTGTACAGAGTGGCCAGCTCGATGCGTTCTTTTATTACCCAACGGATCCGAGCTAAAATGGACATCGAAGTTTATGCGAAAGATACCGGCATCAGTTTCTCGCCGCCGTACAATGCAGCTGCCAGCCAATTGCTGCAACAAAGCGTGATCAACGATGTTAGTGCGGCGACAAAAAATAACCAAGCCGTCCAGATTTTAGAAAGCCCTCCGACGGTCACGGCAACGACGTATAAAAATGGCGTCGAGACCGAAGGACTCGCGAGTGTCATCGCTCCGGGAATATTCGCGCTAGCATTCTTGATGCTTTTCGTCCTCCTGGCGTCCTTTATGATCGCGAGCACTGCCGGAGAAAAAGAAAACCGGACCGCCGAGATGTTGCTGACCGCGGTCAAGGCGCGAACGCTTATCGCCGGCAAGGTCATATCATTTTCATTTTGGGCTCTCGTGCAACTTGCGACGCTTGCCGTACCGCTATTCGTTGTGCTCCTGCTGTTCCCGAGCCAGATCGGCATTGCCGGCCGGTTTAACGCTCGCCAGCATTCCGCTTCATCCTGTCCCGATCCTTTTCGGCGCGTTATTCTTTGTTAGCGGGATGTTGCTTGTTCACTTCGCTTCTCGTCGGCTTCGGCGCAATGTTTCCGAGTGCCACCGAGGCCAGCCGCTTTCTCGGCGTCGCCATCATTTCGGCGTTCCTTCCTATCTATGCGATTGCAAGCGTTATCAATTCGCCGGACACTTTGATCGTCAAAATCTTTACCTATTTCCCGTTAACCGCGCCGACGACGGCGCTCTTGCGGAACGCCGTCGGCAGCTTCTCAACGGTCGAGGCACTCGGGTCGTTAGCAATTATAATCATAAGTGCGGTCGTTGCCGTTTGGTTCGCGGTGCGCGCGTTCCGATATGGCTCAATGGAGTATGGGCGACGGGTGGGGATTAAAGAATTGTTAAAATAAGTTGTAGTATATAAGGTAAACAAAAACATGGAAAACCCAATTAAAGAAGTAGCATTTGAAAGAATATACGATGTCGCGCCGGAAACGGGTTGGCGGCAAAATTTATATCGTGATGGAAGCGGGCGAGGCGATGGGCGAATACAAAGGCACGAAGTGGCCGATGCTCGGAAAGTTCACGGTCGTCGAGCCGAATGCAAAGTTGTCGTATGACGTTCAGGCGTGGGTTGGGGTTGAGCAGAATGATGAAACGACGATCGACCAAACGACGGAGCTCGTGCTGACATCGGCGGAGAACGGCAAGACGAATTCGTCAGAGTGAATTTTAATGCCAGGCACCGAGCAGCGCGCCGATGATGATCAAGCTGACGAGATAGTAGCCGATATTGATGAACCATGCCGACCACGGCTTTTTCTCCCAGAGAACGGAGCCGACGGTTATGGGCAAGATGAATCCGAACCAGACATACAGCGCGATGTGCACGCCGTAGCTTGCGGTCCAGATGCCGTAATGCGCTTCGCCGGAGGTGATGAAGGTGGCGAGCACCCAACTCGTCAACAAGGCGCCGATGATCATGATGACATACGATCCGCCTGTCGCCTTTGTCTGCATCTTGCCGAAGAACGGCCCGTACCACAGGAATCCGAGTACGATCTCGATGATTGCTGCAACGAGGACCGCACCGTAATTAATGTCAACCATATTTTTAATCTTTGGTTAATTATTCCAAATCGACCCTTTCATTTATTATATCAAAACCTGTTATGGGTTTGGCGACGAAGTTTGCTAAACCGAGTGCGCTGACGGCCATACTCATGGCGCCGAACGCGGTTTCCGGATGCGCGCCGCTCATTTCCGTGATCGAGCGTATGATGCCGTCGGGGCATTTATAAAAAACGCGGTCATGCCAAAAAATGCGGCCGGGCAGTTCCGGATATTCATCCATAATCACTTTGACGTTTTCTGCGTAACGAAGTTTTAATGAACGCCGCATCTGGGGCATGAATAAGATTGTGGCTCGACGGTCGCCGCGAATTTCATGGGCGAACTCATTAAAATTTTTCGCGTCGGTCAGGTTGATCGCACCGTTCGGTTCGAATCCATGGCGATCGCCGCCGGCGACGATCGGGAATTTTTGTTCGCGCGCAATCGCGGCGACGCGTCGATTGATGTCCCACGTTTGCATTGCGTTCACTTCGAGTGCATGGATGTAGTGGCCGTACTGTTGTAAAAATTCGCGGACGACGGTTGCGTGGATCTCGAAACCGATGCGGCCCTGGTCGCTCAGTGGATGGTTGAGGATGACGAGCGTATCGGGCATCGCGGCGAGCGTCGCCAGAATATCGTTTAATGTTTTCGGGTCGGGATTTGCCGTATACGCGGCGAGCGACGCTGCGGCGGCGCTGTGTTCGTGCGTTGGAAGATTGTGTACGCCGATATGAAAAACGGCGCCGTTATAGGGCGCGGTCCATTCGAGCGAAAGCGGGGTTGCCGGGATGATGTCTTTGTATGCAAGCACCGAATCGTGGTCGGTCAGCGATACGAGTGGTTGGAGATTTTGTTCCGTTATTTGTTTTGCCTCGAGTTGATATGCGGCCGCTGGCGAAACAGGAGATGTCCAATAGCCGAGCGAATAATCGAATGGTTGCTTCCATTTTTTATGGTAGCGATTTTCTGCCCATTGTAGAAGGCGTGGCAAGAAATATATTTTTTGCACCGTTGTCGGTAAAAACTCCAAACTTTCGTGCGAGTGCCAGGTATGGCTATGCAGCGAAACACCGGTTTTGAACCGGCGCCATTCGTCATCATTCTTCCAGCGATAATAAAATCGCTTTTCCATGAAAATTATAGTACCACAGGCCTACGCAAAAATCACTACTTGTTGGCGCACGCTTTGCAGAGGCCGTAAAACTCGAGGGCGTGCTGGCGGATTTCGGCGAAATGGCGCGAACCGCGCAGGACTTTTGTTTGGATTTCTTCGACGCCGCACTGTTCGACGTCTTCGACTCGGCCGCAGTGGAGGCAGATAAGATGATGATGTTCGGCGAGATTGGTCAGCTCGTAGTGCGCATGGTTGTGGCGCAGGTCGATCGGTTTGATGAGGCCTCTTGCTTTGAATGCGCCGATGGTCCGGTAGACGGTTGCCTGGTCGATCGCGGACGACCCCGAGCGGGGGAGGGAATCGGCGACTTCTTGGGCGGCGAGCGGCCGTTTTGATTTATTAAATAATTCTAAAATCGCGAGTCGCGGGGCGGTCACGCTGAGGCGGTGGGCGCGGAGGAGTTGGGCTGGGTTGAGATGATTGTTTTTCATGATTTTTTCATATAAAGGTTGCTGTATAGGGAGTATATAATATTTGCGAATTATTTGCAAATAATTTGACCCACACCAAGAGGAAGCTATACTTCTTTATAGATCTTTAGGAGAAGAATACCGATGAAGGCAATGCTTGCTCTTTTTGCGAATCATAAAGGAGCGGAGGAACTCCGTCTCTATTTCCCGACATGGGAAGTGGATGGGCGTACGCTCAAGGGCGTCAATGTGCTTCCGCATCGCTGTGATCCTTCCGTCTGCGAATACGGCGATCATGTGCATGTGGGGGTATATGACGATCCCATCTCGATCATTTGCGAGGATTATGTGATGCTGACCGACGAACAGTCGGCAACGATCACGAATTATCTTCGCGCCCAAGTTGCCGTGGATCGAATGATCTACGACTTCAATGGTCTTATCCACAATAATCCAACCGAGCCGCATCGCGGCTATCTAGAAAAGGAGAAACTATGACACCGATCATGAAAGACAATCCCGCGCTCCTCGCGAACGGTAACCGGACCATTTACGGTTATTTCGATAAGGGCGACATCCCGCACCTCGCCGAAGCATATCCTCTTATTGGAGGGGATGCGATCGCGAGGATTGCGGATGCCATCAATGCTCCGCGCCTTCTCGAGGTAACCACGATCCTCGAGGTGGTGCATCGCTATCTCGAAAAGTCGTTCTCGCAAATCCGCGGCCTTTCCATTAAGGCCGTTTCGAATCCGCTTTCCGTCCTTTTCTGGAATGAGAAGGAGGGACGAGTTCAACGCATTAAGACACGCGAAAGCGAACTCATGCACGGCGCGTGCGAAAAACTCGCGTTGCGCACCGACGGCGTCGCGAAGGTCAACCAGAATCCTTGCGGAATCGTTCGGTCTGCGGCTTGCTATTCGGTTGCTCCTGTTGCGCGATCGTCGTCAACGCAGAGGATGCCGAGACACTTTTTTCCTCCGATCATTATCGGAACCGGGAAACGTACGGACGTCTCTTCGACTCAGATGTGCTCTGCGTCACGGGCGATTTGCTCGAAGCTGATTCGGTGGCTGACTTGCCGCCGGGCATTCTCGATGCATCTTCCGACTTCCATGAAGCGGAGGTTGAGAGCTACCTTCGTTTCGCGCGAGTGAATGAGGCAGTCGTGACGAGCTAACATCGTCGCGGCAAATCCTCCTGTCGACGCGAGGCTCGTGGAGTTCCTCAAAGGGAATGTCGCCCTCGCCGCCTAATATCGCCTTCATCTGTTTAGGCAAGGGGTTCCGTCCTAACGGAGCCCCCAATTTTTATCAATTATCTACTTATCTCTATGCTCACTAATTATCTTATAGTTGCTTCTGCCATTGCGGTCGCATCCCTCATTTGGTGGAACTGGCTTGACGATCACCCGGCGTTTCACGCATGGGTGAAAAAGCTGCCCGTTATCGGGCATCCCCTTGATTGCAGTTTCTGCTTTCCAATGTGGCTGACATTTTTTGCAATATTTTTCTTTCAACCGCTTGCCATTCCTATCGCTCTTTTATTACCGTGGGTCGGCGTTCCTGGTGTGATTGGCCGTTTCATTCTTGAATGGTTTTCTCTTGGAGCGGGCGTACTTTTTATCCGTCATTCGATTTTCGCAATTCGGGAAATAGGAGCAGTTTTTAATCATCGACACAAGAAGAACCACGAGAACGACCATACGCATTAGACTTTCCGTCGTAATGCTATAATTTCAGCATGACGACCGAAGCGACCGAGAAGAAAAAATTCAATCGCCTCCTGCGTATCCTCGGCCCCGGCTTGATAACCGGCGCCGCCGACGACGATCCGTCGGGCATCGCAACCTATTCCCAAACTGGAGCGCAGTTCGGCTATGGCCAGCTTTGGACCGCGATTTTTATGTTGCCGCTTATGGTTGCGATTCAGGAGGCTTGCGCGCGCATTGGACAGGTGACGGGCAAGGGAATCGTCTCCGTCGTGAAGTCGCATTATCCGCGCGGCATCGTCCTCAGCGTCGTCGCGCTCGTCATCGTTGCGAACACGATCAATATCGGCGCCGACATCGGCGCGATGGCTGCTGCGGCGCAGCTCGTCGTCCCGATCAACTTCGTCATCCTGACGCTCGGCTTTACCGTAACTATTTTGCTCGTCGAAATTTTCACCTCGTATCGCGTCTACGCGCGTATTTTGAAATGGCTCGCCATCGCGCTCGTTTCATACATCATCACGGTCTTCATCGTTCCGGAAAACTGGCCGGTAATTTTGCATGCGACCTTCGTCCCGCATTTCGAATTTAATTTTGCTTTCATATTTATTATTACTGGCGTTCTTGGTACGACGATCTCGCCGTACATGTTTTTCTGGGAAGCGAATGAGGAAGTCGAAGAAGAACAGGAAAAACATCTCGGCAAAAATGCGGAAGGCAAACCGAAGATAACGAAGAGCGCAATTCGTAAGATGCGTCTCGATAATTTCATCGGCATGTTCTCGTCGAACATTGTTACGTGGTGCATTATCGTCACGACGGCAACTGTTTTGTTCTCGCACGGGATAACGAACATCGCCACCTCGGCCGACGCCGCAGCCGCACTCGAGCCACTCGTCCATTCGTTCCCGTACGCCGGTTTTCTTGCGAAAGCCATTTTCGCGTTCGGTGTCGTCGGTCTCGGCTTGCTCGCCGTTCCCGTTTTGTCGTCCTCCGCATCGTACGCCGTTGCTGAAGCATTTAATTGGCGCGAGGGGTTGAACCGAAAGTTAAAACGCGCGCACGGTTTCTACGGTGTCATCACGATCGCTACTTTAATTGGCCTCGGCATCAATTTCGTCGGCATCGACCCCATCAAAGCCCTCGTCGTCAGCGCTGTCATCAACGGCATCGTCGCCGTCCCATTGATTTTCATCATCGCCCGCGTCGCCAACAACCGTGAAATTATGGGTGAGTTCACGAGCGGTTGGCTGTCGAACATTTTCGTCTGGCTGACGTTTGCCGGAATGCTCGCGGCTGCGGTTGCGCTCGTGGTGGTGAGGTAATTTATATCTCCTCCGTCGTCAGTTGCGGTACCGTGCTTGTCGTTATTGTCACATTAAATCTCAACTGCCCGATGATTTGGCCGCGGGTGGTTTCGACGTTGACGCGCCAGGCGCCGGCCTCGTCGATATCGGGTAATTCGGAAAATGTTCGCCAGCCGCCATCGCTGCCGCCGGTTACGGCGAGGGTCACTTGGCTGCGCGTTACCCACGCCCCATCACCGATGCCTTCGGCGTTTGGCTCATAATATTGCCACACGTGTACGATCGTCGGATTGAGCGATGATGGCGAAAAAACGGCGGTGTAAGCAAATAGAGGCGAGCCCGCGGTAAGAGTGACGGGTTGGCTCCATTCGAAGAAATCCCACCAGGGTTGGCTTTCATATTGAACGGTATAGTTGCCGGGACTATTGACGGTTAGAGTTTCGTAGACGCCGGCGTCCTTTAACGACAGCGGCAGCGGTGGGATAAGATTAAAAAAGTATAAAAAATTCACGCCGACAAAAATACTAAGGATGGCGCCACGCGTCCACCATTTCGCTGCGCCGACGAAGCGCTCGTGCGAAAATTTTCGTAAAATTAAAATGATGCCGCCGATTGCGGCCAAGCTGACGATTCCCGACAAGATAAAAATCGCCGTACTGATCTGATGGAATAAAATTGGCAAGACGTAGATTGCGAATGCGTAGTACCCGAGAAAGATTAAAGAAAGCTGAAAAGCGAGTCGTGCATAATGGCGTTTCAGGCGCTCGTTCGCGATGAAGGCGATGACGAGCAGCAACAAAAACGGCCAGTCGGTTGCGATCGACCCGCTGCGGAAATAGAAGACGAGGAATGTCGAGAAGATGCCGCCGAAGAAAAACTGCATGACGTTCACAAGCCAGAAGTGCAGGCGCGACGGATCTTCTTCATCGTGGCCGCTCGTGTTTTCGATCAGGTTGATCATCAGCGCGCACGCGGTCACGATCGCGAGATGGCCGAGCACCCAGAAATTTTCCCAGAATTGATCGACGCGCGTCAGCGTTATCGCGTCAAAAACGAAACCGGCAACGAGCGAGATCGACGAGAATGGACGTTCGATGCGGGCGTAGAAATCGCGGGCGCGGTCGATGAATGACATTTATTGCGGGAATGCTACGGTCAGACCATCAGATAATTTAACGGTTGCGAGAATGGATTGCAGTTGGGCTTGGACAATGGCCTGGTCGGCGGTCGTGAATTGTTGGATCGAGCCGGATGGATAATTCAGGTAGTCGCTCTGGCCGACGCGCGTTTCGAATTCGTAGCAGCTGATACCCGTGGCGCTATTTGCTGGTGTTGGATAGGATAGGCGATAGAGTTGGCCGTTCGCGAAATGTCCGGCTGCCGCACCGCCGACGTTCGGGAATTCGGCGAGCGTGTATGCGGAGGATGAAGCGATGACGGTTGAAGTTGCACCGGTGAAGCCGTCGGGCGCGGTGTTCAGACATTGCGACTCGGTCGTCAGGTCCGTGCGCTTGTCGATGCGGATGCCGGCGGTTTCGAAATTCGTTCCGGCATAGGTTGAGGTGTTACTATAGTAGAGGCAATAATTGAAGTTGCCGTTGCATGGCGGGATATAAGAACTTACTAAGATTTGTTGTGGGGTGGTTGCGAGCGCGAATAGAGATGATGGATAGGAGAATGAAATTGTCCCGTCGGAAATTTGTTGGTCAAAGTTCGGGCCGCCTGGCGTGCTGGTTGTCATGCCGGTCGTACCGGTTCCTGTCGTTGTCGTGCTTGTCGACGGGCCAGTATTGGTGGCATAAATCCACCAGCCGAGGAGGATGACGATAATAATGACTACGATGATGCCGATGACGGTGGATTTTTTCATGTTATTTTAATACTTACAGTATACTACAATTTGCCGATAAAAAATATGCTACAATTTCCCCATGATTGATTTCACGGTTTTGAAAAAATCACGCCGGAGTCGAGCGCGGCTTGGGATCTGGAAACGCCCCACGGTGCGGTCGAGACGCCGTCTTTGGTTGGCGTCGCGACGAATGCGACGATCAAGACGTTGCGGAGTGATGAAGTTTTGGCGACGGGAACGCAGGTACTGATTTCGAATACGTATCATTTGCATATTGCGGCGGATGGAAAAGGTGAAAAAATCATTAAATCGGCCGGAGGTTTGAATAAGTTTATGAATTGGCCGCGGCCGACGATGACTGACTCAGGCGGTTTTCAGGTTTTTAGTTTAGGGTTTGGACGCGATTTGGGAGTGGGGAAGGTTGCGACGCGCGTGCCGCGCGGCGCCGACGCAAGACATTTGGATAGCAAGCTTGAAAAAGCGATTGATAAAGGCCATCAACCGAATTCGGTGAAAATTACGGACGACGGCGTTCGGTTCCGGTCGCCTCTGACGGGCGAAGAACTTTTTCTTGGTCCGCGCGAATCGATCGCGATCCAGGAAAAAATTGGCGCCGATATTATATTCGCGTTTGACGAGTGCACGCCGCCGCGCGTTACGCGCGAATATATGCGAGCGGCGCTCGATCGGACGCATCGCTGGGCGCGCGAATGTATCGCCGCGCGAAAAACCGACCAGGCGCTGTACGGCATCGTGCAGGGTTCTGTCTATAAAGATATGCGGCAGGAGTCGGCTCGGTTTATTAATAAGTTGGGGCGCGAGGGGAGCGGGGGCCGCGATGGCGGCTTCGCCGGTTTTGGCGTCGGCGGCGATCTAGGCGATGCATTAGGAACTTCGAAGATCACGACGCGGCAAGTTTTAGAATGGACGTTGCCGCTGCTCGACGAGCGCAAACCGCGGCACTTGCTTGGTATCGGCAAACTTGAGGACATTGAAACGATTATTCGCGCCGGCGTTGATACGTTCGATTGCACGGTGCCGACACATTATGGGCGTCGCGGGATCGCGTTTACGTCGGTTGGCGCGGTCGATTGCAACAAGTCAGCGTTGTTAAAAGAAAATGCACCGCTCGACGCAAAATGCGATTGCCTTGTCTGTGTCGTCTATCGCCGCAATTATATCGCGCATTTGATGCGTGCGCATGAAATAACGGGCGCTGCGCTGCTAACGTACCACAATTTATATTTCTTCAACGCGTATATTGGGCGCATTCGCGAAAAAATTAAGCGGGGGATTTTATAAATGTGCTATAATCGAATTATTAAAGAAAGATGAACACGTCCACAATTGCAACGCTTTTACAACTCGTTGTTTCGCTCCTGACGGGCGCCCAGCATAGTGTGGTCATGACGCCGTCGACGACGCAGGCGACGGTTGCGATTGCGAGCCGAGCGATTCAGTTGTCGGCGCAGGCCGAGGCGATGCCGAAGATACCGTTCGCGATTCCGCCGAACACGAGCAATGCGCCGAATATGAAAGATCTCTTGCAGACGGCGTATATCGATCTGACTGGAGCGTACGTGCCACCGATCGCGAACGATGTCGGTGTCGTGCAAGAAGATACTTCGTTCGGCGACCTCAACGCGGATGGCTACGATGATGCGGTGACCGTTGTCCAGCGAACTGATTCCGCTGGCAATACGACATTTGCACTCGCCGCGATGTTGAACGAAGGCGGTATGATGTTCAATGTAGACGATGTGCCATTGGGTTCAACCGTTCACCTGAATTCGCACGATATTGTCCAGGGCGGCGATCTTATTATTAATATGTCGGTTAACGGTGCTGCGGCGCAGACGTCGACATACTATTTGTTGGGCGACCAGCTGCTGAAAATAAATAATTAAATAAAAATTAACTTGGGAAACTGTACTGTACGACTTGTCCGGCTGGGGTTGTAATGTATAAAATATTTGCCGCTGAATCGTAGAGCGGGTGAGTGCCTTGTGCGACGGTCGTAAAATTGACGAGCGCGGTGTCGGCGAGATCGAGGAATGAAACGGAGTTGGGGTAAACGATAAAAAGATGGGTATTGTCTTTATACCAAATGACATGTGTGGCCGCGTTGATGCTTGGGAGGTTAAAGCGATAATAGACACTCGAGTCGCTCAACGAAAATACTTCCAAACTGTTGCCTTCAAGCGCGGCGACCATCGAACCGTCATTGGTTGCGGCAAAATCTTTTACATCATCCGCGAGCTTCCGGGGCGATTGCGCACCGTCGCTATCCGACGGGTTATAAATATAGAGCTCGCCGGTATTTTGTAAGATGCCGATCGTCGTCGGCGTCATCCATTTCGCTTCGAGGTTTTTCCCGATAACCGTGGTTTTCGCGGTTGTTGTCGCTTGGGCAATATTATAGATGGCAATCTTATTTGTGCCAACCAAAACTTTTTGTGCCGGATCGAATGGGTCGAGCGTTGTTGACGTCGGTTGGCTTGTGATAAAAGCATTCACCGTGCCCGATGGCGCCGGAGCCGCAACGGATGGCACGAGTACGGCATATTTATATTGCACGACCTGCGATGGCGCTACCGCCGCATTTTCCTGCCAGTCGTCATATCCGGCGGCTTTCAGCGATACATCATACGTTCGCGGGAGAAGGTCGGAGATCAATGTCCCGGGGCTCAGAAATCCTGAACTATTCTGAATCGGCTGGCCGTTCAGATAAATCGTTGCGTTGCTTGGATACGACCGGACATAAATGCCGCCGACTTTTTCGGGGCGCCAGGTTGAGAAATCGAGGCGCCAGCCTTGTGCGTAGAGGACGACGCCGCTGCCTAACACAAAAAAAAGCGCGACCAACGTATAAAATATTTTCCGGCGGGTTCGGAGGGTCATTAAAAAAGGATGAAATGATTATACAACAAAAAGCCCGGCCCTTCAACCGAAGTTGGGCCGGGCACTTTATGATCCCGCATAGATCTCTGGCGTTAACGCCAGGTGGGTTAGCTCAACTGACGGTCCACGGACCGCAGCGCTTCGCCGTCCCAAAATAATTATTAATCCGAGATCTAAGCAGGATCATTACTAGTATACCGCAAATGACAGAAATTTTCTGTTTTTGCCATAGTAAGAAGTGAAAAGCATGAAAAAAACGAGAAAATATAGGTTAATCATCTTCCTTGCGACTTTCATCGTTATGGCCGGGGGCGTTTTTGGCGTTTTCATGTTGCTGGGCCATCTGAGCGGCGCAATGCATCCGGCAGCAGTTGCCGATATTTCGCAGGTCGTTGCGCCTGCTGTGTTGTCGCCCGCGACGGTTGCGACTATGACCGCGGCCGCTGCTACTGTTAAACCTCCGGTGAAAAAAAATGACCCACCACCGCTCGAACCTCCTCCGCAACCATCATCTTCGCCCGACATGGCGTCGCTCGCGTTTTCGCTGAGCGGCTTGTCGTCGCTGCTTTCGCTGTTTAATCATATGACACCGCCGGTTGCCACGTCGACGGCGCCGGCAACGACAACTGCACCGGTGCCAACGCCGCCGCCGGTTGCGCTGGCCACGACAACCGTGCAGGCGACAACAACCATAACCGTGCCGTTTTCGCAGAATGGATTTTCCGATATGGCGGGGTGGCAGAGGACGTGGGGTAGCGTGGCGGTCGCGAGTGATTCGCTCGAGATTGGTGCGACGACCTCGACGGCGGGGACGACGGGCGGCGAAGCGATATTGCCGGGATCGAGCGATTGGAATAACTATGTTTTCACGGCGACTATCGATCTCGTTAGCGGCGAAACTTTTTCTCTTGAGGCGCAGCGCGACAGCGAGGGTGATTATTTTAGCTGTTCATTTTCGAACGGCGGCGATATCGACGACTATCTAAACGAAGGCGATAACCAATATTCACTCGCGTCGGGGCATGCGAGCGATTTCGCGTTTGGCACGCCGGTCACGGCGTCGATCAGGGTCGTCAACGGACAGGTGGCCTGTGCCTTAAATGGCGCGACGGTTCCGGAATCGGTTTCCTATGGATTGCCGACGGGCATGTTATCGGGTGGCGGCATCGGCGTTTTGGCATGGGCGCCGACGCCGGGAACGGCCGAGCTATTGCTCGAGGATATCTCCGTGACACAGCCATAATTGCCACACGCGGCGCTTGTATGCTATGATGTCCGCATATGTTGAGTATTTCTCTCAGTGCGGAAACGCTTTTTTATATCGGCGCGATGGCCGGTGACGAATGCGCTTATTGCTGTCGACGATCGTTTTTGTTTTGCTCGTCGTTCTCGGCTTGATTTTGCGCAGCAAGCTCACGATGGTGCCCGGCATGATGCAAAACATTGTCGAGTATATTGTCGAAGGCGGCGCTTGATATAATGGATACTGTCATTGGCGATCGGCGCCAGTCGGAAAAATATTTCCCGCTCGTGTTTACGGTTTTTCTCTTTATATTGTTTTCGAACTGGCTTGGGCTGCTGCCCGGGCATTGGTCGATCGTCGTGAATCAAGCCGGGCGGCGCGGCCGCGATTCCATTGCTACGGTCGCCGGCGAGCGACCTGAACTTTACGCTCGCACTCGCGTTGATCGCGATCACGTTCGTCAATGTCGTGAGTATCGCGGCGACCGGATTTTGGTCGCGTTTTTCAGTATTTTTTAATTTCAAGAGCCCGATCGACTTTTTCGTCGGCATACTTGAATTAGTGTCGGAATTTGCTAAAATAATCTCGTTGTCGTTCCGTCTTTTCGGCAACGTATTCGCGGGCGAGGTCTTGTTGGCCATTATGGCCTACTTGGTCCCGTACCTCGTGCCGTTGCCGTTTATGTTCCTCGAGATCTTCGTCGGGGCGATCCAGGCATTCATTTTCGGAATGCTCACGATCGTGTTCGTCGGGATGTCGCTTGGACATGCGCAGGACGTTGATCATGCGGATGCGCCGGAGACGGAAGGAGCGCATTAAAAAGGTCGTATTCGAAATATATTCGAAACATTAAATCTTCATTAAAACTCTATGGATGCAGATTCAGTTCGTTTGTTATCAGTTGCCATTGTGATGGCGGTCGGTTCGATCGGCCCCGGAATCGCGATCGGTTGGATCGGTTCGAAAGCTGCGGAAGCGATCGGCCGGAATCCGGAAGCCGCGTCGAAGGTGCAGACGATGGCGTTGCTCGCGATCGTGTTCGCGGAAGCCGTCGCCATTTATGCGCTCGTCGTCGCGCTTATTCTTAAGTTCGTTTCGTAGTCGTGTGGGCAGGAGCTTAGTCAGGTTGAACAAAAAAGTATGGAACAATTATTGTCACAACTGGGTATCGACTGGAAGCTCCTGCTTTCGCAGGCGGTGAATTTTTTTCTGTTGCTGATCGTTCTGCGATTGTTCGTCTATAAGCCGTTATTGCAGATGTTGCATGAGCGGCGCGAGCGGATAGAGGAGGGAATAGAGAAAGCGAAAGAGGCCGATATCCGATTGCTGGAGGCAGAGGAGATGAAGCGGAGCGAAAATAAAAGAGGGCGAGGCGACGGCGATGAGTATCTTGCGGAAGACGGAAACCGACTCGAAGGAGCTCGAAGCACGGATGTTGGCCGAAGCGAAAAAGAAAGAGGCGGCGGCGCTTGCGAATACGCAGACGTTGCTTCGTGCACGCGAAGAGGAGTCGCGTCGGGCTGCCGAACAGGAAGCGGCGTCGCTCGTTCGCCGCGCGATAACGCGGACGGTCGAATTGGCGCCGGATAAGATTGATGATGCTTTGATTGCAAAGGCCGTTCAGGAGGCAAAATCTGCATGAAATATTCCATTCATGATTATGCGAAGGCGCTTGGACGAGGCGATTGCCGATTCCGCGGCGGGGCCGGTAGCGAAAAAAGAGGCGGTCGTCAAAAATTTTTTAACATTGATTCGCCGGAATAACGACGAGGCGCGACTGAAGAAAATTCTGGATAAGGCGGCGCGGCTTTGCGCGAGGGCGCGGACGCGGGCAAGTTGGGCGATGCGGCAGGTGACGATCCAATCGGCGCGGCCGGTCACCAAGGCGCAGGAAAAGATGTTGCGGATCATTCTTAAGCGCTGAGGACGTCGTCGAATATGAGATCGATCCTGAACTCGTGGCAGGCGTCAAAATTATTGTTAACGATGAAATGCAATTTGATGGTACGATGAAGGCGAAACTGGATAGATTATTTGGTGCAAATTCTAATGGCATACGAAATTATAGAAAAATTAAAAGCGGAGATCGAGGGCTATAAGGAAAAGCCGGAATGGGCCGAGATCGGCCGCGTCATTGAAGTTGGCGACGGCATCGTCCGAATTCTCGGATTGCGCAACGCGGTCAGCCAGGAAATTTTAATGATTGAAACCGCGAAAGGCGAGCGCGCGGCGCTGGCGTTAAATCTCGAAGAAGAATCCGTCGGCGCACTCGGTCCTCGGCGATTATCTTGCGATCGAGGTCGGCGACACGGTGAAGCGCACCGGCGAAATTTTATCAATTGAAGTAGGAGACGAACTTATCGGTCGCGTCATCGATCCGCTCGGCGTCCCGCAGGATGGGCTTGGGCGAAATTTTTAAGAGGCGGCAAGAGCGCCGGCGGCAAAGCGCCCCAGCGAAACTTTTTAGAAGCCCGCGCGCCGTCGGTTCTCGAGCGCGAATCGGTCAACACGCCGGTCCACACCGGCATCAAGGCGATCGATGCGATGATTCCGATCGGCCGCGGCCAGCGCGAACTTATCATCGGCGACCGCGCGACCGGCAAGACCGCCATCGCGACTCGATGCCATTTTGAACCAGGTGAACGACAAGGGCCGCCGCCCGATGGTTTGTATTTATGTCGCAATCGGCCAGAAAGAATCGAAAGTTGTGCGCATCGCGGAAACGTTGAAAAAATTTGATGCGCTGAAATATTCGATCATCGTTTCCGCGTCGGCGTCGTCGCCGGCGGCGCAGTGGTATCTTGCGCCGTATGCCGGTTGCGCGATCGGCGAATATTTCATGAACAAGGGGATGGACGCGCTGATCGTGTACGACGATTTGTCGAAGCATGCGTGGGCGTATCGCCAGATTTCGTTGTTGCTCCGCCGTCCGCCGGGCCGCGAAGCATATCCGGGCGATATTTTCTACTTGCATTCCCGCTTGCTCGAGCGTGCCGCGAAGCTTTCGAAAGAAAAAGGCGGTGGTTCGTTGACGGCGCTTGCCGATTATCGAAACCCAGCTCGGCGACGTGACGGCGTACATTCCGACGAACTTGATTTCAATTACGGACGGCCAGATTTTTTTGGAAACTGATTTGTTTAACCAGGGCCAGCGTCCGGCGTTGAATGTCGGCATTTCCGTTTCGCGCGTCGGTTCATCCGCGCAGACGAAAGCGATGAAAAAAGTTGCGGGCAAGTTGAAACTCGCGCACGCGCAGTTCCGTGAGCTCCAGGCGTTCGCGCAGTTTGCGACCGACGTCGACGAAGCGACGCGCAAGAAAATCTTGGCCGGCCAAAAGATTAACGAAATATTAAAACAGGACGATCAGGCGCCGGTGCCGGTTGAGGAGCAGGTTTGCATTTTTTACGCCGTGCTGAATGATTACTTTGAGAGCGTTGCCGTTGAGGATATTCGCAAGACGGAAGCCGAGCTGATGGATTATCTGAGCAAGCTCCATGAGGACGATATTTTAAAGCCTATTCGCGAGACGGGAGATTTCCCGGCCGAGACGGAGGCGAAATTGAAAGAAGCGTTGGGGAGGTTTTTGGAGAGATAGGCGGCGTTTCGATTTAATGAAATTTTAATCTATGGAATCGACCCAAAACCTCAAGCGGCGCATACGGAGCGTCCAGAATATTGGCCAGATCACGAAGGCGATGGAGCTGGTTGCCGCGACGAAGATGCGGCGTGCGCAGGAGCTTGCGCTTAATTCGCGCCCGTATGCGTATACCGCGCTCGAGATTCTCGCGGTCGTTTCACGATTGAAGGATTCGCAGGATGGCATCGCGATGCCGCCGTTGATGCGGGAACGGGCGGACGAAGATCGCACCGGCCGGATGGCATTCATGCTCGTTACATCCGACAAAGGCCTCGCGGGTTCATTCAACGGCTCAGTGTTCCGGAAATTTGAACAGTATGTTCGTGAGAATAATATCGATCTGCACGCGCGCACCGAGGACGGGCGCGAGAAATATGTTTTCATCGCGGTTGGCCAAAAATCGAAAAGCTATCTCGAACATCGCGGCTTGTCGGTCGCGCAGTCGTTTACACACGTCGGCGACTTCACGCAGATGGAAGAGGTGAATCCGATCACGGATGCGCTGATCGATGGATATTTGGGCAGGCCGGCTGAACCGGGTGCCGAAGCGATCGCCGCGCAGTTCGATGAAATTGTTTCATTCTCGACCCAATTTATCACGGCGTTGAACCAGCAGGTCTTTGCGCGGCAGCTGTTGCCGGTGACTTTCGAAAAAGTGCGCGAGAGTATCGAGATGCTCATTCCGGCGGCCGGCCGTTATTCGAAATATCTCGAGACGACGTCGCTGGATGGCAAAGTGGATGAGAATATCGAGTATTTAATCGAGCCGTCGCCGCGCGAGGTGCTCGACGAGTTATCGCGCGCGCTGCTGCGGATCCGCGTGTACCATAACATCCTCGAGGCGAACGCATCCGAACATTCCGCCCGTCGCGTTGCGATGAAGAACGCGAGCGACAATGCGAGCGAGCTTTCGCAGGACCTCAACATCGTCTATAACAAATCCCGCCAGGCGGCGATCACGAACCAGATCATCGAAGTCACGAGTGGTGCGCAGGCGGCTGGGGTGGAGTAGGGAAGAGAATTAATAAAAATTTAATAGAAAAAACTTTAGAAAGATTTAATGCACTTTTTGGTATGGTGATTGGATGAAAAATCCAATTTACGATAGCGATTATGAGGCAGTAAAAAAAGAGGCAAAGGAGTTCTATGATAAAATTGGTCGCGTTTGGTGCCCGGCATTTAACGATTATGTGGCTTTCAGGAAGGCGGGTTTTCGGCATCTTAGCTGGAAAGGAGGCGTCTTTCGTTTCAAGGGTGAGCAGCGGAGGAGGTTTGCTGTTTTGCCTTCTGCGGTAGATATTCTTCAAAAGAAAAACTCTGAGCCGGTTTACAAAAAAGAAGGAAATGCAGAATTTTGGGCATTCACAGGGCAGCAGGACGAAGCGACTGTCAGGGTGATAATTAGGCAAATAAATGGAGGTGAAAAGCATTTCTTCAGCGCTTTTCAAGAGAAACAAAAATCCACTCGTTAAGAGTGGGTCTTTGTTGTGCTCGCCGTCAGCCTTTCAGATCTTGCGACCCGTTTTACGCCGAGCAGGGAGTGGATACCCGCGAGCATAGAGCCATTATAAATCAACGCTGATTTTTATGTCAAATGGCCTTTGCTGTTTGCTCTCGACAAAAATCTTTGCTATTATTACAAACGTTAAACCCATGCCAAACAAAACAGGAAAAATCACGCAAGTCATCGGTCCGGTTGTTGACGTTGATTTTGGCGACAAGACGACCTTGCCGCCGATCTATAACGCCCTCGAGATCAAACTGCCGGGCGGGATGAAGAACGAGTCCGGCCAGCAGACGATCATCGCCGAGGTGGTCAAGCATCTGGAGCCGGGCAAAGTTCGCGCGATTTCGATGGCGACCGACGGACGGTTTGAATCGCGGCGCCGAAGTGACGGATACTTGGCAAGATGATCGAAGTGCCGGTGGGTGAGGAGACGCTCGGCAATATTTTCGATGTCATGGGTCGGCCGCTGACGAAACCGGCGAAGCCGTTCAAAAAACATTTGCCCATCCATCGCGACGCGCCGAACTTCAGTGAGCAGTCGACGACAACGGAAGTTTTTGAAACCGGTATCAAAGTCATCGACTTAATCTGTCCGTTCATCAAAGGCGGAAAAGTCGGATTGTTCGGCGGCGCCGGCGTCGGCAAAACCGTTTTGCTCCAGGAGCTCATCCGCAACGTCGCCGAAGTCGGCGGCGGCGTGTCCGTTTTCGCCGGCGTCGGCGAGCGCACGCGCGAAGGCAACGACCTCTATAACGAAATGAAAGAATCGGGTGTCATCGACAAGACCGCGCTGGTTTTCGGCCAGATGAACGAAGTGCCGGGCGCCCGCGCCCGCGTCGCGTTGTCGGCGCTCACGATGGCCGAATATTTCCGCGACGAGGAAGGCAAAAATATTTTGCTTTTCATCGACAACATTTTCCGCTATTCGCAGGCCGGCTCCGAGGTTTCGACATTGCTCGGCCGTATGCCGTCCGCCGTTGGTTATCAGCCGACGCTCGCGAGCGAAATGGCCGAGCTGCAGGAGCGCATCACTTCGACGAAGAAAGGTTCGATCACTTCGGTGCAGGCAATTTACGTTCCCGCCGACGACATCACCGACCCGGCGCCGGCGACGACATTCGCGCACCTCGACTCGACGATCGTGTTGTCGCGTGCGCTGACCGAGATCGGTATCTATCCTGCCGTTGATCCGCTCGCGTCCGCGTCGAGCGCGCTCGACCCGAAGATCGTCGGCCAGGAACATTATGATGTCGCCCGCGGCGTGCAAAGAACGTTTGCAGCGCTACAAAGAATTGCAGGACATCATTGCCATTCTTGGGTATCGAAGAACTTTCCGAAACCGATCGGACAGACCGTTTATCGCGCCCGCAAAATCCAGCGCTTCCTTGTCCCAGCCGTTCTTCGTCGCCGCGCAGTTCACCGGCCGCGACTGGCAAATATGTTTCGTTCAAAGATACGATCCGCAGCTTCCGCGAAATCCTCGACGGCAAACATGACGACAAGCCGGAGGATGCGTTCTACTTGAAGGGCGGAATTGAGGAGGTGGCGTAATATAATTTAAATGACTGATATTTCCGTACAAGATAACAGCACTGATTCAATCTCTTATTTATCTTGGAAGTCCCGCAATTATTTTATTTGGGTTTTTCTGATGCCGTTTTTAATGATTGGATTATACATATTGATCCTTGTGGTTTTCCCGGCTATCGATCAGGGTACAGCATTGGGCTTGGCAGGAGTAATGATTGTTATGACTTTAGTGCTTATGATTTTTCTTATCATAAAAGGCACGAGTTTACAGAGTGAGATTTCTCGCAAGAAACTTCAAAATAAATAAATTGATGCAACTCGGCGTCTATCCGCTTATTTTTTTATTCATAAAAGAACGCTCGGCGAAATGCCGAGCGTATTGCGCGGAGCGCGCGATGGGATGTTGCTGAAAACTTTGTTATTTCCAGGTAAGGACCATGAAAAACCCTATGATGAAAATAATTCCTCCGGTCCATGCAAGGATATTGAGCCAGAAATGCTCTCTCCGGTAGGATTGTTTCAGTTTTTCGTCCATCATACAGTACCTCCTTTCAAAGAAATTTTCGAATCATTGGGGAATCTAATGCATACCAGATTGTTAAGCATAGCCAAAGAAAAATGCCGATTCCGAATGGCCATCTGTAAGCAAACGTTGCAGGATAACGGTTGATCTCTGTAGCTTCCAGATCGCTGAAGATTGTGATTCGTGATCGTTGCACAGACATCGGCTCAGCTTGATCTAGCTGCTCAAGCTCTGTTAGTTTCTTTTCAAAGTATGCAATCCATCGAGTCGCTTGGCGACTGGCAACGAAAATTCCGACGTGGACGACGAGTCCAATGAGGCTGATCAGAAATTTAATCTTCGACGGTTGGCTGGCGATGAATGTTGCCGGAAAGGCAATTGCGTTGAAGCCAAATAGCACTTGGACTCGTTGCCATTGTAGCTGAAGACGTCCATTGTACAGGGTTGCTATAGCGGTGTAGATATTGGGTTCTCCGTTTTGCACGGATCCTCCTCTTGTGAAATTCCTACCCATAAAATACCATAATTTATAGAAATTGCAAAATTTTCTACAGTTTGATACTATTATCACCATAAACCCATGCAACTCGGCGTCTATTCACTCGAAAAAGTTTTATTCCAGGGCGTTGCACGCGAGGTGAATTGTCGTACGCGCTCTGGCGAGATCACGATCCTTGATCACCATGAGCCGCTGATATCGCTGCTCGACGAGGGGACGATGAAGGTTGTTGATGAGAATGGCGAGGAATTATTTTTTCCGGTTTCGGGCGGTTTTCTCGAGATCAATT
Organism: uncultured bacterium; assembly: GCA_963725235.1. Lineage (GTDB taxonomy): Bacteria > Patescibacteriota > Minisyncoccia > UBA6257 > 2-01-FULL-56-20 > JAJXYP01. The sequence goes on from CAVRXN010000001.1 coordinate 58,187, forward strand.
CGCACGATGAAGTGAAAATTTTAGTAGAAGAAACAACCAAAAATTAACTATGAAAAAACATTTTCCAAAAGTATTTATCATCTGGATTCCGTTCGCGGCGGTGATTACGTTCGCGTGCTTGCTTGGGTATGTGCTGGTTCAGCAGGATTTGCGGCAGACGGCCAATGATCCGCAGACGCAGGTTGCGGCGGATGTTGCGAGCGATCTTTCGCAGGGTGCGCCGGCGCAGGAGATTGTTCCGCCGGGCCAGACGATCGACATGAGTTCGTCGCTCGATCCGTTTGTCATTATTTATGACGCATCGGGAACGCCGCTCGCATCGTCCGCGGCTTTGGAAGGCGAGGAGCCGCCAGCGTTGCCGGCCGGCGTATTTGTCTATGTCGCCGGTCATGGCGAGGATAATTTTACCTGGCAACCGGCGCCGGGCGTCCGGAGCGCGGTTGTCGTCGAGTCGTGGGAGAATAACGGCGAGGGCAATCCGGAGCTCGGCATCCCGACCAGTACGCCGGCTTCCGGTTTTGTGCTCGCCGGTCGCTCGCTTTTCGAGATCGAAATGCGCGAGGATAGCGTTTTACACATCGCTGAACTCGCATGGCTTCTCGGCGTCATCGTGATGTTCTTTGTCATCTTCGGCGCGGTCGTTTGGTACGAAAAGAAGAAATAATGAAACCTATGAAATCTTTCAAGGAAAAAATATATACTGTCGTCGCGAAAATCCAACGTGGGAAGACCATGACATATAAGGAGGTTGCACGGCGGGCGGGGAATGCCGCCGCGGCGCGCGCCGTAGGCAATATTATGAAAGATAATTACGATCCGAAAGTTCCATGCCATCGCGTCATCCGTTCGGACGGCGGCATGGGCGGCTACAATCGCGGCGGCACGAAGGCGAAAATCGCATTGCTGCGCCGCGAAGGTGCTATTAAATAAAAATGAAAACGACCGTTATTATTCTTGGGGTAGCTGTTGTTATCTTGCTCGGACTGCTTATTTTTATCCCATCGGCGAAAGGACCGGCCGCTGTGCCGGGTTCGGCTGTGGCAACTTCGACGACGGCTGCAATGACCACACAGCAGCTTACTCTGTCGCCCGACGGCCATGTCGCCATTTCCTTGCCGCACGCCGGCGACCTCGTTACCTCGCCAGCCGCGATCGAAGGAACGGTGGTCGGCGGTGGATGGTTTTTCGAGGCGAGTTTTCCGATAACGATTGTCGATGCGGATGGAACGGTTTTGGGGCAGGCGAGTGCGCAGGCTCTTGGCGATTGGACGTCGACCGGCACCGTGCCATTCGCGGCGAGTGTTCCATTCACCACGCCGCATTCCGCAACCGGTACAATCTTTTTTGCGAAATATAATGCGTCGGGCAATCCGAAAGATGTTGGGTCGTTCTCGATGGAGGTGCGGTTTAGATAGAATGGCGACAATTTAATATAGTTTTCATAAAAGAAAAACCGCCCGAGCTTGCGCTGGGCGGTGGGTTGCTGATTTGGGTCAGCGTCTACTTTATGCGGCTTGTTTTAGGTTGGCGTTTCGGCAAACATGTTTATCTGCCGTCTCCTCCGGCTAGTCTTTTTCCCGCCGGCGCGTCCAAGCTCACTTCTGATTTCTCGCGCGATCGACACTCGTCGTTTGCCAAATATTTCATTGGCGTCGAGCACTTGGTCGAGTGCCTCTTGGAAGCTTTCTTTCATGAGTCGGTTCCGCTGAGGTTTGTTGTTGCGATCTAAGCTGGGATCCCGAAGATTTGCGGCGTTTGAGCAATGGTACAATAGACTCACAGCCGCGACCATTTCTGGCGTACTTTGCATGCGTTTCTCCTCTGTGGATGAAATTGTAAAGATTGCTAGCTTACTAACATATTATACTACACCCTCCGCACTTGTCAAATTTCAGCACAATTGCCAAGTTTTTATCTTGAAATTCCATTCTTTTTCACCCCAGATTGGGCCGGCGTAGGCGACGCCGACGCGGCGGGTGGCGAGCACATGGGAGCGGGGAATGTGTACACCGCGATCTTCGAACCAGAGGCCGGTTGGGCGCGAGGTGGATTTGTCGTTGAATGAACCGTCGATCTTGAGAAATTTTGCGAGGCGTGCGGGGCCGTAAGCGTCGGCCGGTCGAAGAATGATTTCGGTAAAATTTTATGAGCGATTTTGGCCATATCCTTGTTTGCATTATAATAGAAGCATGAATTCCGATAAAGACTTGCCGCGACTCCGCAAGCGGTGGCAAAAGATTTCGCGTGTTTTGAAAAAGATTTATCCTGAGGCGCATATCGCGCTGACGTATCGTAATCCGTGGGAGCTGCTCGTTGCGGTTCAGCTCTCGGCGCAGTGCACGGACAAGAAGGTGAACGAGGTGACGCCGGCGTTGTTCAAGAAATATCGTAGGCTGGATGATTATGTTAAGGCGGGTAAGACGGCGAAGGGGATTCACGAGTTTGAAAATGCGATTCACTCAACCGGTTTTTACCGCGCGAAGACGCGCAATATTTTGGCGGCGGCGAAATATATAAAAGAGAAGTATAACGGCAAGCTGCCGAAGACGATGGCGGAGATGGTGAAGGTGCCGGGCGTCGGGCGCAAGTCGGCGAATGTCATCCTTGGCAACGCGTATGGCGTTGTCGAGGGTATTGCGATCGATACGCACATGATCCGGCTATCACACGTCCTTGGTTTGAGCGCCGAAAAAACGCCGGAGAAAATCGAGCTCGATTTAATGAAAATAATTCCGCGCCGCGATTGGTTTGTTTCGACGTATCGGTTGATCAATTATGGCCGGCAGTATTGCCCGGCGCGGCCGCATAAGCATGAAGCGTGTCTGTTGGCTAAGGTGGCGTGACTTATGCACATGGCTTTTTGTGTCACTATGCTATGATTACTGGGTAGCCAAAAGCTATTGGAAACCTATCCATGGATGGGTTTTGGCAAAGACCGTTTCCCGATGTGAGGTCGTGGAAGCGGTTTTTGTTTTGGCGAGATGGCGACGCCGGGCAACCGCGCTCGTCGGTAGCAAACGCTGTTTTTATGAAACAATATCGCGTATAATTCGTTGTAACTACCATGAAACCACCGAAGAAACTGACACTCCCAAATGGTCTGCGCATCATTCTCGTCCCGCAAGCGTCGACGCTCGCGGCGAGCGTGTTGATTCTTGTTGAGGCGGGATCGGAATATGAAACGAAGCGCGTCAATGGCGTTTCGCATTTTTTGGAGCACATGACGTTTAAGGGAACGACGAATCGGCCGCGGCCGGGGATGATCGCGGAGGAGTTGGCGGCGCTTGGTGCCCAGTCAAATGCGTTTACCGGACAAGAGTATACCGGATATTGGGCGAAGGCTGAGGCGCGCAAGTTGCCGAAAATTCTTGAGATCGTTTCCGATCTTTATTTGAATCCGGTGTTCGCGCCGGAGGAGATCGAGAAAGAGCGTGGCGTAATTATAGAGGAGATCAATATGTACGAAGATACGCCGGCGCGGCGCGTGCATGAAATTTTGACGACGCTGATGTATGGCGACCAGCCGGCGGGTTGGGATATCAGCGGCGAGAAAGAGGTTATTGCGAAAACTGGCGAAAGAGGATTTCGTAAAATATCGGAACGAGCGGTACGTTGCACCGGGAACGATCGTTGTCATTGCCGGAAAATTTAATGAACGGGCGGTCGTCGCGCAGATTAAAAAATCATTTAACGCGCTGGCGCGGAAGAAGGCGAGTGCGAAACTGAAAACGAAAGAGCATCAGGCGCGGCCGCAGATGTTTGTTAAGTTTAAGGAGTCCGGACAAAGCCATCTCGTTATGGGTGTTCGTGCGTTCGATCTGTTCGACCGCCGTCGATTTGCGATCCAGGTTTTGGCTGACGTTCTTGGTGGCGGGATGAGTTCACGATTATTTAAGAAAGTTCGCGAGGAACTCGGCGCGGCCTATTATATAGATGCCGATGCCGACTTGTCACTCGACCACGGCGTTTTTGCCATTTCCGCGGGCGTCGACCACGGCAAAATCGACGTCGTTATCGAGGCCATCCTTGCCGAGTGCCGGCGTTTGCGTGACGAACTCGTGCCGGAGGAGGAGCTGCAACGGACGAAGGACCACATGAGCGGCGGCATCATTCTGGGCCTCGAGACGTCGGATGCGCTTGCGAGCTTTTACGGCGGCCAGGAGATCCTGACGAAAAAGCTTTTGCCACCCGAGAAATTCATTGATATGATAAGGAAAGTAAGCGCCGCTGAGGTTCAGGCGGTCGCGCGGGAAATTTTTATTAATAAAGGATTAAATCTCGCAGTCATCGGCCCGTACCAGAACGAAGAAATTTTCAAGAAGATATTAAAATTTAATTAAATCTTAGCAATACATGGAGCGACAAAAATTCGACATAGCATGGGAGACCTTATGGCGCATTTTGCTGTTCGTCGTCATTATCGCGATTCTGTACCAAGGCCGCCAAATTATTCTTGGCCTCTTTCTCGCGATCATCATCTCATCCGGCCTCGAAGGCATCGTTGACCGCCTCGAACATGTCGGTCTGCCGCGCAGCATCAGCGTCATTCTTATTTTCCTTCTCGCCGATCGTACTCATTATCTTTATCTTATATTCGCTCATTCCGGTCCTTATCGTCGAGTTGAATACGATCTTTTCCGGCTCCGGCGCTAACGTCTCCGGTGGGCTCGGATTTTTGCTGAGCTTGAAATCGCAATCGGCATCGGCAACGATCTCGAAGCTTTCGAGCGAATTCTTGAGCGGCGGCTCACCATTCTCGGCTCTTTCAACTGCCTTCGGCAGCTTCACGCTCGTCTTCGCGGTCATCGTGAGCTCGTTCTATCTTAGCTTGACGCAGGACGGCGTCGAACGATTTATAAAAGTAGTTATCCCACCGGATTACGAACCGATGGCGCTGAAAATTTATAGCTCCTCGCGCCGTCTCATCGGTTCTTGGTTCCGCACGCAACTCCTTCTCAGTTTGATTATGGGCGTCCTTGTCTGGGTCGGCTTGTCGCTGCTCCACGTTCCGTACGCGTTTTTGATCGCGTTCATCGCCGCCATCTGCGAGCTCGTTCCGTTTGTCGGCCCTATTATATCCGGTGCGTTCGGCGTCGTTTCGGCGCTTACCGTCTCGACCTCGCTCGCTTTGTACACGTTAATTTTCTTCATCATCGCCCAGCAGCTTGAATCGAATCTTTTTGTCCCGATTCTCAATCGCCGCTCCGTCGGCCTCCATCCTGTCATCGTCATCATCGCGTTATTGATTGGCGCCGAGATCGGCGGCTTTATGGGAATCGTCATCGCCGTTCCGGCTGCCGCCGTTTTCCAGGAAGTGATTCAGGAATGGTCGTCGAAGAAAAGGGCTGAAGCAATTCCTTCAGAATAATGGATGCGCCTTCCGGAAAATTCTATATCACGACGCCGATCTATTACGTCAACGACAAGCCGCACATCGGGCATGCGTATACGACGATTGTTGCGGATACGCTCGCTCGCGCGCGTGCTGCCGCTGGCGAAGACGTTATTTTTTCGACTGGCACGGATGAGTGGGCGCAAAAAACAGTTGATGCTGCAGCAAAGGCAGGCGAGGACGTTAATGTTTATCTCGAGCGGATGGCTGGTGTTTGGCAGGATGCATGGCATCGCCTCGGGATTTCGAATACCGATTTCATCCGGACAACCGAAGAGCGGCATATCAAAGTTGTAAAAGATATTTGGACGCGGATCGAGGCGGCGGGGGATTTGTATCGCGGGAAATATGAAGGTTTGTATTGCAAAGGCCATGAAGCATTTTTGAATGAGGATGAGCTGACGCCGGATGGTTTGTGCCCGGAACATAAGATCGCGCCTGAGTTTGTGTCCGAGGAAAATTATTACTTCCGACTTTCGAAGTATCAGGATGAATTATTAAAATTTTATGAAACGAATCCGGATTTTGTCATGCCGGCGAACCGATTTAACGAGGTGCGTGCGTTCGTCGAGAATGGGCTCGAGGACATCAGTTTCTCACGCGAGCGCCGCGAAGGCCGTGCCGATTGGGGGATTCCCGTTCCGACGGATCCTTCGCAAGTAATTTATGTTTGGGCCGACGCGTTGGTCAATTATATTTCCGAAGTTGGCATCGAGGGTTGGGAAGATCATCCCGCCGACGTCCATGCCATTGGCAAGGATATTTTGCGGTTTCATGCGGTCATCTGGCCGGCGATGTTGTTGTCTGCCGGTTTGCCGTTGCCAGGCCAAATCATTGCAAATGGTTTTTTGACCGTTGGCGGCGTCAAAATGTCGAAGTCGCTCGGGAATGGCGTCGATCCGTTGGAATTGGCTGAGCGGTATGGTGCGGGTGATGCCGGGCGTGGCTCTGATGTTTTGCGATATTTTTTATTGCGTGAAGTACCGTATGGCGCCGACGGCGATTATTCCGAGGACAAGATGCGCGAACGGTACAATGGCGATTTGGCAAATGGGTTGGGGAATTTCGCGGCACGCGTTTTGACGTTGGCGGAGAAGGATACGATTTTACGCGGTGGTAAAAGTAATGAGTTTCAAAATGTTGTCGACGATATGAATCGCGCTGTCCGCGCGAAGTTGAATGAGTTTAAATTTAATGACGCACTGGCCGCGATCTGGGCTGCGATCTCGTTTGGCGATCGGTATGTTAATGAAAAGAAAGTTTGGGAGATTAAGGATGCGGTCGCGCGGGGCGATGCTTTATATAATCTGGTTTTATTGCTCGATGGCGTCGCTTCTGCACTCGTTCCATTCTTGCCCGATGCCGCAAAAAAAATCACCGCCGCAATCGAGCGCGATGGTGAGGGTGAGCACGGTGGCTGGAAAGCGAAGAAGATCGAGGTGCTATTTCCGAGGATCAAGTAGGTTGTCTTGTCACGGGATCGATTCCGAGGAGCGGGAACTCTTCGACGAGTGCCGGGTCTGGCTCCCAATGACATGGAGTGGGTCCTGTCTGTAAAACTTCTTGTGCCCAAGTCCTGCATTTCTGATTCCATCGCTTCAGCGTTTCGGAATGATTCGGGCGAACCTCCTTATTGTTTCTCAGGGTCGGATCGGAATCGAACTGAAAGTCCGGATCTTTATACATTTTCTTCCTCATCTCATGAATGAACATGAGAGTTACTTGTTCTGGCTGCACGCCTAAATCTTCAGCGATGAGCTTGGTGAAAAAATTATTCAAGTCGGCCATTGGAAACTCCTTTCAAGATTATAGGATGCTTCAAGCATTAGAGCAATTCTTTTATCTTCTCCCTGTACACCGCCTCGATATCCCGTTCGAATTCCGAGACCGTAGCATAATTATTTGTTAGTTTTATATCCGCCCGCGAGCCAATTTCAGGAATGAAAATCTCGTTGGGCTGGCGATTCAGTTCGGCGAACTGCTCGCGGGTCGTCGTGGCTTCCCCGGAGCGGTTGCGGGCGACGAGTCGGGCGTAGCGATGGTCGTCGTCGGCGAAAATATAAACTGTGACGCTTTTGACGCCGTCCGCAGGAAATTCTTTCATCATTTTTTCATCAACGTCCCAGCGCATGCCGTCGAGGATGCCAACGTCTGCGGGATTTTTTAATAATCGGGCTTTGACGGCGCGTGCGAGAACGCCCGGCGGGAATCCGGGCGTGGCACCGTCCGGACCACCACCTGGCCGCTGCATGATCTGCGCGAGCATCTGCTCGTTCGCGCGCCCGTGCGGCATGCCCCAGAGGTCGAGCGTGTCGCGCAGGATGTCCGAGAAGCGATGGCGGCTGACCGTCACGCCGTCGGCGTGGAACAATTCTTCGAGCTTGATTGCGACCGTTTCTTTTCCGGCGAGCGGCAGGCCGGCGAGGCCGACGACGAGTTTCATGATGTTTTAATGGTGCCTACGGCATCAATTGCCGTTTTGGCATAGTGCTTAATATTTTTACGAATGTCATATTGTGATGAATTTAAATCATCTTTTGTAAACCAGAGTATTTCATCGCTGACCTCGGTTGCTCCCTGCTGGATGATATCATTCATCGCTTCTGCGAAATAAATAAAACTGATGTGTTCGTGATGCTCGTTGACTCGATGTCGATTCAAGAAAGCTGGCGGAATGAGGCTTATCGTGCCGTCAAGAATATTTTTCTCATCGCCACGTGTATCCCATAGTTTGATTACGAGGCCGACCTCTTCTTTAACTTCTCGAATCGCAGCTTCGTTTGGGTCTTCATTGAGCTCAACATGGCCGCCCGGTGGTAGCCACATTTTGTATTTGTCGTGCTTTCGCAAAAGTACCTTGCCACGGAAAACAATAAAAGTGTCTGCTGTGAAGTCGATTTTTTCATGGATGTGCGGCATGGCTCTATGGTAGAATATTTGCAATCATTATGCAATCTGACTTTGAACCAAAATTCTTCGACGCCCATACACATGCCCAGTTCAGCGGGTATGACGGACCCGCGGACGATCCCGGCGCCGATCGTGCTGCGGTTCTCGCCCGCGCACGCGAGGCAGGCGTTTGGATGATAAATGTCGGTACGCAGATCGATACGTCGCGGGCGGCGGTGGAGTTGGCGGAACGGGAAAAAGCAGCTGGGAATGATGGAGTCTTCGCCTCAGTCGGCCTCCATCCAGTCCACACGTCGCGTTCGCATCATGACGAGAACGAATTGGGCGGCGGCGAGTCCGCGCGCGCATTTACCTCGCGCGGCGAAGCATTCGACATCGAGGCGTATCGGCGCTTGGCGCTCCACGAGCGGACAGTTGTGATAGGCGAATGCGGCCTCGATTATTTTCATTTGAGCGATACTGGGTCGAACGAAGACGATCCGCGCGAGGAACAGATTCGCAAGCAAAAAGAAGTGTTCATCGCGCAGATCGAGCTTTCGCTTGAAATTAAAAAACCATTAATGATTCATTGCCGGAATGGCGATGACGGTAACGCATTCGCTGACCTGATCGAAATATTAAAATTTTATAAAGCGAAGTTTGACAACCCCGGCGTCATTCATTTCTTCAGCGGCACAGTCGACGATGCCCGCGCGCTTCTCGATCTCGATTTCTCGTTCACGTTCGGTGGTGCGATAACATTCCCGCCGCGCAAGGGAAAAATACAAGGCGATTATGATGAAGTTATAAAACTCATTCCGGCCGACAGGATTTTATCCGAAACCGATGCGCCGTATGTCGCCCCGCTAAAATACCGCGGCAAGCGGAATGAGCCGGCGTATGTTGTTGAAACGGTCAAGAAACTGGCAGAGTTAAAAAATGTCAGCGCAGATGAGATGAAAAAACAGATATGGGAAAACGCGCGACGGATTTTTAAGGTATAATATATCCGAATACTATATATGCAACTCGTTGATACAACCATCATAACCATCGCGTGGTTCGCCATTATTCTGTACTGGATGATTTCTGCGGTCGGCGTGAAACGCAACGTCCAGCGCACTGGCTCCTGGTGGCGCTCATTCTGGTTCCGTGTCGTGCTGATCGCGATCGGTATTGCCATCCTCGCGAACGGACTTTCATCCAGCGTTTGGATATGGGCTGAGGCACTGCCGATCTTCCGAAATTTCTTCCTGCATATCATCGGCCTTATCCTCACGATCGGTGGCATCGCGTTCGCGATCTGGGCTCGCCGCAGTCTTGGCCGCAACTGGAGTGGCGTGCCATCGATTAAGCAGGACCATGAGCTCGTAACGTCCGGGCCATATCGTTTTGTCCGCCATCCGATCTATACCGGCGTCAGCATTGGCTTACTCGGCTCGTCGTTTGTCGGCGGTCCGGCTTGGTTGATCGCGTTTGTCATCTATACAGCCGTTTTCGTCGCACGCATACCCGTCGAGGAGCGGTACATGATGCAATTGTTCCCGGACCAGTATCCGGCGTATCGCGCGCGAACGAAGGCGCTGGTACCGTTTCTTTGGTAGCACGCATCACTTTATTTTTGGCGGTTTTTTTGGTATAATAGAGGGATGAAAACGGCCTCAAAGATGAAATTTCGCCAGTCGCTCTTTTGGGATGTGGATCCGAAGACGATTGATCCCAAGAAAAATGCGGTGTATATTATCGAGCGGATTTTGGATTTTGGGAATGACGACGAAGTGCGTTGGATGGCGAGGACCTATTCGCCGCGGCTGATTAAAAAAGTAGTGGCAACGTCTCGGGTGCTTCATCAAAAGTCGAAATCGTTGTGGTCATTGATATATGCATGAAATCGCCGGCTGCGAGTGGAAAGTTATTCTTAAATGTTTTACCGCCGGTAACGCGGCGGGCTTTTGATGAAATTCAAAATCTGAAATTGCTTGCGAGCGGAGGGTGGTATCTTGCGGGCGGTACGGCGCTTGCACTTCAAGCAGGCCATCGACAATCCGTGGACTTAGATTTTTTTACGCCGGAGAAAGCATTGAATGAATCGGCAATCGAACGGCGATTGCTTGCGAGCCATCACTGGTCAACCGGATTTATTGAGCAGGGAACAATTTATGGAAAATTTCTCGACGCCAAAGCCAGCTTTATCTCGTGTCCCTTTTTTGTGCCCGCTGAACCATTTATTACATGCGGCACGATCAGGATTTTATCGGAGCGTGACATCGCTGTTATGAAAATTATCGCGATGAGCCAGCGCGGGCGTAAACGCGACTTTGTCGACTTATATTGGTACTGCCAGAACCGCGAGCCGCTGCTCGATGTTATTCGTCGCGTGCCTAAGCAATACCCAGGGCAGGAGCATAATATTCCGCATTTCATTAAGAGCGTTACTTATTTCGATGATGCGGAAGCTGATCCGATGCCGAAAATTTTCTTTGATGCGACATGGAGCGGTGTCAAATCTTTTTTCAAGAAAGAAGCGAAAGCAATTACCAAACAATTGTTGTTATCATAAACATGGCAGAGATCGATCCAAAGCAATATAACCCACGCGAAATTGAGGCGAAGTGGCAGAAAAAGTGGCTGGATGAGAAGGTTTTTGCTGCGCATGATGAGTCCGCGCCGGGCACCGCCGCGAAGCCGAAATATTATCAGCTCGAAACGTTTCCGTATCCATCGGGCGCGGGTTTGCACGTTGGCCATCCGAAGGGTTACATTGCCGAGGATATTCACGCGCGGTTTATGCGAATGGGCGGCGATCCGACCGCGCGCGGTGGCGTTGGCAAACCACGCGAAGTTTTGTACACCATGGGCTGGGATGCGTTTGGTTTGCCGACGGAGAACTATGCGATAAAAGTTGGCAAGACGCCGCAGGAGGTGACGCAGGAGAATACTGATAATTTTCGCCGACAGGTGCGAATGTTTGGTTTGTCGTACGATTGGGATCGCGAGATCAATACCTCGCAGCCGGATTATTATAAGTGGACGCAGTGGTTGTTTATTAAATTGTTTGAGCGTGGGCTGGCATATCGCAAGGCGGCTCGCGTCAATTGGTGCCCGGTTGACCAAACGGTTTTGGCGAATGAGCAGGTGATCAATGGGCATTGCGACCGTTGCGGTAGTGAAATCGAGGAGCGCGATATGGAGCAGTGGTTTTTCAAGATTACGGATTACGCGGATCGGTTGCTGGAAGATCTCGACGGTCTTGATTGGCCCGCAGCAACGATCAAGCGGCAGGAAGATTGGATTGGGAAGAGCGAGGGTGCGGAGATAGAATTCTCTTTGTCGGATAAGCATCATTACGTTTTATTGCACGGATTTACTGGATCTCCGGATAATAATTTTTTTCCATGGTTGAAAAAGACGCTCGAAAAGCAGGGGCATACTGTTGAGGTGCCATCTTTGCCAAATACTGATGACCCGGATGTATATGAGCAGGTTAAATTTGTTTTGGATAATTGTCATTTTGATGAAAGTACAATTATAGTCGGGCATAGTTTAGGAGCGGTCGTTGCCTTGAAAGTTCTGGAGCAATTACCGAAGCCTATTTTCAAAACCGTTTTAGCGGCTGGTTTTGCAGAGCCGGGCTTCAAAGATCATGATCGTCCATTCGAAAATAAGTTCGATTGGAAGTTTGATTTCGCCAGAATTAAAGAGAATGCTCGTGATATTATTCTTTTGCGTGACGTGAACGATACCGCGGTTAAAGCTGAACAGATCAACCATCTCCATAATTGGGTGGGTGGTATTATAAAAGATATTACTGCGAAAGAGGATCATTTTTGCGCACTTGAAGAGACAGAAATTTTAAAAGCTGCGTTAGATGCAGTCATAGTTTTCACGACCCGACCAGATACATTATTTGGCGTAACTTATCTCGTGCTTGCGCCAGAGCATCCAGTGGTTACGCGCGTTATATCGCGACTTGAAAATAAGAGTGACGTACAGAAGTATATTAATGAAACATCACACAAAACGGAGCGAACTCGGCAGGAAGATGCGAAGGATAAGACTGGCGTCGAGTTGAAAGGCGTGAAGGCGATCAACCCGGCGAACGGCGAGGAAATTCCGATCTGGGTTGCGGATTACGTTTTAGGCTCATACGGAACCGGCGCGATTATGGCCGTGCCGGCGCATGATGAGCGCGATTTTGCATTTGCAAAGAAGTTTGGGTTGCCGGTGAATGATGTTCTTGAACCCGAAACCGGGCCGGTTTTGCCGAACGAACAACCAAGGAAAAGTATCGTAGCTATCGTCGAAGATCCTGAAACAAAAAAATTTCTTACATTGAATTGGGGGTCCAAACTCGGAGGTACATTGTTTATTGGAGGCGGTAGGGAGGAAGGTGAGGATGAAGTGACTACGGCGATTCGAGAAATTTCTGAGGAGACGGGATATGCGCAAGTTGCTTTCATTGAGAAGACTGGAGTGATGCATCATCATTATTTTGCTTTCGCGAAAAATGTTTCCCGTAATATCGAGGTTATTGGTCTTCATTTTCGATTGACGGGAAAAGAGACTGTTGCACCTCAGCGGGAAGAACAGGAGAAGTTTACGCCTGAATGGCTCAGTAAAGAAGAAGTTCTTGGCAGGATGGAGGATGAAAATCATTTATTAGCATTTCGAGAGCTAATTTTGGGCGAGATTTATACTGGAAAGGGTTTATTGAAAAATTCCGGCCAGTTCGACGGTCTTGATTCCGAAACCGCAAAATGGAAAATCACCGAATTCGTTAAAGGCACCCGCAAAACGCAGTATAGAATTCGCGACTGGTCGGTTTCACGCCAGCGCTATTGGGGCGTGCCGATTCCGATGATTCATTGTCCGGCCTGCGGTATCGTACCAGTGCCGCTCGAGGAGCTGCCGGTCATTTTGCCGCCCCTCGCGGATTTTCGTCCGAAAGGTATGCCGCCGCTCGCCGCCGTGCCCGAGTTCATCAACGTTAAATGTCCGAAGTGCGGCAACGCAGAAGCGAAGCGCGATCCGGAAACGCTCGACACGTTCGTCGATTCGTCCTGGTACTATTTGCGCTACACTGATCCGCATAACGATGCGGCGATTTTCGATCCTGCGAAAGCGGCGCATTGGCTGCCAGTCGACCTCTATGTTATCGGTGCCGAGCACACGGTTTTGCATTTGCTCTACTCGCGCTTCATCACGAAGTTTTTGCAAGATGAAAAATTGATTAACTTTAGCGAGCCATTTTTGAAACTGCGGCATCAGGGGCTCATTCGCGGAACCGACGGTGCAAAAATGTCGAAGAGTAAAGGCAACGTCGTTAACCCCGACGAGATCGTTGCCGAATTTGGCGCGGATACGGTTCGGATGTATGAAATGTTCATGGGGCCATTTGAAGATGGTGCACCATGGGAGCCGAAAAGTATTCTGGGCATAGAACGATTTTTGAAGCGGTTTTGGCGCTATTTCCAAGAGCCCGTTGCCAGCAGCCAGCTATCGGCAGAAAAAGAGTCAAGCAAAATTTTACTTCACAAAACGATCAAAAAGGTTGGCGAAGACATCGCAGGATTTAAATTCAATACGGCGATCTCGGCATTGATGATTTTATTGAATCAACTGGAAACGGCGCAGACGCTCGCTATGGACGATATGAAATCTTTGTTAAAAATCATCCATCCCTTCGCGCCGCATATGGCCCAGGAACTTTGGTCGCAGATGACGGCGGCGAACGGTACACCGTTAACCTATCTTGATTTCGAACCGTGGCCGCAGTATGATTCGGCGCTGATTCGCGAAGAGAAAGTACGGCTCGCGCTCCAAATAAATGGGAAAACGAAAGATGTTATTGAGGTCGCGGCGGATATGCTCGCAGGCGGCGGCAACATTGCAGGGGGCGACGAAGGTGCAGCCGAGGCAACCGCAAAGCGCCTCGCGCTCGAAAATGATAAGATTAAAAAGACATTAAATGGCGCTGAGCCGAAGAAGGTTATCTACGTTGATAAGCGGCTCGTGAATATTGTCATTTAATCATTTTTTAATTTTCGCCAAAAAATCTATGGGAGCCAAGATCGGAGGAATTGTGTTGCTGGTCGTCGCGCTCGGCGTTGGGCTGTATTTTATTAACTCCGGCGGTGCGTCGAAGATCGGAAGCGCATTCCAGCCGCCGGGCGCCGCTAGCTCGACCGTCGCAACTTCGACAAGCTCGACGACAACCGCGACTTCATCATCCAACTCATTCATCACGTTTTTGGATGAACTGTTCCATCCTCAATCCGGTAACTTAAATATCCCATCCGCAGGCAGCGGTTCATCGAACTCCGGCGGGGAAGTGTATACCGAAGGCGGCGGCTCGAGTGGGAACGGAAGCGGGAACGGCACGGGTGGCATATCCGCAATCCCGTCCTACGAAATTCCCGCCGGCTATACGCTCGCCCAGCTCTCACCGTATTTCCATCAGGTTCGTCTCGGCGGCGTTGGCTCCTACCAGATTTCGCTCTATAGCTACGAAAATTATAACGAGCCGACGACAACGATCAATATCACGGGATGGGAAATAAAGACGAACCGTGGCGGAGAATATATTCCGCAGGCCGTGAATATTTATGATCCGGATTCGGCGCCGGTGCTCAGTAATATTATTTTGTCGTCGACCCAAAATGATGAAGTATATTTTTATTCCAATTCAGCGCCGCAAAATGTCCGGCTGAATGAATGTATGGGATATTTGCAGTCGACGAGCTATACAAGCCAAATCAACCAATTTAATCCGGCGCTGCCGGACAGCTGTCCGCCGATCAACCAGGCGGCGATTTCGCAGTTTACCGGCGCATGTCAAAATTATATCAACTCACTCGGTTGCCAAGCGGTCGATATGTCGAGCATCTACATTCCGCGTAACGATTATGCATGCCAGCAATATCTTGAAAACAATTTTACGTATAATTCCTGTATTATGAACCATGCCCAGGATCCGAATTTCCTGAGTGACACGTGGTACATCTGGATGGGTTCGAGTCCGCTCGACCCGTATCATGACAATGTCGTGTTGCTCGACAAGAATGGGCTGGTGGTGGATACGTATAACTACTAATTACTTCCTCTCCGCCAGCGTCACTTTCGTCCGGCAGGGCTTCCCGTCCCGCAAGTACGTCAATTCGATTTCGTCACCGACATTCAGGTCCTCGAGGAAATCCTGGATAGGATGGTCGCGGTCGAGCTTTTTCCGGCCGTGTTTTTCAGTGCTGAATTCGAGGACGATGTCGTGCTCGCGCAAACCGGCATGGTCGGCGGGGGAGTCGGGGACGACGGCGTAATCGTGCGGCGTTTCGCGGAATACCAATGCGCCATAGTTTACCGGCAAGCTCATTTTCTCCTTCATCTCGTCATCGATCATCACATAGCGCAAACCGAGCAGCGGCCGTTTGATCCGGCCGTATTTCCGGATGTCGGCGAGGTCGCGGCGCGCGGCGTTGACGGGGATCGCGAAGCCGATGCTCTGCGCACCGTAGACGATCGCGGCGTTTACGCCGACAACGCGCCCATCGCCGTTGACGAGCGGTCCGCCGGAGTTGCCCGGATTGATCGCGGCATCAGTTTGTATCAGGCCGCGCATTTCCTGTGGCGGCGCGTCACCCTCGGCTTGGGCGGCAATCGAGCGTGACAAGCCGGAAATGATGCCGAGCGAAACGGTATTTTTGAAAACTCCTAAAGCGTTGCCTATCGCGATGACGCCCTGGCCGAGCTGTAAACGGGTCGCATCGCCGAGTCGCAAGGTCGATAATCGAATCGCGCCGATTTTTAAAATCGCGACGTCGTTTATTGGATCGCGGCTTAAAACGGTCGCAGGAAATTTTCGACCATCATTTAGGATAACCGTATATTCGGCCTTCGCATCGGCGACGACGTGTTTGTTGGTCATCACGAGGCCGTTTGATTCGATTACGAAGCCGGAGCCGCCACCGACCTGAATCATGCCATTATGGTCGGCCATCTGCGCCATGTCGTTCGCGACCGCACCAGCTGGCACGGGATAATCTTTCGGAATCTCTTTTTGCAAATCCTCGAGATGCTTCGCGATTGCAATCGAAACCACCGCGGGCATGACTTTCCGGATGGTCTTTATAACCGTTTTCTCATCCATCATTCTATTGTACCATGTTAAAAATGTGTTAAGATAAATATATGAAGGTGCAATGGAATACAGTAACCTGGTATTCGAAACTGATCGCGCTCATCCTGTTTGTCGCGTTGCCATTTATCGGTTTTTGGTACGGCATGCAGTATGGCGAGCTGGTGGCGCCGATTAATAATTTATCGGTGGCTGCGACGACTTCGACCGCCGTCGGCGCCGCATATTACTCGAACACCACCGAATGGCAAACCGATGCGAATAATACTGCTGGCGGGTTCAGTATTGCGTACCCGATTGATTTTCCGATAATCGACAGCTATTCGGCGGCGCCGTCGACCGATTGGCGCGCTGGCGCGAATGGAACGCCGGGCATAACGTATTTTACGCTGACCATTCCGTCGGCGTTCGAGCCGCAGACAAATTTTGCCGATGCGAAGCTGACGGTCGGGGGGAGTGCGGCGCAGGCGGCGGTGGCGAACTGTTTAGCGCTAGATCCGACCGGCGGCCCGGCTATGGCGACTTCGAGCGTGACGATCAACGGCATTCAGTTCACGGTTTTCAAGTCGAGTGATGTGGGCGCGGGGAATATTTATGAAACGACGAGTTATCGGACGATGCATGCGGGTGAATGTTATGCCGTCGAATATACGATCCATTCGAGTGAGATCGGCAACTATCCGCCGCAGTATAACCTGCAGCAGTTCGACGAGAGCCAGCTGACCGACGTGCTTGACCGAATTGTGGGAACGTTTAAGTTTATGTAATATAGGGGAGTATGAGTGATACGAAGCGTAAAATTTTTATTATCATCGTTCTTTTGCTTGTCATTCTGTTCGGCGTCGGGCAGTTTTTTGCGTATTCTAATCCGGCGGCGAATGCGCCGGCGGCAAATTCTGCTTCGACTTCGACCGGTTCAACCCAGCCGGCGGCGACGGACGTGTTCGCATATGCACCATCAGCAAGCGTCGCGAGTTCGACGCCGGTTGAACAGGGTTCCTGCTTTGCGAGTTCGATCGCGGCGCCATATCGGAGCGATGCGTGGCGTTGTATGGTTGGCAACGCAATCAGCGATCCGTGCTTCGCGATTCCTGGGTCGACGTCGACGCTTGAGTGCGGCGTCAATCCGACCGTCATAGGTGCTACCTCGACTTTTATCCTGCGGTTAACGAAGCCATTACCGTCAGCAGCGCCTATGACCGATCCAACGCCATCCAATTGGGCTTGGTTCATCCAGCTTGCTGATGGGACGACTTGCTCGCTATTTACCGGTACCCGGCCCTTCGACGCGAGCGGAGACGCCGCGGTCTATGCCTGCAACGGTGGTCCGAATGAGAGCATGATCTTCGGTGAGCTTAATAACTCATCGAGCGTCTGGACGGCCGAGATTGGTACACTTTCGACCTCGACGAAGGCCTTCCCACCGGTGCTCGTGGCGTCTGCAACCGTTCCGGTTGCCGCGGTTTGGCAGTAAGTGGCAGCAGGTGCTACAATACATGGATTACAACCATACCTGCTATGCGGATTCTGATCATCGAGGATGAACCGAACTTGGGAAAAGCGCTGAAAGAGAATTTGGAAGCCGAAGCATATGCAGTTGATGTTGAGGCGGATGGGGAGCGGGGATTGTATCGCGCGAAAACGAATGATTATGATGCGATTGTGCTCGACGATATTTTGCCGGGGAAACGGGGATATGAGATTTGCCGCGAGTTGCGCGCCGGCGGTTCGACGGCGCCGATTATGTTGATGAGCGTGCAGTCGGAGGTCGAGACGAAAGTTGGGTTGTTGAATGATGGTGCGGACGATTATCTCGCGAAGCCATTTTCGTTTGACGAAATGTCGGCACGGTTGCGGGCGTTGCTTCGCCGTGGGCGCGATTTGAAATATGGCGAGTTGCAGGTCGATGATTTGATACTTGATGAGACCAATGCAGCAGTCATTCGTTCTGGCCAGCGAATATATTTGACGTCGAAGGAGTTCGCGATCTTGCGTTATCTGATGCGGAATGCCGGCCGGTTAGCTTCGCGAGCGGCGATTTTGGAGCATGTCTGGGACGATACCGCCGATCCGTTGTCGAACATGATCGAAACGCATATGCATAATTTGCGGCGGAAAATTGACCGGCCTGGACTGAAAAAGTTGATTCATACGGTTTCGGGGCGCGGATATATGCTGCAACTCTAGGTTTCGGTCGTTTTGCTGGGCTTTTTTCTTAAACTTTTTTTAATGACCTTTATGGTATGGTGGAGGTAACGGAAGCTCAGGTCGAAAGTTTTCGCATATAAACCACGATTTCTTTATCATATGAACGAGCTATTTGAGGCAGTGCTTACCGACCCGGCTGCGCGGACTGCGGATGCGGCGGAGGCCCTTGCTGCTTCGCAGGCGGAATTTCTGAGTTGGACGTGAAGATATCGCTTGTAGCGCCGCGGTCGAAGGATGAAGATGCCAGGCGGCGGGAATATATCTTGAACATCATTTTGGTCGGCTCGATCGTGATGCTGGTCTTGTTTGATGTGCTCGTCGGATATTATGCCGCAGAAGGCCATCCGAGCGGTACGCCGTTCGCGGCATTTTCCCTCCTGCCGGCATTCTTCATCTTGTTGTACGTGCTTTCGCGCCGCGGTTTTGTCGCACTCGCATCCTATCTTCTGATCGCCGCCTATTTTATCGGTAATAGCTACGCTGCGTACCATTGGGGCGTCAATGTCCCGACGGCTGTTTTAGGCTACGCGCTGCTTATCGTCATCGGCAGTATCTTGATCGGCACCCGTTTCGGATTTTTCCTCACCGGCATTATTATGATCTACGTCCTCGCCATTTGGTACGACCAGCTTGATGGCATTATGACCGTGACGTCGCAACGGTTGACGATTGGCGATGGTGTGGCGATTGTTGTTTTGTATATGCTGATCGTTGTGGTCGCGTGGCTTTCGAACCGCGAGATTGAGCGGTCGCTCGCGCGGGCACGGCGCTCCGAACAAAATCTTGAAGCGAAAGTCGAGGAGCGGACGCGGGAATTGCAGGCGGTGCAGACGGAAAAGATCGACCATCTGTATCGTTTTGCCGAATTTGGCCAGTTGGCGTCGGGGCTGTTCCATGATCTTTTGAATGTCGTGAATGCGGCGGCATTGCATGATGAGAAAACGGTGAGCCAGGCGCGGACTATTCAGGCTGAGATCGATCGGTTTCGGACGACGTTCCAAAACCAATTAAGCCGCGACGCGGCGGTCCAGATGTTTTCTTTGGCTCGCGGTATTGAAGATGTTATCCAGCTTCTGGCCTATCAGGCGAAACATGCCGGCGTTCAAATTTTATTCGCCGCTAATCCGGATGGTGATTTGTTTGAGTGCTTTGGCAGCTCGCTGAAATTTCATCAGGTAGTGCTCAATATTGTGTTGAATGCGATCGAGTCGTTTGATGGTTTATCGGCTGGCATATCGCGATCGGTCGCCATCAACTTGTCCCGGACGTCCGACGGAATGGTCCTGCTTATTGCCGATAATGGTCCGGGTATATCGGATGAGTTGAAGAAAAAGATTTTCGAGCCATTCTTTACGACGAAGGACAACCTCAAGAAAGGCACGGGCATCGGGCTCGCGATAACGAAGCAGATCGTGGAAGAGGATTTTGGTGGAACTATTTCGGTTGAAGATGGGCGCCACGGCATTGGCTCGGTATTTATCATTACGTTTTATGAACCACCGCACGCTCGAGGAAGGGATGGAGTTTTGCATAGAAAGCATCAGGAAAGCCCAGCTTCCTGATGGTGGCTTTTTGCACCAATCGAGTCCGTCGCAGGATTTTTCAGCTGATGTTATTTCATACAAATCGACATTTTTCACGGCGAATATTCTGAATTGCCTGAACGCCGTTCCGGGCACGGATGATATTCGTGCTGCGGCCGCTGGATTTTTATTATCACAGCGAAGCGTGCATTGGTCGTTCAATTATTGGGCGCGCGATGAGGCGGTGCGGATGACGAAGCCGTATCCCGACGATCTCGATGATACGTTTGTCGCGCTCACTGCGTTGCACGGTTATGATCCGTCGCTGATAGATGGGACGGCTCTGGCGCACGTTGCGAAACTGCTGACCGCGACCGAGGTCGCGCCGGGTGGTCCGTATCGAACGTGGCTCGTGGCGGCGGATGCTTTGTCCAGGGCGGCGGCTGATGAGTGGCGCGATGTTGATCTCGTCGTCAATGCTAACATAGGTTCTTTTCTCGTGCGTCTTGGTATCATATTGCCAAACCTCGATCGATTTGTCCGCGACCGAGCCGCTGATCGCGAGAGTTTGTGCTCACCTTATTATCCCGGCCCGATGCAGGTCGAATATTTTGTTGCGCGCTATCTGGGGAATTTGCCGGAGTGGTTTGCGGGATGGCTGGGAGGACGACGAGCGGGGAATATCTATGACCATCCCTATCCGTTTTGCATCGACCCGTCGCGTGATGGGAAAACGTGTTACGCCAGCGCGGCTGCTCTGGACGCCGCGCTGTATGCCGAAGCGTTGGCGACATTGGCCGAGAATAATAAACAGCAGTCATTTATTTCATCCGAAACTTCACTCGATCGGATTAAGGCGACGGCTCGGGTGCATTCGGGGCGACTCGCCGAACCGTTGCGGGGGATCGTTATGCGGGAAATCGACGCGACACAAACTGAGGAGATTGTTACGGTTCCATTTGCCATGCATGTTGCCCTCGGTAAACCGGCTGCAGTTTCGAGCCGGTTGCTCGACGATCTTGCTCTCGCGAATCTGTATGGTTGGATGGCGTACACGATCTACGATGATGTTTTGGATGGGGATAAGGATGAGCAGGCGACGCGGTTGCGATTGTCTGCGGCGAATTTTTTCCTGCGGGAGCTGACGGCGTATTATGTTCGATTGGAGAGCGACATTCCGGGGATCGGTGAATATTTTTCGCTGTTATTGGATGGTATCGACAGCGCGAATGCGGAAGAGCAGTTGCTGCGCGCCGGCGAGATTCCGATCGAGCGGCTGGCTGAGCGGAGTTTGGGGCATGCACTGCCGGCGATTGCGGTGTTGCTGGTGGCAGGTGTGACAAAAAATATGGCATACGAAACTGGCGAGGCCGTTCAGCTGACGATTTCATTCTTTCGAAATTATTTGATCGCACGCCAGTTGCACGACGATGCACATGATTGGAGCGACGATCTTGCGCATGGGCGATTGAATAGCGCCGGTGCGCGGTTGATGGCGATGCAACCAACGGGCGCTTCGAATGATCTCGGTGGCCTCAGGAAATTTTTCTGGCGTGAGGCGATTCCGGTTATCGTGGATGATATTAAAAAATACTTAAATAAAGCGCGGGCTGATCTTGCTGCATTGTCTAAAATGGGTGCGATTATTCAGCCAGCAGCATTTGAGGAGTGGCTGTCGCGGCTCGAGGCCGCCGCCGAGCGGGCTACTATTGAGCGCGATGAAGTGGATAAATTCGTTACCGCCTTTACTTAAAAAACTCGCGGCGCACCCCAATAACCTCATGCACGAACGCGGCCTCATTCTCGCGGCGCGGGCGCGGCAACGTTATCATGAACGTATGGTCGACGGTATCATTTTTTACCAAAAGCACCTGGTCGGCGAGCGAGACGGCTTCTTCGATAAGATGGGAGACCATGACGATTGTCTTGCCGGTGGTGGTCCAGATTTTTATTAAATCTGCATGAAGTTCTTCGGTGGTTTTCGGGTCAAGCGCGGAGAACGGCTCGTCGAGCAACAAAACATCGGGATCTGTCGCGAGTGCACGGGCGATCCCGACGCGCTGGCGCTGGCCGCCGGACAGGTCGCGCGGATATTTTTCCGCCATCGCCGCGAGGCCGACCATCTCGATATATTTTTCTGCGGTCGCTTTGATGACGCTTGCGTTCGTCCGTTGCGCGAGTTCCTTCATCTCGATACTCAGCGCGACGTTTTCGAAAACGGTCATCCAGGGAAAGAGCGCGCCGGATTGGAAGACCATCGAGATGTGCTCCGGTTTCGTCACGCGGCCGGAAGTTGCGTCGGCGAGGCCGGCGATTATTTTCAAGACGGTCGACTTGCCGCCGCCTGATGGACCGATAATACATAAAAATTCTCCCTTGCGAACCGAAAAGCTGACGTCGCGGAGGGCGACTTCTTTGTTGGTGCTGTCGGTATAAATCTTCGACACCTTGTCGAAGACGATGACCGGCGCGGTGCTTGAGTTATTCGAATCGGAAGCGTTCGGCATAGTGTAATAATTTTTGCCACACGAAGAAATTTAATAGAGCGATCACGCCGACCATAATCAGGATCGCGACGACGAAGGTGCCGTTGTTGCCGGTTGCGGATGCGTGGACGAGCAAGCTGCCGATGCCGAAAAGATCTTGTGCGGTCGTGCCGCCCGGGATATAGGTATGCAACACTTCAGCGACGATGATGATGTTCCAGCCGGATGCCCAGGCGAGCAATGAGCCGGTGACGAGATAGGGGACGATGGCGGGCAAGGTTACTTTGCGGAGATAGGCCCAGTCATGGACGTTGAAGACCTGGGCGGCGGCTTTAATATCACCGGGGATAACTTTCAAGCCGCCGACTATGCTGAACAAAATACTCCATAGCATCGTGACGACGAGGACGAAGATTGCGGCGAGATTGATGAAGCCGGAATGGATGAAGAGCAAAATGATCAGCGGGAAGAACGCGAGGATTGGGACGGATTGCGCGATGTCGAAGATCGGCAAAAATATTCGTTCGGCGAGCGCACTGTGTTCGACGAGGAGTGCGAGTGGGATGGCGATGACGAGTGCGATGGCGTAGGAGATTAGGAGGCGGCCGAATGTTGCGAGGAGTGCGAGGAATGCGTCGCTCGGAGCGACGGTCGTGGCTGGGAGGATCGGGAAGATGGAGAGTCCGCGCAGGATGAGGAAGATGACGACGATCAAAATCAGCGGCGTAAAAGCGGCGTGCAGGCGCTGCCAGAGCGAAACGGGATAGCTGAAACCGAAGTGCCGGCCGGAGTGGCGGATGTGGCGGCGGTTGTCCATGTGTTTATTATAGCATCTAAAAAGCCGCGGATGCTTTCGTGGCGTCGTTGACAGCGTCTTTCAGGACGGGTATAAAGAAAATGGAACTTTAGGAGGTTTCAATATGCAAGAAGAAGCTATCAGGCTGTTCAATAAGCTCGAGGCGAAATTTGGAAGGAGTGCAGTTTTGAAATATATCGAAGCTCGGACTGAAATCGTTCCATCTGTGGTGCTGGATTGGATTACCAGAAAACCGGGGGTGAGTTCCAATGTTCAGAAACCGATTTTGATATGCCTCCGGAATGCCCGTAATGAAGATTTTCCGGCCGTGCCTCCGCCGGTACCGTTGGCGGTTAAACCGCAGGTTGAACCGCCGGCTCAACTATCATCGGAACGGTCGCAACCAAAACAAGCATCATCAAAAAAGAAGCCAGTAGCTCGTCATCCTCTTCGTCGCTCCAATAGAGGATTTATAGCGCAACGGGCGCGTATACGGGAGAACGAAGAGCTGCTCCGATCCATACAGGAAGAGTTGTGTCGCAAAAAGGTGGTGGAGCAGGAGTCAGAAGGGGTTGGATGACATCATCCAACCCCTTAACTATTTTTATGGGGCGCTTTTGCTGCCACTGCGGAAGATGAGATACATCGGTGACACTCTGGTGTTGCCCGATGACCTACAAACTACGGATCAAAAATAGCGGCAAAACGAGGTATGCTGGGCACAACATGCCTACCTCCCATATCCTGCCGGGGGCGATGGAACTCGCCCGCATTCCAACCCTCAGCCGCGAAGCCAAGAAGCGTCTGGACTGGTTTGATTTCTACCGGGCAAACAAAGAGAATGCGGCGTTGACCTGCCGCCACTTCGGCATCAGCCGGGAATGTTTTTACGAATGGAAGCGGAGATATGATCCATTCAACCTCTCATCACTCGAGGAGAAAAGCCGTGCGCCCAAGAAGACGCGAACGTGGGAAGTGTCACGAATTGAAGAGTTCCGCATCCTGCGTCTGCGTCGCGCCCACATCCGCTGGGGCAAGATGAAGCTCAGGATTCTGTACGGGCAGGAATATGGCACGCCCATCTCGTCGTGGAAAATCCAGCGAGTGATCGAAAAGCATCAGCTGTATTTCCATCCGGCGAAGAACGAGAAGCTTGCCAAGAAACGTAAGCAGAACCAGCCCAAAAAACGCATCACGGAGCTCAAGAAGGAGCAACGTGCGGGATTTCTCGTGGCACTCGACACCGTCGTGCGGCATACGGCCGGACTCAAGCGATATATCCTCACGGGGATCGACGTCCACTCGAAAATCGCCTTTGCGCGGATGTATCCGGGGCACGGGTCGAACCATGCGGCTGATTTCCTGAAGCGGATCAA
Organism: uncultured bacterium; assembly: GCA_963725235.1. GTDB lineage: Bacteria > Patescibacteriota > Minisyncoccia > UBA6257 > 2-01-FULL-56-20 > JAJXYP01. Next base: position 82,988 of record CAVRXN010000001.1, read on the forward strand.
TTACCTGTTTGATGCGAAGATCGAGAATCTCCAGACGGACAATGGCAGCGAGTTTGCAAAATATTTCCGGGAGGCAGCTGCAGAACTTTCGTTGCCGCATTACCATTCGCGTCCGAGAACGCCCAAAGACAATCCCGTGGACGAACGGTTCAATGGCACCATCGAGCGGGAATTTCTCCAGCTGGGCAACATGAGTACCGACTGCGATGCCTTCAATCGAAAGATGACCGAGTGGCTGATCGAATACAATTTCAAGCGTCCCCATCAGACCCTTGGCTACGAGGTACCGGTCGAGTACCATTACAAGAACCAGAAAGTGTCACCGATGTACCCGTCCAGCACAGCCACTTGACAAATTAGCCTATGTGGAGGTATAATTATGGCAGAACATCGTAAAGGAATTGGAGGATTTACCGTGACAAAAATCACACTGTCGATCGTTTTTTATGTGTTGCCAGCAGTAATGGCGGCTCATAGTGGAGGAGGTGCAGTATCGGCCGCACGGCCAGCTGCTCCTGCTCGTGTCGGAAATTCTGTAGCTCGATCGAGCTACAGCAACACCGCCACTGGTCGCAGTGTCGGTTCTATTGGAGCGAGCCGCTCTGCTGGAGGATTTGGCTTTCGCTTTGGTGGCGGCAATACAAACGCCGCCGCTCCGCGAGCCACGATTCCGGCACAACGGTTCACCTACACTCCATTGTCGGCGCCACGACTTTCGTCGTCATCGCCAAAAGCGACAGCGGCGCCGGTGGCATCTGCGGCAGCTTCTCATGTGACCGTCGTGAAGAACATCACGACGACGAACATTAACTATCGCAACGGCGGATGGGGATGGTCTGGGTGGTATGGTCCATGGTGGATCGGCACTTACCCCTTCTACTATTACCCGGAGCAGCTCTACTGGGATCCGCTCCTGAACATTTCGTTTGGCTTCCGACTTCATCATCGGGGTACGAAGGAATGTCCAACTGGGATTCAGTTCGACCTGAAACCCGCTGGCAAGTATAAGGAGTGGGCGAAAGGCGGTGTCGTGCAGGAGGTTGATCCCGAAACCAACCAAATCAGCATTATCGGCGACGTTGGCAAGGGTGCGAAGGATCCGATTCCACTGGCGCCGGGATTCCATGCTATTCAAGTAACGTTTCCGGATGGGCGAGTGCTCAAGTTGCCGGTAAGCGTTTCCGAAGGCATAACGCCTGTACCGATCGCGTTCGATAGATCGGAGGACGCAGTTGTTGCTCCGCAGATTCAGCAGGCGCCAGTCCAGCAGTCGACGACGACTCAGTCGACAGCGCAGCCCGTAGCTGCGGGCGATTCTGCTCCGCGCCTTGATCAGTAACAGATAGATAACAAGCCCAGCCATGAAATTCGGCTGGGCTTTTTCTTTTTGCGTCGCCCCTATTCTCCGTTGCAGATCTACTTCCTCTTCCGCTTCGCCGCTTTTGCTTCGAGCATCACGCGTTTCGCCTCCAAGCGTTTCTTGGTTTTTTTTGAATTGCTTTTTTGGCTCGTGATCCAACCGCCTCGTTTTGGTGGCATGATGATGGTGGGTTAATTTAATGTTTATTTAATAATCGAACCTTCGATGTTTTCGCTGGTTCGTCCGATGCGACCTGAGATTCTCTCTTTGCTCGCCGCAACTGCCGGCTGTTTCTCGAGTGCGAAGCGGAGTTGGCCTCCGGAATCGAGCCGATAGGAGAGTGTCACTTTGTCGCCGGCGCGGTTTTTAAAAACCAGTTTCGATATCCCGTTCAGCGCCGGCGCTTTGCTGACATAGCTCGCGATGCCATCCTCTTTTTCCCGGACCAGCCGTTTCGCCTCAAAATCCAGTTTCTGGTTGAGCTCTTTCAGCGTAACTGGCGTATTATGCTTGGCTTTCGGCTTGTTCATGAGGTTTTCAGTATAGCACGGGGTGGGGGAATTTGCCAGATTGATTATCTACGCCTGGTTTGTTAACCTATGCGAAGTATCCGAAGAAACCGGGAGGGCTGCATGGCAAAATGAGTATATTTATATCCCAGATTTGAAGGAATATGCCAACGCATAAATCTACCCCATCCCTCGCATCACTATTTCTATCTCACGATTTGCAAAAGCCAGAAGAGCAAGATTAACGCATACGTATTGATAAGAAGTGTCCGCAACCAATGTGTTTTGAGTATTTTTGTAAGATAGGGACTTTTAGAACCGCGGGGGTCTTGGCTCAACTTCGCTTGCCACTGTCCCCAGAATATCGCGGTAAGCGCTAGCGATAAGGCTTGTGTAATGAATACGCCCCAGATTGCCCACTCGGGGGAACCGATGGGGTGATACCAGATGAGTATGATAGAGCCAATGAGCGCAAGTCCAACGGGTATGAAAATCCAGTATGGGAGTTTTCTCCAATGTACCTCCTGCACCCTACGGAAATCGCTTCCGACCAGCTTCCAAGAACGGAAGATGTCCACTTCCATCGCCCAAATCGTGCCGACATTGTAGAAGCCAAGGGCGAGATTGAGTACAAGAAAAACTAGTGGATTCATCTCGTTAGTGAACGGCCTTTATCTTATTCTAACGCGACTATTTTAGCTTGGTATATTTCATATCAAAATCGTGCTCCCATTTCTTGCCATCGAATGATTTTTCCCAGTATGCCGTGATTGTCTTTTTATCCTTACTTACCCTACCTTCATATCGCTGTGAGAATCCAGGAGAATTGCGCCATATTTTCCAGGTGTTATTTTTGAGACTCATCTCATAGACCCTGGAAACACCGCGGGAATCGGAATAAAGGATCGTATAATTCTCGATTTTTTCATCCCGTCCAATGAGCCATATAGCTTCCTTGCCTTGCTCCATAACAAAAAATGCGCCGTCTTCGACCCATTTAAAAAGAACGCGCCCGTGTATGACAGCTTTCGGATTGGGAAGGAAAGCGGCATGCGAAAGCTCCATGTCCCATTCACCGATAAATGGTGCAAGCTGTTTGAGAGTTGGGTTTACTTTTTTCATACAATTATTATACGTTATCCTTCTAACAATTCTTTCGTTCTACGTCCACGATGGGGTACAAAAATTAGTGCGATAAAATCTATGAAAAAATGTTGCTCCGCGACCAGGACTCGAACCTGGAACCTTATCCTTACACATAGCCCCGATGTTTCCATCAGGAGTGGACTATATCATCTTCCATGGACCGACTCGTCAGACCGGTTGGTTCATGGAAGCGAGGCGCTTCCGGCGGCGTGAGCGGAATGTTCCGTTCAGCCGACGTACTCCCTTGCGGGATAGTCTCTACACCTTCCCAGCGACTGCTGGGCTTGGCTCGGGATTACCAATCGATACGGCACCGGCCGCACCGCTAGGCTTCCCCGAATTCACCTCGTTCTTCGACCTGGATTGCTCCAGGAAGCTGCGTATGCCTTTCGGCGCGCCACAGGGATTTGCTCTACCATTGAGCTATCGCGGAATGTTTGAACTCGAATGGAACCAAACGTGAGTTCTGAAACATAATATCAAAATCAGTCGGGTTTTGCAAAGACGGTGCAAAACTGATATGATGCGGTTGGCATTTTACCACACATTCAGAGGAGAGAAGACGTGAAAGCTACTATTCCGATTGGTGTATTTTTCGCTTTTACCCTGCTGGTTCAGGCAGAGGAGAGCTCAATTGTTTCGCCGCCGTCATCACCGGGGTGCATCGAAGCAGGTATGTTGATTGGCAGGGATGGCGCCGCACTCGGACCCTCCGTGATGATTGAAGGTCACCCATGCTGGGCCAAAAGTATATTATTACAGAAAATCGGCGTGTATGCGTATGCTGGCACATCGAGTGTCTCCGGATACCAAGACCAAGGTGCTACGGCAAATTTTTCCGATCGTACACTCGGAATCGGCGTCGACTGGCTCGCGTTACCGTTTTGGGGTTTCTCGGCCGGACCTTTTTACCAGATCGCCTATTACGGCAGCAAAGTCCATGCGACGTATGTCGATTCCCAATATGGTGTAACGGTTAACTATCGAAGCAGTGACAAAGGACCACTCACGACGCTCGGACTCGATATCGAACATCCCATCTGGAACGGAGGAACTGCTTTTGGTCGGTTCGGGAGGGACTTCGGAAATAACTTCGCAACGGACAATGCCGGAGGGTTTTCGGTCAACGGCGGCGTGAAAATTGATCCCGTGAAGATGTTCAAGCAAGTGGGAAAGTTTTTCCGATAGTCTGTTTGGTAGTTCGTTTGCCTCGGGCCATAGTTGGTCCGAGGCATTTTTATTTCGTGCGCGGCGTCAATTTACCCACTTGTCCCGGGGAACAAAACATTCAAGCCGTTGTTGGACGAGGTTGCGACTTCAAAGAAAATGTTCGACGCACCGCCGGTGGTAAATAATAATGGAAAGGTGGTTGTGGCGAGCGTGAAGGCGGTTGTTTGGTCCGTGTACGTTTCGTTTGGCGCACCGTTACAGTTGCCGGAGTCGGGGAACGTGAACGACGCGGGGTTCGGCGGGTCGAGGTCGCCTTCCTCATCCGCGACGAGCCGGACGTTCAGCGGCACGCATTCGGGCGACTGGCCGGTCTGGACGGTCAGCGTAAATGTCATCTGGGTGCCTTCGAGCGAAACGGCGGTGATCGAAATTTTCGAGCCGCCTTCGGGCCAGCTGAGCGGGGGAGTTGCGAAGGAGGTGCCGAGGGTTTCGCCGGGGCCGGTATCGGTATCGGTTGAGCTCGCACCGTTGGCGCCGCCGACGAGTCCGATTGTGCCGCTTGCCGTCGATGTCGGCAGAATGAGTTGGGTCGACGTCGCGATCGGCGTATCCGTACCAACGCCGCCGTTTACGGAGTATGTCCCATTCGCCGGCCCGAAGACCGCGAAATAGGCGAACAGTCCAAGGACGACGGCCAGCGAGCCCAAGAAAATCAAAGTCGTTTTCATCAGATAATAATTATAGCAGAAAACAGGAGGAAGAGAGGCAAAACAGGGAGAAGCGATCAGAATCGACTCCCTGTTTTGCCTCTCTTCCTCCTGTTTTCACACTATGACTATTCTTCTGATGAAACCGACTTTTCCTTCTTCTTGTCGGTCGCGTGTCCGTCTACCTCATAATTCGTGTTCTGCGATTCGAAGAAGTTGACGAGTTCGAGGACGTCGGTTGCGCCGCTCATCCACTTCGCCGGATTTTTGACTTTATAATGCGCACCGATGCCGAGCTCTTCGAGCCGGCGGTCGGCGACATACTGGACATACTGGTTGACGTAGTCGGCGTTCAAGCCGAGGATGCCGTGCGGGAAAAGATCCTTGTTGTATGCAGTTTCGAGCTCGACGCCTTCGATGACAATATTTTTAATTTCATTCGCGAACTCGGTCGGTCAAGATTTCCGGATTCTCTTCGAGAATGTTGAGGATGAGCTTCATACCGAATTTTAAATGAAGCGACTCGTCGCGCAAGACCCAGTTGATCATCGAGCCGAAGTTGCGGAGCTGGTTGCGCTGGCGGAACGAGAGGACGACCATGAAGCCGGAGTAGAACCAGATGCCTTCCATGACGACGTTCGTCGCGATCAGGTTGCGGATGAAATCTTTTTTGCCTTCGGCTGTTTCGACGTCGAGCGTGTCTTCCATCATCCGTTTCATGTAGCGGTTGATGTATGCTTCCTTCGCTTGCATCGAGGGCTTGTCGAGGTGAAGGTTGTATAGATTTTCGCGGTCGAGCGGGAAGGTTTCGAGGACGTACTCGAACGCGACGCAATGATTCGCTTCCTCCCACATCTGCTTCGCGAGATATAACGTACACTCGGGCGATTTCAAGTATGGATAAATGCCGAGCGCGATCGAACGATTGACGATCAGCTCCGCCGGATTGAAGAATGCCATCAAAAATTTCACGGCATGCCGCTCGTCCTCGGTCATTTTCTCCCAATCGTCGAGATCTTCTTTCAGCGCGATCTCATGCGGGAACCACGTATTGCGAACCGCCTGCTGATAGAGGTCATAAGCCCACTGATATTTAATTGGATGGAGATTAATGTCCTCCGGTGACGCTTTGCCGATAAGCATGGATTTTGTAGCGCCGCTCTCGCGGCCGCGGTTATTTTGGTTGCGACGTAAACACATTATAACTCAAAAAAGTTTTGCACAGCAATTGACAGGGGATGAAAATTTGCTTATTCCTGTATCCAGGAGATTGAAATGAAACTTCTGTAAGGATTTATTTAATGCTTTGACGATGGTGGTTATTGATTTGACATGGATTTTTGGCTGCTGTACCATCTAGTTAAGGTGGTGCTTCTGCATGAAATGCGGGAGTTCTCTGCGTGTCATACAAATGGCTGCTTCGGCAGCCATTTGTATTATTCAGGGGGATAAAAAAGTTTAGAAAGATTTAATGGGGTATTTGCTATAAGTAGGAAAATCGCCGCAATTGCGGCGATTTTCTGTTCTAGCGGTGATTATTATGCACAGCCGTCACAAATAGTATCTTCTGATGGATCGCTCGGAGGCATGATGGCTGGGCGTTTTTTGGCTGACTGAGCGGCTTGGGTTTGGGTCGGCTGGCTTGGCTGTATCGGCTGTACGAATGATGCTGAGGCGAGTTCTATTTTTGGTTGTTCCATTTTCGGCTGATTAGCGGTTACAGGGGTTGTCGCCGTAGTCACGCTGCCTGTCGCGATCGCCGGGTTCATCCCGGTGACCTGCGAGAAGCCGACCGGCTTGCCGCCTGCGGGCTTCTGTTGGGCCGCTTGGGCAATTTGCGCCGGAGTCGCTTGTACCGATGTAGCCGCGGTTGCACTAACCTCTGCGGGCGCCTCAGCCGGCGCGTCCGCAGTTTTCGATTCCGAGATCATCGTCGCAACCGTAACCTGTTCCTCGACGACAACGGTTTCAACAACTGACGACATCACCGACGCAAATCCTTTCTTGCCCATCGCCTGGCCTTTGTTGACGTTGACGGTCGACTGTTCGGCGGTATGCCGCGGCTTCATGTGGAGGTAGTACGTCGTCTTCACGCCTTTCCGCCACGCGGTCGAATAAATTTCCATCGTTTCGCCGATATCGCGCGTTTCGAGATACATGTTGCGCGAGAGCGCTTGGTCGATCCATTTCTGCGCGCGCGCGGCGACTTCGATGAACGCGCCGGGCGACGTGCTGAATGAGGTCTTATAAATATCTTTGATGTGCTGGGGGATTGCTGAAATATTTGTTAGGTCGCCCTGTTCGGCGATGATATCTTCGCGAACTTTCTCCCAGAAGCCCATATTTTTCAAATCATTCACCAGGTTGTGGTTAAGGTCGAGATATTTTCCGGAAATTTTATTCCGCGAGAAGACCTGCGCGAAGCGGGGATCGATGCCCGGCGTTGTGCCGGCAACGAGGCCGATGTTCGCGTTCGGTGCGACGGCCATCAACGTTGCGTTGCGCATGCCCTTCTTCGACTTTCGCGCGCAGTGCATCCCAATTCAATCCGCGATAGCGCTGAACCTTTCGAAACCGTGAGCGGCACGCCGCGATCGGCTTCGAGGACTTCGATCGTATCCATCGGCACCATGCCTTTCGACCATCCCGAGCCCTGGAAGTTTTTGTATGAACCGCGCTCGGCGGCGAGGTTGGCGCTTTCATCGATCGCAACGTAGCTTACGAATTCGAACACTTTGTCGGCGAAATCCCACGCATGTTCCGTGTCGTATCCCATGCCGAGCTGTTCGAGCATGTCGCAGAATCCCATGACGCCCATGCCGATCGCGCGGTTCTCCTGGTCGGAGCGCGTCGCTTCTTCGATGCCCATCTTATTGATGTCGATCAGGTTGTCGAGCTGGCGGACGGCATAGCGGATGCTCTCTTCGAGTTTTTCCCAGTCGATTTGTTTGTGGTTGACGTGGACGGCGAGGTTCAGAGAGGCGAGGTTGCAGACGGCGATGTTGTCTTTATCCTGCGGGAGGCAGATTTCGGTGCAAAGGTTCGACATATGGATCGTGCCGGTATTGTTGTTCAGTGCGCGCAGATTGATCGCGTCTTTCCATGTGAGCCAGGGATGCGATGTGCCCTGCAGCTGGACCAAAATCTGGCGATATTGCTCTTCGGCTGGCACTTTCTTGAAAACGCGCAGTTTGCCGGCTTCGGCCATCTCTATATATTCCGCATAGCGCTTGCTGAACGCGGCGCCGTAGAGCTCGACGAGGTCCGGCGTTTCTTTCGGGTCGAACATGTACCACATTTCATGGTTTTCGACGCGCCGCATGAACTCATCGGAGATAAACGCCGCCGTGTCGGCCGTGCGCATGCGCATGTAGTCGTCGCCGGCATTGTTCTTCCAGTCGAGGAATTCCGGGAAAATCGATGTGCCAGTTCTCCATATAGAAACAGAGCGCGCCTTTTTTCTTGCCGCCGCGCTGGACGGCGCGGATCGCGGTATCAATGATTTTTGCGAATGGCGTTGGGCCCGTCGATGCGCCGTTGTTCGATCCGAGCGGGGAACCGGTCGCGCGAAGTTTCGTTACGGACAGTCCGATGCCGCCGGAATATTTTGAAAGCATGATGACGTCATGGACGGATTTCGCGATATGTTCCATGTCATCTTCCATCTGCATGAGGTAGCAATTCGAAAGTGTTGGGCGCGTCGTGCCGGCGCCGAGGTTCGTCGAACCGGCGGCGAGATATTCAAGCTTCGACATCTTGCTGTAAAACTTTTTTGCCCAGAGCGTCGGATTTTTTTCATTGAACGAAAGTCCCATCGCAACGCGCATGAAAAAATATTGCGGCGTCTCGTTCGGTTTGCCATCTTTTTTATCTTTCAACGAATAGCGATCGAGGAACGATGAAAGTCCGGCGTAGATGAAAATTCATCGCGGCCGAGGTCGAGAGCGGCCGCGAGTTCCTTCAGATTAAATTTTTCGAGCATCCGCGGATCGAGAATGTTCGCCTCGACGCCGCTTTTTATCCATTCCGGGAAAAATTCGCGATGTTTGCGCGCGAGGAGCGCCGGATTGTTCTCGTAATCTTCGAGGACGCGGCGATAAACCGTTTTTAGTAAGCAATCGCATCGCGACTTTATCGTATTCGATGTCTTCTTTTATATTTTGGACCGCCGCATTGATCGTCGCCTGATCCATTTCCTCCGTCGTGATGCCATCATAGAGCGTTAGGCGCGTTTCGGTTGCGATCTGCGTCACCATGCCGATCGGATCTTCCATCCCGATGCACGCGCGTTCGATCGACCGGTTGATCATGTCGGCATTGAATGGTTCGCGCGTGCCGTCGCGCTTGGTGATGGTGAGCTCCATACTCGTTTTTGGATTGATTAAAAGTTTGTTAACTCGACGTAAGAACATTTTACCACTAAACTGGTTATCCACAGCAAGTTCACGTATACTACTAGTACCTATGTCTGACAAAAATTCCAAAATCCCGACCATTTTCGTCGTTTTGGGGGTTACCGGCGACCTGACGGCCAAGAAAATCGCCCCGGCGCTTTTCAATTTATTTGAGAAAAAAATGCTGCCCCCGAAATTCGAGTTCGTCGGTGTTTCGCGCCGGGATTGGGGCGACGCGGAACTGCGCGAACATATCCGGGCGATCCTGCATGTCAAAGCGCCGCATGCGAGCGAGGCGTCGATTGGAAAATTTCTGAAGCTCGTTACGTATGGCAAGGTTCGGTTCGATACGCCGGGCGATTATGAAGTGTTGAATGATAAGTTGCGCGCAATCGATGATCGCTGGGGTATGTGTTCGAACAAATTATTTTACTTGTCGGTGCCGCCAGAATTTTATGATGGCATTTTTGAAAACCTGCATGCGAGCGGGCTGACTGCTCCGTGTTCGCCGGAAGAAGGATGGACGCGCGTCGTTGTTGAAAAACCATTCGGGAGCGATGAGAAGACGGCGAAAGAGCTCGACGAGCATCTCGCGCGGCTGTTCCGCGAGGAGCAGATCTATCGTATCGACCATTATTTGGCGAAAGAGATGTTGCAGAACATTCTTGCATTCCGGTTTGGGAATAATTTGTTTGAACGCGAGTGGGGTGCCGAGACCATCGAGGCGATTAATATAAAATTGCATGAGAGCATCGGCGCGGAAGATCGCGGAAGTTTTTATGAGAACGTTGGCGCGCTTCGCGATGTTGGACAAAATCATTTGTTGCAAATGCTCGCGCTCGTCACGATGGAGCGGCCGAACGGATATACGGTTACGGATGGCGGCAGTGCCGCCGGTAATTCGCGGGCGATCCGCGAAGCGCGCGCAAAATTATTGGAGCAATTGGTCATTCCATCTGTTCGCGATGCTGCCGCGAATTCTTTTCGTGCACAATATGAAGGTTATAGAAAAATTAAAGGTGTTGCATCGCGGTCGGATGTTGAAACCTATTTTCGCGTGAAAGGATTTTTGTCGGGTGAGCGATGGGAAGGTGTGCCGATCGCGATGGAATCCGGTAAGCGATTGGGGAAGCCGTTGAAAGAAATTGAGGTTGTCTTTAAAGGTGGAACAAACCGCATCATTATCCATCTTGAACCGAAAGAGGGTATCACGATAACTTTTATTTCGAAAAAACCGGGGCATTCGCTCGCCGTCGAAGAGCGGTCATTGTCGTTTGATTTTCGGGAGGGTGCTCCCAGCGGCAGCGTTCAATATGTCGCAGAATATGAAAAATTAATTTTGGACTGCATCGCCGGCGACCAGACGTTATTCATTTCGAGTGAGGAAATACGGGCGATGTGGCGCTTTACGGATCCTTTTATAGAGGCGTGGGGCAAAAACCTCGTACCGTTGCGTCGGTATGCCCCGGACTCTGCTGCTATCGCGGCGGAAGCAGCGGTTTTAATGGATCAACAACGGCGGCAGGCGGCGGCTCGACGGTTGGGCGGTGCGCCCTCTATTAATAGAGTGATCGGATTGTATGGCCTGGGGAAAATGGGCGCCGGGCTCGCGCGGAACATGCATGACCATGGCTGGCACGTTGTCGTTGCAAATCGATCATTGGAGTCGGTCGCGACACTCGAAGCAGAAGGATTCGATGGGGCTCGAACGACGGAGGAGTTATTGGAAAAAATTTCGTTATCGCCTTCAACGGGCACATCACGCGCGCCGCGCGTTGTGTGGTTGATGATAACCGCCGGCAAACCGGTTGATGAATTTTTGTTTGGGAAGTCGGGCGCGCGCGGCAACGGCGGCTTGGCTGCTCAGTTACGCCGCGGCGATATCGTTATCGATGGCGGCAACTCATTCTTCGAAGATTCATCGCGCCGCGCAAAATTGCTCGCTCGCCGCGGTATAAAGTTTTTGGACGTTGGCGTTTCGGGCGGACCGGCCGGCGCGCGCAACGGTGCATGTATGATGATCGGCGGCGACCGGGTTTCGTTCGCAGCGCTCGAAGAACTTTTTGCGGTGACCTGTGTTTCTGGCGGCTACGGATATTTCGGTTTGGCTGGCGCGGGGCATTTCGTGAAAATGGTACATAACGGCATCGAGTACGGCATGATGCAATCGATCGCGGAAGGTTTTGCGCTGATGAAACGCGCGCCGTTCAAGCTCGACCTCGCGCGCGTCGCGCATCTTTATAACCATGGTAGTGTCATCGAGTCGCGGTTGGTGGGATGGATGGAAAACGCGTATAAAAATTTTGGGCAGGATTTGAAAAATGTTTCGTCGTCTGTCGCATATACCGGAGAAGGCGAATGGACCGTGCAGCACCGGGAAAAAGTGGAAAATGAAATTGCCGGCGATCGAGGATTCGTTTAAGTTTCGGGTCGCGTCTGGCGCGTTGTCAAAAAAAGCGAAGCGGTCGCCCGGCGATGTCTACATGGGGAAAATTTTATCGGCACTCCGAAATCAATTCGGGGGACACTCGATCGAAAGCAAAAAGCGTATAATAAAGATATGATCCTCGACGACATTAAAAACTACGCCAAGCAGTTCGAATATGAGCCAATTATAGAGAATGCGGCGAAATTGCCTGGCGCTGGCGCTGCCAGCGCCAAAAAGCCGAAGAAATTCATCGTCTGCGGGATGGGTGGATCGCACCTCGCGGCTGATTTGATGAAGGCGTGGCACCCGGAACTCGACATTCTTGTTTGGTCGAATTATGGATTGCCGCCGATTGCGGAGGCGGAGCTTAAAGAAAGATTAATTATTTTGTCGTCGTACTCGGGCGGAACGGAGGAGACGGTTGATGCGTTCACGGCGGCACGTGCGAAAAAACTGAACATTGCGGTTGTCGCGGTCCATGGCAAGCTGATTTCGCTTGCGGAGAAAAATAAAGTGCCGTACGTGCAGATGCCGGACTTTCATCAGCAGCCACGCATGGCGACCGGCTTAAGCTTGATGGCGATGCTGGCGCTGATGGGCGAGAAGTCGTGGATGGCCGAAGCGCGTGCACTTGCGATCCAGCTGCATCCGTCGCGCGAGGAATTGCGCGGGAAGGATCTCGCGAAGCGGTTGCATGACACGGTGCCGATTGTCTATGCGTCGGCGCGGAATGCGGCCATCGCGTATAACTGGAAAATTAAATTTAATGAAACGGGCAAAATCCCGGCGTTTCAGAACGTTGTGCCAGAATTAAATCATAATGAAATGACCGGTTTCGATACGAAGACGAAAACGATTACACTCTCGAAACATTTTCATTTTGTGTTCTTGAAGGATGGTGCGGACAATCCGCGGATCATTAAACGGATGAGTGTTATGGAAAAATTATTTAAGGATCGCGGTTTTAAAGTCGAGGTTATTTTCCTGCAGGGCAAAACCGAGATACATAAAATTTTTAACGCGCTGATTCTCGCCGACTGGACGGCGTATCATACGGCGAAGTTGTATGGCGTCGATCCGGAGCAGGTGCCGATGGTTGAAGAATTTAAGAAGTTGATCGGGCGGGAGCGATAATTTTCTCCGCAACTTCTTTTCCACTCGCGAGCGCACCTTCGACGGTCGCCGTATCCTTCCCGGAGTAGAGCGCCTCGCCGGCGAAAAATATCACATCTTCGATCGATTCCAATAATTTTACGCGAGCTTCTTCAGCGCCGACGCTTGCATAGCTATACGCACCTCGCGCAAGCGGATCTGTCGCCCAATTCGCAACTGTCGAAGCGATGCATTCCGCCGCGATGGCTTGCTTTTGTAATTTAAAAACATTCGCGAGCGATCCGAATGCGATATCGAGAATTTCTTCTTTTGTTTTATCCGCCAGTTTATCGGCCGCCGGACCGGCGATCCAGCCGGTCAGCACGGGAAACGATTCGGGATATTGCGTCCACCAGAGCGGCACTGCTTCGTTTGAGAAGAGAAAAGTTAACTTGCTCAAATCATTTTCACCGCCATGCAGCCACCACGTTTCGTTAAAACGCAGCACTACTTTTATCACACTGCCGAAACCAATTTTCGAAGCGGCCGCAATTTTTTCCGGAAGTGCGGGCGTGAAGTGCAAGCTGCTGATGAGCGGGAGGGGGAGTGTGATGAGCACTTTCGATGCTTTGTACGATTCGCCGCTCGCGCATGAGATTTTTACGCCACCATCGGCCATCTCAACTTCTTCTACTTTTTGCCCAAGCAGTATCTTAACGCCGCGCTTCGTGCAGTCAGCGCCCAAAAAATCAACGAGCGCACCATAACCCTCCTTTATTTTTCCTTGTTGCCAATCGCTGCCGCCAAGCCATTCTTCACGGAGTGCAAATGTACTGATCCGCCGCGAATCTGCCGCATCATACCCTTCGGCGGTTTTGATGATACGCTCGCGCAGTGCATCGTATTGTTCGCCGGGAAAATATTTTTCGAGGAAGGTTGCGATGGGCATGTCCTCTTTAAGATTTTTTAATTTTTCATTCAGAACTTCGCGATCAGATGCGCTTTGGTCATCCGATATCGCATCATACCCTCCCGGTACGATTTTGCCATTTTCCACCTTCCATATTTCACCATTCGTTACCTGTGAGTAGGTCAAGCTGGCTTCGGTTGCTAATGCTTTCGTTATCGGGGCGGCGCCATGAACGAATTCTGCGCCGCCTTGTGCGGGGTAGCCAAACGTCTCCGTCGAGAGCGGCATGATTCTGCCGCCGAGGCGATCGCGCGCTTCGAGGATCGTTACTTTTTTGCCTGCGCGCGCGAGTTCACGGGTTGCCATGAGGCCAGATGCACCCGCGCCGATAATGATAATGTCTATTTCAGATTTCATTAAAATAACTTTTTCTGTCCCGGCACCGTGCCGAATCGATATTTGTCGATATCGATCATGAAATTTTCATTAACTGCGACGCCTTCCGCGCCGAGCAAATCTTTTTGGCGCTGTCGTGCCGCTTCCTCTTTAATTGTGATCTTGCCTTCGTTGTTTAGCACGCGCCACCACGGCACGCCCTCCTCGCCACCGCCGTTGTGCATCGCCCAGCCGATCTGCCGCGCATCCTGCAAACCGAGTTTCGTCGCGATTTGCCCGTAGCTCATCACGCGTCCGCGCGGGATGGTTTTTACGAGAGCGATGATTTGGTTTTGGAGGGTTTCTGAGATGTCCATAGATTTTCATTATAACAAAAAAAGCGGCGGCCCCAGTCTTACTGGTCAGCGCCGCGACCTGATTTAGCAAATAGGCTTTGACATCTCGATCTGTCTGATCGCGCATTCCGTGCAGCCGATCTTTTCAGGCAAATTTCCCGATGCCGCGACAAGAGTGTTCCAAATGTTAAATCGAGCATAGCCTGCCTTTCTAGGCTCTTTATATATGATTTGTGATAAAAAATCAAGTTCGATGGTATAATAGTTGGGTCGCAACCAAACATTAACTAATTATTAAAAACTATGGGCAACAGGCCAATACATTTCGAAGTGCAGGCGGATGATGCGGAGCGGGCGAAAAAGTTTTATGAGGCGACGCTCGGGTGGAAGATTGAGAAAAACACCATGCCGGGTGTTGGGATGGATTATTGGATATTGAAAACTGGCGATGGGCCGGGGATTGATGGCGGTATGTACAAACGCGCCGATAATCCGGCGCGCAAACTAAACAGCTTCGACTGCACGATTACGGTCGACGACATGGACAAGGTCATCGCGGCGATCAAGGCAAACGGCGGGACGATCCAGGCGTGGGAGGGAAAAGAGAAGTGGATGATGCAGGGCTTGGGCTGGTTCTCACGCGCGACCGATACGGAAGGCAACATGTTCGGCTTGCTGCAGCCGACGGACTGGCAGCCGAAGTAAACTACTTGTTCAGGTATTTGCCGGCAACGCTTAACGCGAATGAAGGCAATATAATAAAGACCGACGCAAACAGAAGTCTTGTTAATACAAAACCCAGGGTTGATTTGCTTGCGAGCCCATCAGGCAATAGGAGGACTATTAATATGCCGATAATGCCAAAAGCGATTGATGCCCAGATGAATATTCGAGTAGCTGTTTTTTGCATGGTTCAAGTATAGCACGGTTCCCGAATCTCTATTTTGCGCATCGCACGGTTTAGAAGGCAGATCTCACCGTCGTCAGCACCATACCCCATGCTTCGCGCACGATCGGGAAGAGTATGCCTCCGGTGTAAACCACAAGATACAGCGCAAAGAGAAAGAAAATGGATTGCACGAGGTCATTGAAGAAGCTGTAATTGCTCCAGTGTTGTGGCCGCGCGTTTTTCATCAGGAGTTTTAACGGCAAGGCGAGTACATAGAGGAGCGCGGTGATAAAGACGATGGCGAGGATTGTTGGATGAGCGATGTTTGTCAGCGCAGCGATCGAATATCCGAACAATGCGGCGTGTGTAAGAATGGACCACAGCGCTAGTGCCCAGACGACAACGAGCGCAGCGATGACGAGGCCGAGGACGAAGCGGAAGAATCCGGCGCCGGATACTTCGTGGTGGCGGGCTTTGATCCGTTCGGCGCGGCGGCGTGCTTTTTCAGCATGCCGGTCGGCTCGCTTTTCGGTCCACTGATTTGCCCTCATCTCGTTCTTCCAATTTTTCATTTCATCTTTCCACTTGCGCCATTCTTCTTTGTCGGTTGGATCTGCCGGCGTTGCGGGCATTGATGATGCGTGCGGATGATTTTTCTGGAACTCCGCGTAGCGCTGTTTTGCCTGCTCTATGAATTCATTCGCGCTGAACGGCATTTGTCCGTGTGCGCGTTCGCGTTCTTCTTCTGTGCGTGCAACTGGCATCACGATCCAAAGGATGATGTAGATGAGGATCATGAAGCCGTGCGTCAGCAGGCCGAGGATGACGAAGAGGATGCGGATGAGTGTCGTGTCGAGGTTAAAGTATGCGCCGAGTCCGTTGCAGACGCCGGCGATCCATTCGCCTTGGACGATGCGATAGAGGCGGCGAGGGCGATGGCCGGCGGCGGATGCGTCCGCGCCGCCAGGGCGTTCATTCGTTTGTTTTTCTGCGGCTCTACCTTCAGTTTCCACCGGCCCCATCTTTGCGATGATCGCTTCGATTTCGCTCGTCGTGATGACGTCTTTGCCGCCGG
Source organism: uncultured bacterium (assembly GCA_963725235.1). GTDB lineage: Bacteria > Patescibacteriota > Minisyncoccia > UBA6257 > 2-01-FULL-56-20 > JAJXYP01. The sequence goes on from CAVRXN010000001.1 coordinate 99,399, forward strand.
TTAAATATTGTCCACACTTTTCGGCGATGGCTTGTTCGAAGTCGCCCATGACCTCGTCTTTGTCCGGATTGCCCTCGAGCTTTGCGGCGGCTTGATCGAGATATTTTCGCAAGAGTTCATACCCGGCCTCTTCGACCTGATATGCTTTGCCGTTTAAATTGATTGTGGTTACTTTGTTCATGATTTTGATGTCGTCGATTAAATCGATGTCGCCTTTGCTAATTTCTTGATCGTCTTGTTGAGCTGTTCCCAATACTTATTTAATATTTCCAGTTGTTCTTCTCCCTTGCTCGTCAGCTGATAATATTTTCGCGGTGGACCCGCGTCCGATTCCTTCCATTCATATTCCAGAAGCTCTTCGCGCCGGAGCCGGGAAAGCAGGGGATAGAGCGTGCCCTCCTGCGTGGCAAACTCCGTTTGCATCAGAATCTCGAGGATGTCTGCTGCGTACACTTTCCGGGCCGATACGACGCTTAATACAACAAACTCCAGCAGGCCTTTGCGGATCGGATCAAACTTGTCTTTGGTCTCCATACAGTCATTATAGCAAGGTACCTTTTTGTGTCAAGGTAGTGGGGTGGGGATAGCGGATATGTGGTAAAATAACTACAACAAAAACATGCAATCAAAAAACACTATTTGTCTCTGGTTCGAAAAAGATGCGGAAGCGGCCGCGAAGTTTTATGCGGCTACGTTTCCTGATAGCAAAGTGACCGGCGTCCATCGTGCGCCCAGTGATTTTCCGGATGGCAAGGAGGGCGACGTACTAACGGTGGAATTTACCGTTTGTGGAATCCCTTGCCTTGGCCTCAACGGCGGCCCAACGTTCAAGCAGAGCGAAGCATTTTCATTCGTGATCGCGACGGAAGATCAGGAAGAAACGGATCGCTATTGGAACGCGATCGTCGGGAATGGCGGCGCTGAAAGCCAATGTGGATGGTGCAAGGATCGCTGGGGAATTTCCTGGCAGATCACGCCGCGCGCGCTGACCGACGCCATGGCCGCCGGTGGCGACGAGGCAAAACGTGCATTTGAAGCGATGATGAAAATGAAAAAGATCGACGTCGCGGCGATTGAGGCGGCGCGGAGAGGGTAGGCAACTACCGCGAAGGTATAAAAATTCCATAAAGGGTCCCGGTTCGCACGCACTAACCATGAGTCGGCTGGGGGGCAGGGATTCGAACCCCGATAAATTCCTTCAAAGGGAACTGTCCTGCCGTTAGACGACCCCCCAATTAACGAATCGATTCTACCACGCCCTGCGTCCACCCTGCAATCTTTCTGTTGAGTGACGAACTCGCTTTCACATTTATCCGTATAGTTCCATGATAACTTGTCCCGACATTCTTGCGAAGCGTCCTTGGGTTGCCCTGCTTATAGTAGATATGCTGAATATGATTTTGTGATGGGTCGATAATGTTATTCCAGAATTGGGAGATCTCAACGGTCCGTTCCCGTTGTATTTCATGAATATAGAGATCGATAGTGAGATCATCGAAACCTTTGCCAAAGATTTCTTTTAACCAATGAATAAAGAAAAGGATCATCGTCGGGTCGGTATTGGTAAATTGGATTCCACAACCGGGATCGTACTCTTTTTCCTTTGAGCCTTCTGCCCAATAAAGCATCGTGCCCATCAGCCAGAATTCTCGTTTTGTAAGTGCTCCGATATCTAATTTGGCCTCGCTCATGATCGATGTTTGAATAGCTATACGTTTGCGTCGTGTCGCTTCTGCGCCACGTTTCATTGAAGCTAGCCTCTTTTCAGTCAGCAGTTGCTTTTGACATTTGGCCAAGTCGACCGAATGAAGCCATCTTGAGATTGTGGCTTTTGCAACCGGAACCTGCTCCATTATCTCCCGATAAGTGAGTCCCTGCTGTCGCAGCTTAATTGCTTGTTCTTTCAAATGAGATTTTGTTTTCATGAAGTTGTATAATATAAGTGTGAACGTGTTAATAAAAAAGGTCAAAAAGTTTTTAATAAAAATTTAATCATTATTTAATGAAATACGAACTTCCACCGCTCCCATATGCCTATGACGCGCTCGAGCCGTACATCGATGCGAAAACGATGGAGATCCATTACACGAAGCACCACCAGACATACGTGACAAAGCTGAACGAGGCGCTCGCGACGGCGCCGGCGGAGATCGCCGACAAGCCACTCGAGGAATTGCTCGCGAATCTCGACGCGGTGCCGGAGTCGATCCGCACGGCTGTTCGCAACCATGGCGGGGGACACAGCAACCATTCTTTCTTCTGGACGATCATGGGACCGGCGGCTGGCGGTGCGAAGGGCGGCGCAGGCGCCGCGCCAGTTCCGGATGAAAAAGGAAAACTTTCGGCGGCGATTGTCGAAACGTTCGGCGGCTTCCCGAAATTCCAAACCGAGTTTGCGAAAGCGGCCGCCGGTGTGTTCGGTTCCGGATGGGCATGGTTGGTACAAGACAAAAGCGGCAAGTTAAGCATCGCGACGACACCGAATCAGGACAGCCCGTTGATGAATCAGCAGAAACCGGTGCTCGGGCTCGATGTCTGGGAGCACGCGTACTATATTAAACATACGTCGGATCGCAAAGGGTATATAGAAGATTGGTGGAACGTCGTGAATTGGAAGGAAGTTGAGAAGCAAATAGCAGGATAGCTCATACACAGGGAGAATCTCCGAAATTCTCGGTATAATAGAGAGGATGAAAGAGATCGAGGAGATCCTCTATGGTAAGAATGTCCTGAATCTTAAGCCGGCTTTTCGGTTGCGGCATCCGTGGGTTTGGTGGATGGGATGCGCCGCGATTGCCGTTATCGCTTTTGTTGGCTTGCGGAGTATCATGACCCGCGCCGAAACGCAGGATTTTTATCCGACGACCTGTCTCGGCGATTGGCAAAACCCTGCGAGTGCGCAGGGCCAACCGGAAACACTTACGGTGGGAACGCCATTTACTTCGGCAAACTCTGCGATGGATAATGCTTCCGCGACGCAGATTTTCTGTGGCGGTTTTTTGCCGCCTGGCGTTCCGACTTCGAGTAATATTACGAACGTTGGTTTGACACTCGTTTGGCAAATTGGTGATGTTGCGACGACAACCGGTGAAGCGGCACCGATTGTCGTGAATACGGCGAGCATTGCGGCCACGAGTACTGTCCCCACGAGTACCGCGACGGTTGCGACGAGCAGTGATGATAGCGAGGTTGTGGCGACGACGAGCGATGCGACAACGACGGTTGCGCCGCCCGTGATTGCGCCGACGCCTGACAATTCTTCGGATGACACGACCACTCAAACCAGCTTCTTGCGTTTGATGATGCCGATCGCATTCGCTGATGACAATGCATCTGATGCTATGGCGACGACAACCGTTTCGTCGACGCCTCCCATAGCACCCCCCCGCCTCCGCCAACGCCCGACGACAACTTTTTACAAGTGAGCTACAGCACCGATGGGCAGAATTGGATCGATATCGCGGAGGTGAATGCCGCGAACTGGCCGAACTTTACGGTTACGCTGCCGATTTCAAATTGGCAGGACTTGGCGAATTTGCAAGTGCGGATCGAAAATATTGCAACGACGCAGGATCCGGTTCCGCCGGTCTATCTTGACGGCATGTTCGTCGAGGCGCATTACGAAGTGCCGTCGGCGTTGCCGGCGACGAACGGGATCGCCGATGCACCAACGATACTTTTGGAAAATTCGGCCGGCGTTACGGTCGTATCCGGCTCGTCGGCGTTCGGTCCTGATGAAAATCCTGTTTTCAACATCACCGATCCCAACCTTTCGGCGAGTGATATTGATCAACTCATTCAAAACAACCAGGCGGAGATCGTGAATGATCCGAATAACATTTTAGAGACAGAAGCGGCGTCGACCACTGCGGCGAGCTCAACCGATACCTCTTCGACCGATTCAACGCTTTCTTCCTTCCTCGACATCCCGACGGCTCGCGCCGATGGGCCGCCGCCGGATACTCCTGACATTGTCGATGCGACCGTGCTGAATGCGGATGGCAGTCCGAGTGGGCTGACAACGCAGATTAATCAAGGGCAGGTCATCGTCGACAAGGACTCGCGGCAATTCCAACCAGGCAAGTACACGCTTCGTGTTGCGGTAAAAACCGACGAAGCGATTATCATTTCAGAGCAGGATTTTACTTGGGGCGTGCTCGCGATTAATACCAATAAGTCGATTTACGAGCCCGGCGACGATGCAAATCTCGCAATGGGTGTTTTGGATAATGATGGTAATACGATTTGCGATGCGGATCTCACGCTCGTGATCACGAGTCCGTCGGGTGATGCGGAGACTTTAAGCTCGGCAAACGGCGGAATACAAAATAGCGGACTTTGCGCAGGCAATACCGACGTCGACGTTCCAGATTATTCGGCGAGCTACACGATTCCACAAGAGATTGGTACATATCAAATGTCGTTTACCGCAGTGACTGACGAAGGTACGAATACTATCGAGGATTCATTCGAAGTCGAAACGGCGGTGCCGTTCGATATCAGTCGCACGGGGCCGACCCGTATTTTTCCGGTCGACCCGTATCCTGTCAGTATTTCGATAACGCCGGTGGCGAATTGGCAAGGGGTCGTGGCGGAAACCGTACCGGCGAGTTTTCAAATATCGCCATCGGACCAAGGTGTTTCGTATAACAATGTGCAGACGCAGAATGGCAATGAAGTTATTTCATGGGATGTCAGTTTGCAGGCCGGACAAACGACAACGCTTGCTTATAGTTTTCTTGCGCCTCCGGTCAGTCCGGAATTTTATCTCATCGGGCCGGCGGTTTTGACGGACCAGAGTGGCGATGTCAGTTTTCAGGAAGCGCGCGAGTGGCAGATCGCGTCCGATGCTGGAGCATGTACTTCGAAAACGGGAACGCTCAACTGGGCATCGTCGACCTCTTGGAACGCGGGTTGCAGTGGCGCCGGCATTCCGGGAACGGGCGATGACGTTACGATCGCGGCGGGCGCCATCATGACCTATAACGTTACCAGTAGCGTCTTTTCGATCGACAGCTTGACGCTCGCGGGTGGTGCGTCGACAACCGTGCTCACGTTTAGCGGTACGGATAAACTTACGGTTTCGACGACGAGCGCATCGGCGGTTACGGTTAACCAGCCGACAGCTGCGACGTCGTCTATTTTAACGGTTGGCACTGGATCACTTGTAATAACGAGCGGCGGTTTAAGTTTGCCTGGAACGTCTGCAACTGCGAGCCATATTGCGAACGTGACCGTGACGACCGGATCGCTCACGGTCGGCGGATCGATAACGTATGGCGCGCAAGCGGCGGCGGCGAATGCAGTTGTCCAGACGACCGGCACGGGCGGTATAACGGTCACGGGTGCGGAAACACAGGCGGCCGGTACATTGCAGACAACGAGCTCTGGAGCTCTGACGTTAAGCGGTGGACTTCAAATTTCATCCGGCAATACAGCGACATTTACTTGCGGTGCGACGGGCAAAGTAAGTTTAGGTGGCAACTTTACCGCACAGATATCACCGACGTTTACCACCGGTTGCGTTACAACGTTTACCGCGAATTCGACGGTTACCCCAACGGCAGCGATTACGTTCGCAAGCGTTACGATAAGCGGTGGTACGGTTACACTGGCCGGGAACATCACGCTTGCGACAAGTACTTGGACGAACAACAGTGGTGCGAGCGCTTTGAGCGGCGGATCGAATACGATTACGCTTGCGACTGGCACCCAGACCATCGCCGGATCGTTCGGAACGCCGTTTCCTAATCTCGTCATCGGGTCCGGTGCGCTCGCGACCCTTAACACATCGTCGACAGCAACATCACTTACATTTGCAACATCTTCGCTCGCGAGTTCGCTCACGCATGGAACTAATGTCAACCTGACGGTTAATGGAAATGTTACGCTCAACCAGCCATCGGCGGCAAAAACGACGAGTTGGAATATTAATGCCGGCACGGCGACCGTTACGGGGAATATTAGTTTTGCAGGAACCACCAGTACGGCGAGTTATATTGTGCAAACGGCGGTCACGACCGGCGCGCTGACGGTCGATGGCAATGTCGCTTTTACTACGAGCATTACTGCCGCCGCCGACCAAGTTGTTTCCGTCACGACGGGTTCTTTGACGATCGATGGCAATCAAACTCTCAATTGCGGGACGATTAAGGATGGAGGCGTGGGAACGATGATTTTTAATGGGACGTTTACGTTTGGCAGCGCGGCTTGTACGCCATCGTTCTCGTCAACTTCCGGCGCGACGATCGAATATGGAAATAGTGTTACGGTAATGAATTCTGTTTTGACGTATACGGCCGGGAGCATCACGCAGTTTATCGGCAACGCGACTGTGACGCCCACCACGGCAATCACATTTTCCAATTTGACGATAGTTAGCGGTACGGTCTCGACAGCGGGTAATATAAGCGCTGCCGCAACCACGACGCTCAGCGGAGGAGTGCTTTCACTCGGCGGTACTTTAAGCGTTACGGGTAATTGGATCAACAACGATAGCGCGACGGCTCTCACCGGCAATTTTCCGGTAACCATGGCTGGAGTGTCAACTACCATCGGTGGAACATTTCTAACGCCGTTCTACGGACTGACACTTGCGGCTGCCGCATCGACGACGCTCGCTACAAACATTACAGTCGGCACTGGTGGTCTAAACTTCAGCGGTGGGGCAACGGCCGCAATACTCAACCAAAACTCAGGTACTACTTTAACGGTTAATGGTTCGGTCACGATGACCCAGCCGACAACCGCTAGTAGAACTAATATCTGGAATATTGGTGCTGGCACGGCAACGGTCAATGGAACTACTACGCTCGCAAACACAGCGGTTACCGTTACTAAGATTAACGAAATACTTCTCACGACCGGCACACTGACTCTTAACGGCAACCTGACGACGGGCGGCGGCACGGGCGATGCGACCGCTGCAGTCCATGTTTTGGATATTTCGCAAGGCGCAGGAATTTTAAACTTTGGCGGGATACTCGAAACGAGTAGCACGGCGGGCGGTTCGGGTTGGACGTTTGCCACCACGACTGTCACGACTTGCGTGGGTGGGGGGGGTACATTTGTCTACGATGCTACCTCGACGCAGACGATCTATATGCCGAGCGTCGGCGGCTACTGCAATCTCGAACCTGATAACAGTTCAAACACGATTTTGAACGCTGCGATCACGACGGCAAATTTAATAAACAACCTGACAATCGGCGACGGCACGACCGCTGCAGTTTTCACTAATAATAGTTTGAACATTGCCGGGAATGGCAGCGCGATGTTCACCGTAGCAAGTGGAACTATATTTAACCTGACCGGGACGACGGCGACGTTCCCAACTGGATTTGCCACCTATACATTCGACCCGGCAAGTACGATGAACTACGAGCAGACGAGCGCGCAAACTGTCGCGGCTGAAAATTACGGCAATCTCGCGTTTATCCCTCCCGGGACGGTGACGTATACGCTTGCACCCGGCGCATTTGGTGTGCAGGGCAATTTGACGATCGGCGACGGGACGCACGCAGTCACGGCGGACGCAAATGCAAATGATCCGACGATAACGGTCGCGGGCAACGTTTCGATTGCATCTGCCGCAACGTTCGGTGGCTCCGGCACAAATCCGATCTCGATCGGCGGCAACTGGAACAACGCCGGAACATTTACCGCGAATAGCGGCAACGTGACCCTCGACACGAATTCGACCGCAATCGTTTCCGGATCGTCGACGTTTTACGATCTTACCGTTACGAGTACTGTTGCAAAGGAAGTTGATTTCAATCCATCGGGATCTCCGCTCTATACCGTTACGGATGCGTTCACCGCCATCGGGAGTCCTGGAAATTTGATCAAATTGCATTCTGTAAGTTCCGGCACGCAGTGGATGTTTCATCCGATTGGCACGGCATCGGTGTCTTATGCCGATATACAAGACGGAGGTTGTGCGTCGGGCTCGATCAATATCGATGCCATGAATAGCATAAACTCGGGAGATAATGGCTCGTGCTGGTTCGGGGGTCCACCATCGGTTTATAATGTTTTCCTGAATGGAAGCCAGAATATTGTGCTTAGCCCAGATGCTACAGAAACTATCTATGTCACTGCATCAACGAGTGATCTGTTTGGGCCGGGCAATCTCAGCTATGCAACCGGAACTATTTACCGGACTTCACTTGGCAATTCATGTACGGCGAGCCAGCTTAATTGCTACCAGATTGCGAGTTCGTCATGTGTCTTTTCGAATAGCTCGAGTACGGTAACTTGCTCCGCTGACATATGGTACTTTGCCGACTCTACGGGCGTCGCGTTATCAAGTTATCCTTCGGATTCCTGGACTGGTGCAATTACGGTCACGAACGCCCAGGGCAATGCGACGATGGCCACTTCGAGCTCAATGAATGTGGGCGTCCTTGCGGCGATTAACATAACCACATCAACAATCAATTACGGGACAATTGCGCCCGGTTCGACAACGAGTTCAACCGATCAAATGGTAACAATCCAAAACGCGGGAAATGCCTCAACGGCATTGGAGGTCTATGGCACCGCGCTTGCAAGCGGAGGCAATCTCCTCGCAACAAGCTCCCAACATTACGCGACATCGACATTCACCTTTGGTGGCACGGAGCAGCTCTTGAGCGATTCAGCAACGACCGTTGCCGATTTTTCACTTGCCGCGCCGACGAGTACCTCGCCGATACAAGCCAACCTGTATTGGGGTCTTGGCGTTTCAGGTGGAGCGGCCGGAGGAACGTATTCCGGAGGCATAACATTCGTGGCATCGGCACTATCGGGCGGTGGTAGCGGTTACTCCTATTACCGTGCAATCACGGTAACCTCAACCGCGAGCATCGCTTCTGGCACGTTGACGAATTTTCCCATGCTCGTTTCGTCGACTTACGCCGACTGGGCATCGTCCGTGAATGGAGGCGTGATACGGAACCTCGTGACTGCCCCGAACGGAGGGCAAGAGGCTGCCGACTTGGTTTTTGCGACCTCCACCGCGAACTGCACGGCAGGGAACTACCTCAACTTTGAAACCGAATCATATAATTCTTCCACTGGCGCCCTCGTTGACTGGGTGAACGTTCCTGCCATGCAGACGGGAACGGTAATCTACGCCTGCTACGATAACATTTCGGTTACGACCGACCAAAGCCATCCGTCAGGCACATGGAACTCGAACTATAGACTCGTCTGGCATCTCCCTACCGTAAACGGCGCGTTGAACGCCAGTGATTCAACTTCGAATGCGAACAACGGGACAATTAGCGGAGCATCGGCCACGACGACAAAAATAGATGGGGGCGATTTCAATAACCTTCAGCAGATCACTATCGGTTCCAACAGTTCGATTGCGGTCGATCAGGGTAGTTTCACCGTTTCCGTTTGGATTAACACCACGGCAAATCCGAGCTACGGCGCGATTTTCGACAAGGGCAGTACTAATCGTGATTTGTCGCTCTTTATGAATGGTGGAAAATTAGCATATTGCGGAGTAGGAAGCGGATTTACGTGCGATGCTGTGGCTGGCACGGCCACCTTAAATGATGGTAATTGGCATCAAATAGTGTGGACGCGTTCGGGATCAGCCATGACGTTTTATGTCGATGGCACGGTAGATGCCACCCAGTCAGATTCTTCTAATGTTGATAGTGGCGCAACGCTTTCCTTGGGTCAAAACCCATCAGGCGGTGGTAGCGCATGGGCAGGTTCATATGACGAGTTTGAGATTGCGACCTCATCGTTTTCATCTTCTTGGGTCGTGAGTTCCTATAACAGCCAAGCGTTCCCCGACGATTCTCAGGGAGGCAAGTTCTATCACGTGGGCGCGCAGACGGCGTTTTGATAGTTAGTTATCCACACCGCATCATGTTGATCGGTGTGCTATGCTTAACTATATGGAAAGAAGGCGCACCTTCGGGATGGCCGTTATCGTAGCAGCTCTTTTTGTAGTCCTGTTTTGTTTTACGGAGTCGCGCCACCCTCCAACATTTCCGTTTATGAATGTCGCCTCTGCCGGTTCCTCCGTCACAAGCACGGTGACAGTTGGCAGCTCGGCACCGCAAATCACGTCGATCTACATCAATGGAAATACTTCGACGATAACGCTCACGCCGAACACGACAACAAACGTTAATGTCGAAGCAGTGGTTAGTGACAACAATGGCTGCAGCAGTATTACGGGTGGCACGACAACTATTTTGCTCTACCGGTCGGGCGTCACTTCGTCGAGCTGTTATTCATTAAGCGGCGCTGCGGTCGCGAGCTTGAATTGTTACACTGCGACGGCGTTTACTGCTTCAAGTACATGCAGCGTTGCGAGTATTAACACGACGACGACATTCCCGGTCCAGTATTTTGCACAGGCGACCGATGTATCATCGTCATTCCCCAGCCAGAACTGGATGGCAACTGTGTTCTTTACGGCTCCGGGAAATTCAACGGGCACAGGCGATTCTACAAACGTTTCGACAACTAATGACTTCGGGACCCTGACGGCGATTAATGTGACGACATCATCTATTAATTATGGCAGCTTGCAGCCGGGAAGTACGAGCAGCAATCAATCGACAACGATCGCGAATGCCGGCAACTCGTCGACGACACTTCAACTTTCCGCGTTTTCGACACTTGCTTCCGGTGCGAATACGATCACGACGAGCTCCCAGCACTACGCGACCTCGTCGAGCTTTAGTTATGGAGTCAGTGATTTTTCTCTGACCGGCACGCCGACCAGCTTGAGTGGATTTCTCCTAACTGCACCGACGAGCTCGACGAATGTGCAGGGTAGCGTTTTCTGGGCGCTCCAGGTTCCGAACGGTACGGCGACCGGTACTTATACCGGAACGAACCAGTTCACGTCGGCATTCTCCAACTAACGGCAGTTTTGCTTGCGGACTTTCTATGCTACTATGAGCTTACTATGAGAAAGGGTATTTTCGCGTTGCTTATAGCCACTGCCTTCGCCGCAATACTTCTTCCCGCTGGCGTTACCTTCGCCGCGTTCGGTGTTTCGCCGCCGTTTTTAAATGCTTTCCATTTGGTGCCGGGCGCGACGTATACCCAGACGATCTATCTCGTCCAGGATAATCCCGCGACCGACCTTACTATTAACGCAACATTAAATGTTCCTGCTTCGATAAAGTCCTGGATCAGTATTGATAAAGGAATTCAGTTTGTCATTCCTGCCGGGACGCGCCAGTTTCCGGTAAACATAACTGTTACGGTTCCAAAAAACCAAACGCTCGGCAGTTATTCCGGCAATATTGTTTTTGCGACCGCGCCGAGCCCGTCCGGCCAGGTTTCGATCGCGCTCGGTGCGAATGTCGCGGTCAATCTTACGGTCGGCAATAACATTTACGAACAATATTCTGTCCCGTACATAACAATTCCTTCCGTTGAAGAAGGGTGGAATCCGCGCGCGACGTATCGCTTCGAAAATGACGGCAATGTTCCGGAAGGCATCGACAGCGCGACGTTCGATCTCTATGACCAGTATGATGCCAACCGACTTGATTACATTACGAAGTCGGACGGCTTTCCGACGACCGCGCCGTTTACGACGAGCGAGTATACGATCGACTTTCCGACCGATTTCCATCTCGGCATCGGCGATTACTGGGGTGTCGTGACGTTCTATAAAAATAATGAGGTGGTTGCGAGCCAGAAAACAATTTTCCATGTTTTGCCGCCCGGTTCTCTCTCGTCGAATATCGACCTTATCTTTGGAAATATCAGTTCATTCTGGATCTATTATCTCGCCGCTTTGCTTGCGTTGTTGCTTGGCGGATGGCGGTTTTGGATCGCGCGGCGGTTGAAACGGCAAGAAATCCCGGTTCCTCCACCATCATACTATGAATGAAAAAGATATTTTTCGGATGCAGTGTCACGGCCGCAGTTTTTATACTGCTCGTTAAGTTCGCAAGCGCCCAATCGGTGCCAACGGCGGTTGTCGTTACCGTTGTTCCAAACGCACCATCGAATCTCGTTGCCAATGCCACGTCGCCGAACCAGGTCGACCTGACGTGGACGGATAATTCCGACAACGAAGATTATTTTAGTATTGAGCGAAAGCTCGGCGTCGGCGGAACGTATGCTGAAATCGCGACGACGAGTGAAAATATCGCAACTTATACCGACAATACCGCTGCCGCCAATACAACATATTTCTATCGGGTTCGTGCGTTCGGCGATAGTTATTTTTCTTCGTATAGCAACGAGTCGAGTGTAACGACCCCGGCGACGAATGGTGGAGGCGGTGGAAATAATGGAGGAAGCGGTGGCGGTGGTGGCGGCGGAGGGGGCGGGGGAGGTGGTGGCGGATATGCTCCGGTGACGCCTTCATCTTCATCATCGCCGACGAACGTCACGATCTCCGGTTCGGCATATCCATTGAGCAAGGTTTTCATTTTGAAAAATGGCCAGCTTGCTTTACAAACTATTGCCGGCCCGGATGCAAATTTTTCGGCGACGGTTGGCAGCTTGTCAGGAGGGAATTATACCTTTTCCGTCTATTCTGCGGATAGCGCCGGCAACCGCTCGACCGTTTTTACATTTCCGGTAACGGTAACGCCATCCGTTACCACGATGGTAGGCGGCGTCTTCCTTTCGCCGACAATCAATGTTGATAAGCAGGAAGTGAAGCAAGGGGACACGTTAACCATTTTCGGGGAATCGATCCCATCGAGCACGGTTTCGATCCAGGTTAATTCAGCGCAAACGATATTGGCGCATACGACGTCGAGCGCGAACGGGGCGTATCTCTACGAGCTTGATACGTCCGTGCTCGCACTCGGTTCCCACTCTACGAAATCGAAAGCGATTGCTGGCAATGTCATATCGCAGGAGAGTGCGTTGCGTGCGTTTACGGTCGGCACGCAAAACGTTGCTGCCAGCCCGACGTCCGTTTGTCCGGCTAAGGGTGACTTGAATCGGCGATTGTGCGGTTAACCTGATCGATTTTTCAATTCTTGCATATCGGTACTCAACGATTCGGTTTCCCCTCCGGCATATAATTTAATGGTAATCGGTCCATTGACCTCGGGATTTCAGTATTATGGCGTATTACTGGACCGGATAAATATGAAAAAAATATGAAAAAAACTGTTATTGCGCTGTCTATAATCGGGATTTTTATTTCCGGAGTTTTTGGAGCGCAGGCGGCGACATTGAACGTCGTCGCCAGACCGATCGTCGACTCTCCTGAATCAGCCATTTCGCGTCGACGCTTCGCTGGATACGCAAGGCGAGGATGCAAATGCAATTCAAGGTACAATCAATTTTCCGGTCGGCCAATTGACGGTCCAGAATATCCTTGACGGCGATCGCCGGTAAGTTTTTGGATAGCGCCGCCGACAGAGACGGCATCGGGAAGCATATCGTTCGCCGGTATCGTTTCGAACGGTTTTCAGGGAGCCGCGAGTTCGGTGGTATCGGTTTGGTTTTTGCCGGTTATGTCCGGCCCGGCGACGATTGGATTGAACGATGTGCAGGTGTTGGAAAATGATAGTCAGGCGACACCTTTATCTGTTTCGACGACATCGGCAACTATCCTTGTTTCCACGACCGCTGCGACTCATCCGTATTGCGGCCGGTTTCCCTTATAACGCCCGATCCATTCACGCCGGTCGTCACCCGCGATCCGAATATCTATAATGACGCTATTTTTTGGTATTTTCGACACCGACGAGGGGAGTGGCATTTCATACTATCAAGTGCTTGAAGCTCCGGCGGGCAGTATCGTCAGCCCTGCATCGGTACGGCAGGTGGCGACATCGCCTTATTTACTGCGTGACCAATCGCTTTCGAGCGATATTATGTTCGTGCGGTCGACCACGATGGCAATTTCATTGTCGTAAAAGTTCGGCGGAACATCCTGCGGGAAATGTGTTTGGCGCTTCGGGCGCACTGGCGTGGCGGGCGGCAGGTATTATAGCCGTCGGCATTGTTATCATTATTGCGCTCGCGTTATTTTAGGATTCCGGCGACGTCGGCGGCACGGGCGGAGGAGCTTCATTATTACTGATTGGTGTTCTTCTTCGACCAGACGTTCAGCTCTTCTTCAAGTTTTTCTTCTTTATCCTCGCGCTCGGCCGCGAGGATCGCTTTATGGACGCGGCGTAACAGCTTGTGTCCGAAGAAGTAGTGTAGCAGGAAGAGCAGGATGACGAGAATGAGCAGGCCGCCGATGATTGCAAGATCATTTTGTTTTAATAATTCGATCAATGGGAGCGATATCGTAGACATCGATCGGTTCATCGCCGGGACGTACCAGCCGCCGTCGACCGCGCGGACGATGACGTGGTAGCTGCCTGGGCCGGGAACGGCGAGCTGAAGCAATC
>CAVRXN010000002.1:0-510887 GCA_963725235.1 uncultured bacterium
ACATTGTGCTTGGCAAGGTCTTCGATAACGATTGATGCAAAATAACTTTTACGCGCCAAACGATCAGGGGCCAGGATATAAGTTTTTTTAAAATAGCCACGAGTGGCGTCGCTTCTCAGCTGATCAAGGGCTGGCCGTTCAAGCAGCTCGCCGGAATAGCCATCATCCTGATAGATTTTATATATACTATCGCCATTGGCTTGGACTTTCTTTTCGATCTCTGCAATCTGGCTATCGATCGTTTTCTCGTCGCGTTGTTTTTCTGAAGAAACGCGGGCATAAATTGCGACCGGCAGGCCTTTCGTAGTTGTAATTTTTTGATCGTTCATTATCTCGGTTTCGTTATTTAGTTGGCATTATCTCGACAAATAATGCGGGTAGCTTTCTCCAAGTTGTCGGCCCCACAATAACCATCCCCTGAATTTGGGCAACGGACAACAGGTGGATTATGATCGAGTGTTGCAGCTTTGATTCCGTTGTTTTGTGTGGGTGCAGTGCGCTTCGTTGACTGCTTGATCCATTTATAGACATAAAGGCTTCCAGAAGCAGGATCTCGCTCTCTTAATATTCGTCCAGACGAATCGAGGATCGACTCCAATCGTTCACGGGTTATGATCGCTTTAACCTCCTCGACCTTCTCTAACTCATCCAGCAAGGTGGGTATTCGTTTCCATGACCCATCCGACATTATTTGCTCGATATAAGGCAACATCATCTTTTCGGCTTCGAAATCCATAACCAATTCCACTCTGCAAACCTCGCAGATTTCGCACGCAATAGGTTCTGTTGTGGTCTTCATATGCCTTATCTCATTAGGAATGGATGTCGTCGCGATCTTCGTCTTACACAGGAAGCATGGCAAAATATTCGGATCTGGCTTGCCTCCTCTCCCCCTCACAGCATCGAGTTCATTGATAAGCTGCTCGAATGATGTCGTTTGTTTCCAACAGTTCAGGCAAATACCATTCCCAGATTTCCCGACGAAAAACACAGACTTCTTATTAAGGACGGCGTGGTGTTCGAAGAACGGACAACGAAACTCCACCTGCATAAAGCACTCCTTAAACTGGATCCCACGAAACAATAATTTGTCTTTAAATTCACTAAAATCATATTTTTCTTATTTACTTGTTTCCTAATCTATATATAGGGTTAGGAAGTTAGGGAGGTTGAAGCGGCTGATTTCACGGGGGCTAAAATGCCGCGACAACCGATCTTCCTAAAACGCGGTTAGGAAAGTTCGGCATGGGATCATCTTGATCCGCTTTGTCGACCTCTTTACCATCGTGCTTATCGAGCGGATGCCAGTAGACGAACTTCTGGCCCTCTTTTTTGAACCCAATTTCCTTGCCACTACGCATCTCCTTTAATGCCTCCTCGACATTGGTCTTCCCAACCTCCTTACCCAAAGCAGTGATAATGTCGCGTGCATCGCAGGGATCAGGGATGTCGTTCAGGTGTTGCTTGATCAGCTGCTTCGCCTCCTCTACCTTCAACAGACGTTCTTCGATTTCGCCCTCGTAGGAAAGGATGACTCGCTTCTCTCCTTCGACCTGCGCTTCGGTCATGCTGACCTTAAATGGGGCGTGTTCACGAGCTGCTTTATTTTTCACTTGGTAAATGTTCATCTCCATCCCGTTCAAATCTTTTTTGCTCCGCATCATAAGCACGAAGTCCACAGCTGCAACTTTGTCTTGCGAGCCGAGGATTTGTTCTTTCTTTGGTGTCATGCTGCCGCCCTCGAATGGACCGGGCTTGCGGCAATGATCCGCAAAAATAACCGTGATGCCGAGCATCCATGAACGGCTTGAAGTTATCAAAGAAAGGACGGATCACTTCCGCCTTGTCTTCCTGAACGCCACCAGAAACGCTCCGCAAAGTATCGATGATCACGAAACCGATATTTTCCTGCTTAACGTACTCGAATAGTCGATCAACGTTTTTCTTGTCGTTGAGCGGAGGACAATCACGATCACTTAATAGCAGCGATATATTATCTTCGGCTGCATCGAAGCCGATCAGTTTTCCGCGCTGCTGGACAATGTATGTCGAAGTTTCATTTTCCACATAGAGAACTTTGCATTGGGTGGTTGTAAACGATTGATGATTGAACAATGGCGATCCCATTGCAGCCGCTTTCGCAAGGAACATTAGGACCCACGACTTCCCCTCTTGCGATGGAGCAGCGAGAATACCACGCGAGGCACTGGGAATCAGGTCTTTCACGAGCCAGCGGTTCTCCCAAGTAAACTTTTCGTTTTTGAACTCTGGCCACAAGCGAATACGCGATGCGAGCGATGGAGCTGATGGCCGACTGGCTTTCGGCTCAGCCGCCTCTTTTTCCTGTCGGGTAAAATACGATGCGGCGATATTCATTGCAACGCTAAGTTCCTGTAGAAGTGCGTCGCCGTTCGCTACCTCTCCGCATCCAACGCACCTACCCTCACCCGTAGATTTCTCAACGATAAAGTTCGCCAATGGCTCACCGGCTGATTCTCCGTACTACAAAACAATATGGACACGGCACAATAAAGCTGCTCGGCGTTTCATCGTAAATGGCTTTTAGTGTATTAAGTTCTGTTCTAAATTTTTCTTGGTTCATAAATTTGTTTTATCAACTACCACTCCACCCCCCTCGGCATTCCGCAGGGGCGGAGTGGAATTTTTACTTACGCACACGGTCAGGCTAGATGGGCCAATCCCAATCATGGCAAGCTCGCGTCATGACTCCCGCACGCATTCATGACATAGAACTCGTCTAGCGGGATTTTTCGAAGGTATTGCTCAATGTCGGCAAGTGTCTCGTCGGATGACGCTTCCCGATCCTAGATTCTTCCCGATGAGCTTGCGCAGGCCCTTGTTAACTCTTTCGGATGACCACTTTTTGCTTTTTTGCATATGCTGATAATTGATTCATTAAGTTTCGACCTTTGGTTTTGGTATGCTGATGTCGGGACAATTAAAGTTCGAAAGCTGCTCGGAGGGCATAGCTGCTTCGAGCAGCTCAAAAATCTCGCGCCAACGGCCCTCGGCGTCTTCTAAAAACTGAAATCTGGTAGTTGTTGGTTGGCGCGGGTGGGATGAAAATGTGCAACTTTTAGTGTTGCAGTTTCAAGGTTACGCCGATGCGAAAACCTACATAAGGAAAAAAGAAGTGCACTACACTTCTCCCCGTCGTTCGCGTTCGATTCTTATAATTTCAATGATGTGTTCGCGTTTCCGGCCATAGTCCAAACTTTTCTTCGACGAATTTTTGCAAACTTGGACCTCGCGTTGAGGCATGCTTCATGTTTTGATGTTTCCAAATAAAATCGTACAGCTTTCGCTTAGATGGATTTTTGAGTCGAGTTTTGCCAATACTATTCTTTGTTTTTTGGAAATGCTTCTGAAATGACGAAAGAAAAGGATGCTGAGTCACAAAATCGATTACATCTCGCTGACTCGCATAGGGACTGATGAGAATCGCCACCGGGTAATATTTCAGGTCGGCCATACTCGCGTTCATTCAAAATATTGTTGTGCCTGTCACCCATGGCACTTATTTTACATAAATCGAAACAGGATCGGCAAGGAAAACTTGCCATAAAAGATAAACTGACGAATCGCACGATGCATATCGGGCTATTCGTTTAGTCTGTTGCGACGACAGAAAACTGTTATCTCTTTCGTGATTTCTGTTTTCTGCTTTTTCGTAAGTTGCACGCGAAATCCCCATTCATCCGTCACGAGTCGCGTACGTGTGAGAGGGGTAGTTTTTTTAGTTTGATGCCGTAACGATTTCTCAAACTTTTAACAAATTCCAAAAATATTTCGTTCCTTTTCAGTCTTCCAAGAGAACCAGAATTTTTAATTGTCCCTTGGTGAACCATGGCATCCTGTCTCGCAGGTATGAAAGTAATTTTTTTGTGAGCTTTATCTGATTTTTTTTGGAGTCGTCAGGTCTTTTTCTTTGGTTGGCGGCAGAGCAAGGGCTTCGTTTTCCATCCATTGATTTTACCTCCAAATGGCCTTACTATAAAAGACAATTTCATAAGAGACCTAACCCATCGAGCAATCGGTGGCAGGGTTGAAAACTGCGTAATAGATAAAGATCCCATCATGGTGGGAGCAACTGTTACGCAGTCATAGCTGGAAACGGCTATGGGTGACCGCAAGGTCTCATCGCTCACGTGGTGGGTTTTTTGGTTGTCGAACCAGAAACCATAGCCACGACAAACAAATAAAAATGCTATGGAAAAACAAAATGGTGCGAGTAAGGTCTGGTTCGTAGTCGTTCTCGTAATAATAATCGTGATTGGTTTTAGCTGGGTCGTAAGCGCATTTAGCGCAGCGGGCAACGCTCCTGCCATTTCAAATCCTGAAGTTTCAGACGCTCAACCTGCAACCAGCCAATCGATCTCTCCTGTGAATGCCACGACTGCTACAACGACCGCTACACAACAACCACTCTTTGCCCCAGCGACGATCGCTCAATTAAAAGAGAACGTTGATAACGCTGGCTTTGAACAAAATGGTGGTGCGCCGGGATCGGGTGCGAGCTTGGTTGAAATACGCGGCAAAGTTACCAAAACATTTCCCGGTAGCCACGATGATGATTTTCTCTTAGAAGATTCGTCCGGCAATATCGCATTGATCGGACTCGGCGAAGAACAGGACCGAACGACGAAAGCATCGCAGATTATTGTCGGCAATACTCTGACGATTGACGGCATATTTATCGGTGATGTTGGCAGCCTCATAAGTGATGCCGGTAATAACCTGCCTTCAGACTATTCGTTCCTTTTCACGCTTCCGCCAACGATGCCGAATGTAAGTTGGTAGTCATACATTTATTGCTATCAGAACGTGGCAATCCCTCCGCATTTTTTGCGAAATCACGCCCTATACAATTTTATCGATGATTTTCGTTTTAATTCGTTTATACGCGTCGTCGTTTTTCAAAACGATGCCAACTGCATTGCGCTGCATAAACTCGGAAATTCACGCGCGAATTTGAAGAATAAACCGGGCTTTAAATTCGGGATGATTCATGATAAATTGCAGAATATGATCTTCCATGGCTAAACTCCCCAAAGAGCTAGTTTCTCTCATACAGCACGTAGAGCTTAATAAAGCTGGCTGGTGGGACAAGGCCTTAGAAAACATGATTCTGTCAATCTTGTTGATTGACAGCACGTCCCTAACCTATAACCAGATCTGCAAAAGAATTCCTCAGGAATTTGGAACCTCGCCCAACCCAGAACGCATAGAGGCACAATTCGAAGAACTTATTAAAAGCGGAACACTGACCTCTGTTCACCCTGATAAATATAAGATTTCAGAAAAAGCGGAGAAGAACTTACGCGAGAAAATTGCGGATACGCAGAAGAATGAGATTGCGGCCCGCGAACTCTTTTGTGTAAGTCTGGCGAAATACTGCCCCGATCTAAATGCCACAACAACTTGGGAAAAATTTAACGTTCAATTTTTATTCCCAGCTATTCAAGAATTTGGTGCAGAAATGTATTCTTTCCTAGTAGATAGAGAAGCTAGCGCTCCTTCGTTTTCCTACGAAGAATTCCTTAAAAATTTTCCAAAAGAGTCGCATGATTGCCTTAGAGAAGCAATTAAAGAATTTTTCGATCCGAAATCAACAATAATAAAAACTCACGTTTTTAGCCATCTCAACGCACACTTCTTTGTTGAGTCCGCTGGTCTTAATAATGTAACCCTTGACGCCCTCTCCAAGCTCAATACAACTCAACACTCTTTTGAGATATTTATCGATACTAATTTTCTCTTCTCTTTTTTAGGTATCAAAGAAGACCCGTCCAATGAGGCCGCCATCTTACTAATTAATTTGATTCAACGTCTAAGTGGAAGGGTCGGTATTAAATTATATGTATTGCCGGAAACAATCAATGAATTCCAGTCTGTTTTATTAGGAGTAAGGTCGGAATTACGAGAAGTGCACTTCTCAAGAAATTTAGCTGATATAGCTATGACAATGGGGGTCGAAGGATTTATGAAGCGAGTTGCTGAACATATGGCTACTACAGGAGTTACCGTGGATGAGTTTTATGAACCCTATTTAACAAACACCCTCAGAATGCTGAGGGATGACAGAATAGAATTGTTCAATGGGGATCTTAGAGCGTATCCAACTAGGCAAGATGTAGTTGATGACCTAACTGATCAACTGGCTTTTGATAAAGGCCATCACCCCGACAAACCGAAAAACTATGAAGCGTTGGAGCACGATATTATTCTTTGGCACTTTGTTCGCGACCGAAGACCTCAATTTGAGGAGTCTTTTTTGGAAGCAAAAACATGGATTGTTACTATTGATTATAGATTTTTGAGCTTCGATAGGTTTAAGCTTAAAAACCTGAATAATAAGTTAGAAACCTGCCTCCCTCCTACGGCCTTGGTGCAAATGCTTCAATTCTGGCTGCCTAGAACACCAGAATTTGAAGAAGCGTTGGTAAGCAGCATGCGGTCGTCGATCCTTTTCAATATTTTTGACGAACAAGCGGAACAGGTATCGACGAAGATAATAAAAACACTTTCGCGATATGAGAACATAGGCAACATCTCACATGAAACAATAATTTCGGTGGTTTCTAACCAAGGACTCCGAAGTCGCATACTTCCTGAAAAAAATGTCGAAAAAGTCATTGAATTGGTTAAAGAGGCTTTATTGGAGGAGGCTGAAAAAAATCGGCAGAAACTTTTGGATGCAGAGCGGAGAGAACGTGAGCTGAACGAAATGACTGGATCCCAAAGCACCGAAATTGAATCACTTGAAAAAAGGGTTGAAGAAGCTAACCTAGAAATCGCCCTACTAAAAGATACTGTTAGTTCCACCGCAAGCACATTAGAAAAAAGACTATCGGAAGAAAAGCACGAACAACGAGTGAGAAATACGCAGGCGTTTAAAGAAAAATGGATATTCTTGCTGTCCACATTACTGATTGTTGTAGGAGCCTGTTTTGATTTTATGATCCATCAATTTTTAAGGTGGTCCTTCACGCTGACCATCCTAGGAACCGTTATTATCTTGTTTATTATTTGGTCGGCGACTGTGCATATTAAGATTAAAAAATTTTCAGAAAATATAAATAAAGATGATTTAGCATGGTTCTCAAAGTTAAATAACAATGTGATTGACCGGGTAGCATCTTTGATTCAAACAATAATAACCAAGCATCTTCCGTGGTAGATTTTTAGTCATCTCATCAGGTGCCCTCCTCGCTAGTTCCGTAGGACAATTAAATAGCAGGATCGGACACGGACGAGGCTGTTAGCCGGTATTCAGCCCGGATGGGAAGCGAGCGGTGAGATGGTCCTGCACAAAAGAGCTGTAAAATATATATTTAAAAATATATGAACAAAGAACAATTCGAGAAGAGCTTTGCGGGGTTTCATCCTGACGCTCCGGCATATCTAAAAAAGCAAAGCGAGGCCCTTTGCCCTCGATGTGGTCATAAAATACTTGGCTATCCGGCGTTATCTCGATCAGATAATGAAACTGATGTTTGTAATGATTGCGGTATTATTTCCGAAGTCCACTAAAACTCATGTTTGGAGCCACGGCTGAATGAGGAATTAGGACATATGCCCATTTTTTCCCTCCGTTCTTTAGATTAAATTCGGTTGCCACCTCACAATATTTCTTTGCCGCATCTCCTTTCTCGGTTACCTCAGCATCATTCATATTTGTTTCGGCTTTAATTTCAACTAGATAAATTGTGTCTTTAGTCTCAACAACAAAGTCAGGCATATATCGTCGTGAATTATGATCCCAGTAAAGTGAAAATTGTGATAGTGCAGGACGAAGCCATCGGATTACTTCATTGTCGTGTTCCAGGATGACGGCAAGATCTTTTTCGGCTTTTGAATCGAATTTATACAAACTATGGCACGACTTCTTAAAGCCGCCAAAGATCTTATTTGGAATATCTCTCACGGGAGAAATCGTATCGGTGTACTTATAAATAGGATCTGCAGCAAGCTTGGTGTAGTTATGTGGTTCGATCGTTGTAAAAGGATATACAACCGGAGTCTCAAACCCTGAGCTAATCAACTTGAAATGCTTTTCCATCTGCGCCCAGATGAATCCCGCTATCTGTCGCTTATGATATAGCACGATGTTCTTAATTTCTTTCTCGTACTGCCCAGAAATCTTTTCAACGGCTTGCTCAGCTAATTTATAAAGCAATTTTGCATGCTCGTCATATTCAATAGCCGGATAATTCGTAAGCTCATTCACGATGATATTAATCGGTGTATCACGAGCAATATCCTCGCCTCCACCGCCGATTACCTCGCTCTCATTTGTCCGCAATGAACGACGCAACAGTTCTTCGGTAACTGGCTTGAAATCTAATTTGCTTACATCCAAATCAAAGTCTTTAAAAACCACTCTCGTAGAGCCTTTCTGCTGAACGACAATGCGAGGAATCGGAATTGTCTTTGCGATCAAGTCATCAACAATAGAGCCATATTCTTTTTCTACGGCTTCCATGATTTCCTTCTTAAGGAGACTTTGCTCTGGCGCAGAAGCCATCTGCTCTGTTATCTTTTCAATGGTACGTTTTCTTATTGTCTCACTAGTCAAATCGACGATATTACCTACATCACGACTTATCGCCTGAGACGCTTCAAGAACCATAATTTGTGCCGTAAGCGCGATATCAGCTTTTTCCTTTTCCGCTACGTTATGGATGCTCTCAACATGCGCCTGCTTTACCTTAACCTCATTCACAAGAGTTGAGAAGGCCGTAATTACTTCTTGTCCGATCTGGGATATCAGAAGGATCAATCTCAATTATATTTTCTCGTCTAATTATCGAATCAGGCTTATTCGCGGCATCGATGATAGCTTGAAAGCGATCATGAGCAATGACGGTAAGGGTATCAACTTTTTTATCCCCCGTTCGTTTCCCATAAGGTAATCGTAGTCCACGACCAATAGTTTGCTCAACCAATATTTCAGCATTAGCAACGCGAAGCGGTATGATCGTATAGAGATTGGTAACGTCCCAGCCCTCTTTCAACATATTCACATGGATAACAATCTCTACAGTATTATCAGAGTGTTCCAGATTGAGAAGCTTAGCTATGTTTTCATCACTCTCCTCCCCTGTTTGCTTTGAATGAACCTCAATGACTTTACCCCTATATTTTCCATTAAAGAACATTTCTGATTCGATAACGCCTTTTACCTCCCCTGCGTGATCGGTGTCCTTAGTGACCACAAGAACAAATGGACGGACCAATCTACTATTAGTATTGCGAGAATAGAGATCGAGAGCAATCTTTGTATCCTCATGAAAACGAATTCCATCTTGAAGT
Source organism: uncultured bacterium (assembly GCA_963725235.1). Taxonomy (GTDB): domain Bacteria; phylum Patescibacteriota; class Minisyncoccia; order UBA6257; family 2-01-FULL-56-20; genus JAJXYP01. Next base: position 9,337 of record CAVRXN010000002.1, read on the forward strand.
TTTATCAATTCCAATTCCTTTGGATCATTAAAATACTGTGCTGGGTTGAAATTCTTTCGAGTGGCGACAGTTGGTTCTTTCACGAAGCCATCTCGCATTGCCGCAGCCAATGAATATTCGAAAACTACATTTTTGAATTTTACTTCATGCTTAGCTCCCATGGAATATTTGGGAGTTGCTGTGAGTTCAAGTCCTAATATCGGCTTTAACTCATTGATAGCACGCATCCCTGCATTAGCTCGATAATGATGAGATTCATCCATCAAGAGAACAAGGTCGGGCAATTCAGAAAGATATGTAAAGTATGATTCTCCCAAATATTCAGAAAGACGTTTAATTTTTGGCTCACGATCCCCTCTCATTTCCGAATTGATCTTAGAGATGTTAAAGATATTTATCTTTACCGATTCATCAAACAAGCTTCCCTGTCTTGCCTCTGCATAATTATCACCCGTGATAATTCGCGGAGGCGTAACTGCGAATTCAGCAATTCCTTTAAATACATACTTAGAGCTTTGTCTATTGGAAAGATCATCAATCAAGCTTGTTATACACAGTAAGATTAGGAGCTAGCACAAAAAAGTTTCTGATTCCCTTAGCGATGTAGAGATATGAGATAAAGGCTCCCATCAAGCGGGTTTTACCTACGCCAGTAGCAAGGCAAAACACACAGAAGGAAAGTCGCGTTCAAAATCGGAGCAAGTGGGATATAGAGCTTGAGATCTTCGCGAGCTCCTTTTTGACATCTACATCTTTTTTTAATTCCAAAATATCATAAGCTTTTCCAGAATCTCCAAACTATCCACTTGTGGCTGGCGAAGACTAAGACGGTTTTTAATTTCTTGAACTTTCACATCCATGATTGCGATTAATTATTTTCTGCCTCTGCTAATCTGTGGCTTTAATGATATTAAGATCATAATTATCCTTATCAAATTCACATTTCCCTAAAATCACCTGAGGGATTTTTTTAATGGTGATATTCGAAAATCGCTTAGGACATTCGGAAGCAAATGATTTCGCACAAACCAATAAACTCTCATCTCCCTTCATCTCGCCATGAATCGTGTCTAATTGTTCAACTGTTACAAAGTTTGTAGTAATAAATATAAAATCCGATTCGGTGGATTTTCCTTGCTTCCAATAAAAAGTTTCATCTGGGTGATATTTAAATCCCTCAAGTTTACACACTGCTGCTGCCAACATATTGGCATTATATTTTTCATCTATAACAAAGTTTCCAAAAGTATCTCTTTTAAGAAGAGAGGAGGCTAAATTATAAAACTTGAATCCACCACCGCCTTTCCAGTCCAAGGTTTCCGACAGTAAAAGCCCATCATTACCATTTACAACCTTTTTAATCGAGGAAGACAGTGAGTTTATGCGTTCGAACCGAATTCGATTCCAACCCATTTACGATTCATCTTATGTGCAACAGCAGACGTTGTTCCCGATCCGAGAAAGCAATCGAGTACCCATTCATCAACCTGAGTAGCAATTTCCAAAATTCGAGAGATAAGAATCTCTGGTTTTGGCGTATCAAAAAGGTCTTCGACCCTCCTATTATCAAACAATTTTTTAAGCTCATCCTTCGCATTCGCATTGTTTGAGAGTCCTTGTCCAAATTGTCTCCGGTATACTTCCCGTATTCTCACTTAAAAATAATTTGCGATATAGGTTATCTCCTTTAATAACAATTCTGTTTTCAGCTTCGAGACTACGCATATTCTCTAGATTTACAAGCCAAAGCCTTTTTAAAACGTTTTCCCATCTTTCATCACAAACTCTTACTCTGATCCTCCTTGTTTTCTGGACCACAATCCCAGTAAACGATAATCGCCCCTAGGATCGTTTTCTGGTTGGAATACGCCTTTTTCGTAGAATCCTCAAGCCCAATTTTATTTATCTTAAAGACCTTAGCATTCTTTGCATAAACAAGAATGAAGTCGTGATAGCATTGAAATAACGCGAAGAATTATCTTCCCCACGCTTCATATTCCAAGTAATCGTTGTGATAAAATTATCTCTTCCAAAAATCTCATCGCAAAATACTTTTACATAATGCATTTCATTATCATCGATTTGAATGAATATTGAGCCATCATCACGAAGTAGCATTCTAGGCCTTCTAACCTAGGCTTCATAAGCTAAGCCATATTGAATGTTCAAGGTTGTCATCATAATGCTCAAATGCACTTCCAGTATTATATGGTGGATCAATATAAATACACTTTATTAATCCAGTAAAATCTTGCTCCAATGCTTTAAGCGCCAAAAGATTATCGCCGCGAATGAGTATATTCTCAGCCTTAGAGTCGCCATAAGATTTCTCAGGGATCCTCAATTAATATTCTGGGTTCGAGTTTTAACTCCTCATCTTTCCCAATCCAGGTAAGTTCAAGTTTTTGCTTCTTGTTTGCCATGTTTCTTTGGGCTAATACCTCAAATAATGGCTCAAAACGGTCGATTTAGCAATGCTTTCTAACGATAAAGATGCGACCGCTCGTGCGGTTGTCTTTCATGGCAGCCATGAGGAAGGTTAGGGTGCAATGAAATTATTATCCGAAGAATTATTCAATAGATTCGCGGCAATCGGGAGTCAGGAAAATAATCCCGATCCCATTGTAATCGCTAAGTTCTTTAATCCTGCCGGGTCAGGCACTTGGTACGCAACTGAATATAACCCAGCAGAAAATATATTCTTCGGCTATGTTTCGATTTTTGGCGATGACTGTGACGAATGGGGATACTTCGGCTTGGCCGAGCTTCAGGATTATCGCGGACGATTTGGCCTAGGGATCGAGCGAGATCTCCATTTTACGGAGAAGAGATTTGGTGAAATTAGTGTTTGAGCACTTCTTCGAGTTCACCTGATACGTTCTTTAGATCCTCCGCCAGCGGACTATCTGGCCATTTTTCAAGAAGTGCTTGTATCGTTCGGACATAATGGCCAAGCATGATTTCTTTCGGCTTATTGAAGCGGGTAAATATCGCCTCCCCTTCCGCTTTATAATCATCGACAATCTCCGTTCCATTACTTAATACATCACCCGACTTTACCAGCACCGAATCATTTGAAAAAGTTGCAATATGTTCAAGCGCTTCTTTCTTTCGCTCCTCCCATGAAAGATCTTTCGGTTTCTCGGTAACGCTATCGACAAGTACCGCAACACCTTCGCCAAACTGCTTGGCGATCATATCGCGGGTAACTTTATTCTCCGGCGGTACTATCCTCAATCGTGTCATGCAAAATGCCAGCAATGATCGTATCCTCGTTCGCTCCTGCGCGGGCGAGGATCAACCCAACCGTCAGAGGATGGCCAATGTAAGCGATATCCTTCCCTTTTCGGGCCTGTTTCTGATCAACTTCATGGGTCTTGATCGCAAATCTGATCGCTGATCGTATCTTCGGAGTAAGTATCATTGCTTTTACTATATGGATTTTAAATATTAAAAACAACTCTTTTCATGAGGATTTGCGTATTAACTCGACGAAGACTTCATTGAATTAGTGAAGCGACCATTAAAAAGAAATAGTGACAACGCACCCGAAGATTTCTAGTTAAGCCACCACCAGCTTGCCATCCTTTCGGATAAGAGTCATCGGTTCACCCAGTGCATCGCCGTGTAGAATGTACAAGTCACCAACATAGCCAGGGCCACCACTTGAGAATTCGAACTTGACCCCATATATCATGTCGGCAAATTGCTCCGGTGTTTCATTGTCCAGCCCCCAGGACTCTCGGATGACCGGCACCTCCATGATCTCCTTCCATTCCGGCAGGGATATTTCTAATGGTTTGTTAGCCATGATTTATGCAATAACGATAATACCTTTTGTGGCAGAAGGCAATCCTATATTTTAAAAGCAATAATCCCCCACTTTTTGATCTTTTCGCGGTAGCCAGGGTAGCCATAATATACGTCGCGTAGCCCTCCGATAGACTCAATAGATGGCATGATTTTCCGAAATGGGATCCGGGTTGTCATGATGTCGATACTTCTGAAAATTGCCACACTTTTGACGACGCGTTTCATCTTTTGTTTACCGCATACAAATACGAGAACGTCGCCACGCTTGATCGAGCGGTATTTTTCTGTAGCAGCACGAGTCTCAATAGTTTTGAGGCCTTGTTTTATCTCTAGGAAGTTTTCTCTGTCGATGACGCGGAAGCGCAGGATCCATGTTTTCATACTGATCATTATAAACCTTTGACATTAAAAAAAGATAAAGAAAAGATGAAGATTTTCTTAAGACGCCTTGTCCTACACCGTTGCATACCATTCACCCCATGAGGGATGGTTCTAATATAAAGGTCGTACAAAACGACAAAAACGATAATGGATAAATGCAAAAAATGTGGATCGATCGATTTTGAAGCGTTGGGTAGTATTCGCTTTGAATTCGAGCTTCAAGGAAATGGTACTCTATTGGAAAAGTTGAGTGAGGACCTTGGATTGGATGGTGTCTTTGTTTGCGTCGAGTGTGGACAAGAATATTCAGCTAGCGAGTTTAGGGAGATCCTAACTATCTAAGCATCGATCCCCTGCTCGCTGGTCCTCCGTGCGACTCCATTGCGGATACTAGTTCTTCTGACGTTCAAAACCTTAACTTTGAATTCGATTGGATAGCCGGTGTATCTATGTCCAGGGTCTGTTAAACGCATGAATTCCGACGTTTAAATCTATTTCGACCTCTATCAACTTCGCATTAATACCTTCCAACTCCGCAGAATACACCATCGCAAGATTTTTTGTGGTCGTCATAGTGATTATAAAACCACCATACCACAAAGGGCATTAAAAAATTCTAAAGAAATATTTGCGCTTACGCGTTCAGTTTGTCACTCTTACAAAGACGCGATTCCGGGTCGATATCTAAAATCTCCTCTTCAATTTCTTCGCCGTCTTTTTCGCAAATCCCATATCTCCCCTCGCGAATCTTTTCGAGCGCGACTTCAATATCGTCCAAACGCGTTTTCAAGTCCTGCGCGACTGCGAGTTGGTTCCCAACCTCCTCCGCCTCATCCGTTTCTTCGTCGAAATGATCAACGTCACTCCCAAAATCAACCGGCTTTTCGTTCTTTTTTATTTCCGACAAAATCAACGTCCGCTCTTTCTCCAGCTCCCCCTTATAGTGATTTATTTTTTCTTGAGTCATGTGATTTAAGATACGGCGTTTGCGAGCATCCGTCAAATTCTAGCCAATCGATACCGCGGCAGAGTTTACGGCAAAATAAAGCGGCAAAGTAAGCGGCAAATCGGCAATGCGGCAAAAAAGAATCGGCAAAATTTAATAAATAGAAATTGCCGGATTAATTCATTGCCGATATTGACAAAAAGATTAAAAGATTGTGAAACAATCTTGTAAAACAAAACCCGGTAAGCCCGTAAAACCTAGCGATAAACAATTTTGTAAAACAAAATGTTTCGCGCTAAACATTCTATTTTTCAAAAAGTGTTTCGCGGGAAACAATATTTTTATTGAATATATAGTAAAGCGTGAAACAAATCATTTTTAAAAATTATGTTTGCATAGAAGCGGTTTTTCTAAAAAAAAGCTCGTAAAGCGCTAAACACAAGATTTTTAAGAATTTTGAAAATATTATCTAAAAAAAGGGACAAAAATTAAAAAATATGAAATTTATGTTTTTTTAAAAAGTTATATTAAATTATATTGATTTATAAAATACAATGTTTCGCGGGAAACATTAAACTTTTCAAAATTCTAAAGAAATGACCAAAAAATCAGAAATCGGCAAAAAAGGCGAAGAAATAGCGATAAATTATGTAAAAGCCAAAGGATATAAAATTATAGCGGCAAATTACCGGCAAAAATTTGGAGAAATCGATATCATCGCAATAGCACCAGATCGAACATTAATTTTCCTGGAAGTAAAAACCATTCTATTAAATGAGGAAAACGGGCTAACACCAGAGGATAATATAACACAACAAAAAATGAATATAGTCAAGAGAATGGCGAACTTCTTTGCGAGGCAACATCCCGAGCTGATCGACGAAGAAAAAGGATGGCGCATCGACCTCATTGCAATCGACTTGTCCAAAAACGGGAAATTCTCGATCCGGCATTACGAAAATATTTAAGGCAAGAATTGCGCTCGGGGCGACAAAAAGCGACATAAAACCGCGCTGGATTTTTGCCAAAATTTTTGCTAAAATATCTCTAATGGTCGTCAATTATTTTGGTAACGGTTGCTTTCGTTTACAAAGCGGCGAAACATCGGTCCTCGTTAACCCGGAAAATAACCGGCTGAAAGGGGACGTCATTTTGCGCACGATCGTTTCGACGGAAAGCGGTGCGGCGAGCGACGCGGGCACGAGTTCGGATAGTCCGACGATTTCGTTTCCGGGAGAATACGAAGTGAAGGGGATTGAGGTTTTAGGATTTCCAATCGCTGCCGAATCGACGGAAAAGTTTTTGAAAACAACGTATAGCGTTTTGTGGGAAGAGATGAAGTTTGTTTTTCTCGGACATATTTCGGGGCCGATCGATGCCGCGCTCGCCGAGGAATTTGCTGACCCGGACGTTTTAATTTTGCCGGTTGGCGGCGGACATTTTCTCGAGCCGAATGTTGCGGCAAAAATCGCGAAGCAGCTTGAAGCGAAAATCGTCATTCCGAGCTTTTATAAGAGCCCGGATGAGTTTTTGAAAGCGCTCGGGAAAAAAGCGGAGGTTGCGGATAAATTTGTTTTCAAACAGAAAGATATCGCGGGCGATAAAGGGCGACCGGTTATTTTAAAGGAGGGATAGTATGCCAATATCCATGGAGCAAAAATCAAGAACTTTTCTCGAGGAGTTGCAGGCGCTCGATGAGTCAGTTAAGCGAAGGGTATTGACCGTGGCGACGGTCGTCGTGATGGTCGTAGTCGCATATGTATGGGTTGGATATTTTAATGGGTTGGTGGCAGGGAGTTCGCAGGAACAGTCGGCGATAGTTGCTGCGGCGCAAACGCCGACGGGCGGTGCGGGGGATGGTGGCTATAATTTTTGGCAAAGTATAAAGAGCGGTTGGACGAATATGGAAAATACCGTTCGCGGGCCGGGACACTATACGATCACGCCGCAGTGATCACAGCGAGCAATACTATAGACAACCATAATGGCAAACCTAGAAAAACGAGAAATAACAAAAGAGCTTGGCGAATCGTACCTCGACTATGCGATGTCGGTTATTGTTGCACGCGCGTTGCCGGACGTTCGGGACGGGTTGAAGCCGGTACATCGAAGATTTTATGGGCATGTGGGATAGCGGTTTAACCTATCAAGCCCGAGATTAGAAAGTCTGCAAACGTAGTTGGGGAAACGATGGCGCGCTATCATCCACACGGTGATTCATCTGATGTATGACGCTATGGTTCGCATGGCGCAGGATTTTTCTTTGCGCTATCCGCTTATTACCGGGCAGGGCAATTTGGGCAGTATCGATGGAGATTCTGCGGCTGCATATGCGATACACCGAAGCAAAACTTTCTCGATTGGCCGAAGAAATGCTTTTAGATATAGAGAAAGAAACGGTCGATTGGATGCCGAACTATGATGCGACGCGCGAAGAGCCGACGAGTGCTGCCAGCGAAATTGCCGAATCTGTTGCTGAATGGGACGCTCGGCATCGCGGTCGGCATGGCGACGAGCATCCCGCCGCATAATTTGAATGAAATTTGCGACGCAATTTTACATCTGGCGGACGATCGGAGACTCAACGAACGAGGAATTTTACAATTCGTAAAAGGTCCGGACTTCCCGACGGGCGGCATTATTTATAACGCGAAAGCAATTAAAGAGGCGTACATTACTGGGCGTGGCGCAGTTCTTGACGCGCGCAAAATCAGAAATTGTCGAGAATAAAGGCGGAAAACAGTTCGATATTGTCATCACGGAGATTCCGTACCAAGTCAATAAATCGGAGTTGATTAAAAATATTGCTGAGCTGGCGCAGGAAAAGAAAATCGAGGGCATTCGGGACCTGCGCGACGAATCGGATCGGGAGGGGATGCGGATCGTGATCGAGTTGAAAAATGATGTGCCTCCGCAGAAAGTCCTGAACTGGCTCTATAAGCACACCGATCTCGAAAAGAATTTCAATTTGAACATGATTGCGTTTGGTGAACGGGATCGAGCCGCGCTTGCTTTCGATCCAGGATATTTTGGCTGAATACCTTGCGCACCGAAAAGAGGTCGTGAAGCGCCGCACGCAGTTTGATCTCCGAAAAGCCCAGGAGCGCGAACATATATTGGAGGGATTGGCGAAAGCGCTCGATGCGATCGACCGCGTTATTGCGACGATCAAGAAATCGGAAGACAAAGACGAAGCGCACATGAATCTTGATGAAACTGTTTAAATTGAGCGAAATCCAGGCGACGGCGATTCTCGAAATGCGCTTGCAGACGCTCGCCGCACTCGAGCATCAGAAGATTGAGGATGAATTAAAAGAGAAGCGAGCGATTATTGAAGAGTTGACGGCGATTTTGAAGAGCCCGGCGAAAATCCTGAAGATTATTAAAGACGAAGTGACCGAGATTGAAAGAGAAATATGGCGACGAGCGCCGGACGCAGGTTGTCGCGCGCGCGCTCGAAGCGGTGAGCGACGAGGATTTGATTGCGGACGAAGACGCGATCGTAACGGTTTCGGCGCGGCGGTTATATCAAGCGCCTCCCGCCGGATACATTCAAAGCGCAGAAGCGCGGCGGCAAAGGCCTGATCGGCTCGGACGTTGCCGACGACGATTTCCTCTCGCACTTCTTCAGCGCGCGAACGCACGACAACGTTTTATTCTTCACCGACCGCGGCCGCGTGTTCCAGACGAAGGTCCACGAAATCCCGCAGGCAACGCGGACATCGAAAGGCAAAGCAATCCAGAATTTCCTGGAGCTTGCCAGCCGACGAGAATGTGAGCGCCATCGTGAACTATTCGAGCGAAAGAATGAAGCAGCAAATAAGTATCTGATGATGGTGACGAAGCAGGGGAATATCAAAAAAACGCCGCTCAAAGATTTCGAGAACATTCGGCGCAATGGCATCATCGCGATGAAACTGAAAGGGAAAGGCGCGGAGCGATCAATTGAAGTGGGCGAAGCTTACGAGCGGCGCTGACGAGGCGGTACTCGCGACGCGCCAGGGGCAGTCAATCCGATTTGACGAGAAGCAGGTGCGGCCGATGGGCCGCACGGCAGCCGGCGTTCGCGCGATAAAACTGAAAAAACAGAACGATGAAGTTGCCGGGTTTGATATAATAACTAAAGGAGAGGATGCGAAGCTGCTCGTCGTCATGGAAAACGGTTTTGCGAAGCAGACGCCGCTCAAGGAATACAAAAAGCAGGGTCGCGGCGGCTCGGGTATTAAGACGGCGGACATCACGCCGAAGACCGGCCCGGTCGTTTCGGCGCACGTGGTTACCGAAGAGAAAGAGATCTTCGCGCTCTCCGCGAAAGGGCAGATGATCCGGACGGAGCTCGCGACGGTGCGGATGACTGGGCGTTCGGCGCAGGGCGTGCAGGATCATGAACCTGAAAAGCGGCGATCGGGTTGCGGGGACAATCGTCATTTAGTCGGGAGCTGATGTAATGAAATTCACCCAAAAACAGAGATTATCATCGTCGCCGGAGGCGTGTTGTTGCTTGCCATTATTATTGGCGCGCTCTATTTCGGCCTGCGCCCATCGGCGCAGTCGCAAAAAGTGACGCTGACTGTTTGGGGTACCGATCCGAGCAGTGTGTTTCAAGATTTGCAGGGCGCGTATAAAACCGTCGACCCCGGCGCTACTATTAATTACACGCAGATCGACCCAGCAACATACGACCAAACATTATTAAAAGCGTTCGCAGCCGGCACCGGCCCGGATATTTTTGAGATCGGCAACCGCGATTTACCGAAATGGCAGTCCGTAACCGCACCAATCCCAGCGACACTCGCGGCAAGTTTTAATCTGTCGACGTTGCAAAATGATTTTCCGACGGTAATCGGCCAGGATTTCATCCTCGATAACCAGAATTTACGCACTCCCGCTCGACCTCGACACTCTTGCGATGTATTACAACAAAGATATTTTCGATTCGGCTGGCATCGTCTATCCGCCGACGAACTGGAATGATTTTGAAACAGACATCGCCAAGCTGCGAATTTTAAATGGTCAGGGCCAGATAACGCAAGCCGCGGCCGCAATCGGCGGTTCGGAAACAAGCATCGCGAACGCGCCTGATCTGGTTTTCTTATTAATGCTTCAGAACGGAACGCAGATGGTAAGCTCCGACGGAACGGCGGCGACGTTTAACAGTGGCGGTGCGAACGGCCAGAATTCCGGCCTCGCCGCTTTTAACTTCTATCTCCAATTCGCGAATTCAGCGTCGCCATATTACACCTGGAACGATTCGATGGGGGACGCCGTCCAGAGTTTTATCGCCGGAAACACGGCGATTTTATTCGACTATGCATCGGGGATGGCCGATATAAAAGCGAAAGCGCCATTCCTAAATTTCGGCGTTGCCGCGATGCCGCAGCCGGCAAGCTCTACGATCGCTGTCAATTATCCACAATACACCGGCCTCGCAGTTTCGCGCCAGGGCCAAGTCGCAGCCGCTTGGCAGTTTATTCTGTTCGCGACGAGCAACTCGGCAGGCGAAGCGGTATATACTAAAGATACGGGTGAACCGCCGGCGAGCCGCGCATACATCGCGGCAAACCTGAACGACCCGACGTACGGAATCTTTGCAGCGCAGGCATTGACCGCGCGATCATGGTACGAAGCCGACGACAACCAGATCGATTCGATCATGAACGCGGCGATCCAGAGCGTATTGAACGGATCGACCGATTCCGAACACGCGCTCGGCACGGCGCAGGATTCCGTGAGCTCCGTGATGGAAGCCGCGAATCAGTGAGCAAAAGTTTTAATTATTTTTTCATGAAAAAAACGGCAATCGCAATTCTCGCACTCATCATCTTATCCGCTGCATTGCCATCCGCGGTGTTCGCTGCAAATGCGGGCGTCAACAGTAAAGTATTTTTGCCAACCATTTTAAACGGGCCGTTGCTCATCTGTGTCGGTGCGGTAAACGGACCGAATGCCGCAGCTGGCGCGGTCAGCCAAACCTGCAGCAATCTCTGCGACCTCGTCGCCCAAATCGCGAACATCATCTACTATATGATCGGCGTCGTCATCTGGATCATAACCCCGATCCTCGTCGCGGTCGGCGGTATCATGATCATGCTCGGCGGCACGAATCCCGAAATGATCAGCCGCGGCAAGAAAACGATAACCGGCGCCGTCTGGGGAATCGTCATCGTCCTGCTCGCTTGGCTGATCATCTTTACGTTCGTAAGCGCGTTCGGCAAACTCGGCAGTTACGTCGGCGGTTTCGGCGGCCCGAATGGGAAAGCCGCATGTTCAATCACGGGATCATAAGAATGGCATGAAAAAAATCCTTTTAGCATCAATAATCCTCGCGCTCGGCATCGTTGTCAGTGCCTCGGTCATCGTCCCGAGCATCGCAACCGCGCAGAACCAGGCGACAATCTCAATCAATCCGAACATCCCGGGCGTCAACAATGTATCGACGACCGGCCCCTGTGGATGGATTGTGAATTTCTACGATTTCGCCTTATTAATCGCAGGTATTTTGGCCTTCGGCGCCATCGTCTATGGCGGCGTAAAGGCAGCCGCATCAGCCGGTAACCCGTCAAAAATCAGCGAAGGCCGCGCCTATATATATAGTGCGCTCCTCGGCCTACTCCTCCTCGGCTGCGCATACTTAATTTTGTACACGATTAATCCGAATTTAACAAAATGCCAGCTGCCGACATTGTCGACCGCTTACAGCCCAAGCGTTTTAGGCGGCTTGTTCAGCGGCAGTCCATCTGCGCCGACGGTCGCCGCGCCGCCACCTCCGGCGAGTGGACAATGTGCCGGTGGCGCTTGCGAAGCGTTAACTAATTGCATCCCGGTTGCCGGCAAGGTAAATTGTGGAGCTGCGCCGGCAATGGTAAATACCGAGCAGTGTATCGACCAAAGCGATCAAAATTTTAATGTAAGCGAAGGATACCCTCCGACGGTCGTACATGAATCGGGATGCCATACAACTGGCTGTTGCATCGATACGACAGTTCCCGGAGGAAATTGTGCGGCAGTGCAGCAGCTCATCCAGGCCGCTCAGCAATGCGGCGCAACCGTCGCAAACGAATATTCCGGCTGTTCCGGCACAACATATAAGACGACAACCGGCGGCAACGTACATATTAACGCACCAAAAGGCCAAGGCGGTTGTTAGTCGTTAAATAATTATGAAAAAAATAATCATCATAATCGCTGCCGTAATAATCCTCGCCATCATAGGCGTCGGAATATTCTTTTTTACCAGGCAAAGCGGAACGACTGCGCCGACGACGACTACAACGACTGGCCAGCCGGGGTCTTTGCCCGCATCCGCCACGAGTTCTTCGGCGCCGGCCAACCTCCCCGACTACATCGGCCAGACATCGCAGATCTATCCCAACGCACCAACCAGCACGTACCTCCAGCTCGGCACCTCGCAAGGCGTCGTGCAAGTCGACAACTTTTACCTCGCGAATCCGCCGGTCATTGAGGGCGGCGACCTCGTTATCAAGCAGACGCCGGATTATGACATTGTGTATGACCCCCTCGAAAGCACGTTCTGGCTGAGTATAACCGGCAACCCATTCGCAACCTGGCAAACCGCCGCCGAGCAGGACTTCTTAACGACCATCGGCGTCAGTGAGGCAGACGCCTGCAAGCTCGGCGTCACCTCCGGCGTCATCTACTCGCCCGGCAACCCGCTCGACGGAGAATCCTTCCCGCTCAGCTTCTGCAGCGGCGGGGCGTTCCAGGGATAGCGGCATGCTATAATGAATATAATGTTCACGATTCTTTCGCGGATAGACTTGGTGCATAGGGCGTTTGCAGCCCCAGGCCTTAATGGCCCAGTGACCCTTCCGAACCCGATCAGTGCAACAAGTTTTACCCAAGTCGTAACGTCACTCACGAACTTCTTGTTTCTGATCGCTGTCCCTCTGACTGCTATTATGGCACTCATCGGAGGTTTCCAGATGATAACGGCAGGCGGAGACCCCGAGAAGTTTTCTAAGGGTCGAAAAACACTAACATATGCCGTTATTGGTTTCGCGGTCGTTCTTCTGGCCGGCGGCCTAGCGGCAATTATTCAAAATTTATTAAGCCTTAAATCCTCATAAACTAAAATGAAAAAAAAATTATTCATCGGTATCAGTTCCCTCTTTGTGCCACTCGTTGCCTTTGCGCAGGCGCCACCGCCTCCCATCACCAAGGTGGCAGGGCTGATCAATTTAGAGTGCGTAGTTTTTGATATAATATTTTACGGATTAATCGGACTTTCGCTAATCATGATTGTCATTGCCGGCTTTAATTATGTGACCGCGGGCGATAATTCGGAGAAGGTCAGCAAGGCAAATAAGATGATACTCTATGCGGCCATTGGTATTGCGGTGGCACTCCTCGCGAGGGGTATCCCGCAAATCGTCGGCAATTTCCTCAACGTTTCAAGTACAAGCGGACTTCAGGCCTGTTAATAGTAAAAAGCTGGATATGTTACAATAAAAAAATGAAAACGATTCAGAAATTCTGGGGGGTTGCTGGGCTTGGGATCGCGACATTCTTCGTTCCTCTATTAGCATCAGCCCAAATCGGCGCCGCTCAACAGCCATCAAGGGGTGGATATACAACTCCTCCTCAGTCAAGCATCAATTCGGTGCAGGGGGTTCTTAATGAGGTGTGTGCCGTCTTTGATATATTGTTTTATTTCCTGATTGCGCTTGCAGTGCTTTTCATTGTCATCGCGGCGTATCGATACCTGACCGCATCGGGTAACCCGGAAAAGGTAAAAAGCGCCACCAACACGATCCTGTACGCCGCCATCGCGGTTGCCGTCGCCTTGCTAGCATTTGCAGTCCCATTAGTCGTTGCCAACTTCCTCGGTGCGAATGGAAATATTGGAAGCTGCGGAGGAGGCTCTTCGAGTACGGGCAGCTATACCGGCCTCGAATAGAATTGACCATTGCCTCGAACGTGCTACACTAACTAGGTAACTCCGAAAGGTCGAAAATCCTATACATTTATGAAAAAAGTAGTAAGTTTTGTAAAAGATTGGGGCATCGTGATTGCAGCAGTCGGCTTGCCGGCATTGGCGTCGGCTCAGGCGATCCCGCCAGCTTCGCCCGCCGTGAATCCCTCTGCGCCGCCGCAGGGTCATATCACGAGCATCCAGGGCATCCTTAACACAGTGTGTATTGTTTTCGACTGGGCGTTTTACTTCTTGATCGCTCTCGCAGTCCTCTTTATCGTTGTTGCCGCGTTCAAGTATTTGACCGCTGGTGGCAATGCAGAGAAGGTGAGTGCTGCCGGCCAAACGTTGCTCTATGCAGCAATTGCGGTTGGTGTCGCGTTACTCGCACGTGCGATCCCGCTCATCGTTGCAAGCTTCCTCGGTGCACAAGGCAACCTGGGTACTTGTTAAGCGACTTCGAAGCGGTTTCACTCACGATTCGAATTTACAAAAAGGCCTCGCAAGGGGCCTTTTTGGTTGGCGGGGAAAATGAACAAAAAATTTGAGATAGAAAAATCCCCTCGCGCCGGTAAGCGGAGGGGATAGGTTTGAGAGGCGTCCATTATTCATGGCAGCTCTCAGCTAATTGCACTTCTATCTTTTTGATGCTGAAAGGAACTGCGTGCCCATTTTGCATTGCCGGTCGGAATTTATATTTCCTGACAGCTTCCATCATCTTGGCATCCTCACTGGAGATGCCCGTCGACAGGGCGATAGTAATATCCGTAGCGTTGCCATTTTCGTCGACGACTAAGTCGAAATAGGCGTTACCCGAAAAGCTTGCAAGCCGTGCTTCTTCGGTACATTCAGCCTTCGCAACCACAATCGGCACTGGTTCAGTGACAAGGCCACCGTTTTGGGGTACGGCCGAATTGTTGGCAACCCGTTCGAGGGTCATGGGCTTCTGGTCGGTAAAGATGTGAATCTTAGTTCCACCCGGCTCCGCCGACTGGAAAAAGATCCTGAGCGAATTCACGTTCACCTTCGCGTTGTTGCTGCTCGCAAGGTCAAGGAGCTGATAATGAGTAGCTCCTTGGTCCTTGAGGTAAACGTAGCGATGAGCGTTAGGGTCGTCAGCTGGTTCGAAGAACCAGTGATAGCCGTATGCCGTCGGGATGACAACCAGGGTATCGCATCCCGGATAAGCATCGATGTAGATGTCTGTTGGCGGCGGCGAAACCTTCTCGTCGTCCACTATGATTCGATTTCCGGTTTCGGCGTCCCGACAGGTCGTGCCTTCGTGGACGGAGAGGATAGTCGGTCCGCTTGACTGAATTCTGCTTGGCCACCATGTTCGCATCGCCCACGGGAAAACCGTGTAGATAAGGAACAAGATGATCCAGCAGGAAATAACAATCTTCCCGAAAGTTTTCCAGCCGGAACGGGGTTTCAGCTTTTTCTCAGTGACAGCTATTGCGGCTGTTGCAGCGTTGGAAGCTGGTTTACCCAGCTCGATTCCTATTACAGGAAGGAGATATTTGAATACGATCCAAATAAATCCTATCATTGCAAGAAGAATCACGAGAAGGATTGCCGCCGTGATCGCGAGGGCGATCGTGCTCGGCGGCTTCTTGTCGATATGTGGGGTGAAGCGAGGGACGATGACTCCGAACCAGAGCCATGCTGCCCCAATAGCGATACCCATCGGCATCAAGAAGCGCCTGAATTTGGATCTATGGCGCGAAATAAAATCGATGGGGGGCTTTAGGGTTTTCCCGGCAATGGATCCGATGGTGTGGATGGCTGACAAGGTCAAATTACGACAACCGCGAAAACAGCCACCCATATTGGATCCGAACGTACGGATCGCCGCCGAAGTCCAATCCCGAACAAAGACAATAACGGGAATAATCTTCTTGGGAAAATTCTTAACCCGTTGCCACCTTGTTGGTGCTTGCGGGTTATTGCTTGAGTTTGGCTGGTTTGGGCTCATCCGAGACATTTCCTTTCTCTTGCGCTTGTGGTTTGGGTGGCTGTCTTACTCCACCCGCGAAGTTCGCCAAGGATTCAGTCAGTTGCTGGAATCCGAGAACGACCGTATTACCCTTGTTCGGGCTCGTCGCAAATTTATCGGCTACGTCGGCAGCTCGAAATGCGAGTGCACCTTCGAGGCCGAATTTATCAACAAGACCCTGAGCACCTTCGCCTTCAAAAATCAAACGACTTCGCTCTGCTCGACCTTCACCCTCGCCTTGTATGGCGGTAGCTTCGGCTTCTTGCTGAGCGATCCATGGAGCTGCGAGGGCTTTCCCGGCTTCGCCGAGAATGTTGATGAACGCGAAACTCGCACCTTTGGCTGCGAATCCATAACGTTCACGAATGTACGACCCGAACTTGTTGCGGCTCAGGATTTCGTTTTCTTGATCTGCCTGATCGGCTTGCAGGGTAGCTCGAATAGCAAACATCTCTACAATGCTCTTGCACGCAGAGAGTTCACGGACGAGCTGGATGATCTCATTCTGTATCGTTTCAAGGGTATCCTCGACACGATAGAGATAATGATATGGTTCGCGGATACGCGCCCGAACAAAGAGAAGAATATTGGCCAGAACGCCCTGTGGCTTCTGCTTTTTATCATCCTCGGTCTTAGACGCGATCTTCGTCCCGATACGTACGCCGTCGACAGGAAATGGGTAGGTATCATCCGAGAGCAAAACTCTCTTCGTTACCTCATTCCACGCCACGAGATAGCCAGCGGTTTGTAGGTCGCCCAGCTCTCCGACCTCATATTTTCGAACAGTCGCCCCTTTCGCTGCAACTTCTTCGGGACTAGGCGGCACCGTGCGAAAATTCTGGATTCGAAGCTCGTAGTATTTAGGCTTCGTTCCTGGCCACGGCCCCATATAGACGATGCCAGTTGTTTCACCAAAGATTGCCTTGATGAATTTGTGACGACGGTCCCAATAAAAGTCCTCTGCGGTGTAGGTGTGAGAACCCGCTGGATGGACAACCTTATCCGAGTCGGTCCAGGCTGGCCAATTGTCCGAGTCACCGATCCGACGAAGAGCCCAGTTAAACTCACCGGGAGCTTTGACGAATCCGTGTCCCTTGTAAGACGCGGCAAGAGCAACAAATGCCCCGCCATCTTTTTCGTCGCCGCTTTCGTAGGCGGTCGCATATCTTTCGGGAATGTTGTCGTAAAGTATTTCAAGTTTTACGAGCGCCAGAATAACGAATCTCATCCAGATCTTCCACGTGAAGTAGAGAATCAGAAAGATCGCCAATCCTAGAATAAACGTAATCCATGTTAGATAGGTCACCAACGTTTCCATCGGGATCTCCTTTTTAGTGATATTTAATTGCTCAACTGACAGCTTTAACGCCTCAGTCGTGCTGAGGCAATTCTAGCATATAAATTAACGCTTGTCAAATTAGGCCAAATTATCAAAAATAGCCCGTAAATAAAGCCTCTAATACTCCGCCTCCACGCTCTCATACTTCGTCCGGGCAATAATAACGTGGTCTAACAGCGCGATCCCGAGAACGCGCCCGGCGTCGATAATCTGCCGCGTGATCGCGAGGTCCGCCTCGGACGCATGCGCGACGCCAGACGGATGATTGTGCGCCAAAATGAAAGCGGCGGCAGAAAATTCGAGAGCCGGCCGAAAGACTTCGCGCGGATGAACGAGGTTGGAAGTCAGCGTGCCAATGGAAATTAATTCGTCGTGGATGAGTTGATAATGCGAATCTAAATACAGTCCGCGCAGATGTTCCTTTGGCAGATCGCGCATGTCGCGGAGATAGTCATACACTTGGCTCGCGGTACGGATCGTTATCGGCTTGCGTCCATCGGCGTTGCGAAACAATCGCCGACCGAGCTCGAAGCACGCGACGAGTTGGCAGGCTTTGCCGAGCGGGATGCCGAGCAGCTCTTGCACCTTGCGCGGATCTTTCTGCGAAACGATAACGCTGTCGCCATATTCTTTTAACAAGCGCCGCGACATCGCGAGGACGTCTTCTTTCTGTGTGCCGACGTTTAGGACGACCGCGAGCAGCTCAGCGATCGACAGCGCCGCCGGGCCATGTGCGACGAGTTTTTCGCGTGGCTTGTCTTCGGTCGGCAGGTCGCGAAGGCGTAAAATGGTATATTGTTTCTCGCCAGCCGAGCCGCCGCCCGAGCCAATGGCTGAATCGCTGCTGACCAAATCGCTATCCGTCTGCTTATAAACGCGTTTCTTAGTTGCCATTATGGTTTGTTGCATAAGTTAATTATATCACGCCCGTCTATTCGACCGTCGCCGGCAGGTACACGATGAACCGGCTGCCGCGGCCGACCTCACTCTCGACAGCGATGCTGCCGCCGTGCGCTTCGACAGTTTGCTTCGAGAGGTACAACCCGAGGCCGGTGCCGCCAATCGCCCGATTGTCATCGCCCGCAATCCTATAAAATCGCTCGAAGATGTGTGCCAAGTTTTCCGGCGCGATACCGCAGCCAGTATCGGCGACACTGATCTCGACGGAGTCGACGAAGCCGGCGAAATCGGCACGGCGCGAAACCGTAACCGAAATCGTTCCGCTGCGCGGCGTATATTTCAGCGCGTTGCCCAAAAGGTTTAGCAAAACCTCTTTCAGCTGGTCGCGATTGGCAACGACCGAAATGTTTTCGTTGACAGTATTACAAGAAAGGGCAATGCCGCAATCATCGGCCAATAGTTTGCAATCCCCACAAATTTCCTGGACAAGCAGGCCAACGTTAAGCGTCTTTCGATCGAGCGCATGGTTCGGCGCGTCAAGCTTCGCGACATCAAGCAGCGTTCGAACGAGCCGCGAAAGTCGGTCGAGCGTTGTTGTTGCGGTCGCCAAAATATCCACGCGCTCAGCTTCGCGGCTCGACGATTCCAGTGGTTCCGCCGCCAGAATTCCAAGATTACCCTTCAAAATAGTGATCGGCGTCTGGAATTCATGCGCGATCTCCGAAACGCGCCGCTCGAGCTTCTCGGAACTATCGCGCAACTCGCGATACAATCGCGAATTAACGATAGCGAACCGCAGCAGCAATATCGACAGCGCTCCCGTCGCCGCTCCCAGTAAGTCGACAATAAAATCGTTATCAAAGAACCATTGCTCGATGATCAGCTCGATGCAGAAAAAGATAAGCGCTGCGCCGATGATGGCGATTGTATGCTCCGGCGAGCTCGCTTTCGCGGCGAACTCGCGTCCAAAATTCCTGAGCGGCTGCGCAGCTTTCTTAAAGCTATTCTTCCATCTTATAGCCATGTCCATGGATCGTATGGATCAGTTTCAGGTCGTGTCCATCGTCGATCTTCTCGCGCAGGAACCGGACGTGGACGTCGACCGTATTCGTCAGCGGATCAGTCATAGTTTCCCAGACATGCTCGAGAATCATGCCGCGCGTCAGCAGCGTTCCGGGGTTGCGCATGAAATATTCGAGCAAGCTGAATTCTTTGCGATTCAGCGGAAGCGGCTTGCCGTCACGCGTCGCAGTATGCGCATTAATATCTATTACCAAATCGGCCATCTTTAAAATCGGGCCGATAACCTGTTTCTCGCGCCGCAATAAAGCCCGGATGCGTGCCAGCAATTCGGCCAAAGCGAATGGCTTCGTCAGGTAATCGTCCGCACCGGCATTCAAGCATTCGACCTTCATCCGCGTGTCGTGAATTGCAGACAACATGATGACCGGATACTCTTTTTTCTTTTTGCGCAGTTCACGGCAGATGCGCAGGCCATCTTTATCGCCCTCAAGTTTGATATCGATAATCGCGATATCATAATCGTTCACTTTCGACCACATAAGCGCTACCGAACTGCGGTGCGCCCAATCAATCGCAAACCGCTCGGCCTTTAATCCCCGCATGATGAAACTCGCTATCTCTTTCTGATCCTCAACCAATAATATTCGCATAGATGCAGATGCATTAATTTTTTCGACGACTGTGCATCCAGCATACCAAAAACCACATTAAAAAAACTTTAAGATTTTATGAAGAAAATATGAAGAAACTAGGCTGGCAAATACACAAAAAGGGACGAGAGGCGTCAGAACGCATCGCCTTTTTTGTGTATTTGCCAGCTCTAGTTTCTGAGATATCGGCGGACTGCGAAGAAGCTTGAGAATGCTCCAATCAAAACGCCGAAGAGCAATTCATAGATAAGAAGCTGGCCGAGATGGGTATAGAAGTAGTGCCAGAGGCCGAGGCCGGGGATGAAGACGTCGAGGTAAGGGGAGACGAAGTAGAGAATGGGGGCGAGGATAAGTAAGCTCGCGACGGCAGCTATAGCGCCGCAGAGCATGCCGTCGACGACGAACGGGCCGCGGACGAGCGCATTCGAGGCGCCGACGACGCGCATGATGCCGATCTCGTCGCGGTTCGAATAAATGGCGAGGCGGATCGTGTTGAAGACGACGAGGCCGGCGACGATGACGAGGAAGAGGATCGCGATCCAGCCGCCGCGGTCGACGATCGAGATAATTTTCGCAAGTCGGTCGATGATATCCTGGTTTTGCGTATAGCTTATCGTATCGATATATTGCGCGAGGTTGGGCGACTGCGAGATAGCTATGCGATTGCGGCATATTGGCTTGGATCGTTCGCCTTGATATTGAGCGATGCCTCGAGCGGATTCGTATCGAGCTCATTGATCGCCTGGCTGACCGTCTGATCGTTCGCATGGTTCTGTTCGAAGTTCGCAAGCGCCTGGTCGCGCGACGTATACTCGACGCTCGCAACTTGCGGCAAACTCTGCAAGCGATTGCTGGATGCTTAAAATTTCATCCTCCGACGTATTCGTTTGGAAATAGACGCTGATGTCGATTTTATTTTCGATCGACGCCGTCGCCTGCTGGGTGACGTAGCCGAACAATGATCAGGCCGCCGAAAACAATAAGCGCGAGCGTCATGATCGCGACCGTCGCCGTCGAAAGCCACCCGTTGCGCGAAAAGTTTTTAAAGCCGAAATGGAAAATTCGTGAAATAATGGTGAACATATTAAAAAATTATTAAACCAAAATATATTTTCCTTTTTTCTCGTCGCGGATCAGGCGGCCATGGTCGAGCGTTATGACGCGGCGCTCGAGATTGTTGATGACCTCTTTGTCATGCGTCGCCAAAACGACCGTCGTGCCGAGCTGGTTGATCTTCTCTAATAATTTTACGATTTCCGACGTGTGAAAGGGGTCAAGATTGCCAGTCGGCTCATCGGCGATGATGACTTCGGGCCGATGAATCATCGCGCGGGCGATCGCGACGCGCTGCTGTTCGCCGCCGGAAAGCTCATGCGGAAAATTCTTCATCTTGTCGCCAAGGCCTACCATGTCGAGAACCTGTGGCACGAGTTCGGCGATCTCGCGCTGCGGCCGTCCGGAAACCTCAAGCGCGAACGCGACGTTCTCGTAGGCGGTTTTCGTCGCCAACAGCCGGAAATCCTGGAAAACAACGCCGATATGGCGCCGGAAAGCCGGCAATTCATTGTCGCGGAGCTTGTTTACCTCATATTGACCAAAGAAAACACGGCCTTTGGTCGGCCGGTCTTCACCGATGAGCAATTTAATAACCGTAGATTTGCCCGCACCCGAGCGTCCGGCGAGCGAAACGAACTCACCCGGGTCGATTTCGAAGCTCACATCCTCGAGCGCCGTCGCGTGGCCATTAAATTTTCGTGAAACAGTTTGGAAAACGATCACGTTTAGAATTATATCATTATTTACCGCCGTCCTCCAACTCCGCCTCTATAAATATGTCGAGATCTCCAGCCAAAACATTATCGACCTTGCGACGTTTCCACCTCCGTCCGATGATCTTTAACCAGCTGATATGGATTTAACACATACGAACGGATCTGATTGCCCCATTCCGGCTTAACTTTAGTTCGTAGCGCGCCGAGCTCGGCGACTTTCTCGCGCTCCATAAGCGCAAAAAGTCGCGCCTTCAGCAACTTTAAAGCATATTCGCGGTTCTGCGCCTGCGAACGCTCGGTTCGCGCGGAAACAACGAGGCCGGTCGGCAGGTGCGTAACCCGAACCGCCGTCTCAACTTTATTAACATTCTGTCCGCCCGGCCCACCGGCGCGCGAAAAATCGAATTTCAAGTCCTTTTCCGGGATTTCGAACTTCGATTCTTCAACCGCTGGCAAATCAGGCACGACTTCGATCAAGCGCGAACGATGTCTCGCGGGACTTCTTCGCATTGAACGGCGAGATGCGGACGAGTCGATGGACGCCCGACTCTTTTTTCAACCAGCCGTACGCATGGTCGCCGCGGATCTCGATCGTCCGCGAGCGGGGATTGTCATCGACGACGCGAATCTTCCATCCGCGCTTCCTGCGCATAATTTTCATACATCAAGCGCAAGCATGCCCGCCCAATCGCTCGCATCTTCGCCGCCCGCGCCGGGATAGATGCCGAGAACAGCCGCCTGCGCGTCGTAGGGACCATCCATCAACTGCGCGAGTTCAAAATCCCGAAATTTCTTTTTCGTCTCGAAAAATTTATTCTCATCAAGATCTTGTCCAGAGCTTTTTTCGAGCGCTGCGATATCGGCTTCAATCGCCTCATACTTGCCGACCAAATCGTTCAAAATCCCCAACTCGCGCATCTTCCGATCTCGTTCAGTCGTCGCCTCGCCGCTTTTGCTCGTCCAAAAATCTGGCGCTGCCATCGCCGCCTCGATCGCTGCTATCTCCGCGCGTTTCGCCGTGACGTCAAAGCCGCCCGCCCAGCCGGCGGGCTTCGGACTTCAAGGAGTCAAGATTTTCGATGGGTTTCATGGGTTAACGGACTATAGCTGTCGCAATACCTGATTTCTTCGAAACCAACTTTTTGGCTGTTTTCAAAAATTTGCTCGCCTGCAAAATTT
Organism: uncultured bacterium; assembly: GCA_963725235.1. Taxonomy (GTDB): domain Bacteria; phylum Patescibacteriota; class Minisyncoccia; order UBA6257; family 2-01-FULL-56-20; genus JAJXYP01. The sequence continues at coordinate 32,268 of CAVRXN010000002.1, forward strand.
CAATCAAAACAGGGGTGTTGTTTTTGCTGAAATGTACAACAATATTACCGATTTCCTTTGCAGAATCAATATCTTTATTGCTGATTTCCCATGACAGTACATCAGCCTCCGGTTCATATGAAATTTTATTTTTATTCTTTTTCATGGATACTGTTTTATCCTGCCAGGATAGAACGTAATAACAATCCGGTCGTTCCGCTCCTCTTTGTATACTACCCGCAGGACATGAAACCTGTCAATTTTGCGCTGGGCAATTACAAGCGGGGAGCGAGAATGGTCGATTTTGCCGGGGTTAGCGACCGTCGCGATCACTTGTTCTTTTGTAATCGGAAAGGCATGCTGCTTTAAGGCGTTAAATTTCTGAAGTGCATGCTTAGTGAAAATAATCATAGAGTTTAATAAACTCTATTGTATAAAAAACGGCCCGGACACGTAAAGTGCCGGACCGTATGAAAGCGCGACGATGCTCGTTATTGTTCGTCAAGGGGCTCAGCTTGTAATCCAGGGCGCACTGGTTGGCTCGAGGGACTATTGCGAGCGTCGAGGATGCGTTGCCAGCTCAAGACATTGGGAGCAGAATCGTTGTCGAAAAAGATTCCGGCAGTACTCGGTGGGATTGCGGACTGTGTATCCATGCGTTAACCTACTTTCCAAAAAGAATCTGAAAATACTATACCATCAAGGATGGGGAATTGCAACTTGAGCCACCTCCCGGAGTCGAACCGGGGACCTTCATATTACGAATATGTTGCTCTACCAGCTGAGCTAAGGTGGCAATAAACTCAAATCAAATGTAGCAAAAAATTTTCTATTTCGCAATGATTTGTCGGATGATCCGCTTCGTCTCATGCGGCCCTTCCACCTGCGATGCAATCAACGCCAGTTTTTCGCGCGGCATTGTCGTTGCCGCCCGGATACAATGCGTCGCCAATAAAAACCATATCACGGATCGGTATGTTTAATATTTTTTTAATCTGCCGGACGCCATAGGCCTTATCGATGCCTTTGCGCGTGATGTCGATCGTCGTCAGGCCGCCGACACGTACTTCGAGCTTGGGCAATCGCTTTGCGAGAAGCCGGGCAATCTTGAAACGAAGCGGATCATTTTTCTTTTTCCATTCTTCTTTCATGCGGATTCCTTTAGTGCCGAGTTCGGTAACGACGTCTTGCCCAAGTGGCGAAAAGCTCATCTGGGTAGCCCTATCTTCAAGTACCACCCCATAGATTTTTTTTGGCGGCACGTAGTCAATGGCGGCGAGCGTTTCGCGCAGGGCTTTTCGAATGCCCGTTTTTTCAGCGGCGGATAACATATGTGCATAAACATTTTTCCAGCCGGTGTTGTAGCGGTAGAATGCGTTAGAAGTCGTTGGGAAAAGGAACAAATTTTTTAGGCGCTCATCTCGGCGGGGCAGTCGGCTCAGAATCTGTTCCTTAAACTGCAAATATTCCCCGCCACCAATGACCGCCACCTTTTTTTGCTCCAGTAGCGCGAGCAACAATTTCACCATCTCGCGGTCCGCAATCGACTTGCTCGGCGCGAGCGTTCCGTCGAGGTCGAAGACGATAAGCCGTTTATTGTGATAATTCATTAGCTAAATTCTAGCATTATTGTAAAATATAACCATCATGGCTAAACGGAACGGGAAAAACGGAAACGGAAAGAAAAAGAACAACGGCAACAATAGAGGTGGCGCAAATGGGGGAGGGCGAAGCTACGGCGAACCGAAAGCACCCCGCCTCCATCCCGACACCAAAAAAAGCATCTGGGCGATCGGCTTCATTTGCATCGCCGTCATCCTCGTCCTCGCCGGTTTCGACGTCGCCGGTCCAGCCGGCCAGAACATCTACGGCGGCTTAGACGCACTCTTCGGCTGGGGCTACTTTATCCTGCCGGCAACCCTCCTTTTCGCAGCAGCAGTATTGATCCTGTCCGGCGGCCGGAAAGTGCTCGCGACAACTATGATCGGCGGCGGCATGTTGATCTTGGCATTCCTTGGTTTGATCGAGATCTTCGCGCCAACGAAGGGCGGTTGGCTCGGCTTAATCCTCGGCTCGCTCCGCCATCCATTCGGCCAAATCGCCGCAGCCGTCATCGACCTCTTTATATTAATCATCTCGATCTTAGTTACGGCGAACGTGCCGCTGAAAATAAAGTGGCCGGAGCCGAAAGCAGCAGGCGGCGACGAAGAAGAGACGGAAGAGGAGGGCGTGCTCATCGTAACAGGCGCGGACGGCACCGGGGCTTCGGAGCAAATGGAGCTGAAAGAAGAGAAGCCCGCGAAAGGTCAAAAGCCATCGCCGACCCCAGATCCGCTCGAGGAAGTCGAAATAGCCGAACCGCATCCCGAGGCAAAACCGCGAAAAATAAAACAGCAGGTGTTTGGCAATTACGTTCCACCACCGTTGTCGTTATTAAAATCCGAAACCGGCAAACCGACGACCGGCGACCTGCTCGCGAACGCGAATATTATTAAAAGAACATTAGAAAGTTTCGGCATCGCCGTCGAGATGGGCGAGATTAACGTCGGACCGGCCGTTACGCGGTATACGCTGAAACCGGCGGAGGGTGTTAAGCTCTCGAGGATAACCGCGCTAAATCCCGACCTCGCACTTTCGCTCGCCGCGCATCCGATCCGCATCGAAGCGCCGATCCCCGGTAAGTCGCTCGTCGGCATCGAAGTGCCGAACCGCGCCGCAGCGCTCGTCCGGCTCGGCAGCTTGATGCACTATCCCGAATTCGAGAAGTCCGGGCCGCTCGGCTTCGTCCTCGGCCGCGATGTTTCCGGTGAACCGAACTTCGCGAATATCGAGAAGATGCCACACATGCTCGTCGCCGGCGCGACCGGTTCCGGCAAATCGATTTTCGTGCATTCGATTTTAACATCACTCCTCTATAAGAATTCGCCGGCAACATTAAAATTAATCCTCATCGACCCGAAGCGAGTTGAACTTTCGATCTACGATGGCATTCCGCATCTCGTCAGCCCAGTTATAACAGAAAACAAAAAAGCGCTCGGCGTTTTCCGCTGGGCGATCCAAGAAATGGAGCGGCGCTATGAATTGCTGCAGAAAGCCGGCAGCCGCGATATTAAAAGTTATAATGCCGCACATGCCGCGGGATCGGATGCCGGTGAGCCGTTGCCTTACATTCTGATCGCGATCGACGAGCTGGCTGACTTGATGAGTTCCTATGGCCGCGATGTCGAGGGATCGATCGTTCGCTTAGCGCAAATGGCGCGCGCCACCGGCATCCATTTGCTCCTCGCGACCCAGCGCCCGTCGGTAGAAGTCATCACGGGCCTTATCAAGGCGAACATCCCGGCCCGCGTCGCGCTTCAGGTCGCGAGCCAGATCGACTCGCGCACGATCATCGACACGCCCGGCGCCGAAAAATTGCTCGGCCACGGCGACCTGTTGTTCCTCTCGGCTGAGTTATCAAAACCAAAACGTATCCAGGGCGCATTCATAACCGAAGAAGAAATCAAAGCCGTCGCAAGTTTCATTCGCGATAATAATAAGGTGAGTAATTGAAGAAACCGAAGAAGTAGACTTTGCGACGCCGGGCGGAACGCCAGCCGCGCAGCGTGCCGAACTTCGACGACTTGGCCGGCGGCGGTGATGATGACGACGAAATGCTCGACGAAGCGATTGCGGTTGTTTCCGAAGCGCGCAAGGCATCCGCGTCACTCCTCCAGCGCCGCTTGAAAGTCGGCTACGCCCGCGCCGCCCGGCTGCTCGATCTGATGGAATCGCAGGGCCTCATCGGCCCCGGCGAAGGCGCCAAGCCGCGCGACGTGTATGAGGAGAAAATTGCAGAACGGCTGTCATAAGGGTATGATACGAACATCATGCCGCCCGAAGAAATCAATTTCCAGACATTTTTCGCCGCAAAGGTAAAGGATCGCGGCATATCGATAAAGAAGCTATCCGAAGCGACGGGCATTGCGCCGGGCCATCTCGAAGCAATGGTCCATGGCCATTTCGATAATCTACCGTCCGCGCCCTATGTCCACGGTTATTTGGTGCGGCTCGGTAAAGTGCTCGATTTCGATGGTGAGGCATGGTGGGAACGGATGAAAAAAGAAGGGTTCGCGAAAAATTCCGGTCCAGCCGACAATCTGCCAAGCAATAGGTTCATCCGCCAATCGCCCGCAAAATTTATCTGGATGGGCATCGCGGCCGTGTTGATCATCATCTACCTCGCATTCCAAATCCCGATCCTCTTCGGCAAGCCGTCGCTCGCCGTAACTTTCCCCGCGCAGAATCCCTACACGACCGCTTCGAGTACGCTAACGATCGAAGGCACTGCGCAGGGCGCCAATTCGCTGTCGCTGAACGGCGACAGCATTACCATCGCACAGGACGGAACGTGGGAGAAAACTGTTTTGTTGCAAAATGGGCTGAACACGTTCGACATCAACGCGAAGCGCCTGCTCGGCGGATCGTCGGATATTACGGAGCAGATTTTCTACCAAGGCGGCCCGACGATCGTGACAACGGCGTCGACGGCAACGAGTACCGGCGCAACGGCAACTTCCACCGCGACAAGCTCAGTAAATTGAGGCCTTTCGGGCCTGTGGATAACTCGGTTTGACGCGCTCGACCCAGTTGCTATCATTAATTCAGATCCTTTTAATAGTGGCTACATACATAACGTTCCGCTCAGCGCCCAAGCCGAGCAAATCCAGCATTCATTGCCACCACATCCCCAAACCCCATGAACTCCATTCGTGGGGTTTATTCATTATTGCCCATCCTCAACATGCTGATACGCAACGCTCGAAATCTGCGAGATAATAGTTTCCATGGTTGGCAAGGGTGCAGCACCGCGAGTCATAACGCAAAGGACGTAAGGATTGTTCGCATAGACGATGCCGCAATCGTGGAGTTCATGCTCAGTCGTTACGCTGCCGGACGTTATACCAACAAGGCCGAGCTTATGCGCGACGATGGTCGAGCTCGGTACGCCGGCAACGATGCCCTGCGTAAAGCTCGATTGGTTCATCAACTGCAGCGCCTTTTCGGAATAATCGCGCGACAAGTACGTACCATTATATAAAACGCGGAACAACAGCGAGATCTGCTGCGGCGTTATCGCATCGGAATCCGCCTCGGTAACGTCGTTGATGACCGGAATGCCGAGATCGTTATAAATATTTTGCAAAGCGGTCTGGTCGACGTTGCTATACAAAAGCTGGGTCGCATTATTGTCGGAATCCTCGATCATGTACTCGATAAGCTGTTCAATTGTATAGGTTTGGCCCGGAACAATTGCCGCAGCCGGTTTGATGTCCTGGGTATCGTTAAGGTCCGGGCCACCGGTATACGTTATCGTCTTATCGAGGACCGTCGGATCGGTCTCCGCCATTTCGTAGTAAGCAAGCATAATCGGAATTTTGCCCAAGCTCGATGGATAAAATTGGCTCGTCGGATCGACATCGGCCCACTTTCCATTTGAGAGGTCGACGAAGTAAACGCCGGCCTTGCTGAGATTGCCGGCCTGTATATTCTGATTTACGACGGATTGGATATCGCTGCTTAACGAATTATCTTCGGGGAATGTCCGCGAGTTATTTACGTTGCAGGCGAGGAGCGGGTCGATGAATTGGTAGCCGGAGAGATGGAGCGATTGAGGCGGCGCTATGGGAGCGGGGATGAGCCAGCCAACCCAAAAGGCAACGCCGGCAGCGACAATCGTAATAATCCATGGATATGGACTTTTATACCACTGCGAGCGAGATTGGTGCGGCGGTTGGGGCATGGACCGATGTCTTTATTATATAATACGCCCGACCGGTCAAATTTGGTGGAAAAAGTGGAGACGGCGAGAATCGAACTCGCGTCCAAGACATATGCTCCGGATCTTCTACAAGTTTAGTTTCTTGCGAAACGGGTTTGGTCCTAATTTAACCGCGGGTAAGGACCATCCACCGCAGCGTGTCTCAATATTACACGAGCGATCCTCTATGAGATATCGAGGGCCCATGCCAGCTTACGCGTAAGCGAATGCTGGAGCTGCTGTTTTGTTGGCAGTTTAGGTTGTGATCGGATTTACGAGATAATCGGCTCGGCCTGCAACCCGGAACATAGTGTCTTGTCAAAACCAGTTGGCGTCCCCATGCACGTTAATGCAACCGATATTATATCCAAAAAGTTACTGCGGTGCAACTACTTCGGCGCAATAGTCGAGAGGTCGTTCAAGAACGAGGAGATGTCGGGATAGAAGCCGGTCGCGCCGAGCAGCGCGACTTCCGGTCGTTCGACCGTGCCGACGACGAAAACTTTTTTGCCCATGCCGAACCCGGCGCCGGCTTCGAGTAGCGACGATCGTCCCGCGGGTTCAAGCAAAATAATAGCATCACTTTCTTTCAGGCCCTGAAGCTCCGCGTCGAATATTTTTTTAATAGTGTCGTTACTCCGCCAATCTTGCAGGTTGGTATTAAACGTTTTTAATTCTTCCTCGATGGATCCGCCAGTCATAAGATTCGCGCCGCTTTGGAGGAATGAATATGCTTCATAGCCGCGATCGGTGAGCGCTTTATGTAATTCCTCGACGCTGGCCTTATTCCGCCAGGGAGATGCAATAAAGAATTTCATACCGTTAGTATATAGCGCGCTGTGCTGCGCGTCAAATCATTGTCCGCCGACGGCGACATTGATCACCTTTTGAACATTCGCCCGCCGCAGCAGCTCATCCCGTAGCCATTCGGCCAAATCGCGGTCGAGCGCTGGTAGGTAGCCCTCCGATTGCCCGCGCTCGTGCCGGTCATCACCGGTACCGCGCGCATCTTCATTCCCCGCCGTCAAAATAAGGATGCGGCTCGCGAACATCATCCGAAGTGAAAGGTTGCGGTCAATATCGACGTCCTGGATTTGGCGATAGGGGATCGCGATCTCCTCTTTATTAAAGATACCGCGGATAATTTTCAGCGAATCCTCGCTCAGCATATATTTGTAATTGACGTAGATGAACCAGGCGACCAGAAATGCAAAGATAAAGAAAAAGCCGAAGAGGATGAAGCAGGCCTCGGCGGCGAGTCCGATGTATTGGCCAAAATTCGGGATCGGGATCTGCGAGAAGAACAATTGGCCTTCAAGCACGAGAAGGATAAGGCCGACGATGAGCAAGATAAGCGCCGCCTGGATTCGCTGGATAATGAAGATGGCGAGCGTCTTCCTGCCAAGCGTGTGATAGGTCTCCATCGGGACGCCCACGGGGTTTTCTTCCATTGATTTCTATTATATACTGGGAAAGTAATTTCGCACCAGTTTCCGCACCCGTTCCGCTAATTTCCATCCACCCCCATTCCAAAGCCACGAATCAACAGCCAAATAACTGCGCAAGAGCTGCGTGTCATCGACGAGAAAGGCGAAAATCTCGGTGTTTTGTCGCGCGAAAAGGCGCTCGCTTTAGCCCGCGCTGAGACGGGGCTCGACCTTATCGAGATCTCGCCAAACGCCAAACCGCCGGTTGCACGGCTGATGAGTTACGACAAGTTCCGGTACGAAGAGGAGAAGCGCGAGAAGAAAGAGCGGTTGGCACAGAAGAGCGTCGGGATGAAGCATGTGCAAATTACCGCACGCGCGGCGGAGAACGATCTGATGATTAAAGTTCGCGCCGTTGAAAAGTTTTTTGGCCAAGGTCATCCCGTCGAGGTCAATTTGCGTTTGCGCGGGCGCGAGAAGCGGAACAAGGACTGGGCGATGGAAAAGCTGAAGGAGTTTTTAAAACTACTGCCAATGGAATATAAGCAACTGAGCGCGCCAAAGTTCGGCGGCAACGGACCGGGCGTGCAGATTACGAAGAAGTAGATTTTAAAAAAACGGGCGGCCACATTCGCATGTGCCGCCCGCAGAGAACCGAAGATCGATTTCTTACCCTTTCCCGCTTCCGCCGCCACTCCCGTGAAGGATGACAATCGTTTGTTGATAGGCGCCGCCGCTTTGGCTGATGGTCAGAGGATAAAAGATCCCTCCCGGATAGCCAATGTCGCTAACGTCAAACTGCACGGTGTCCGAGGCGATGAAAACCGCACGGCTCGTGATGTCGGTGTAGAAGAACAGCGCTTGTAAGCCACCGTCATAAACACCTTTTACCGTTATAGTCCGTTGGATTGCTCCATTGGACGAAACAGTGATCTGCTCATACGCCATCTGAAACGGAGTCGGCGCATCAAACGTCGTCTGGTAACGAACCGTTTCGAGGTCAGGCGGAACGATGGTTATCGTAAAAGTTGCCCCGCCCACCGGCAGTGCCGAAGTGGGTGACCACTCGAGGAGTGAGCCGCCGGAAAGATCTTGCGTTGTTTCGTAGGCAAAGGAATTACCGCTACCGTCGTTGTAATCCTCCTCGGTGATAATCCACGTGCCGCTTGGAATGTCGCACCCCGGCTCCGTGTAGAGATAGATGTCTGTATTGCCGACGATATTATCGATGGCCGGCGCGGACACGAGAAAGCTTTTACATGCGGGCTGGCTTGTCGTCGCCGTAGCCGCATGCGGTTTCGCCATGGCCTTTGCGTAGTCCTGCGCGGCAACGATGCTCACCGGAACGGTTTCATGCCGAACGGCGATTTCTGCAATTTCGTACTTCGGATGAAGGTTTTGCTGCTGTGTCTGCCCAAGAGCAGAATTCAGCAACGATGCAACGAGCGTCGGCAAAACTGCAATCAAATGCTTTTTCATAGTCAATCTCCTTATTGGTTGCGAAAAAACTCGATCATAAACTTGCTAATGACCTGCCGAAATGATAGCACATTTATGGCGAATTTGTCAAGTTGACGGGATTTGACTAAGAGTTACAATTGAAATGAAAAGCGGCGTCTCAACGGTGAGATGACATCCGATTTGGTGCAAAAACGGCTGCATTCGCGGCTGTTTTTGTTTATTGTCTGATAATTCAAAAACTTTAGAAAGATTTAATCACCTTTTTGTCATGATGACTTCACCCTTATGGGGTGTGGGGCTGTCTTCTAACTGGTAAGATGCCGCTTTTTACCAAATCGGCGATACGGGTTCGAATCCCGTGGGCTCCACAAAAGGCCCAGTTGCAATAATTTCCATGCTATGTTATTCTTATCTGCATTGGTTTGAGAAATGGCTATGGCATCCAAAACATTCACGAAGCGGATCCGTATTACGAAGAACGGAAAAGTTGTGCGTCGCCCGATGGCGGTGAACCATTTTCGTACCCGCGCGAATGCGAAGGGTATCCGAGCCAAGCGGAAGAGCTTGTCTTTAAATTACCCGCTGAAGAAAATAGCGAATTACGGCGACCAGGGATAGCCCGAGCCGGCCGCTACCGCAAAGCTAACGAACCAAAAACATGCCACGCGTTAAACGAGGAACCATTGCAAATAAGCGCCGCCGCAACGTATTGAAAAATACGAAAGGTTTTCGCTGGAGCCGCAAATCGAAAGAGCGCGCCGCGAAAGAAGCACTGCTCCACGCCTGGACACACGCGTTCCGCGGCCGCAAGGAAAAGAAGCGCAATTACCGGACGCTCTGGAACGTAAAAATCGGCGCAGTCGTCCGCGAGCAGGGGATGAGCTACAGCCGCTTCATCGACGCATTAAAAAAAGCTAAAATAGAACTTGACCGGAAAGTGTTGGCGGATCTCGCCGAAAATGAACCGGAAGTGTTCAAGCAGGTGGTTGCGAAGGTGCAGAAATAAGCGAAGTAAAAAAAAGAACGCCGAGAAGGCGCTCTTTTTTATTATCGCCACAGGTTAGCGTGCCGGTTGAGGGCGATGTGTCGCCCGAGTTGTTGGATGCGCCGGCGCATGCCCAGCCGATGATTGCTTCCGGCGCGGCTGGAGGAAATCAGATGCCTGCTTCAAGACTTTTCGCGTGTCGGCATATTTTTTGCCGAGCACATTGAGCGCGTCATTATAGAGGAACCAACCGAAGCCGCTATGTTCACGCGGTTCGATGCGGACATCCGCGCGATGCGTTTCGGCGAGGAATAGGATGACGGTATCGTAGATGCCCTGGTTGCCGATTTTAAAATAAAAACGCTCATAGGCGCGGAAGTTTGGCGCGATGCGAAGCTCCGATTTTTTTATACCCGTCTCTTCTTCGAGTTCGCGCAGTGCGGTGTCGATGCTTCGCTCACCCGGCTCGAAATGTCCTTTCGGAAAATTCCAATAATTACCGCGGCGATACAAAAGCAAAAACTTTATCCCATCGCTCGTCCGGCGATAGACAACAAAGCCAGCCACAACCTGCTTTTTTGTGGGTAATTTCTCTTCATTGAGGTCAATTTGTCGCGACGGCGGCATGCAGCCAGTATAGCATGTTTTTAATCTTTTTTTAATGATTTTTTAATATTTGCATTTCGTTTTGGGCGGGCGTACGGTTAGAAGTATGAACAAAAATAAAAACATAGCTATTTCGGGACCGCATAAGGATTTCGAGAGCATTAAAAAGGTCGACGAGAATGGTGTGGAATATTGGGAAGCGCGGGAGTTGATGCCGTTGTTGGGATATAATCAGTGGCGATCATTTGAAGATGTCATTGGCAAGGCAATGCGCAGTTGCATAAAAAGTGGCCAGGACGCGAAAAACCATTTTGCGCAGTCACGCAAAATGGTCGAGATCGGATCGCAAACGGTACGAGAGGTCATAAATTATAAGCTCGATAGATATGCTTGCTACTTGATCGCCCAAAACGGGGATTCACATAAATCGGAGATTGCCCAAGCCCAAACATATTTTGCTTTGCAAACGAGAAAGCAGGAGATTTTTGAGCAGTTGTCTGATAGCGGAAAGAGGATCTTCAATCGCGACGAGGTTTCATTTTACAATAAAGAGCTCTTCAAGACAGCAAAGCGCGCAGGCGTCAGCAAGTTTGGCATGTTCAACGACGCGGGCTATCGTGGGTTGTATGGCATGCCGCTCGCGGACATCGAAAAGAAAAAAGGCGTCAAAAAGGGCGAGCTGCTGGATCGTGCCGGTTCGACTGAGTTGGCCGCAAACTTATTTCGCATCACGCAGACCGATGAAAAGATCAAAAAGGACAATGTGCAGGGCCAAGAAAATGCGTCTCGCGTCCATTTTAAAGTCGGTGGGAAAATCCGCGAGACGATAAAAGACATTGGCGGCATGATGCCCGAGCATTTGCCGGTGGAGAAACATATTAAAGACGTGAAGTGGGAAGTGAAAAAGCTGGGAGGGAAAGGGAAGAAATAATAAAAAGAGACTCATCGCTGAGCCTCTTGTGGAAGTCTGCTCCCGAAGGAAATATGGAAGGAAGCATTGCGAGCGGCACGCGCAATCGCCAATTTTGCTGCGGGAATATTATCCGAGAAAACTCGGATTTCTTGATGCGCTGAGGATCCACTTATAGAAAGCAGGATAGACCCGCGATCGTCGAGGATTTTTACTGCATCGCGACCCGCTGATCTCTTCGCGGTGATAAATCCGGGAGATATCTTAACAATCGATTTGTCTTTGATGATCTCCGGCAGGAAACGCCATGCGGCTTCGATAGCGGTGGAATGATCGCCGCCGAGTTTGCCACCCCACCTCTTTTTCTGATCAGGCATTCTCAAAACTCCTGGAAGATATAATAATGGATGGACGGCTCAGTTGTCAAGGTGGCCATATTTTTTTATTTCCCCTTCAGCATCCCCAGCATCTTCTCCACCGGCCACGCATTGATAACATCCGCGCGCGTCACCCATCCCCGCCGTGCCTGCGCGATGCCGAACTGCAAGTTCGAGTAGTGCTTCGAGTTGTGCGCATCGGAGTCGATCGACAAACGGACGCCCGCGTCGACGCAGCGTCGGATGTATTCATCTTTCAGGTCGGAGCGTTCGGGGAAGCAATTGATTTCCATGACGGTGCCGGTTTTTTTTGCGACCGTGATGATCTCATCCATGTCGAGATCGATCGGCTCGCGCTTGTTGATGATGCGACCGGTTGGATGGAAGAAAATATCAGCGTTCGGATTTTCGATCGCACGCCGGACGCGCGCGGTTTGCTCGGCGCGCGGCAGCGTGAAGTGCGAATGGACAGAAACGCCGACGACGTCGAGCTGGGACAAGATCGAATCGGGCAAGTCGAGCGTGCCATCTTTTAATATATCGCACTCGCTGCCTTTCAGGATGCGGAACCCGTGGCCTTTCGAACCGCGCCCAAATTTTGCATCGATTTTTTTCTGCACGCGATCAATCTCTTTCCACTGCTGAACGATCCGTTTTTCATCAAGTCCGTGCGTCATCGCGAGCCGCTTCGTATGATCAGTTATGACTATATAAGATAAACCTGCCGCCGCAGCTTTTAGCGCCATCTGCTCTATCGACTCCGCGCCGTCCGTCCAATCGGTCTGAATCTGCAGGTCGCCGACCAAGTCGCCGTAGCCGATCAGCTTCGGCAAGTCTTATGCGCGCGAGCCGCTTCGAGCTCGCCCGTATTCTCGCGCAGCTCCGGCTCGATATAATCCATGCCGAACGCGCCATATAATTCTTCTTCAGTGCGGCCAGCGATCCGATTTTTCGCGCCAATGTCGCGCCCCTTCGCGTCAGCATCTTTGCCGCTCGGTTTCTTAAACAATCCATATTCATTGAGCGTCCAGCCGCGCGAAACCGCAATTTTCCGCAGTGCAACATTATGATCTTTCGAGCCGGTAAAATAATTTAACGCAGCGCCATATGATTCCGCAGGAACAACGCGCAGGTCGACATTCAAGCCGTCGCGTAATTTAATAGAGGATTTCGTGTGGACCGTGCGCGATAACGTTTACGACGCCGGGCGTTTTAACAAACGCATCCATGATCGCCGCGGTCACTTTCGCCTCCGCCGCCGCGGTTTTCCCGCTCGCAACAGCTAAAATATCCGCATCGCCAATCGTATCGCGTCGGCGCCGAGCGCTGCCGGCGATCGTAACTTTCTCCGCGCCCGCGACGGCCGCAACGCGATCAACGACACGCTGGATTTCCGGCAAAGTATATCCGAGAATGAAACGCTGGCCGCCGCCCGCACCGCCGGTCGCCCGCGCTTTCGCAAATCCAATCGATTTCAAAATCTTTTCTTCGCTCTTCGGGCCAAATCCTTCGAGCTTCGCGATTTTTCCCGCGCGTGCGGCTTTTTCTAAATCAGCTAAATTCTCGACGCCAAGCGATTGATACAATTTTTTCACCGACTTCGGCCCCAATCCTTCGATCCGCGAGAGCTCCGTTAAATCAACTGGCGTTTTTTTCTTCAGCTCTTCATAATATTTTACACGCCCGGTTTTTATCAATTCCTCGATCTTCTCCGCAATCGACTTCCCAACGCCTGGAATTTCTTCCAACGCTTTCAACCCACCCGCGCCGTACGTAACAGACGCCTCTTCTTCAAGCCCATCGATAACGAGCGCCGCTTTCTCGTATGCGCGCGGCTTGAACGGAACATCTTGCATCGCGAGATATTCTCCAATCCCGCGGAGCATTTCTGCGATAGCGGCGTTGGAGGCTTGGTTTGAAATGTCAGCCATGATAGTTACTACACCCCAATCTCTGGCTCTTTATGCTCGACGAGCGCAGTCGCCGCGCCGCCGCGATTCGGTTTTGGCAGTATAAGATCCGGCGCAGCGATCAAAACGAAAGCAGCGATAAAGGACAAAACGCCGGCGCTCAAAAAGACGGCGGTGTAGCCCCACGTTTCGGCGACGATGCCGCCGAGGAGTCCGGTGATGCCGGATGCGACGCCGACTGTCACGCTATCGAGCGACCAGTCGAACGCGAAGCGATCCTTGTCGAGATGACGTGAGAACATGGCTGGCCATGCGGCGGAGTAGAAGGCGAACGCGAGTGCGTGGAGCGCCTGAACGAGATAGAGTTCGTTCGCGGTTCGCACGACACAGAATGCCATCGCCGAAATACCGGCGAGAAGTAGGCCGCCGATGAGCGCTATTAAGTCGTCTTTCTCTCCGGGTGTTCGATCGAGATATTTTGCGATTGGGATTTGCAAAATGGATTTCAGGATCCAGTAAATCGCGGCGGCGATGCCGACCGTTATCAGTGTTCCGCCGACGATGCGTTCGACGATGAAGACGGAGAAGATCGGGTCGATGAAACCCCATCCCGCGAGCAGGAAAAAGTCCGATATGACGAAAAATTTCACGAGCCGACCGACTTTCAGGTCAACGCTGATTCGGATTTTCATGTTCGTTGTTCGCGCATGTTTTACTTATTCAGTATATCATCTATATTATAGAGCGAAGCGGCGCGAGCGCGCCGAGAAGCTGGGGTGGCGGAATTGGCATACGCGCAGCGCTTAGGACGCTGTCCCGAAAGGGTTGTGGGTTCAAGTCCCACCCTCAGCACAATGGAACGATTAAAAATCACCCGCCGAACAGAAATAATCATCCTCGCGAGCCTCGCTGCCGCCCTCACACTCTTTTTCATTCTTGGCTTCGCCGGCGGCTTCGCAAATAACAACCTCAGCGCCTGGCTTAACTATTACGGCCAAACCTTCGCCGGCTCACTCCCAAGTTTCATCTATGGCGCCGTCCTCTTTCTCTGCCTCGCCGCTATCTGCCTCGTCATCTGGACACTTTCGAAAAGTTTCTTGACCAAAGCCGCCGACCCGCGCCGCGTTTTCATAAACGCCTTCCGCCGCTCGCGTGACGTTTGGCTGATCATCCCAGCCGTCCTTTTCATAACCGTCGTCGCGCTCGCAATGGGCGAGGCGAATGAGTTCGCGCGTGCGCGGCTCGTCGACGGCATGGTCATCGGCTGGGAACACGCGCTCTTCGGCGTCTACGTCTTCGCCGCACTCGGCGCAATCCACTATCCGCACTGGCTTATCGAGTTCATAATTTTTTCATTTTCAAACATGGGCCTCATCCTCGTCGGCGCCGGCATCCTGCTCGCATATCTCGCCCCGCGCCGCTTCCATGAACTGATCGTCGCATTCTGCATCGGCATCTTGCTCATGGTGCCCATCTGGCTGCTCGTTCCGGTTCTGTCGCCGCAAGATAGATATATAGATAACGTGTATCAGCTGAGCACCACCGCGGCCGCTGAGTCGCCTTCGCTCGCCGCAGCTGTTGCCTCGTATCATCCGCAGCCGGAGATCGCCCAGTTTCTTGCCGAGGCCCGCGCCGAAAAAGCCGACTTGCCCGCGCTGCCGACGTCGACCTTCCCGTCGGCACATGTCTTCTGGGCAACACTCGCCGGATATTATCTATTTCGGCTACGTGCGCGCCTGCGCTGGATCGCCTGGATTGTTCTGCCATTTCTCATCGCTTCAACATTCGGAACCATCTTGTTAGCCCAGCATTATTTTATGGATATTCCGTTGGCGATAGTTATCGCAGCGATAGCGATTATCTCCGCCTCTTCCCGTGAAACGCCTCGTGCACCTCGCGAAGCTGCTTGTCGGTAAGGTGCGTATAGATCTGCGTGGTTGAGATGTTCGAATGGCCGAGGAGCGCCTGCACGGAACGAATGTCGGCGCCATTCATTAAAAGATCGGTCGCGAACGAATGCCGTAGTTGATGGGCGTGGATGTGTTCAGCAATCCCGGCTTCTTTTGCGCGGCGTTCGACAACGCGCTGGACGGCGCGCGTCGTTATGGGTCCGATAACGCGATCGGACTTATCTAGGCTAATAAATAATTTTTCTTCCGCATCGCCACGCCGGTCGAGATATTTTTGTATGGCTTCACGCGCGGAGTCGGAGATAAAGACGACGCGCAGCTTGTCACCTTTGCCGCGAACGCTTAACTCGCCGCGCTTCCAGTCAGCATAGCGCGACAGGTTGCAGAGTTCTGCCAAACGCAATCCGGTCGAGAAAAATGTTTCGAGAATCGCGCGGTCGCGCAAAGCGCGAATGCCGCCCGGATTTTTATCTTTTTCCGGCGCGTGTAGCAACCGTTCGAGGTCGCCGTACTCGATAACATCAATTTGCCGCGATGGCGTTTTCGGTAATTCGATCTTGTCGGCCGACAAAGTCGCAACATCGCGCTTCGCCAAGTATTTCAAAAAGTTGCGCAGAGCTATGATGTAATAGCTTTGCGTGATCTTCTTAAGCTCGCGTCCGCCACCCGCGCTCCCGCCAGATTTTTTCCGCGCGAGCGCCAAGCGAAATTCGCGAACAACCGTGTCGGTAATTTCAGCAGGGGACTTGATCTTCGCAAATTTCAAAAACTCACGCAGATAGCGCTGATAATTTTCGCTCGTCTTCGGTGAACGATTCTTTTCGATCTCGAGATAATTTAGATAATCGCCAAGAAGTTTTTCGATTTCGGATAATCCTTGCTGCGGCATATATCCATCATATCAAAACCTGTCGCAAAATGGAGCTTGACAAAACAAATTATAGATATATAATACAAGCAAATTAACAGTATCGAAGAGCATGGATTTAATCATTGATGCTTATGGTACTTACATCGGGGCTTCCGGTGAGCGGATTGTATTGGGTTTGCCGGCGAAACCGAAGGCCATTGAATCGGGAGTTAAGCCCACGGCGAAGAAAAAGCGAAGGAAGCGGGGCGAGGGAAAAGCTCCGCTGAAACGAATTAAAAAAGAATATCCGATACGGCGATTGGAAAAAATCGTCATCCTGCGGCCAGCCTCGATTTCGACGCATGCCGTAAAATTGGCCATCGAAAACGATGTCGACATTGTTTACCTTGGCGCATTTGGGAAGCCGATCGGCCGGATTTTCGGTAGCGATTCGCGCGGGCTTGCGACGTTGCGTCGGGCGCAGCTCGAAGCGTCAATAGATCCGGCGCGAGCGTTGCTTCTTGCAAAAAATTTTATAACTGCGAAATGCCAAAATCAAATTGCATTTTTGAAGTTCCTAATGGCAAAATACAGCGGCCATTTTGAAAAAGAGATCATCCAAGCGGAAACGATTTTGAAAACCATCGAAATGCTTCCCGTCAGCGAAAAATCCAGAGAGCAATTGCTCGGGATCGAGGGTTATATAGCTGATAAATATTGGCGGGCTATCGGAATGCTACATCGATTCCCTGGACGCATCCCCCAGGGTCGAGATAAATTTAACAGCGCGATCAATTATGGCTACGGCATTCTCTATAACGAAGTAGAGCGCGCGTGCCTGTATGTCGGCCTTGATCCGTATATCGGGCTGTATCACTCGGAACGATACGGGAAGCCGTCGCTCGTCCTCGATCTCGTCGAGGAATTCAGGGTACCGGTCGTCGACTCGGCAGTCATACGACTCCGGCCTTGCGGCATCCACAACCTACGCATATACCATCGCCGCCTATGACAACGCGGGCAATGTCTCTTCCCAGTCGGGAAGCGTGAACGGAAAGACGACCGGCATCCCCGATACGACGCCTCCCACCACCAGCATCACTTCTCCTTCAAACAACGCCACCGTCTCCGGCACGATTACGGTCACTGCCTCCGCCTCGGACAATGTCGGTGTCGCCTCCGTCAACCTTCTCGTCGACAATACTGTTGTCGCGACGGACACCACGAGTCCCTACACCTTCTCCCTTAACACGAACTCTCTCTCGAACGGCATGCATACTCTCATGACCAAGGCATATGACGCCGCAGGGAATGTCGGCACCTCTCCCACCATCTCCATCACCGTCTCAAACATCCCGCAGACCTCGACTGCATCCCTTTCCACCTCTGCAAATTCCGGAACCACACCCCTTACCATTTCTCTCACGGCTCAAGCCGCAGGCACCGCTTCAGGCACCCTCAACTATATCTTCTACTGCAACCGCAGCGATACCGGCACAAACATCACGAGCCCTTCCGACCTCACGGTCAACGCTACCAATCAAAATCCATATACCGCATCAAACATATGTTCCTACCAGACCGCCGGAACGTATACCGCCAAAGTCATCGTCGAAGAGGGGAGCGCGCCTCCTTCCCAGGCACAACAAACGATCACCGTCTCAAATCCAATCAACCAGACTTCTACTCCCTTGATCTCAAGCGTCACCGTCGGCCAGATAACTGATACCTCCGCCCAGGTCACGATCGTGACGAGCGCTACCTCAAGCGTCGTCGTGAATTATGGACCGACCACAAGCTATGGCCTTGCCTCCCTTGCTTCCCCCAACCTCTCGACCATCTTCGTCAATCTTGCAAACCTCACCCAAAATACCACCTACAATTTTGATGTTGTCGCTATTGCACAAGGAACGACGACCGCCGTCACCTCGCAGAATTTTACCTTCACGACGCAGCCGACGCAGAGTTCGGGAGGTGGGGGGGATCATCTGGAGGCGGTGGCGGATCTAGCGGAGGAGGCGGAAGTTCTGGCGGAGGCGGGGGTGGTTCATCCGGCGGCGGAGGGGGTGGCTCTGGTGGTGGAGGCTCCGGTGGCGGCACCGGCCTTCCATCCTTCACCCAAAGCGTCACCGTCACGACTTCTACGAAAACGTCAGCCAAGCTCACGGTCGTAACCTCGCTCCGTGCAACCACCACGCTCGACTACGGCCGTACGACCCAATACGGCGTCACGCTTGCATCGACCATCCCCCTCACGACCGCATATTTCAACCTCCCGAACCTCATCCCGAATGCCACGTATTACCTGAAAGCCGTATCGACGGCAGGAGGGCAAACCGTATCGAAGACCCTTTCGTTCATCCCTGGACAGGGGACAACCGCAGTTCCCGCAACTCCGACCTCAACCCCATCCCACTCTCCCTTCACAAGAAATCTCACCGTGGGCAGTACGGGACCCGACGTCCTTGAGCTCCAGCAACTCTTGAACCAGTGGGGCTATACCGTCACGGCATCAGGAGCGGGTTCCCCCGGCAATGAAACAACGTACTTCGGATCGCTCACGGCAAAAGCCGTCCAAAAGTTCCAGGCCGCAAACGATATTTCTCCCATCTCCGGTTACGTGGGTCCGCTCACGAGGGTGAAGCTGAACAGCTTGATTGGAAACAACGGAACGCCAGTACCAACAACGCCAGCCGTGTCAGCATCAAGATCAATCACTCAAAATCTCTCCGTTGGTGATTCAGGATTAGAAGTTACCCTCCTTCAGCAGTTACTCACGAGCGACGGCGATTATACCGGACCTGTCACCGGCTACTACGGATCGCTTACCGAGCAGGGCGTCGAGACTTTTCAACAAAAGTACGGCATCGTAACTTATGGGACGCCGGACACGACGGGCTATGGCAGTGTGGGGCCGAAGACACGAAATCAATTGGAGAGCTTGTAAGCTGACGTTACGGGGCAACTACTACTCAATATCTCTGTAATAACATCTCTCAGTTGGGAGCACTTGATCCGCTCCGAGTTCTTCTGCTTCAAGGTCGTAATGAACGAGTGTTCGGTCATTCATCGCGCCACAGCCGACAAATGAAATCTCGGGGCTAAAGCTTGCTACCATCGGCTTAATGCCGACAGAACAGATTCTTACACTTTTGATCCAAGAACGAGACAAGTTAAACCGAGCCATCGCCGCGCTCCAAGAAGGCGTGAAACGCAGGGGCAGGCCTCCGAAAAATCTTCTGCTTATTGCATCATCCGCCCCGACCACGGTGATGAACGGTGCACACATCTGTCGCAAAGAGGAGATTGTGCAACTTCCGCCCAAGCAAATGAAACTATTAGCAGTAATCAACTGACAAATAATCTTATCGCTCCCTATGCGACAGGAACGCTGACGATGGATGAAGTGGCGACAGGATGTTTGTTGAGTAATGTTACAAGTACCGCAACGATCAATTACGCCGTGCTGACGGTTATCCGCCATCCCCAATGGCAAATTGGAAGTGATGGGAAAAAAGAATATCAAAAGAACCTTTAAGCATATGGAAGAACAATGCCCAAAATGCGGCGGTAAAAATTCAAAGCAAGACGGAGGAAATGATAAATGCTTCCATTGTGCGGAATGTCCGTATGCGGAATGCCTGCACACATCTGTCGCAAAGAGGAGATTGTGCAACTGCTCGGGATTTTAACACGCTCCCCTTGCATTTTCCCCGGGAATAAGCTATGATTAACGCAATGTTAACGAAGCGCGTTAAAGCCCGCATTGTGGGCGAACATAAGAAGAGCGACAAGGACACGGGCTCTGCCCAGGTCCAAATTGCCGTTACTTCGCGCCAAATCGATGAATTGGCGTCCCATTTGAAAAAAAACCCGAAGGATAACCATTCCCGCCGCGGTCTTTTGAAGATGGTTTCGAAGCGCCGCAAGCTTTTGAGCTATCTCCATAAAAGCGAACCGTCCGTATATGAAAAATTAATTAAAAAATTAGACCTGAAGCGCTAATCGGTTGCGAATGATTTACGAATAATTATGAATGTGCGGTTGGGGCGCGTGACAGCCACTTATTCATAGTTATTGGTAACTCGATCGCGGGCCGCCCGACCAGGGTCATTGCCCCCACATATGAAAACTCCTACCAGCTACTCAAACCAACGCGTCGGTATTTTTGTCGATGTGCAAAATCTATATCATTCGGCCAAGAATCTGTATCATGGTCGTGTTAATTATGCCGAATTGATGAAAAATCTCGTCGGCGAACGGCAGCTCATCCGCGCGATGGCATATGTTGTGAAGAGTGAAGGCGTCGAACCACAGCATGGCACGCCCGCAGAACGCACGCCGAAAATTACGCCGGCTGCGAACGGCAACGGCGACCTTTCATCCGAAGCAGCATTCTTCGAAGCACTCGAAAAAGCCGGCCTCGAATTGCGCATGAAGGACTTGCAAATCTACGCCGGCGGCATGAAAAAAGCCGACTGGGATGTCGGCATGGCCGTCGATGCGATCCGCATGTCCGAATTCCTCGACGTCATCATTCTCGTAACCGGCGACGGCGATTTCATCCCACTCGTCGACTATCTGAAATGGGGCAATGGCCGCCTCGTCGAAGTCGCAGCATTTAAACGCAGCGCTTCATCGAAAATCCAGGATGCGGCCGACAAATTTATCGCAATCGAAGATATTCCGAAAGTAGTCATGCGGGGAAGAGCATAGTGGAGTGGCGCAACAAACATTAAAAATTTATGAAAAACAAAAAAGAATTTTCAGTTGAAATAGCAGGAAAAACATTAACGATCGAAGTGTCGTCGCTCGCGGAGCAGGCGAATGCGGCCGTGCTCGCGAAATATGGCGAAACCGTAGTCCTCGCGACCGCCGTCATGGGCAAAAAAGATGTCGAGCTCGACTACCTGCCGCTGAAAGTCGATTATGAAGAAAAGTTTTATGCCGCTGGCAAAATTATCGGCAGCCGGTTCATTCGCCGCGAAGGCCGCTCTTCGGAAGAAGCGATTCTCGCTGGCCGCCTCGTCGACCGCACGATCCGGCCACTTTTCGATAACCGTCTCCGCCGCGAAATGCAAGTCGTCGTTACGGTTTTGCAAATCGACGAACAGAATGATCCGGAATTCGTCGGCTTGCTCGGCGCATCAACAGCGTTGCTAATTTCGGATATCCCATGGGCAGGTCCAGTTGCTGGTGTTCGTATTGCACAGTTTGCAGACGGTTTCAAAATCAATCCCGACAACTCCTACGTCGTAGAAAACGAGCCGGTGTTTGACGCATTCCTCTCCGGCTCGAAAGATCGCATCAACATGATCGAGCTCGGCGGCCTCGATGCACAGGAAAAAGATATCGAGGCGGGTTTCGCCGCAGCACAAAAAGAGATCAACAAACTGATCGAGTTCCAGGAAAAAATCCGCGCCGAGATCGGCAAGCCAAAAGCGGAAGTGAAGCTCGCCGAGCCGGATCCGGAACTCCAAGCGGCCGTTAAGGCGTTTATAGCGAGACAAGCTCGAAGCGGCTGTCATTCCAGCCGAGCAAAGTGGAGCATCATACGGCGCTCGGTGTTTTGCATATGGCGCTTCGCGCACCATCTGAAAGAAAAATTCGTCGCGCAGGGTAAGGATGTAAATTGGAAAGCCGTCGAATTTTTATTCGATGAAGCGGTTAACGATATCGTTCATAAAAATGTGTTCGAAAGCGAGCGGCGCCCGGACGGCCGTAAGCTCGATCGAGTTGCGCGAACTCGACGGCGAAGTTGCGATGTTTTCCCGCACGCACGGCTCGGCCATCTTCGTCCGCGGCAACACGCAGGCGCTCGCCGTAACGACGCTCGCTGCGCCTGGCGCCGAGCAGATGATCGAAACGATGGAAACGACCGGCAAGCGCCGCTTCATGCTGCACTACAACTTCCCGCCGTTCTCAGTCGGCGAAATCGGCACGTTCCGCGGTCCCGGCCGCCGCGAAATCGGCCATGGCAACTTAGCGCGCAAATCGATCGAGCGATTGATCCCGAGCAAAGAAGAATTCCCATACACGATCCGCGTCGTTTCCGAAATCATGTCGTCGAACGGTTCATCGTCGCAGGCGACCGTCTGCGCCTCGGTGCTCTCGATGATGGACGCCGGCGTGCCGCTGAAGAAACCGGCCGCAGGTATCGCGATGGGCTTGATGATGGCGACCGGGGCTGATGGGAAGTCCGATGTAACGAAATATAAAGTGTTGACCGACATCCAAGGACCGGAAGATCATCATGGCGACATGGACTTGAAAGTTGCGGGAACGACAGACGGCGTGACTGGCATGCAGATGGACGTTAAGGTGGACGGCCTGACGCTCGAGATCGTCATGAAGACGCTCGAGCAGGCGCGCGCCGCGCGATTGCAAATTCTCGAAGTGATGAACAAAGTGATGCCGACGCATCGCCCGACGCTTTCGCCGTTCGTCCCGAAGATTCGCCAGATCAAGATCCCGGTTGCGAAGATCGGCCTTGTCATCGGTCCGGGCGGCAAGATGATCAACGGCCTGATCGAGAAATACGGTCTCGCGAGCATCGACATCGACGAAGACGGCAGCGTGTTCATCTCCGGCACCGACCTCGCGAAGGTCGAAGAAGCGGATGCACGTCATCTCCGGCATGACCCGTGAGTTTAAAGTCGGCGAAATCGTCGAAGGCAACGTCGTCAAAATCCTCGAATTCGGCGCGATCGTCGATCTCGGCGGCGGCAAGGATGGCATGATCCACGTCTCCGAACTGAAAGATGGCTTCGTAAAGAGCGTTGAAGACGTCGTCAAACTCGGCGATTTCGTCCGCGCGAAAATCATCAGCGCCGATGAAGATGGCGGCAAGATTCGCATGTCCTTGAAGCAGATGGTATAATGGGTGTATGGATGACGGCTTAGTAAACAAAAATTCCAACAACGAAGCATTCCAATCGACGGATGTCCTTTCGACGGCTCCGCCGCCGCCATCGGAAGTGAAAGTCAGGACGATGCGATCCGACATCGATTCGATGGCGAAAAGCGGCGGGGGAATGCCGAGCTATACAAACGTTAAAATAGCCGGAGCGCCCGCAGCGCGTGCGCCTCGCCAAGGACATCTGATTGGAATTTTAGTGACCCTGATCATCCTTGCGATCGTCGCCGCAGCCGGATGGTTCGTCTATGTCAACTTCTTCAGCGGCCGGCAGGCGACAGAAACTGTTCAGCAGCCGGGGACAACCCAAACACAGGCGACGACACAATCGACTACGACCGGGCAGGCGCCGCCCAACCAAGGCGCGGTACCGATTTTTAATCTCGGAACAACTGCAACGGGAACCGGCGCGACAGAAACAGCCGCGACCGGAACCACGCCGACAACTCCACTGGCCCATGTATCATTTTTCAAAACTCCGGCCGATCAGATCGTGCGTCTGACGTTGTCGTCAACCTCGCAATTATATAATCAACATCTGCTCGCGCTGCTCTCGACCGCCAACAAAACCGCGAACCTGATCGAGATCGACGTAAAAGATGCGAGCGGTAATGCGGCAAGCATCAACGAATTGCTTGCGGCGCAGAACGCCGAAGTACTTAACCCAGTAACGCTCGCGAGCGACTTTAATCCCGACGCGACATTCTTCGCGTATCGCGATAGTAATGGCTTCTGGCCGGGCTATATCATCGGCCTTGCGCCAAACCAAAGCTGGCTGACCGTAGAAAGTGGCGTGCAACAGATCGAATCGTCGCCGAACACGCCGAATCTTTTCCTGGCGACCAACATTGGCACGCCATCCACCGACGGCTTTACCGACAGCACGATCGGCAGTGCGTCGGTCCGCGTCCTACCATTTTTCGGCGGCACCATCCCAGCGTACTTCGCCTATGGCTGGACGCCGGATCATCAGTATTTAATTCTCAGCACCTCGCAAGCCGGCTTCGCAGCCGCGCTCACTCGTCTTGGGTACTAGCAACAACCCCCTCGCCATTTTCAATCGCCGCAGTTGTCCGCTTCTTAATTTCAGCGAGCAATTTCTTATCCTCTTTTAATTTCGTTCGCGCATTCTCGAAACCAACGCCGAGCCGTTCGCCATCAAAGCTAAAGCTCGAGCCAGCTTTCTTGACGACACCGCGTCCAACAGCTGCATTCAATACGTCGCCTTCATAGGAGATTCCCTCGCCGAATAAGATATCGAATTCCGCAATCTTAAACGGCGCGGCAACTTTATTTTTCGCAACTTTCGCTTTGACGCGGTTACCGACGACGGCGTCGCCCTTCTTAACCTGCGCGATGCGCCGAATGTCGATGCGCACCGATGCGGCAAACGGCAGTGCCCGTCCGCCCGGCGTCGTTTCCGGATTGCCAAACATAATGCCGATCTTCATGCGGAGCTGGTTGATGAAAATGATAAGCGTATTCGTGTTCGCAGCTAAAGCGGTCAGCTTCCGGAGCGCTTGGCCCATCATCCGCGCCTGCCGACCAACATGCTGTTCACCCATCTCGCCCTCGAGCTCGGCGCGGGGCGTCAAAGCCGCAACGGAATCGACGACCACAACCGAGATAAGCCCCGACCGCACCAAGCTCTCCAAAATATTCAGCGCATCCTCGCCGCTGTCCGGCTGTGAAATCAGCAGTTCGTTAATATCTACGCCGAGCTTCGCAGCATATGCCGGATCCATCGCATGCTCCGCATCAATAAAAGCCGCTTTGCCACCCTGCTTCTGCGCCTGCGCGACGACGTTCAGCGCGAGCGTCGTTTTGCCGGACGATTCCGGCCCGAAAATCTCGACAACCCGCCCGCGCGGCAAGCCGCCGACGCCGAGCGCCGAGTCGAGTGAGAATGAGCCCGTCGAAACGACGTCGACATGGACCTTTTTCACTTCGCCGAGCTTCATAATCGAGCCTTCGCCAAACTTATCCTGCAAAGACGTCAAAAGATTGTCGAATTCCTTATTGGATTTCGCCTCGGCCTTTGCTTCCGCCACTTCTTTTTTATCTACCTTCCCCGCATCCGATATTTTTTTAGTATTTGTCATACCGACATTATAGCAGAAAGTACATTAAAAAATTCTAAAGATTGTGATATACTGGTCTTTATGAAGAAAACCTTAGCAATAATCGCCGTTATCCTTGGTGTCGTGTTCCTCGCCCTCGCCATCTACTATTGGATTACCCCCGCGAACGCTTTGCCGGCGTTCATCCCGGGCTACGACGCCGCGATGGCAACGCCGCACTTTAAACACGGCCTCGCTTCGCTTATCGTCGCCATCCTACTCTTTATATACGCATGGTTTGCCACCGGCAAGAAGAATCGTGGACAAGCCCAATAAAACAATATTGTTCGATTTCGACGGAACCATTGCCGATACGGTAGAGGTCGGCGTTGGCGTATTTAATAATCTCGCAAGAAAATATGGTTTCGGAGAGATAACGCCGGAGAACGCGGAGGGCCTGCGGACGAAAGGGCCGCGGGCGGCGATGAAGGCGCTCGCGGTGCCGATGCTCCGCGTGCCGACCGTTTTGCGGTCTCTGCGCGCCGGCATTCGCGGTTCACTGTCCTCGATTGCGGCGATCGATGGTATGCGCGCCGCGCTTCTCGAGCTTCGTGAAAAAGGATACCGACTCGGCATCGTGACTTCGAACTCGGCGGAGAACGTCCGAAAATTTTTAGAAAACAATCACATGGAGTTTTTCGATTACATCCAGGCAGGGACCGGGTTGTTTAATAAAGCGAAAAAGATGAAGCGGATGATGAAACGCGCGGGATTGAAGAGCGACGAAACCATTTTTGTTGGCGACGAAATTCGCGATATCGAAGCTGCGCGAAAAAACGAGATGGCGTCCGTCGCCGTGACCTGGGGTCTAAACTCACGCGCGGGCCTCGAAAGTGCCGAGCCGGACTTTATTGTCGAATCGACGCGAGAACTCGTAGAACTTTTTTAACGAAGAATTAATAAACTAATAACGCCGATCGCCACGCAGTAAATTGCAAAAGGCGTCAGCGTTTTTGTGGCGCCAGCGCCGTGAAAATAACGAACAAGGAATTTCGCCGAGAAGTATGCTGCGATTGCGGCAGCGACTGCGCCTGTTAAAGCAACTTCGATCGTCGCGCCATTGCCGGATAGAAGAAGCGACGGAAGTTCAAGGAGCGCTGCGGCGCCGATAATCGGTGTCGCTAACAAAAACGAATATCGCAACGCATCTTCATGCGAGAGTCCGACCATTAAGCCGCCAGCGAGCGTTGAGCCGGTGCGCGAGAAGCCAGGAATAAGTGCAATAACTTGCAGGAGGCCGATTTTAACTGATTGCCACCAAGAAAGCCCGGCGATTGTGCCCGCTTTCGCGCGTCGCCGTAACCACTCTGCGCCAAATAATAAGATACCGTTCAAAATCAAGAAGAACGCAGCCGACGTCGGCGAGATGAAAATATTTTGGATCTGTGTTTTGAACAATATGCCGATGATGCCGGCAGGAATGGTCGAGACTATCAAAAGCCAGCCAAGACGTGCATCGGGATCACGGACGGAGATTTCTCGTGCGGCGAGCGAGCGGCCAAGGCCACGGATGATGCGCACCCAGTCGCGCCAATAGATGCAAAACAAAACGAGCGCGGTCGCGAAATGCGTGGCGACGAGGAAAGTGACAAAATAATCCGCGTTTTGGTCGACGCGCCAGCCGAGGAGCCCGGGTAGTAAAACGCTATGCCCCAAGCTCGAGATGGGAAATAGCTCAGTTATACCCTGCGCAGCGCCGAGAATGATCGCCTGGAAAAAAGAAAGCATGGTTACAGCATACCTTATCCGCCTAAAAATCCGTAGCCGCGCAGGATCATGACCGAAATCGCAATCGCAAAAGCGAGAATATACATGCCGGCAAGTATTTCGTCAACGCGACGATGATTGAGATGGGCATGGAAAATTCTATTCAAGTAGCGCGCGACAAAGGAGCCACTTGGATGATAGGAAGGGTCGGCCTTACGGCGCAATTTTTCCTCGAGCAAAGTAAGTGGGCAGGTGTTGCCGAACGGGATCGCGATCAAAAGCGTAAAACTCATCACCACGATCTGCACGATCGCATACGCAGGGAAGAGCAGCGTCACGATGATGCCGCCAAGTAAAAGGAGCGACCATAAAAAATGGATGGAGACCAAGATGTCGGCAAATGTGTTATATCCTTTGGTAGACATGGCTCTTTCTCTATAATAGTATTACAATCCAATCGCAAAATAAAAACGCCCCGTCGCGGAGGGCGGGGCGTTTTTGCAAAGATCGTCGGTCGCTCGCATGATGCTGCGCTAACGCTAGGACGCATGCGCTCTGTGCGTGCCACTACTCGTACTGCCGGCAAGCGCACCCCATAATGCGAAAATGATAACAAGGACAGCCAGAATGGCGAGCATAGTCGTACTCACGCCCGTATATGCGACGATGAGCAGGATGATACCTAAAATGAAATTGATCCAGTGTTGCCACATAGTTTTAATGAATTATTTTCTTGGCGACCTTTCAGGTTATAGGCCTCACAAACTTACTACAACAATCGGTTATAATGATTTCATGGGTGAAAATTCGGAAAAGGTGGCGCGGTTAAAACAGCTCGAAGCCGAAATGGTGAGCAATACGGCGCTGCCGCTGACCAGCGTCGCAAACCTCGTTTTCGGCGAGGGCAACATCGATTGCGCCGTTATGTTTATAGGCGAAGCGCCGGGCGCGAACGAAGACCGCGAACGCCGCCCGTTTGTCGGGCGCGGCGGCCAACTGCTCGACCAGCAGATCGCAGCGATCGGATGGAAGCGCGCCGATGTTTATATCTCGAATATCGTAAAACGCCGTCCGCCGGAAAATCGCGATCCGCTTCCCGCCGAGATCGAAGCGTACAAGCCATACCTAACGCGCCAGATCGAAATCATCGCGCCCCGCGTCATCGCAACCCTCGGCCGTTTCTCTATGAATTATTTTTTGCCCGAAGCGAAAATGACGCGCGACCACGGCCGCGTGTTTATGGTCGATGGCCGTTTAATTTTTCCGATCTATCATCCCGCCGCCGCATTGCGCTCAACCGAAATGATGAACACATTCAAGGAAGATTTTAAAAAACTGCCGGATGTCGTTTCCGGAAAATTCGTCGCCGATATCGCCGCGAGTATTGTTACGGCGCCGGCGAAGGATCCGGCGAAACCGGAGTCGGCAAAGGCATCAAAAAAATCAGCACCACCAAAACAGGCGGGATTGTTTTAATAAGCGTATAATAAAAACATAACAAAAGGCATGCGCAAATTTAATTGGTTCTTAATAATCGCCGCAGTCGCCTTCTTCGCCACTGGCGCGTTTTTCTACCCACACCTCCCAGCCGAAGTTGCGTCACACTGGAACACCGCCGGCCAAGTCAACGGCTACTTGTCGCGCGGGTGGGGGGCATTCCTGATTCCAATAATCTTCCTCGTGATCGCCTTAATCTTCGCCGCCATCCCGCATATCGACCCGCGCCGCGAAAACATCGCCAAGTTCCGCGGCGCCTATAATTGGTTCGTCGCCGCCATCGCGCTCTTCTTTTATTACGTCTATCTGCTCACCCTCCTCCCGAGCGTCGGCTACCAAATCGACATCGTCAAAGCGCTCATCCCTGCGTACGCCGTGCTGCTCTTCATCATCGGCTCCGTCATGCCATACACCCATCCCAACTGGTTTATCGGCATCCGCACGCCGTGGACCATCTCAAGCGACACCGTCTGGCGCAAAACGCACCGCCTCGGCGGCATTCTGTTCCGCGTGAGCGCCATCATCGGACTGATCGGTTTGTTCTTTTCCGCCCGCGTTGGGATATGGTTCTTAGTCGTGCCGCTCATCGCGTCAGTGATCACCGTCGTCGTATATTCGTATGTGGCGTGGGAAGGGGAGAGGAAATAATTGTGCCTTCGGTAGGAATCGAACCTACATAACCAGCTTAGAAGTCTGGAGTCCTATCCATTGGACGACGAAGGCAATGCGTGCGGCACGAGCCGCAATCCGCATTGATTCTAAAACAAAAATGGGCTATTGTGAAGGAACTCGCGTGAGCCCGCTCACCGAATAACGGGCTGTCGTATACCGGTAGTACGTCTGCTTTGGGAGCAGATAGACAGGGTTCAATTCCCTGCAGCCCGACACGAAAGGATATGAATGGACGCGATTTGACAAAGGTGATACACTTTTGCTACAGTTGAAATATGACCGAAAAAACTCGAATCAATATTACTACAGAACGGGATGTAGAAATGGCTCTTAAGCGCGCCGCAAAGCGGGATCGGGTTCCTGTTGCTACTAAGGCAGCGGAACTTCTGGCCCTCGCGTTATCACTTGAGGAAGATATTGCGCTCGGCTTGATTGCAGACAATCGTCAAACAATGAAAGTCAAATATGTTTCACATCAAAACGCATGGGGTCGTTTACGGTAGAATATCATCCGTTAGTAGTAAAACGCGACATTCCTCAGCTAGATAAAGCGATGGCATTACGTATACGATCTGCCGTCGAAGCGAAGCTAATGACCCGACCAGAAATCTATGGGATACCGCTTCGCGCGACGCCCAAAAAATTCTGGAAGCTGCGGGTAGGCGATTGGCGTATCGTATATGAAATAAAAAATAAAATAGTAAGCATCTTGGTAATTGCTCATCGGCACGAAGTATACGATATGGCAAACGAGAGGCTATAGCGCTTGTCTTGTGACCCTTTTTGGCTTAAGATAGACAATGCCAAAAGGCAATGCCGCAGTAGCTTAATGGTAAAGCATGCGCCTGAAGAGCGTATGAAGACAGTCCGATTCTGTCCTGCGGCACCAAAGATAGATTGAAATTGATAAAGAAGGTGTAGAGACTAGCGAGTGAGTCCCAACAATAATCTCGCGGATAGCGCCCGGTCCCGTACTCTGCGATTTCGCAGAGCGGGAATGAGATAGTCCAAATTCAGCTTCAGAAGAGGCTGGCGTCGCGTGTTCGATTCACGCCCGCGGCACAAGGTAGTTATTAATGTCGGCGTCGGAATAAAAAAGGCCGCATCCATATGTTTGTCAGATGCGGCCAGAACAGGCGATCTAATCAGGGACGATTTCGCAGCACTCTGGAGAGAAAATCAATTCAGAAAATCCACTCACGTTTTCCTCCCACCAACTCCGAGTGGACAAATCTTTGCTACCCAAAGCATTCATGGCGTCGCTCCACCGAACGGCATATCCTCCGATCCGATCGGTTACCAGCTTTCGTGTCTTGATATCAGCAAGCAAAGCGTTGCTATCTGTGGCTGGCATAATTAGACCAATCCATTGATCGCGGATAGCGGATGGAGCGCTTCCTGGGGGTCTTGAAATGATACGAATACAGAAGTCGGGCATATAACCTCCTTTGACTAAGCTTCTAGAATCCTAGTTGAATTATAATACTTTTACAAATAAAAAAGGGCGATCCGTTCTGACGGCTCTCGCCCTTTTTGCTATGTGGCTTTGCTGCCCTATTTCTTCGCAACCTTCAGCACAATCCTCTTCTCCTCCGGCTTCACCGCATCAATAACGAAAGGATAGCTCTGCCCAACAGCAATGGCTTTTTTCATTTCATCCTGGCCGCCAAATTCGGAGATGTGGACGAGACCTTGGAAGTTGTCATCCAAAGCGATGACGGCGCCAAACGGGTTGAACTTATAGACGCGACCTTCGACGGTCTCGCCGACTTTAAACCGGTCGCCGATCGTCGCCCATGGATCTGCTTTCAATGCTTTCAACGACAAGAACACGCGACCCTCTTTAATATCGATAATGCGCGCGGTCAATTCATCATTCACTTTGACGAGCTCTTTCGGGTTATCGATCAATTTGTAGTCAAGCTCGGAAATGTGGATCATGCCTTCAATGTCCGGGTTGTCCGTGAAGCGGACGAAGACGCCGAAGTCGGCGACGCCGGAGACGATAGCTTTAACATCTTGGCCGACAGCATACGCGCCGAGCAATTCCTTAACGTTCGCGGAAAGCACTTCGCGTTCCGAGACGATGATCTTATTCGTCCGCTGGTTCGCGTCGATAATCTTGACGCTCAGTTCCTGGCCAACGAACTTTTTCAGTTCCTCGCCGATCTTGATACGGTCGCCGTCCGGAACTTTCGGATAGTGTTCGAGTGAGAGTTGGGAAACCGGCAAGAACGCCTTGATCTCTTCGGCAACACCGCTCGGGCCGGTCGCCATGATCGATGCCATCAAACCGCCGGCGTTCGCCGCGACGATCTTCGCTTTTACAACCTCGCCTGCCTCGGCGAGCTCCTTCGCTTGCTGCCAAATTTTCTGGCGTCCCGCTTCGGACAACGAAAGTTCGATCCGGCCTTCCTCGCCATCGAGCATGACGATCTTCGCGCTGAGCTTCGCGCCCGGCTCGAGATGGCGCAGTGCTTCCTTTGCGTTTTGAAGCTCCATGCCGTAAACGATGCCCGTGCCAAAACGGCCCATGTCAAAATACGCCTTGCGCGCCACTTTCTTCAGGAGCGTCACCTCGACAACGTTGCCCTCCTTCGGCCAGTCAGCCGTCGAAAGCTCCGTCTTCAGGATCTGTATTACGCCCGCCGGACCAGTTGTGCCTGCAGTCGCTTGAGTTGTCGCCTTTTCTTCAGTGATAGCCATGTGAAGGTCATTATATAGTAATGGAAAATTTTGGCAAGGTGGGGCGAAGATCAACGGTAGGTTCCTTTGGAACGAATCAAAATCCGTACGACGGAAATTGTCTGTTTTTGCCAATCTACTGCAAAAATTAAACGGTAGTCGCCAAGTCGTCTTCGAAATGCATTTTTCCATTCCGTTCCGCCGAGAGCTTTAATGTCTCCCTGAAATGGGTTCCCTGCCATCATTTTCAGGACGCGGGCTATGCGCTTCTGGATGTGTTTTGGTAATTGATGAAGATCCTGCTCGGCGGCTCCGGTAAGTTCATAAGCCCAGCTCATGTTTTATCTCGCTCCACGGCCGGACCTTTCCCTCTCGAATCTGTTTCATCCCCAAGCGTACCATTTTCGCCTCTGTCGGCGTCAAAACATCATCCGGATCAACAGCTTTCGGAGAAACAATAATCTTGCGTCCCGAACGCTTAAATTCCATTTCTTCTCCGTTTTTCCAACCCGCAGCACGGCTCATACTCTTTGGCACGATAAGCCCCTCTTTTGATTTATATGTTGTGGTCATTCTTTTTCTCATCATTATGAGTGTATCTAAAATTCCCGTCAAAATCCATTTAATGATTTTTTAATCTCATAGAAATACGAAGGGCTCCGGCGACATGAAAGTCGTGCGGAGCCCAGTTTGAGGAGGCATAGCATGCCTATCTATGTTAAGCTGCCAAGCCGAGAAATATCGGCCGATCAGTCCGAACCCACCCTCCCCGGTGTGAATTCGCGAGCATGCACCCATCGTTAGCGTCGAACGTTTTTCGCGCATCGGTTCTATAGCAACAACGACCGATACGCAGAAGTAAAGCGGCAGAATGCGGGGCGGTAGGAAGAATCAGCAAATCCGCCAAAGCTATCGCCGCGATCGAACGCAAGATGGGATTCACGCCCTGTTGCAACAGAGCGATTTGTTGACCGTCAACTATGGAAGAGTATAGCACATCCTCAAATCCTGTCAAGCTCCATTTTACGACAGATAAATCAGCACACCAATTTGACGGCTAAAACCTTTTCGTATACAATTTACTCATGTTGAACGTCCGCCTCGTGCGGGCGTTTATTAAAAAATAGTCACATTAAAATAGTCGAAAAAATTAAATAATAATTAATTAAATAAAAACATGTTAGACATAAAAGAACTTTCAAAAGCGGTGCGGCAGGTAGCCGAGGAAAAAGGCCTTCAGCCGGAAATGATCATGGAGGCGATCGAGTCGTCGATTGCGGCGGCGTACAAGCGCGAATACGGTCAGCGCGGCGAGGTTATTAAATGTAAGCTCGATGAGAAAACGGGTGAGTTGCAATTCTGGCAGGTGAAGACGGTTGTCGATGAGACGATGGTGCGGTTTGTTGATCCGGAGGAAGAGGCGGCGGAGCGCGCGGCGGAGGAAGAAGAGAAAAAGGCGCGACGCGTTGCGGGGCGGCATGAGCGCGAGCGTGAAGAGGCGGCGGCCAAACCGCAGGTTGATGAAAACAGTGGCGAGGTAAAACTTCCCCGCTACAATCCGGAGCGACACATCACGTTAGAAGACGCCCACAAAGTAAAAAAGGACGCAGCGCTGAATGACGAACTGGAGTTTAAGCTCGAAGCACACGATGACTTCGGCCGCATCGCGGCGCAGACGGCGAAGCAGGTTATCTTGCAGAAGCTTCGCGAGTCCGAGCGCGATTCGATTCTCAGCGAGTGGCGCGGCAAGGAGGGCCAGATCGTCAGCGGTGCAGTCCAGCGCTTTGAGCGCGGCAACGTTTTCATTGACCTCGGCCGGACGATCGGCGTCATGTTCACGAATGAATCAATCCCGGGCGAACACTATCGCGCGGGCGAACGGTTGCGATTCCTCGTGCTAGCGGTCCAGGAAGACACGCGCCTGCCGGGAATCATTCTCTCCCGTTCTCATCCGAAATTTGTCGCAGAGCTTTTCAAGATGGAAGTGCCGGAACTCGCTGAAGGTGCGGTTGAAATCAAATCGATCGCACGCGAGCCGGGCAACCGAACGAAGATCGCAGTCGCATCGACAAGCGAAGGTGTTGATCCGGTCGGCGCACTCGTCGGCCAGCGTGGCACCCGCGTCATGGCGGTTAATAACGAGCTCGGCAACGAGAAGATCGATATTATAGAGTGGTCCGACGACGCAGCGAAGCTGATCGCAAATGCGCTCTCGCCAGCGAAAGTTGAAAAGGTGGATGTTTTCGAGCGCCGCGAAGCGCGCGCGTTTGTCCCCGAGTCGCAATTAAGTTTGGCAATCGGCCGCGGCGGCCAAAACGTCCGCTTGGCGGCAAAATTAACCGGCTGGAAAATCGACGTCCGTTCGCAGGCAAATCCGGATGAAGCGCAGGAAGGCGGCGTGGCCGGAACGATGGTCGGCGGCGGGGATGCTGGCGGCAAGGCAATAACGGACATCGGCGACGCGGAAGATACGGGACAGATCCCGGAGCAGGCGAGCGGCGAAAAGGAAGACGTAGCGTTTTAATGAAAATTTAATTACAATAGAAGTATTAAATAATCATTAAAAAACCATGGAAAACATTTACGAATCGCTCCCATTGGGAGAAAAATCGCCGGAAATAATTAACGTTGTTATTGAGATCCCGAAGGGCAGCCACAACAAATATGAATTCGATGAAAAAACTGGGCGTGATGAAATTGGACCGCGTCTTCTATTCGCCGTTCTACTATCCGCTCGACTACGGCTTCATCCCGCAGACGCGCTCTGAAGATGGCGACCATCTCGACGCACTCGTGATCGGCAGCGAGCCGGTTCCGCCTGGGTGCTCGTAGAGGCGCGTCCGATCGGCATGCTGAACATGATCGATTCGGGCGAACCGGATGCAAAAATTCTTTGCGTACAGGCAAAAAATCCGCGGTTCGACACGATCAAGGATATTAAAGACATTGAAGCATGGCAGCCGCATCTGTTAAAAGAAATCGTTCACTTCTTCGAGCACTACAAAGATTTACAAGGGAAGAAAGTGGAAACGAATGGATGGGGCGACAAAGCGGCAGCGAATGCTGAAATCAAAAAGGCAGCTGAGTCGTATAACAAATAACATGGAAAATTTTAACCAATATTTAATCCCGACGGTCATCGAGAAATCGCCGATGGGCGAGCGAGCGTATGATATCTATTCGCGCCTCTTAAAAGAACGTTTAATTTTCCTGAGCTGGTCCGATCAGTGACGCAGTGGCAAACATCGTTATCGCGCAGTTGCTGTTTCTCGATCATGAAGACCCGAAGCGCGAAATCCGGCTCTACATCAACAGTCCGGGTGGTTCAGTAACCGCCGGCATGGCGATCTATGACACGATGCAGTTCGTGAAGGCGGATGTTTCAACGATGTGCGTCGGTATCGCGGCTTCGATGGGCGCATTCCTGCTCGCGTCCGGCAAAAAGGGCAAGCGGCTCGCGCTCCCGAACTCCGGAAATCCTTTTGCATCAAGTAATGGTGGAAGGCATTGGCGGCCAAGCGAGCGAGATCGAAATTTCCGCACGCCAGATTATAAAGACGAAACAGCGAATGAATCAGATCCTTGCGAAGCACACCGGCCAATCGCTCGCCAAGATCGAAAAGGATACCGACCGCGACTTCTGGCTTTCGGCCGAGGAGGCGAAGGCGTATGGTGTCATCGATGAGATCGTCAAGAAAGATAGCTAGTCTTTTTGTGGTAAAATAGGGGAATGGAAAACAAAGAGCAAAAGATCGAGCATCTTCTGACGCATAATGTTGAGGAGGTTATTGACCGCAACCATTTACGCGCGGCGTTGCAATCGGGGAAAAAATTACGGATAAAACATGGTATTGATCCAACCGGCCCGAAAATGCACATCGGCCGGGCGGTTGTTTTATGGAAGCTCCGCGAATTTCAAGATCTCGGCCATACGATAGTCATCGTAATCGGAGACTTCACCGCGCAGATCGGCGATCCATCCGACAAGCTCGAGAAACGGCCATTTCTCTCACGGGAACAGGTTGAGAAAAATATGAAGGAATATCTCCCGCAGATCGGTAAAATTCTCGATCTCAAAAAAACAGAAGTTCGCTACAATAGCGAATGGCTTGGGAAGTTGGGCCTGCGAGAATTTTCCGAACTCGCAGATAATTTTTCATTCCAACAAATTCTCGAGCGCCGCAACTTTCAAGATCGCTGGAAAAAGCATGAAGACATCAGTTATCGCGAAGGCATGTATCCGTTGATGCAGGGCTATGATTCGGTTGCTATAAAAGCGGATGTTGAGCTCGGTGGCACAGACCAGCTTTTCAATGTCCTCGCCGGGAGGAAGGTGCAGGAGCGATATGGCCAAAAACCACAGGACATTTTAGTCACGAAAATGGTCATCGGCCTTGATGGGCGGAAAATGTCTACGAGCTGGGGAAATGTCATTAATATCATCGATTCACCAGAGGAGCAGTTTGGGAAGGTGATGTCATTGCGCGACGAACTCATTCCAGAATATTTTGAGGCGGTGACGGATGTGACAGAAAATGAGATCGCGGCTATTAAAAAAGAATTAAAGAAAGGAACCAATCCAAAGATTTTAAAAGAGCGACTGGCATTCGAGATCGTCCAGCGCTACCACGGCGCCGCCGCAGCAAAAAAAGCCCAGGATAATTTCGAAAAAGTATTTTCACGTCGCGAAGCGCCGGACGAGATGTCGTTGTTGAAATTGCCGACAAAAAAATTAACGGCGCTCGACATCGTCGTCGCGGCCGGCACGATGAAAAGCCGCAGTGACGCACGCCGACTTATCGAAGGCGGCGGCTTCGAATTCGACGGCCGCACCATCAAGAATCCACTCGAAGAAATAGCTGTCCGCGGCGGGGAAGTGATCCGCGTAGGCAAAAAGAGCTTTTTCAGGACGAAATAAGAGAGGGGGTTGACAGGTAGTAATAGGTAGCTATAATTGAATGAGAATCCGGGAAACGGATCGGTTTCGGGCATGCGGATCTCCCGTACAAGGGTCACACAACAAAAAACCCCGCGAGAGCATTCTCATAGCCACCCACGAAGGCCCACGCTTAAATGCTGGGCCTTTTCTATTGCTATTGCATTATTTTTAAATATCTGTTACAATATTTCAGTTGTGTGACCCATGGCGCACTGACGGGACATTCCGATGCCCCTGTCTGTGGCCCGGCTCGCGACTGGAGGGAGGTATGCGCAGGGCGTGGGACCTCTTGCCTTACTGAGCTCTAAGTGCGAGTCCGCACTCATAGTAGTTCTTTATTCATCGGTTTTATCCATTTGGCCCGGTTACACCACGTTGTGTACCGGGCTTTCACTTTTCTGGTATTATAAACCCATGACCTTCAAAAACCCCTGCCCCCACGTCGACCAAATCCGCGACAACCTCCGTCCAAAAGACATCACCGTCTGCGTGGAATGCGTCGCACTCGGCGACACGTGGGTCAACCTGCGCGAGTGCCTCACCTGCGGCCACGTCGGCTGCTGCGACAGCTCGAAGAACAAGCACGCGACCAAACATTACAAAGCGACCGGCCATCCGATCATGCAATCCGTTTCGCCCGGCGAAGAATTTGTCTGGTGCTATGTGGATGAGCGGTATCTTAAATAAAGATTAAAAAAACGGCCCGCTGGTAAGAGCGGACCGCCGTGACGAAGTCTGGCTATATTTCTAGCAAGGGGTTTCACAGCCGAGCAGGATAGCGTTGATCGCGTTGCGTAATCGGACAAGCTCTGAGCTATGCAAAGACAAGCTGAGAGCCGTGTTACCCTTTGTACCACCGACAGACCCGATATCCCAATCAACAATATCGGTGCCATCGCCGGGTAGTTCAAGCTTCATCCAGAATGCCCCGGCATTTTCACGTTCTTTTTTCACCAAATCAAGCCATTCTCGCGGTCTCGTCGGAAAATCTATCCCGCAACCTGAGTCATTATTCGGGATGTTCAGCGCGAAGGGAATCTTCACTGCAAAGCCGCGCGGTTCGTCATTCATAAATGTTATGCCTCCCTCGGTAAGTAGTTTGGTGATGCTGCGCATAAGATACCACGCAAGATTGACTTTGTCAAAGGACTTTGGTATTGTTTCCCCAGCAAGAAATTCATTTCCAGACTTGGAGGTGTTGTATGGCTCTTTCAAAAAAGCACGATCCTCGTCGGCGATGGCGAGCATTCAAGCGCCATGCATCGGTCGTGCTATGGACGTTGTTCGTTTCCTCGATCGTCACCGCAGTATGGTACGCGACGTGGATTCATGGAATCCATTTCGCGGAGGACGATAAAGATGTTATCATCGGTGCGATCGTAACGACCCTCGGCGTGACGTATGGACTGCTTGTAGCCTGGGTCCTCAGTGCAATTTGGGAAAAATATAGGAAGATTGTTGTGTCCGTCCTCGAAAAGGACAAACATACATTTCTCCTATATCGGGATGAACGCATGCCAATCGTGTTCCATCTCCTCGTTGCCGCCGTATCCATCCCGCTCGTCGGGATGATAGGGATGATCGCGTATAAACATGCACTCACTGGAGCAGTATCGGTATTTGCCGTTTCAGTGGTACTCACCCTCTTTTGGCGCATCGCCGCCGAACTCGAGGATCCAACGAAGCACGGCTGGTTTGCCGAACGCATCCAGCCCGACTGGCTCACGGAAGATGTCGACGAATATTTCAAACTCGGGCCAGAGCACTGGGGAGAGCCAACCTCATCAGCGAAGGAAATGGGAGTGATGATGGTTCTGTTTGTATAAATCTGGGTGTCCGCCGTAGCAGCAATGCGAACGGCGGATTTTTTCGTCTATGATAGCGGAGCGGGTTAGTATCTGCTATTAGAACCTCGCAAGGGGATGGAAACCATGATTTTAACATACCGAGCTTTTAATGATGAAGAAATGTTGAGATAAAAAATAGGTGTTCCGCCAACGGGATGATATTATATTCTCAATGAAGTCGAATTGGCGGAGAATACTAATTTTTGGTGATGGGGTGAGAGGCAAGTCAACATTAGCAGAGAAGCTTTCAAAGAAGTTGGGTATCCCATGGTATTCAACCGATGATTTTTATTACGAGATAAAATTTACTAAACAAAGAGACAAGCAACAAAGTATTGATGAAATAGCGAAAATATATGTTCAGCCAGAATGGATTGTCGAAGGAACCACGGAACATTTAGTCGCTGGAGGTTTGGACTCTGCGGATGTCATTTTGTTTCTGACGTATTCAAATATATTTGTCCAATGGATAAAGCTCATTCAACGGCACTTCGGGAGGGATAATGAAAGTATCGGCGGCCTGTTGGGGCTCATGAAGCACCTTTTTTATAAACGATACGGCTTGGGGTATCGAAAAGGGGAAGTCATGATGTCTGAGCTGATTGCTCCCTACAAGCAAAAAGTTATCCAGCTCACTTCTTTTAAGGAGATAGATAATTTTGTTGATAAATTCTGAGCGAGTTAGTGGATGAGGCTAGAGCCATTTTATATGGTTGAATCTAGCGGGGGAGGGGTGCCGAGCTATTTATAATGAAATATTCATTAATGAAAAAACCGGCCATTACTGGCCGGGATAAGTTGCTAATGCTATCGACCGATAAGCGCTTATTCGATAATCGGGATCTCCTTCCTTGCATCGAGGCGTCGGTGTGGGGCGGGGTAGTAATAGTCCAAACCAGGCGGATCGATTCCTGCGACGGACATATTCACTCGTTTCAGATGCGCGGTGAGTGCGGATATCTGGTGTTGCAATTGTTGCAATACCGCCTCGCTCCGGTTGGGATTGCCCGTTAGCGGTTCGAGGAGGTAATACACGGGAAACTGAATTTGATCTTCTGCTGCCTCCGGCCGCACGATCCACTGTGCCGTCGGGTGCTTCTTGTTCCACTCGCCGAGATGTGCGAGAAGGAGTAAGAGGTTTTCGGAACGCAGTAGTAAGCTGAGCGGCGAGAAGCTGATGAACGGACTCGGATCGGTGCCCGCTATAAGTCCGCCCTCATGTGATGCGATACAGCCGAGCTTGTAGTTGTCGGCGATAAAAAGGGTTAATTCGTTGATCCATCCTGCTGCTTGGGTCACGGTAGATTCCATTTGGTGCTCCTTTGCTGAGGATAATTTACCACGCCCGATTGACTTAATCAACCGATTTTGCTATCTTTTCAGCGGAAAGGAGAGCCATTGAAAATTCAAGAATTACCTAAATGCGTGGGTATGGGGTTGAGTGCCGATCGGAATATAATTGCCGATGCACTGCAGAGGATTACCACCGGGAAAAATTTCACACACGTCGCGGTCATCCACGGTGAATCTCGGTCGGGGAGGGTGCTTCTGGTGAAGAAGAGTTTCGATGCAGTACCTTTGCCTCGGCCATTCTCTCCGGATGAAATGGCAGACGACCTGGTTCGTCTAGGGAGAGATGAGGCTCGATACAACCCATCGTCTAAAAACAATTCCACGTGCAGGAAAGGGTGGGAGATTAACATGGCGATGATTGATGGTAGTCCCGTTGCCATCGTCTTAGCGGCTTGGGTATAAAGGCGATGGTTCCGTCTGATTTAGCTTGCATGCTGATCAGGCGGATTTTTTATCTTTGAGCGGGTAAGGGGAGTCGGACCCCTGTCAACAGGTTGGAAACCTGTGGTAATACCGTTATACGATACCCGCATGCGGGCCAAGCCCGTTTTGCACTTTATTCTAGCCCGCTGTCGTATATTTCTCAAGCGACGGCGATTCACGCGCCGCCCTCAGCCAGTTGCTTTTCCCCGCCAATTTTGGTAAAACTATCATACTGTTTATGTCCAAGCTTTCCCGGCGCACGAAGGTCGTTATCGCTTTTATCGCGGTCGTAGTGGCGGGCTATGCCATCGCGCTGTTTTGGCAGTCGCAGAACCAGATACCGGTAGCATTCACGAACGCCGAGTCGCAGGGCGCGATCATCGCCGAGAACATCGTCACGATTTCGAACCAGTCGAACGCGACGCTCGAGCAGGTGAATACGGATGACGCTCGCGGTGATTATAAAGATGCGCTCTCGCTCGTGTCGGGCATGGTGACGCAGAGCGAAGACCTGCGCAACCAAGCCGTCGACCTTTCGAACCAAGTCCAGCAAATGACGCAGGCACTTTCCGGCGTTAACTCGCTGCCCGCCCAGCAGGCCGCACTCTCCGCCATCTCGAGCCATCTCGCACTCATCAACCAACTGATAAACTACAGCGGCGATCTCGGCAACTTGCTCGACGCATTGCAGGCGCGCTTCCAGGGGCAACCGCTCCCAGCCGGCTCGCAAAGTATTCCAGCGCTCGTGAACCAGATAAATACCGACGTGAACGCTATTAACAACTTCAACGCGCAGGCGACGCAGGAAATGCAGCAATTTGATAAGATTACAGGGAAGTAGACGGCGCGCGCCAGTAGCTTCCCATGACGGGCCAGTAGCATAGCGGCTAATGCACCTCGCTTATACCGAGTTTATCGAAGGTCCGAGTCCTTCCTGGCCCACACAGTGCAAGCAAAGAGGGAGGAGCAAAACAAAAACAACCCGTTCGAGGGGAATCATTCGGTCCGAAGAGGACCGAATGCACAGGTGGCCGGCAGCAGCCGGACACCGACCCCGAGAACAGGCTGTTTTTATTTTGCTTACATCTTCCCGCCGCACATCTTGCACTGCTTGCCGTGCATGACCGCTTCCCAGATCGCCGCGAGGCCGATCAAGATGTAGATCGTATCGGACAACGTCGAGCCGGCGCCGAAGATTGCGCTCACCAAGTTCCAGCCAAAGGCGAAAAGAAGCCAGTTCAAGCCGCCAATGACGAGCAAGATAAACGCAATAATATGAGTAACTTTCATAATTAAGATAGAATTATAGACCCTTTTCGACCTTTACTTCTATCTTTAATTATACCAAAACGACCCTATGCGCTGACCGCGCGCTACGCCGGGATAGGGCGAATCTTAAACGGCTTCAAAACCGCATAGAACTCATCCTGCTCAAGCGTTTCCTTCTCCATCAAGCGTATCCGCGATCTTTTTGAGCGCCGCCTTGTTCGTTTTCAGGATCTTGCTGCGCCGTCTCGTACGCGTGCATCAGGAATGCATGCACCTGTTCATCGATCTCCGACGCCACTTTCTCGGAATAATTCCGCTCACCCGAAATCTCGCGTCCGAGGAAAACCATATCCTCGCTCTTGCCGAACGTCATCGGGCCGAGATCGCTCATGCCATATTTCGTAACGAGCCGCCGCGCGAGATCGGACGCTTCTTTAAGGTCGCTCGACGCGCCGGTCGAAACATCGCCGAACGTCAGCTGTTCCGACGCATAGCCGCCCATCATCATGGCGAGATCGGCAAGGAACTGCGTGCGCGTTTTCAGATGCTGCTCTTCGATCGGCAATTTCATCGTGTATCCGCCAGCGAATCCGCGGCTGATGATCGAAACTTTTTGGACCGGATCCGAATCCTTGACCGCCGCCGCAACGAGCGCATGGCCGCCTTCGTGGTACGCCGTGATTTCTTTTTCTTTCTGCGAAATGACGCGGCTCCGGCGTTCCGGCCCGAGAATAACTTTCTCCGCCGCATCGAACAATTCATCCTGCCCGATCGATTTTTTATTCCGCCGCGCCGCAGTCAATCGCCGCTTCGTTCATTAAATTCGCAAGGTCCGCACCGGAGAATCCCGGCGTCCGGCCGGCAACGCGTCGCAGGTCGACATCTTTGTCGAGAATTTTGCCTTCGGCATGGATCTTCAAAATCGCTTCGCGATCGTTGATGTCCGGCAGGTCGAGGACGACGCGGCGATCGAAGCGACCAGGCCGCATCAGCGCCGGGTCGAGAATATCCGGCCGATTCGTCGCGGCCAGAACGATAACGCGCGTATCGCGATCGAAGCCGTCCATCTCGACGAGGATCTGGTTCAGCGTCTGTTCGCGCTCATCGTTCCCGCCGCCCATCCCCGCGCCGCGCTGGCGGCCAATCGCGTCGATCTCGTCGATAAACAGGATTGCCGGTGCCGCGCGCTTCGCCGTCATAAACGCATCGCGCGTCCGCGAAGCGCCGACGCCGACGAACATTTCGACGAACTCCGACGCGGAGATATAGAAGAACGGGACGCCTGCTCTCGCCGGCGACCGCGCGCGCCAATAAAGTTTTGCCGGCGCCCGGCTGGCCCATCAGTAAAATGCCGCGGGGGATGCGTGCGCCCAAGTCAAGAAACTTTTTAGGATTTTTTAAGAAATCGACGACTTCGATCAATTCTTCTTTTGCTTCCTTCAAGCCCGCAACATCTTTAAATAGCACGCGATCTTTGAACGTCGAAAGCTTGAGGTTCGAGCGGCCGAAGCTGAACGCCTGGTTCACGCCGGTCTTCGCCTGGCGGAACATGAGCCAGAAAATGATGCCGACGATGAGGAGCGTCAGGATCGGGTCGACGAGGATGCTCGCCCAGAATGTCCAAGCCGGACTGGTTTTGGATTTCGACGTCTACGGCCTGAAGCGCGGTTGGGTCGACGCCGAAGTTTTTCAGCGTATCCGTACAGC
Source organism: uncultured bacterium (assembly GCA_963725235.1). Lineage (GTDB taxonomy): Bacteria > Patescibacteriota > Minisyncoccia > UBA6257 > 2-01-FULL-56-20 > JAJXYP01. Next base: position 75,618 of record CAVRXN010000002.1, read on the forward strand.
GACGATTCATCTTCTTTCTGCGCCGTCGTCACTCGAGCCGTCTTTCATCGTGATGTCGAGCGTCATCGCCGTTGACGACGATCTTTTGCACGCTGCCCGAATTGATATCATTCGCGAGCGTGTTCAGGTCGATCGACGTCGCCGGCGTCCCCGTACTCGCGAAGAGCGAGAACAGGAGCGAAATGACAATCAGCGTTGCGATGGCCCAGAGGATGTTTTTGGTGAAGTTGGACATGGATTAATTAAATTTACGGGTGCTGGTGCGCGCAGGGGTAATTAGTTTTTAACGAGCGAAAGGCGTGGTTTGGTGCATGGATAAGATACATTGTATAGAAAATTCTGGCGGGGGTCAAAAAAAGAAAAACGCGCGCAGAATAGCTCTGCGCGCGCGGCCGCAATCCTTACTTGGACGCGGCTACTGAATGCGACCCACCAGAAGACTTTTTCTGATGAGCCTGGAAGCGAACCTTCCGGCAACGTTGCAGTCCCCATCCATACCATTGACATGGTCTTTGTGGGGACGACGTGCAGACTCCTTGCTCACACATCGTCCTGTGAGCCGGTTCGAACGCACGTGGATCGACGCCGATCTGAACGAGCTCCTCAATTTTTACGAGGGAGAGTCGTGTTGGCTGTTTATCGGCCGTCGTGCTGCCGTTCAGCAGCATTTTTCCGTCCAGGAAATAATGCCACTCTTCGCAAACAGGCAAGGATCTTTCGGTTTCGAGATATTTCCAGTCCTCTGGAACCTGTCGCGCCCGCGCTTTGTTCTCTTCGATCCGAATCATGCGGACAACATCCGTTAGGTTGATCTCGAGGCGATCCTTGGTCTGGATCTGCACATTGCCGCTTGAGGTCTGCTGAATCACGATCCCCGCTGAGCAGCCGTGAGGGGAACGCGCGTACTTGGCGAACTCGCGCGAATCCGAGACGCCCACCGCCATCTTCGTGTTTTTAACTTCGCCCCGAAGGTTGCCGATGCGGATGTCCCGAACTCTTGCGCGCATGAAATCGGTGCCGGCGCCCTCGAAGAATCCCAGCTGTTGCTGGTAAATTGCTCCGAGAATTTCGAACACCCAATTCCAGACCGCTTCATCACTGCGCCCGGCGTTGTACAATGTCTTTACGAGAGCGTGAAGATCGAATGCACTGCCGGTCAGTTTGAGGTCCCGCATGCGAACAAATTCGAGAAGCGGCTTCATGGCCGGATCGTCGATGAAGTTGAGTTCTTTGGCGATGAGTGTTACGGCGCAATCGTCTTGCTTGCGTCCGTTGTTGGCAGAAGGATGTTCGTCGAAACGTCCACCCCCGATTCCAACACACACGACCCCTTCGGTTTCGAGCCCTGCGGCCGTTTTGCCTTCGGGCATCTTATCCCAGAACTCGACCAGCGCGTTGTTGATACCGGGGAAGAGGCCCTCCCCGAATTTAACCAGCATCCAGATCCCCGCGATCTCATCGAGGTGGGGTTGAAGATGGGTTGCAATCGTTTTGAACGTTGTCATAACAACCTTTCTGGAGGTTCGCTCCAATATGGATTTTGCTTTCGACGAGCTAAGCCCGCCATGCTGGGATATAGTTTAGCATATAGATTGGATTTGTCAAGTTTTGGTGGGCAATAAAAAAGAGGGCTCGCAAGGTTTTAACCTTGATAAATACGAAGTGCACGACGAGAAACAATACGAGACCGATGAGGAACGGGATCTCGACGGTGCGGCACATCTTGAAAATTTCCTTCAAAATAGGTAGATTATAGATTGCGTTCAGCAACGCGAGGATGGCGTCTATAGCTTAATGGTAAAGCTCTGCTCTGTGGCAGCAGCAATTCGGGTCCGATTCCCGATAGACGCCCCAAAAAATAAAAAAGTCCCACCGGGCAAGGGTGGGACGGTGGCGCGAGCGGTACCGAAGATAGATTTCATTTCGTCGGAGGCGTCGGCGGTGGCTCAATCACTTTTGCATTACCGAAGCAGGGCTGCACGTCCTTCCACGTCGCCGCATCGAAATGGAATAGGAACCCCGGACCATTGCCGGTTGCGGCGCTTTCGGCTGTCGGTTTTCCGGTCGCATTGGGATCGATGAGCGCACGGTTTTGCCCAACGACCTCATTGGCTTTCGCGCCTTCGAACTTAAAAATGACTTGGGCGCTGGACGCTCCTGCATAGGTCCTTTTCACGAACAATTTCTCTTGGCCACAGGGAATGTCGCCCGGATATTTTTGCACTTCGACTGACGTGAGCGGCATGGCCTGCGCCATGGCCGAAGCAGCGGTAACAAAGAACAGGGCGGCTGCGAGAGTCGCGCGGACAGAAGTTGAATGCATTGGAAAGTTTCTCCTTCTGCATGAGTTATAGTTCCGTTTGAAGAAGTTGTCAACGAGTGCTATGCCTGCGGTAGCAAATTGAAGTAAAATCCACTAATATAAGGAGACGAATTCGATGGCACCAGCAGATAAAAAAGAAAATCCATACGTAACAAAAGGCCAAGACGGGCGACTTACGATTACCGGAGAAGGCGAGGCCTTGCTGGCGAAGATTGTAACAGATCCGAAAGGGCAGGTGTACGCGTTCACGAACGAGGCGTCACCGTTATTCGCAGCGGCGGCAATGGCGCGGCTCTCGCGCCGCGGAAGTGACTTGCGCGAAATTTTTCTCGACGAATTTGCTGTCGTGGGTGTTGACGGCGCCGAAGGTTTGATCGATCGCGTTGTCACTGGTTACGGCGATGATTCGGTTCAGCAGCTTATTACCATCGCAACCGTTGTCGAAGACGCTTCGAACTTACTCACGAAAAAAATCGAGTGGAGCCGCTTGGCATCTTACCTCGAGCAATCGACCCGCTATATTTATTTCGACCAGAAGAATGCCGCTGGCGAATACAAATATTTTACGCCGAGGAATTTATCCGCGGAGCTTACAACAAAATACCGTACGGCGCTCGATCAGATTTTCGATTTGTATTCCGAGATGGTTCACGGCGTGACGGAATATGTGCAGAAGAAAAATCCGGCACCGGCGGCTGCAACGGGCGGCGATAAAACAGAATTGATGGCATGGCGCGGGGCGACACGCGCGCAGGCGTGCGATGCAGTGCGCCCGGTTTTGCCGGCAGCAACAAAATCAACCGTTGGTATTGTTGCTTCGTCGCAGGCAATGGAGGCGATGGTGCGGCGTTTGCTGGCTGATCCGCTGGAGGAATCGAATGAAACGGGCAAATCGTTGCTCCGCGAATCGCGAAAAGTCATCGGCGCATTTTTGAAGCGCGCCGATTTGCCTGAGCGCGGTCTTGCATGGGTAATGTATCTGCAGGAGTCGAAGCGCGCGCTGAAGGATTTCGTGAAGAAATATCTCACGATAGCGAGTTCTGATTTTTCTCGGGAAGTTCGGCTCGTTGATGTTTCAATAAAGGATGAACTCGATCTCGTGCCGGGGATGTTGTTTGAAGCGAGCGAGCTTTCAGAAGAGGAGTTACAGCGCGAAGTTGCAACATGGCCAATTGAACGAAAAGAGGAGGCGTTCAATCTATATATTGGTTCGCGGATGAATCGGCGGCATAAGCCGGGCCGCGCACTCGAGGAGATGCATTATAAGTGGGAGATCGTCGCCGACTATGGAACATTCCGCGACCTTCAACGCCATCGCATTGTCGATGCGTGGGAGTGGCAAAACCTGACGACGAAGTATGGCTACGATATTCCGGAGCTTATCACCGAAGCCGGATTTGAAAAGCAGTTCCGGGAATGTTTCTCAATATCGGAAAAACTCTGGGGCGCGATGATTGCCGCTGGTTTCGAAGAAGAAGCGCAGTATGCAACATTGTTCGGCCACAAACTTCGCTATCGTTTTATCATCAACGCACGCGAAGCATTCCATCTACTCGAGTTACGAACATCGCCACAGGGCCATCCTGGTTATCGCAAGATTTGCCAGGAGATGCATCGGCTACTGTCAGAAATTCATCCGCGCCTCGGTGCCGCAATGAAGTTCGTGAATCAAAGCGGCGACCCGGCTTTGACTCGGCTCGAAGCCGAACGGGCGACGCAGCTGAAGCTGAAGCTGTTGGATGAGAAAGGATGACCAGATTTGGCCCGTAATAAACCACGGGTCTTTTTTATATTTTGATTTTATATTAAAGTGAATCTATGAAAATCTATTTTGCTGGATCAATAAAGAGCGGGAGAGATGACGTGGGAGTGTATGCAACCATCATTGGATTTTTGCGGAATTACGGTACGGTTCTTACTGAACACATTGGCAAAGAGAATCTTACTTCTGCAGGCGAAACACAGATAACCCCAAAAGAAATTTTTGAGCGGGACGTGGCGTGGCTCGATAGTGCTGATGCGGTAGTCGCGGACGTCACGACGACGAGCTTGGGCGTTGGTTACGAACTCGGTCGTGCGGAGGCGAATGGCAAGCCAATCCTATGCTTTTTTCGCACCGACTCCGGTAAAAAACTTTCCGCGATGATCCGCGGAAACAATAAGAATACGATAGTGGAGTATTCAGATGAATCCGACATAGAGGTGGCACTCAAGAATTTTTTTGCTAAACTACAGAAATAAATCCATGACTGGAAAATTTATCGTAATCGAAGGCACGGATGGATCGGGAAAAGGCGAACAAACGATTCGATTGGTGAAGCGACTGAAAGATTCGGGACAAATGGTGATACCGTTCGATTTTCCGCGATACACAGAGCCATCCGCATGGTTTGTTTCGCAATATTTAAATGGCTCATTCGGAACTATCGAAGAAGTCGGGCCAAAAACAGGTTCATTATTTTACGCCCTCGATCGATATGCTGCTGCGCCTGAAATTCGTAAAGCCCTCGACCAAGGCGCAATCATCGTCTCGAACCGCTACGTTGGTTCAAACCTCGGACATCAAGGATCGAAATTCTCCGACGTCGAGGAACGCCGGAAATATTTTGAATGGAATTATGATCTTGAATTCAATATCAATAAAATTCCAAAGCCGGATTTAAGTATTATTTTGCATGTTCCAGCGGCAATCGCACAAGAATTAGTCGACAAGAAAACGGAGCGGCAATATCTTGGCGGCAAGAAGCGGGATTTGCATGAAACCGACCTCGGGCATCTCCAACGCACCGAACAAGTGTATAACGAACTCGCCGAGTTATTTCCCAAAGATTTTACCGTTATCGAATGTGCGCCGAACGGAAAATTGTTATCGATTGATGAGGTGCATGAAAAAGTGTGGGACGTGGTTAATGCAATGTAATCTATGAAAATCCCAGACACCATCTATTTAGTCGATAACGATGATAACGTCATCGGATATAAACCGCGAGCCGAACTCGATCCGGCAAAGGATATTTTTAGAGTCGCGAGCATCTGGATAACGAATGATAAAAATCAAGCTTTGTTTGCTCAGCGATCGTTCACGAAAAAAATCTATCCCGGAGTATGGGATGCCAGTGTCGCTGGAACGCTCGAATACGACGAGAGCTACGAAGAGAATGCTATTCGGGAAGCGGAGGAAGAGCTTGGAATTTCTAATATAAATTTAACAATGGGGCCGAAAGTGAGAATCGATGGGCAACTGAATCTATTTATCCAATGGTTCTTCTTGAAGACCAACAAATCAGCAGAGGAATTTGTTTTTGCTAAAGACGAGATCGAGCAGGTGCGATGGTTTTCGAAAGATGAAGTGCTCGATGGCATTAAAAACCACCCCGAGCAATTTATCGTGAAAGATCTGACGCGATGGCTCGAGATGTTTTGGAAATAGAGAATCGGCATCTTCCGAATCGCCGGCTTACTTCCCAAACTTCATCCACTCATTATTCTTCTTGAAATTCTTCCAGTACTGCGACGCCTGCGGTTTCATTGCGCCATAATATTTACTGCCGAGCCGGGATTTGCCGTAGGGATGTTCAGCGGGGGATGATAACGGCGTGAACGACATCTGCGCGATCGGCATCTTATAGTAGAGCTTGATCGGCACGGGCGAGATGTTCGAAAGTTCGAGCGTCATTTTCAATTTATTGCCCGGATCGAGATAGCCAGCGGTCGCGTGGATGATGAGGCCGATGCGGCCGAGCGAGGATTTGCCTTCGAGCCGGCCAACCATATCGTCGCCGACGCCCACAACTTCATAGGTCATGCCGAGCGCGAATTCGCCGGGATGAATGATAAATTGTTTGGTGGCGCTGATCTTCGTCGCTTCCATCATCTGGTCGATCGGCTCTTTTGGATCGATGCAAACATGGTCCGACGTTCGGAAAAACAGGAAGTCGGCACCGAGGTGCAGGTCGACCGATGCCGGTTGGATCGCTTTCGGGAAAAGAGGATCGATCGAAATCCGGCCGCTCTTTAATTCTTTTTTAATATCTCGGTCGGAGAGGATCATGGTGGTTGAGAATGGAATCATTGTAACACTCTTTTTTATTTTGCAAAAAGCGGGGTACAATGTACCCATGAATTACCCCTCCATCCAGGCCGAAGATCCCCAGCTCTACGAAATCATCAAGCGCGAAGAGCAACGCCAGCGCGAAGGCATCGAGCTCATCGCGAGCGAGAACTATGTTTCGCGCGCAGTGCTCGAGGCGATGGGTTCGACCTTAACCAATAAATACAGCGAGGGCTATCCGGGCAAGCGCTACTATGGTGGCAACGAAATTATCGACGAAGCGGAAAATTTGGCCGTAGCCCGCGCGCGCGAACTTTTCGGCGCGGAACATACAAACGTCCAACCCCTCTCCGGCTCCCCGGCGAACCTCGCGGTCTACATGGCGCTTCTCCAACCAGGCGACAAAGTGCTCGGCTTCTCACTCGACCAAGGCGGCCATCTTTCGCACGGCCACCCATTAAATTTTTCCGGCAAACTGTATACGATCATCCCATACTTCGTTCGGCGCGAAGACGAGCTGATCGACATGGATGAAGTCGAAGCGATCGCGATCCGCGAAAGACCAAAAATGATTCTCGCCGGCTTCTCGGCCTACTCGAGATCGCTCGACTGGAAACGCTTCCGCGAAATCGCCGACAAAGTTGGCGCATATCTTTTCGCCGACATCGCGCATATCGCCGGCTTGATCGCCGGCAAGCAGCTCGAAAATCCGATCCCGTTCTGCGATGTGGTAACAACCACGACACATAAAACGCTCCGCGGCCCGCGTGGCGCGATGATCATGTGCAAAGAAAAATTCGCGAGCGCCATCGACAAAGCGGTTTTTCCCGGCGTGCAAGGCGGCCCGCATGATCATATCAACGCGGCGAAAGCGGTCGCATACAAAGAAGCGCTCGCACCCGAGTTCGCCGACTACGCGCGCCAGACAATCGCGAACGCGCGCGCACTCACGGCCGCCCTCGCCGCGCGCGGGTATAGAATAATCTCCGGCGGCACCGACAACCATCTGATGCTCGTCGACACGTTTGGCAGCAAAGGCATCACCGGCAAGGAAGCCGAGCATGCACTCGAGTCCGCCGGCATCTCTATCAACAAAAACATGATCCCATTCGACCCGCGCAAGCCGCTCGATCCGTCCGGCATCCGCCTCGGCACGCCGGCGTTGACAACACGCGGCGCGGGTGAGGAAGACATGCAGACGGTTGCAGGATTTATAGATGAAACCTTAATGAATCGGACGGATGAATCGAAACTATCAACGATCCGCGAAAAAGTGAAACAATTCGCGCTAAAATTTCCAGTGCCGGGGATTGAGTAAGGTAAAAAAAGACCGCACTTGGTGCGGCCTGAGGGAGCGAGCCCTCGATTAGATGCGGTTATTTGATTTTACGAAGGAAGATGTGTTTCTTGCGTCGGAATGGAATGATCCTTTTCTTCGACGTGAGGATAAAGCGTTTCACGTCGGGCTTTAAGGCAATTTCCTTTTTGAACTTCTTAAGGTGACTATCGTTTCGGCGATAAATATTCGCTCGATAGATGTGCCAGCGGGAATGATAAACTGGCTCACTTTTCCAGCTCCCCGATTCTCCATGGCTGATTACCGTCCCATGTGCCGCTTCGTAGAATCGGAATGCTATTGAGTCCTTTCGTCTTGGGACTTTGGCGGGGTCGCGCTTTTCGACGGGGACATCATATTCACCAGGATTCCCGTAGAGGTCTAAATACTCTACCAAGATTACCTTTTTCCAGTTTACTTTCACGAGTATTCCTTTCTCGCGCTCCGTGATCTGTTGGCGCTGTGGGAATCATAGTATGATTGATTATATTAAGTCAATGAAAAACGTGCAGATCAAACATCTCAGCAAGAACGACCGCGTCCTCGCCGGGGTCATAAAAAAAGCAGCCCATCTCATCCATGCATGGGATTCGAGTAAGCGCCCGAATCACTTTAAGGCGCTCGTCGTCGCGATCATCAACCAGCAACTTTCGGGCAAAGCGGCGGATACAATACAAAAACGGTTTGAAAAATTATTCGCGCCCAAAAAGTTTCCGAGACCTGAAGATGTGTTAAAAATGCCAACGGCAAAACTCCGCAAAGTTGGTTTGTCGGGGATGAAAGTAAGTTTCATAAAAGACCTTTCAAAAAAAGTGCTTGACGGAACGGTCAATTTCCGCGCAATGAAAAAATGGAGCGACGAGGAGGTTATCGAACACCTTGTACGGGTGAAGGGCATCGGGCGCTGGACGGCGGAAATGTTTTTGATGTTCTCGCTCGGGCGCGATGATGTTTTCTCATACGGCGATCTTGGCCTCAGGAACGCGATACAAAAGCTCTATAAGTTGCGCGCGCATCCGACGCCAAAGCAAGCAGAAAAGATTTCAGCGAAGTGGAGTCCGTATCGCTCGCTCGCGAGCCGCTATCTGTGGGCGAGCTTGGAGATTGAATAGACGCCGCCGACCAGCGCTTGACACAAAATAACCGTTGTATATACTTCAGATATATGAAAACTATTATTAATATAAAAGCGGACCGCGAAGTAAAAGAGGGCGCCCAAAAATTGGCAAAGGAATTAGGCGTCCCTTTGAGTACTATCATCAATGCCTATTTAAAGGATTTCATCCGTAACCGGAGCGTCACGTTATCGATGGCTCCCCGGATGTCGCGGCAGTTGGAATCATTAGTCGGTCGCGTCGAAAAAGATATGAAGACAGGGAAGAACATATCGGGACCGTTCAATTCCGTAGAGGAATTGATTGAGCACCTCGATACTCCATGAAATTTCTCTCAAGCCGAGAGTTTAAAAAAAGTTATATAAAATTGCGCCCAGCCGAACAGGAAAGATTTAAAGAGCGCATGAAAATTTTTGCAGCAGACCCATTCGATCCGATACTGCGAAATCATGCGTTGGTCGCTAAATATCAAGGATGCCGGAGCATTGCCGTCGGTGGAGATATGCGGGCTGTGTATCGTGCGACGGAATGGGACGACGTTGTTCTGTTGCTGGATATCGGAACACATAGTAAATTATATAAATCCTAGTTTAACTTCCATGGTCATTGATGGCAAAAAAATCGCGAGCGAGATAGTCGAACGCCTAAAAGCGCAACCAAAACCGGCGCAATTTCTCGCCGCCATCCAGGTCGGCGACGATCCAGCAACGGCGAGCTTCATCGCACTCAAAGAAAAAGTTGCAAAACAGCTTGGCGTCGATTTCCGCGTCTATAAATTCCGGGGCGACGTGACCGGCGATGATCTGCGGAAAGAGTTCGGGAAAATTGCGGCGAACAAAACGTGCGGCGGTGTGATGGTCGAATTGCCGTTGCCGGAATCATTAAATTGGTATTATGCGCTCAACGCCATTCCGCCCGAAAAAGATGTCGACGTTTTGGGCGAGCGGGCGCTCGGCGCGTTTTATGTCGGGCGAAGCCGCGTCCTGCCGCCAGCGGTCGGCGCAGTCGAAGAAATTTTAAAAACATTTCCCGGAGAGGACAGCTCCGCGAATGCCACGCTTGGTTTTGAAAAATATCTCGCGTCGAAAGCAGTCGCTATCGTCGGCGTTGGCCTGCTGATCGGCCGCCCGATTGCGAATTGGGCGATGCGCCGCGCGAAAGAAACGATTTTGCTCCGCAGCACGAGCGGCCTCAGCATTCTTAATAAGGCGGATATTATTATTACGGGTGCCGGCAAGGCGGGACTGATACATCAGGAAATGTTAAAAGAAAACGCGACCGTCATCGACTTCGGCTATGATGGCGGACAAGGGGATTTCGATGCGACAGGAGTGTTCCGAGAATTGGCACACACGCCCACCCCCGGCGGCACCGGCCCCATCCTCGTTGCAAAATTGTTCGAAAACTTCTATAAATTGAACGGGGCCAGCGAAAACAAAACGCGCGCTTAGCTCAGCGGTAGAGCATCTCGTTTACACCGAGAGGGCCGTGGGTTCGACTCCCTCAGCGCGCACACTAAATTAGTTATGCACTTTGCTCAGTCGGATAATACCGCTACACTGAAGATAGTGGATGCCGTTGGAGCATCAATATCTTTCACAAGGAGTTCCGCGTGAGACATAAGTATCGAGAGAAATTTCATGACGTTGGCGCTAGAAGCAGGCCGAATTTTTCCCAATTCGACCAGAAAGCAGGCATCAATTTCAAGTGCATCTTCGGAACCCGTTCGCTCGGGAAGACGATCGCATTGCTTATTCGCCTGCAGCGTGCGAAAAGGGTGAGTGGAACCGGAACGGCCAAAAAGCATTGGCCCCGGGTCGCGTCCTTGGAATCTTGGCAGGATGTTTTACCCGGGCGAAGGTATCACCATCTAACGGGGTCGCGCCGCCAAGGGATGCCGTACGAAGGAAGCGGACCGGAGAATCTTCTCTTACTCAAAAAGAGCCGCCACGCAGCGTTCCATCGCCAATTTGGTAGTCGAACCTTGGAAGAAGTGATCATACTGCTCCTGCGTCTACATCGTTTCGGCTGTTCGCTCTGTAATTTCCTGAGGAGTTGCTATAGTCGATTGTGTAACACGCAACGCCTGCGGCGCCTGCGGGAGCGAGTATCTCTGACACTCCGATTCCAAAAGCATCTCGAACAATTTTCATCATAGCGGGATAGTGGTAGTAATTTGTCTGTGCTGCTGCACGAGCGGCACAGACATTTTTTTGCTATTATGTGAGCATGCTCATCTTCCTCTACGGCCCAGACGATTATCGCCGCATGCAAAAGAAGCGGGAACTCATCGCGGAATTTCGCAAAAAGCGGTCGAACCTCGGCCTGCGATTTTTCGACCTAGCAACAAAGGATTGGCGCGACGGCTTCGATGAGTTCGCCCGCAGCAACTCACTTTTCGAACCGGCGCGCCTCGCGATCCTCGAAAATGCATTCGAAGACCTCGAAGCGAAACAACTCGCGAAATTTTTAGAACCGTTTATAGATGACAAAAAATCGCCGGACGGCGGGATAACGATTTTGCTTGCCGAGCGCGACAAGCCAGTGAAAGCACTCGCGTTTTTGCTCGAGAAGCCAACAATTTCGCAAAAGTTTGAAAATCTGGAAGGCGCGGAGTTGATTAACTTCATCGCGACCGAAGCGAAAAAACTCAACATGAAAATTTCGAACGCGGCCGCGCAATTTCTCGCGACCGTTTACGTTGGCAATACGTGGGCGCTCGCGACGGAGCTCGCGAAGCTCTCCACTCTTAAATCAACGATCGAAAGAAAGGATTTAGACACATTCGATCTCGAGGTTGCGCCGAATTATTGGATGCTGCTGAACGGATTAAAAAGTTATGATATCCGCACGCGGCTCTCGACGCTCGAACGGCTGTTCGCGATGAATGATCCCGCGGCGAAAATATTCAACATCCTCGCGTCGCAGTGGAAAGAAAAAACCGCGCAGATGGCGGAGTTCGATTTCGCCGTGAAGTCGGGAAAGTTGGAGTATGAAGAAGTGTTGGTCGATTTGATGATCGGTTAGCCGAATGATTGGGTGGCTGCGAAGTAGGAAACAAAAAAACCGAGTCGGTTCTTACCGCTTCTCGGTTTTTTTTGTACTTCCTACTTCGCAGCATCATCTTCGACAACCGCGACTTCAATCGCGACGCCTTGTTCTTCTCGATAACTTTCGTTTTTGCCGCCTTGTCCAAAGCTTTGAAAACCAACGGCAGCGCTGCCTTCGCTTCGTCGAACGCCTTCGCCACGACCAACTTCCGATACTTCACGACCGCCTTCTTATAATTCTCTTTCTTAACCAAATTCCGCGCATGGCGCGTCTTGTTCTGGCGGAGTGCCTTTTTTGGCGGAACTCGTGATCGGCATAGTTTCGTCAGTATACCGAATATGAAAAAAAATGCAAGACGTCTATAATAAGACCATGATCTACTCCATCTCCGGCAAGCTGGCCATTAAAGAAAAAAACTTCGTCGTTATCGAATCGGGCGGTTTGGGTTGGAAAGTGATGGTTGGCGAGGGGACGTTGAAGGCGCTCCCGCCGATCGTTTTAAACGGCACTCACCCAGAAGCGAAAATTTTTACATACATGAATGTCCGCGAAAATGGCATCGAACTCTACGGCTTCGCGCGCGAGGAAGAGCTCGTGTATTTCGAGATGCTGATTTCGGTTTCCGGCGTCGGCCCGAAGTCGGCGCTCGCAATCCTTGACGTCGCACCACTCGAGGAACTTTCAGCGGCGATAAAAACCGGTCGCCCGGATTTGCTGACGCGCGCATCGGGCATTGGCAGGAAAACGGCGGAGCGGGTAATAATAGAGCTGCGGACGAAAGTGCAATCGGCAAAGTCGGGACTTGTCATCGAAAAAATGGAAACCGACGCGGACCTGATCGAAGCGCTGTCTGGTCTCGGCTATCGGCGCGAAGAGGCACGAGCCGCGCTCGCGAAAGTCGACGCCAAAGTCGTCGGCGTCGAAGACCGCTTGAAAGCCGCGCTTGCGTTGTTGGGGAAAAAATGAAAAAACAACTCTACAGCACCTATCATTTCCTATGGGCAGCGGCGGGCGCACGGGTACACAAGAATCCGAGCCGCCGGATTTTTGTCATCGGCATCACGGGTACGAAGGGCAAGACGACAACGATCGAATTACTGAACGCGATCCTCGAAGCGGCGGGCAAGCGGACCGCAATTTTGTCATCGTTAAGGATGAAAGTCGGCGACGCGACGCAAAAAAATCCGACGGGGAATTCGATGCCTGGCCACGATGCGGTACAAAAATTCCTCCGCGCCGCGCGCCGCGATGACTGCGGTTACGCACTCGTCGAGGTCACCTCGCAGGGCGTCGTCCAGCACCGGCATCGCTTTATCGACTGGAATCTCGGCGTCCTCACCAATCTTCATCCGGAACATATCGAGTCGCACGGCTCATTCGAAAAATATCGCGCGGCGAAGCTCGGATTTCTTAAATATGTATTAAAACGCGGCGGAAAAGTATTTTTAAATCGCGACGATGCGAACTACGATTTTTTTGCGCGCGAGCTGGCGCAGGCGGCGAGAAAACGATCGAGTTCCAGCGCAGCGATGAACAGCTCGATGACCATATAGAGCGCGCCGAGCGGATGCGCGAACGGGAAGATTTGGGCGATGGCACCGGAGGGCCGCGCGCTGGACGATTCCTCTTCAGCGATTTTAACCGAGAAAACATTGCGGTCGCAGTCGCGGTCGCAAAAGAACTCGGCATCGCCGACCGCGTGATAGAAGAAGCGCTCGCGACGTTCACGGGCGTCCCCGGCCGGATGGAATTCGTCATCGAGGGCCCGTACACTGCGATCGTCGATTATGCGCATACGCCAGACTCACTCGTCGCCGCATATGAAGCGGCGCGGAAACAGCTCGAGCCGGAACAGAGCTCGCGCCTGCGGCACGACTAATTTGTGTCTTGGGCGCCGCTGGCGGCGGGCGCGATCGCTGGAAGCGCGTCGAGTTCGGCAAGATCGCCGCGCATTATTGCGATGAAATAATTTTGACCAACGAAGATCCATACGACGAATCACCGGCGATGATCATCGACGAGGTCGCTGCAGGTGCCGGACAAGTTCCGTACCCGAAGCCGACGGTAGAAAAAATCATCGACCGTCGCGAAGCGCTCGCGCGCGCCATCGACCTGATGGATGAAGGCGATATCGTTATCGCGACCGGCAAGGGAAGTGAGGATTGGATCCATGCGGCGAACGGCCGCAAAATTCCGTGGAATGAAAAAACGACCATGCAGGAATTGCTTGCGGGCAAGAGAATAAAAAAGCCCGCACCTGTACTGGGGCGGGCTGGTATTACTCGTGTTGGGTTATAAAGTTATTACTTCTTACGCCGCTTTCCGGTGCGAGCATGAGGGAAGTGACCCTCTGTGATGCTCGCGGAGAGAGGCGTCGGAACATCAGGCCTTGTAAAAGAACTGCGTGCACGATGCGGCGATCCCAGAAAAAAACGGGGCGCACGCGGAGTGCCATTTATAATTTCGTCTGAAACTGCGTTGGCGGTTTGCGGATTGGCAGTTGCGTCCGCGTGATTCGGAGTTAGATTCAGATCTGACATCATGCCTCTTTCTTTAGAACTTCGCCCTACTCCCTTTAACTTAGCGCGATATCTTGGCGCGGTCAATATGCACGGGCCGACCGGCGGGGTATACTATGACTATGAAACTGACTTTTTACGGCGGTACGGGCGAAGCGACTGGATCAAATTATGTCCTCGAAGCAGTGGGCGCCGACGGCAAAGCCGTAAAAATAATGATCGACTGTGGCTTGCACCAGGGCGGCCACTACGCCGAGCGCGAAAACTTCGAACCATTCGCGTACGACCCGCGCGAGATCACGGCGGTCTTTATAACCCATTCCCACCTCGACCACATCGGCCGCCTGCCATCGCTCGTCCGAGCCGGTTTCGAAGGCGCGATCTATTCGACCGGCGCAACAAAAGATTTCGCCGAGCTGATGCTCATCGACTCCGAGCATTTGCTGATGAAGGAAGCCGAGCGCGAAGGCAAAATGCCGCTCTATAATAACGACGACATCGCGAGCGTGCGGCATCTCTGGCACGGATTAAATTACCATGAAAAAGTAACCGTCGGCCCATTTACCATCGAATTGTTCGACGCGGGACACATCCTCGGCTCGGCGATTTATAAAATGGATGTGCATGAACAAGGTGCAGCCCCAAACGCCGCACCAAAAATCATCGTCTTCTCCGGCGACCTCGGCAACTTCCCGGCGCCGATCATCGGTGCAACCGAATTTATCGATACACCCGTCGATTACTGCGTCGTCGAATCGACCTATGGCGATCGCGTGCATGAAAATGTCGACCAACGAAAGGAACAGCTCGAGCAGGCGATCGAAACGACGGTCAAAGCCGGCGGGACGCTGATGGTCCCGACGTTCGCGATGGAGCGGACGCAGGAATTGCTCTACCACCTCCATCAGCTGTTCGAAGAGAAGCGACTGCCGCGCGTGCCGGTCTTTATTGACAGTCCGCTCGCGATCAAGCTGACCGAGGTGTATAAAAAACATGAATCATATTTCAACGCCGCAACACGCGCGGAGGATTCACGGGCGATCGCGCGGACCGGCGACGACATTTTAAACTTTCCGGGACTCCGGCTAACTTTAACGACCGAGCAATCGAAGGAGATCAACGACGTTCCGCCGCCGAAAGTCGTCATCGCCGGCGCGGGCATGTCGAACGGCGGCCGAATTTTGCATCATGAGCAAAGATATTTGTCCGATCCGAAAAGCATGATCCTGTTTGTCGGTTACCAAGCCGTCGGTTCGATGGGTCGCCAGATTCTCGACGGCGCACGGGATGGCCACGGTACGGGCGTTGTCCGCATCTTCGGCGAGGCCATCCCGGTCCGTTGTCGCGTCGTGAACATCCCCGGCTATTCCGCGCACGCTGACCAGCCGCGCCTCCTCGAATGGCTGTCGCATATGAAAAAAACGGTAAAAAAGATTTTTGTCGTCCAGGGCGAGCAGCAATCGAGCGAGGTGCTCAGAGATAAAACGAAAGCCGAACTTGGAATCGACGCCGAAGTGCCGACCAAAAACGAGGTGGTAGAGCTATAAGTGTGGTAACATATATCCATGTTCGGATTAAAAAGAAAAGAACAGCCCAAAGCCAAACCGCAATCGAAATCGAAAACCCCCGACGGTCCAGCAACAAGCTATCTGAAATATAAAATTTGCATCTCCGGTTCCGCATCGACGAGTGTCGCTGCGCCAGGAACGCAAAAGAAAACCGAGTTGATGGGGCGAATGATTGCCGAGCGGGGGATGGTACTCGTTACGGGCGCGACAACAGGTATTCCATATTGGGCTGCGAAGGGTGCGAAAGAAGCCGGCGGTATCGTCATTGGCCTTTCGCCAGCAGCTTCGAAGCTCGCACATGTAAAAACCTACCACTTGCCGCTCGACTATCATGACCTTATCGTCTACACGGGCTTCGACTACTCCGGACGAAATTTACTTTTAACGCGAACCGCCGACGCGGTTATAACCATCTGCGGTCGTGTCGGTACGTTGAATGAATTCACAATCGCGTTCGAAGACCACAAGCCACAAGGCGTCCTAACGGGCACCGGCGGCGAGAGCGATGAGATTAAAAGAATATTAACTATCGCGCATCGCGGCATGGGCAAGGTCGTTTTCGATGCCGACCCGGTAAAGCTGCTCGACAAGGTACAAAAAATGATCGAAACAGATGAGAAGCGGATTGAGGCGTTGACCTACGCCAAAAAGACGGGAAATCCGAAGGGCTAGACAGCCCCTTGCGCTATTTTCCGGGTTAGTGTATAATGCTTTTACAACATAAAAACATGGCTTCTACAAGCAAAATCATTGCTAGTGCGCTAAATGGACTTACCCCTCGCCAGAAGGAGGTTCTTGAGGGTCGTTTCGGTTTGAAAGGCGGCGAAGGCGAAACGCTGGCGGCTATCGGCGAGCGGATGAATATCACGCGTGAACGCGTCCGGCAGATCGAAAACGCGGCTTTGTCCGTTGCGAAGACGAATATCGCCCATGACGAGGAAGCGGTTGCTTTGCTCGCGAAGGTCAAGCAGTATATTTCCGGCAAAGGCGGTGTCGCGAAGAAAGGTGATGTCGTAGAATTTGCGAACGCGATAGCGAAAGGCATCGGCGAAAATCAAATCGACTTTTTGAGCGAAGCATCGGCTTCTTTCAATTTGTATCGCGAGGATGAAGATTATCACCCGTTCTATTATGTAACCGACAAAGATCTCAAGAACGCGCAGTCGTTCGTTGACCAGTGGACGAATTTCTTGAAGTCAAAGAAGGAAATGGCGATGCCGGGTGCGACGTATCGTACCGAGCTCGCGAGTTTCTCGAAGAACAAATCAACCGAAAACGCACTCGCCGAAAATTATCTTTCAATCACGAAGCGTATCCATGCGAACCGCTATGGCGATGTCGGCTTGCACGACTGGCCGGAAATCAATCCGTCCACCATCCGCGACAAAATCTATTTGGTTTTAAAGAAAGGCGGCGAGCCGATGCACTTCGAGGATATTGCAAAGAAAATTAACGAAGTGAAGTTCGACGAACAGGTTGCGCTCGCACCGACCGTTCATAACGAATTGATCAAAGATCCGCGCTTCGTGCTCGTTGGCCGCGGCATGTATGGCTTGCAGGAGCATGGCTATGAGCCGGGCACCGCGCGCGAAATTATCGCGAAGGTCTTGAAATCGCAGGGACCTCTCCGCGCGACCGATGTCGTCGCGAAAGTGAACTCCCAGCGCTTCTTCAAGGAAAACACGATTTTGATCAATCTGCAGAACAAGTCCACGTTCGAGCGCATGCAGGACGGTCGTTACAAGGTTCGCGAAGCATAGTTCTCGCAGTTGTTTTATAATGTAATAAGGATATGAGCCAGTTTTTTTCTACACTTTTTCTCGTTCCCGCTCCGATCGCGGGGGTTTTGGGGCCAATATTTAACAGCATTGCCGAAGTCTGGAGCTACACCTGGTGGTTCTTCTTGCCGCTGATTTTAGCCATAATCGCGTGGGAAGGGTGGAAGTTCTATCTTCACGTCCGTTTTTTAAAGAGTATTAAATGGGTATTGCTCGAGATCCGTGTGCCAAAAGACGTTTTAAAAACGCCGAAAGCAATGGAGCAGATTTTTGCTGCAGCGCACACGCCGTATTCGTATGGTATCAAGACGTACGATAAATATGTCAAAGGCGTTGACGAAAAATTTATGTCATTCGAACTCGTCGGCCGTGCCGGCGAAACGCATTTTTATCTGCGCGTTCCGGCGGAACTTCGCAACCTGATGGAGTCGTCGATCTTCGGCCAATATCCCGGGGCAGAAATTGTCGAGGTCGAAGATTATCTCCACGAACTGCCGCATGTCTTGCCGAATGACCAACTTGATGTCACTGGATTCGAGATGATGTTTGGAAAGCCGAACTGGTATCCGCTGCGCACGTATCCCGAGTTCGAGGATTCGATCGAAGAGCATCGCATCGATCCGATCGGGCAACTTATCGAAGCGATGTCGAAGATGAAGGGCGACCAGCAGTTTTGGATGCAGCTCGTTACGGTGCCGACCGGAACGGATTGGGTTGATAAAGGAGAGGCAGAGTTGAATAAGATGCACGGAGTGGTCAAAAGAGAAACGCATAAAAAGGGATTTTCATTGGCCGCAAGTTTGGGATTTACGGCATCTGACGTCTTTGCGTGCGCCATTCCAGCCGCCAGGTGTAATCGAGGAACACAAAAAAGAGGAGAAGCCCAAGCAAGAGCGTATAACGCTGACGCCGCGCGAAAAACAGTTGGCCGACGGCATCGCTACCAAAATTTCAAAATTGGGTTTGCAGACAACGGTACGTTTTATGTTTATCGGCCGACAGGGAGAATTGCCGAAAGTCGATGACAACATGCGATTCGCGTTTGGCTACATGCGCCAGTTTAATACCCAAAATATGAACGATCTTAGGCCGAATGCGCCTTTCAATTCCGCCGGCTTTACGGTGCGCGGCATGTTCAAAAAGATACGTATCAAATACAAGAAACGCATCATGTACGAGCGATATACGCATATTTCGCAGGACCACCATCACGCGCCGATCCTGAATATCGAAGAGCTCGCGACACTTTATCACTTCCCGATTACCACGGTAACGACGACCGAGCTCGAAAAGATCGAATCAAAGAAGGGTGCACCGCCGGCGACGCTGCCGATCATCGAGGAACCCTCGCCTGCAGAAATAGAATAGGTTTTGCTCTATACTAGAAGTATGCCAAACGGCGACATTACACCACTCGGATTTTATAACTTCCGTGGCAATAAGGAACGGAAGTTCGGCATCAAAGTCGACGACCGCCGCCGGCATATTTATGTTGTCGGAAAAACCGGCGTCGGCAAATCGACGCTGCTCGAGAATATGGCGATCGCCGACATCCAGTCGGGCAAAGGCATCGCGATCATCGATCCGCACGGCGAGCTCGCCGAAAAAATGCTTGACTTCGTGCCGGAAGAGCGGCTCGACGACGTTATCTATTTCGATCCGTCGAACATGGAGCATCCGTTCGCATTCAATCCGATGGAGCAGGTTGGCACCGAGTTCCGCCATCTCGTCGCGTCAGGCATCATGAGCGTTTTCAAGAAAATCTGGATCGACGCCTGGTCGGCGCGCATGGAATATATTTTAAACAACACCTTGCTCGCGCTCCTCGAATATCCTGATTCGACATTGCTCGGCATTTTGCGGATGTTTTCCGACAAAGATTATCGCAAAAAGATTGTAGACGGCTTGCAACGATCCGGTCATCAAGGGGTTTTGGCAAAAAGAGTTCGCGAATTACTCCCAGCGGCTCGAATCCGAAGCGCTTGCCGCGATCCAGAACAAAGTCGGGCAGTTCGTTTCGAATCCTTTGATCCGCAATATTTTGGGCCAGCCGCGTTCAACTTTGAATATGCGGCAAATTATGGACCAGGGGAAAATTTTTATCGTCAATCTGTCGAAAGGTAAAATGGGTGAGGATAATTCTACGCTACTCGGCGCCATGATCATCACGCGCTTGCAGCTCGCCGCGATGTCGCGCGTCGATGTGCCGGAGGAAAAACGCCGCGACTTTTTCATGTACGTCGACGAGTTCCAAAATTTCGCGACCGGATCTTTTGCAAGCATCCTGTCCGAGGCGCGCAAGTATCATTTGTCATTAACCCTCGCGCACCAATATATCGGTCAGTTGGTCGCGACCGACGGCAGCACGAAAGTGCGCGACGCCGTGTTTGGCAACGTCGGCACGATCATCACATTCCGCGTCGGCGCCGAAGATGCCGAATTCCTCGAGAAAGAATTCGTGCCCGAGTTCGAACCCCAGGATCTCGTGAATCTCGCGAAGGCGAACATATACATCAAGTTGATGATTGACGGCGTGACCACCCGCCCGTTCTCCGCCGAAACGTTGCCGCCGCAGCATACGCCGTTGCAAACCCATCGGGATGTCATCATCCAGAATTCCCAGCAGCGATACGGTACACCGCGGCGCGTTGTCGAAGAAAAGATTGCGAGTGAATGGCTGCAGCGTTCGGACACGGCCGTTGAAGAAAAGATCGAACGTCGCGGCGAGCGGCGGCTGGGGGACGTTTTGCGGCGCGATGGCGAACCGACGCGAGAGAGTCCGCCGCGTCAAAGCCCGCCGGCTTCATATCAATCTTCATCGTCGCCCAAGGCGACAGCATCACCGCGTCCTGCATATAACAAGACGGTGTCCATACCGCCCGTATCTGTCCCATCGGCATCGATTCCGCCCGAGCAAGCGCCGTTGCCCGCTGCGCCACACAAAAAATTCGTTCCGCAAAAATCCAATGTCGATATCGAAGCCCTGCGCCGCGCCATTAACGAATCATTAAAAAAGCAGCAGGATAATGGCGGCGGCCAATGAAGCGGTTTCACATCATCACGATCTTCCCAGAAATATTCGATTCGTATCTCGGCGAATCGCTGTTTAAGCGCGCGCGCGCGAAGAAAATTGTTTCGGTAGCGACATACGACCTACGCGCTTTTTCGCGTGACCGGCATCAGAAAGTGGACGACCGGCCATTTGGCGGTGGGCCGGGAATGGTTTTTAAAGTGCAGCCGGTCTATGACGCCGTGGCGCATATTAAAAATAAATTAAAAAAATCAGGGGGCACACGAGCGGGCAGTCGCCGCCGCGTCCGTGTCATTCTCTTTTCGACCCGCGGCAAAAAGCTCGACGCGCCAGCCGCCCGCCGTTTATCAA
Organism: uncultured bacterium; assembly: GCA_963725235.1. Lineage (GTDB taxonomy): Bacteria > Patescibacteriota > Minisyncoccia > UBA6257 > 2-01-FULL-56-20 > JAJXYP01. Next base: position 96,741 of record CAVRXN010000002.1, read on the forward strand.
AATACGACGACCTTATTTTTATCTGCGGGCGCTATGAAGGCGTCGATGAACGCGTGGCGCAGCATATAGCCGACGAGGAAATCTCGATTGGCGATTACATCTTATCGGGCGGCGAATTGCCGGCAATCGTGACGATCGAAGCGGTCAGTCGGTTCGTGTCCGGATTTCTCGGCAAGGAAGAATCGCTCGAGGAGATAAATGGATCATTTGAAACGTACACGCGGCCGGAGGTATTTATATCTAAAAAAGGCGCTAAAAAGTGGCCGGTGCCGAAAGTTTTACTATCGGGCGACCATAAAAAGATAGAGGAGTGGCGCCGGAAAACACTTTAGAAAGATTTAATCTCGCTTTGGTATAGTGGTTGCATGACGAACCGAATTTTCATCGGCGACGTGATTGTTTATTTGGCATGCGGATTTCTGGCGGGCACGCTCGTCGCTGGTTTGGGCTGGAAATTGGGGGTTGTTGGTATCGCTGTAGTTTTGGCAGCCGCCACTCTTATCATCGCCACAAAAGAGAGCGCGCTGCGCCGCCACGGCGTAATCGCAGCGGTATTATCCGCCGCAACCATTGCCGGCTTCTTCTATTATTTCCTCATCACCAACACCCGCGCAGCCGCAGTCAATTTACCGATCGGGCAATCGCTTTCATTTTCGGCCATCATCTCCGACGAGCCGAAGGCCTCGACAAAATATCTCTTACTGCCAGCACAAGCGCAGAAACCGCTCGCTGGCAGGCTGACCATCTTCGCACCGCTGACGAGCAAATATCAGTACGGTGACGAAATCGCGCTCGAAGGAAAAATCGAGCCCCCGGAAGAAGCAGGTGACACGCCGGCGGTTTTCCCGCAGAAGATAGCGCTTGTAGCCGAACATCGCGCGTCGCACCTGCGCGAGGCGCTAATCAATTTCAAAGCGGCGATTTTAAAAAAGTTCGACAAATTTTTATCAGGCGATGAAGCGGCGCTCGTCGTCGGAGAATTATTCGGCGGCAATGACGGAATGAGTACGACGCTGAAAGCAGCAATGTCCACATCGGGAACATCATACGTTCTATCGATGTATGGATATAAAATGTCGCTCGTCATAACGGTGATCGAGGCGGCACTCGCGACGTGGCTCGGGCGGCGAACGCGGTTCGCGCTGACAGGCAGCGCAATCCTGTTACTCGTCGCACTCTCCGGTGGAAATATTTCCGCCGTCCGCGCCGCGATTATGGCCGTCGCGGCATTGCTCGCAAAATTATCCGGCCGCGTTTTCGATCCGCGAAACACGCTTGTCCTCGTAGCCGCCGGCATGGCCCTCGTCGACCCAACACTTCCCGCGCAAGCCTCGTTCGAGCTGTCGGTTCTGAGTATCGCCGGTATCTTCTACCTCGTCACGCCGCTGCAAAACTTTTTCGGCTGGAGAAAAAATGATTCCATCGTCAACTGGCGCGAAGCGATCATCATCGCGACCGCAACGCTCCTGCCAATCGTTCCCATTATCGCCGTTTCATTCGGCGACTTTTCGCTAACCGCATTCCCATCGAATGCATTAATCTCATTCGCAATCTTGCCAACGATGGTCCTCGGCATCGCGCTCGCAGTATTCGGTTTCGTCGCGCCGCCCGTCGCAGTCGTAGTCGCAAAAATCGGGCAGTTGATCCTTTTCTATCAACTCGCCGTCATAAAAATATTTGCCGCCATCGCAATCCCATTGCCGATCCCGCTGACAGTGCAGATCTTTTTTGCCGTCTATTACGTCGCGTTAGTTTGGTTTATCCGCCAATATGGATAACAAAATAAAACGGGGCTCCCGGGAGCCCCATACTTAATACTTTAGTTTCAGAATGAGCTGGGCTATGCTAATGACCAACGCAACTGCATTTGCCACGACCACCGGCTTCGCAGAACTCAAAAAGCCATAGGTGAGCCACAAAGAACAGTTGGCGACGTAGAGGATAACGCTTGCCATCGATGCGTCGCCGACTTTTTTCGTGCGATAAAACTTGACGACTTGCGGCAGCATAAGGAATGTCCCAATAACTGCTGCGATGTAGCCAACGGAATCTGTAAAAGTAATACCCACATGCCCTCCCTATATCGCCGAAATAATAGCACGTCTTAATGAATTTGTCGACTACCGAAAATTGACGAAAAATATTTTGCGATATACACTAGCCCTGCTCTTTCACACATAAGGTTGTAAATCTCACGAGAGGAGAAAGAAGATGGCGATTGAAGGAATTGCGTTTGATTTAGAAGGAACAATGGTTAATGTCGAACCGGCGCATCATGGAGCATGGATTCGAGCAGCGGCGGAAATCGATGTTCACTTCAACGGCCCCGAAGATGCAATGGAACGGGTTCCAAACTTCAGCGGTGGACCCGAAGAGGTGGTTGTTCGGCAGATTTATGCGCTACGTTCTGACGGGCATGTTCCGTCCGAAGAAGAAGCGCGATGTTTCCATAAGCGGAAATGGGCCCATTACGAGGAGCTTTTGGAAGAGGCCGATCTTCAGCCACGACCCGGCTTTCTGGACGTATACGAGAGGATTCTCTCGCTCGGATTGCCGATGACAATTGGTACGGCCGTCGAAATCGAACGGGCTCTCCCAATTTTCAGGCGTTCAGGCCTCGATAAACTTTTTCGGTTATCGGATATCGTCTTTAACGCCGACGTTAAGAATCGCAAGCCGGCGCCGGATTGTTTCATTGAGACGGCGCGCAGAATGGGAGTCCACCCAAGCCAACAAATAGTTTTCGAGGACTCGCCGAACGGCGTGCGAGCCGGATGCGCTGCCGGTTCACGAACGATTGGAATGCCGGTTTACAAGACTGAAACGACGATCAGCCGACTTTTTGAAGCTGGGGCTCGTCAGGTTTTCTTTAGTTGGGAAGAGGTTCCCATCGATCTGCTGATCGCCCAGATTTAATCAGGAGAAAGATTTTGCCTTAAGGAAGATTATGCGGCGCCACCGGTGCCGCATTTTTTTGACAAATATTCGCAAGAGGACTATGATGCAATTTCGCCGGAAGATAAAGATTTAATGTATTTTTAATCCAATGCCCACCAAGGAAACCAAGAAAGTCATTCAGGCACCGATTGAATCGGTTATGCCACCGACCTTTTTCAACAGCTCCCTTGGCGCACGCCTGACCGCGCCGGAAGTCGTTCAGGAAATTATGAATTACATGGGCGCCGACCTGACGCGGCACTATAAAGTGACGATCGGCACGGACTCGGAACTCCTGAGCAGCAAAAATGCCGACTTCGTAACGGCGATCGTCGTCCATCGGATTGGCAACGGCGGCCGCTATTTCTGGCGCCGCTTCGAGCTCGGCAAATTTCATACGCTGCGCGACCGCATGATCCAAGAAGCACTCATTTCGCTCGATATCGCAAAGGAAGTGCTGGACGAACTCAAGAAATTCCCATTGCCGGAATTCGAATTCGAGATCCACGCCGACATCGGCCCCAACGGCCCGACGAACGCGGTCATCCAAGAAGTCGTCGGCATGATCCGCGCGCATAATTTCGAAGTGCGAAGACAAAGCCGGACAGCTATGCAGCGTCAAATGTAGCCGACCGGCACGTATAATCATATTTTTAACAAATGGACACCCTCGTCTTCGACATCGAAACACAAAACTTTTTCACCGACCCGGGCGTCGGCTGGGATAACTTTGCCGCATTAAAAATCTCCGTCGTCGGCGTCTATTCATATGCGCGCGATGAGTATCTCGTTTTTGAAGAACATGAGATGGGCGAACTCGCTGAACTTTTCGATCAGGCAAATCGCATCATCGGTTTCAGCATGAACAGCTATGACGTTCCGGTTCTCAACCATTATTTCCAAAAAGTGGGCGGATGCCGAATATTTGGAACATGGAACGCATCGACCTGTTGCAGGAGATCGAGATGATCGCGCGACATGAAAGTCAGCTTGAGCCGGCTCGCGGAAGCGAATCTTGGCGTAAAAGAAAGATCGAAAAGGTTCCGAGGCGATTGCACTGTACCGCGATGGGAAGATGGATGAACTTAAAGAATATTGCCTAAAAGATGTCCGTCTGACGAAGGAGCTCTATGACCTTTCGCGCAAACAAAATTTTTTGATGGTGCCGGGCAAAAATACGGACGAGACGCGTAAGATCCAGTTTGCGAACATCGCTCCAGCGGCGTTGCTATAATAGAACCATGAAGCGCATCTATCTCGACTACGCCGCCACGACGCCGGTCGACCCGGCCGTCCTGCACGCGATGCAGCCATATTTTTCCACGAAATTTGGCAATCCAGGCTCGCTCCACTCATTTGGCCAGGAAGCGATCGGCGCAATTGACCAATCGCGTGAAACAATCGCACGCTCGATCGGCGCCGGATTCCGAGAAATAATTTTCACGGGATCCGCGACGGAAGCGAATAACCTGGCGCTGCGAGGAGCGGTTCGCGCAGGTGACGGCAATCGTCGCCCGCGTATCATCGTTTCCGCCATCGAACATGAGTCAGTTTTAGAAGCCGCCCGCGATCTGGAACGCGACGGTGTAGAGGTGATCTATCTTCCAGTTAATCGGAACGGTGCCGTCGGTCTCGCCGAGCTTAAAAAATCATTAAATGATCGAACAGCTTTGGTGTCGGTCATGTATGCAAACAATGAGATCGGGTCGATTCAACCAATCGCGGAGATCGCAAAAATAATTCACGACCATTCGCCCAAAATAATTTTCCATACCGACGCGGTGCAGGCGTTCCAGTTTCTCGATTGCAATGTCCGCGGCCTCGGGGTGGATGTAATGACAATCTCATCCCATAAAATATACGGACCGAAGGGCGCAGGCGCATTATACGTTCGAAAAGGCGTGAACATACAACCGATCACCGCAGGCGGCGGTCAGGAGTTCGGATTGCGTTCCGGTACGGAAAATGCTCCGGCGATTGTCGGCTTCGCGAAGGCCGTCGAACGTGCCGACGTCGCACGAAAAAAAGAATGCACGCGCGTCGCCGCCCTTCACCGTGAACTCTGGCGGGGGATAAAAAAAATCTATCCGAAAACGGAAATAAATGGCGACGCAGCGTTGCCGAATATTCTGAATATTTATTTCCCCGGCCTCGCCGCACAGGATCTGTTAACAAGATTCGACCTTGCCGGCCTCGCTGTTTCATCCGGCTCGGCCTGTCGTTCGCGCGCGATGGAGTCGTCGTATGTTATCGAAGCGCTCGGTTATTCAAAAGAGCGCGCGAAGTCGAGCGTCCGCTTCAGTTTAGGTCGGCCAACGACAACGGGGGATATCAAGGGTGCCCTGAACCTTTTTTCCAAAATCATTGGAAGTGGATAATAATTTTAACCATCCTTGGAGGAATGCTGGAATATCTGGGCTTTTTGGCTCAAAACCTTGCTGGTGCAAGCACTGCGTACAATTATGATCCGCTATATATCGTGTGGCAGACCAGTATGGCCGTGGGGCTGGCAGTAGCTCTACATTACGGCCGAGAAAATCTGCAGTTAAATTGTCTGTCAGCCCGTCAAATCCTAGCTCCGCCCATTAGCAATCTCCCCCCGAGATTGACAATGGCAAGGCCTTGAACTAAAATTAAGGAAAAGTGAGTATAATATTAAATAAGCACTTAACCCAATGCCAAACTTCCATCGTTTCACAATAAAAGCACAGGAGGCCTTGCAGAATGCGCAGGAGATCGCGGCAAAGAAGAATCACGGCGAACTGAAAGCGCTACATCTGCTCGCGGCGCTTATTGAAGACGAACAGTCGCTCGTCATTCCGGTTCTCGAGCGTTGCGGCGTCAATCTTAGAAAAGCTCGATGAGGAAATCGATGTCGAGCTCGATCGCATCCCGCCGATAATGTCGCAACTCGAACGTCGGCCAGCTCTATCTTTCGCAGGAATTAATGAAGGTGCTCGACCAGGCGGCGAAAATCGCGGCTCAGCAAAAGGATGAGTTTGTTTCATGCGAACATTTATTGCTTGCGATCATCGATGTCCGGCGGAACCGCGAAATCGGTGCTCGAAAAGTTCGGCGTGCGACGCGAATCCGCATTCCGAGTTTTGGCGCAGCTTCGCGGCTCGACCCGCGTCATGGATGAAACGCCGGAATCGAAATTCCAGGTTCTTGAAAAATATGCGATCAATCTGAGCGAGCGAGCAAAGAAGGGCGAACTCGATCCGGTCATCGGCCGCGAGGAAGAATTGCGCCGGCTGATGCAGGTGCTTTCACGCAGAACTAAGAATAACCCATGCTTGATCGGCGAACCGGGCGTTGGAAAAACGGCGATCGTTGAAGGGCTTGCGCAAAGAATCGCTTCCGGCGACGTCCCGGAACTCTTGAAAGGAAAGCAGGTCTTGATGCTCGACCTCGGCTCGCTGATTGCCGGAACAAAGTTCCGCGGCGAGTTTGAAGACCGGTTGAAGGCCTTTATGCGCGAAGTAAAAAACGCCGCCGGCCAAATTATCTTATTCATTGACGAAATCCACACGATCGTCGGCGCAGGCGCTGCCGAGGGCGCTGTTGATGCGTCAAACCTATTAAAACCCGCGCTCGCGCGCGGCGAACTGCACGCAATCGGCGCGACCACGATCCGCGAATACCAGAAATATATAGAGAAAGATGCAGCGCTCGAGCGCCGTTTCGCGCCGATTATGGTTGAAGAGCCAACAATCGAGGACTCGATCGCGATCCTGCGCGGCTTGAAAGAGAAATATGAAATCCATCATGGCATGCGCATCAGCGATGAAGCGATCATCGAAGCGGTCAACTTGTCAGCGCGGTATATAACGGATAGATTTTTGCCGGACAAAGCCGTCGATTTGATCGATGAAGCCGCCGCAGCGCGTCGCCTCGAGTCCGAAAGCTTGCCGAAAGAGCTCGACCACATCCGCCGCGAGATCACCAAGCTTGAGATCGAAAAGCAGGCGCTTAACGAAAGAAGGTGAAAAAGGCAAAGAGCGGATCAAGGAGATCGACGTCGCCCTCGCAAAATTAAAAGAAGATAACGACGAAATCTCGGCCAAATGGCATTCGGAGAAGATAAAATTCGAGACGCTGCATCAGCTGCGGCAGAAAGTGGATAACCTGAAGCGTGAGGCAGAGATGGCGGAGCGGGAAGGTAATCTCGAACGCGTGGCGCAGATTATCTATGGCGAACTGCCGCAGGCGGAAAAGGATTTCCAGATGTTTGAGAAGAAGAATTTTGGCGCGACCGCTACAACGCGATCGAAAAGGGCGAAAACTGCCGGCGCGAATGTCTGCCGACGACCGTTTCCTGAAAGAAGCGGTCGACAAAGAAGATGTCGCCGCAGTCGTCGCCGTCTGGACCGGCATTCCGTTAAAGCGAATGCTCGAAACCGATACCGACAAGCTGATTCGGATCGAAGAAGTACTTCGCGGCCGCGTCATCGGCCAGGAAGAAGGCATCGGCGCGGTCGCATCGGCGCTCCGCCGCTCGCGTGCCGGCCTTTCCGATGAAAACCGCCCCATCGGCTCATTCATGTTCCTCGGACCAACCGGCGTCGGTAAAACCGAACTCGCAAAAGCGCTCGCCGAGTTTATGTTCAATGACGATAAAGCGCTCGTCCGGATCGATATGTCGGAATATATGGAGCGTCACGCCGTCAGCCGCTTGATCGGTTCGCCGCCGGGCTACGTGGGCCACGAAGAAGGCGGTCAGCTGACCGAAATTCTCCGCCACCGGCCATACAGTTTGATCCTATTCGACGAAATCGAAAAGGCACATCCGGAAGTGTTTAACCTGCTCTTGCAGGTGCTCGACAACGGCCGCTTGACGGACAGCAAGGGGAAAACGGTCAACTTCAAGAACTCGATCATCATTATGACGTCGAACGTCGGCAGTGAATATCTGAAGGCGATGTCACGCATCGGTTTCAGTGCGCCGAACGAAACGCCAGAAGAAGGGGATTATCGCGAGCGCGTATTGGAAGCGCTCCGCCACAGCTTCCGCCCGGAATTCCTGAACCGCATCGATGAAGTCGTCATTTTCAACCCACTCCGCAAGCAGGACATCGAAAAAATCATCGACATCCAACTCGACCTGATTAAGGCACGCCTCGAAGATCAGCATGGTATAAAGTTCGAAATCGACCCGGCCGCGCGCGCATATCTTGCAAAAGAAGGCTTTAGCGCAGAGTACGGCGCCCGTCCGTTGAAGCGAATGCTCCAAAAGGTTATCCTTGATAGGTTGGCGGATAAGATCATCCGCGGCGAAACCAAAGATGGCGGCAAAGTTAAAGTCAATTTTAAGGCAAATTCACTGGTCTTTACTCCTTAGGGCGGCGATTTTTGCGCTCGCTTGGTATTTCTTCCATGGCGGCTGGTTCTGGCTATTTCGCACTCGTCGCGCTCTATCTTTACTTCGTCCCGCCATTTCAAGCGGGCCGTTTGCTGTGGCCGTTCATTGCCCTCCTTATCCTGACATTCGCCGAACCGACGAACCCGCTATTTATCCTCATCTTCGCCATCCTCTTTTATTATCTCCTCCTAATCAAGGATCTCTTGTTGATAGACCGTAAGTCCGCCTACGAAATTCTCATCTTCGCCCTGTCGTTTTTCCTGCTGCGTGATTTTTACCGGGTCTTCGGCAGCGGCGTAAGCGGTTGGGGGATATGGTACGCATTTCTACTCGCGGCACTCCTCGGCATTATAGCTTCCCGGTTCATGAAAGCATTCTCTATAAATGACCCGGCCGGCAGCTCCCCACATCCGCTTCGCCGAATCATCTCCTGGCTAACATTCCTGCTTTCCTGGCAATTCCTCGTTCTTGGCCTCTTTATCCCGCTCGACTTCATTTACCAAACAGCGATCGTCTTTCTCGTGCTCGCCCTCGTAATCGATTTTGTTCCCGGCCAATACCTCGGGGACATCAGCCGCTCGAAAGCGCTCGCAACAGGCATAACCGTTTTTAGTATTTTAGTGATTATTTTAGCCTCGGCTCGTTGGGGGCTATAAATATATTGCCGGTTTGACTTTGCCGCTTTATTGCCGTATACTCCCGGCATGTTAGAAAGCGGCAAAAACGAAGCGATTTTCAAAAAATCTTACGAGATTTCATACGCCTTGTGGCGTATCGCGGCAAATGTCCGTGAGTCAAATTTTGCCGATACTTTGAGAGGCAAAGCAGGCGCTTTGATCGGATTTTCCGCCGATGGCAATTTAGCGGCAATCGGCAAATTGATCCCGGCAACAGAACTGCTGATAAAGTTTGGCGTCGATGTAGGCGCCATAGGAATCGGCAACGGCGAGACGATATTCAAAGAAATCGGCAATTTGAAAGCGGCAATCCAAGAAGCGGCAATTGCCGGAAGCGAATCAGGAACCGGCAAAGAAAGCGGCAATGGTAACAACGAAGTTTATCTCGGCGATATTTTTGCCGATTCAGTTGCCGATTTTGGAAAACAAGAACAGCAACACGAAGGCGCCGAAGATCCAGTTCGGCTTGATACATTCCTCGAAAACAATGCTATAAGTTCCGAACGAGAATACGATCCGGCAATTAACCAAAAAGCGGAAATGCGGCAAGCGGCAATTCTGGAAAGGATCCGGCAAATCGGCAATTGCCGGTTAGGGGATATCCAAGCGATTTTGCCGGAAACAAGCGAGCGGACGATTCGCTACGATCTCGAGGCGCTGGTCCAAAAAGGTTTGGTCGAGCGCCTCGGGACCGGGGGACGGTCGGTCTATTATAGAGCGGCCGGCGGGAGTAATCCCCAGTAACGAGTTTGCAGTTCCTGCGTTATAATTAAGCGAAAGGTTCCATAGGTTCTGCGTGAGGCTGAACCGAAAAGAGCGTTTTCTCGTGGTTAGCGTTATGATCTCTTTTCGTGTATTCGTATGCCTCGCCCAGACCGGCGAGCTTTTTTATTAAATTAACAGTTCCGCGCGGCGCGCGAACACAAGATAACGAACCCGCTTTCCTCATTGCTTCGTGTGATGAACCCTCACTTCACCAGCGAAGAAATGGTGGAAGCGGTCCAGAAATAAATTGTTTTTACACCCAAGGTCGACGGCACTTGTATCCATAACGGGTATAAAGGTCGATAACTTAAATAAATTGTCGAAAAATAATTAATTAAACATGAGTATAGCTACAAAAAAATGGGCTTCGATAGCGCTCACGGTGTACCACAGTTTTGTGGGCAGCGGGAGTTGCTTCGTTGCCTCTCGCGAATGCACAGACGACGGCTGACCTTCAGGCTCAGATCGCGGCTTTGCTCGCGCAGATTCAACAGCTGCAGGCTCAATTGGGACCTACTTCGAGCACAACAACGTCAATGACTTCGTGCTATCCGTTTTCCAGCGACCTCACCGTTGGTTCAACTGGCGCGGCAGTGACGGCGCTCCAGCAGATGCTGATTGCAAAAGGATACTTGACGGCGGTCTCCGCTCCGACCGGCTACTTTGGTGCTTTGACCCAGGCGGCGGTCGGCAAGTGGCAGGCGGCGAACGGCATCTCGCCGACAGCTGGTTATTTCGGTCCTAAGATCACGGGCGTTCTACGCATTCGACATGCGTAGGTACGACGGCACGACGACACGGTACGACTGGCACGGCGGCGGTACAGTCGACGGCTCCGGCAACGGGTCTCTCGGTCAGCTTGGCTTCCGATAACCCGGCAGCTGGTTCGCTCATCACGAGCGCTTCGGTGGCAACGGTGCGGCTCGCGTTCCGGTTTTGGCGGTGAATTTCACTGCTGGAAACTCGGGCGCGGTCACGGTCACGGGAGTTAACTTCCAGAAGACCGGCGTCTTGTCTGACAGTTCAGTTTCTGGCGCATACTTGATCCAGAATGGCCAGGTTATCGCCCAATACAATTCGATCAGCAATGGCGTGATCAGTTTCTCCGGTTTGAATCTTTCAGATTCCGGCAGGCCAGACCGAGACGTACCAGCTCGCGATCGACGTTGCTGGCGGTCTCTCGGCGGGTAACACGACGGGCTTTTCTTTGAACAGCGCGTCTGATGTCACCGCATGGGATGCCAACAACAATGCGATAACGCCGACCGGCGCCTTCCCGTTGACGGTAATACGTTCACGGTAACGTCCGTCAGCAATCCGTCGCTCGCTACCTCTCGGTCACTTCTTCCTCAATCGGAACGACGGTGACGGCGGGAACGCAGGGCAACATCGTCGGCGCATTCAACTTCTACGGTTCAGAACAAGCCGTTGTGGTTGAATGGCATCGAACTTCCACGTTATCGGTTCGGCTAATATGACGAACCTCCAGAACGTGAAACTCTTGATCAATGGCACGCAGGTTGGCGCGACACTTGCCGTCGGTTGGTCAGAACAACATTGCTTACTTCAACCTGACGTCCGCTCCGGCGAAATTGAACACGGGTTCGAACAACGTCCAGATCTTAGCGGATGTCACGGGTTCGCCGTCATTCAACTTCCAGTTGGAAATCTTGAACGGCTATGATGTCCTTGCGGTTGACAGCCAGTACAACGTTCCGGTCTCCGTATCGATTGACGGCGGCGGTTGATGCGCAGGTGACGATCCAGGCAGGTCAGACGACGACTTCGCAGGATACTTCGACCCCGACTGGCAACATTGCCAAGGGTGTGTCGCAGGTTACTCTCGCGAAGTTTGACGTCTATGCGTCCGGCGAGCCGACCAAGGTCAAGTTCCTTGACTTCGACGTTGGTCTTCACGGGCGTGACGACCTCGACTCCGAACATGTTGCCATCGCCAACTTGGTGAAGAACGTCAACATCACGGATGATTCCGGTCAGCAGGTTGGCACGACGATTAATACTCCTCCGTCCGGCAATTCGTGCGCCCAGATGGCGTCAGGTTCCGGTTACACCGGCGCTGCGAACGGCTCCTACGAACGGAACGATTACGTTCGGTAGCGGTAACCTATGTTGACTGTTTCGGTACTCCGCGTTCACCGATCAACTATGTCATCCCGGCGAACACGACTCGCGTCTTGTCGCTCAAGGCTGACATCCAGTCGACGGCGAGCTTCCAGACGGTGACGGCGAACTTGCTCTCTGAATCCGGCCAGAACAACTTGCAGGGCCAGATTTCGAGCCAGTCAGACAGTTCATCCGGTGCAAACGGCAGCGCTCTCACGCTTTCGAACTCTAGTTTGACGGCGGCGCAGAACACGGCCTTGGCACCCAGAGCTTGTCGAAGGGTTCGAGCGAACCAGGAAATTGGTTCGTACGCTCTTACGGCGGCTTCGGCTGAAGGCGTGAACGTCAATACGGTCACCGTCACGGTGAACGGCACTCGCTTGCGAGCTACCTCCAGAACTTGAAGTTGATCGTGAATGGTGCGCAGTTCGGTACAACCCAGCCGACAGTTATCGCTGGTGCGTACACGTTCTCGGGTTCTCCGTTCAACATTCCGGCAGGGTTCGACGGTTAACGTGAACATCTTATGCTGACATCAACTCGTCGGCTATCGCGACCACGACAACCGGCGGTTTGACCTCGCTCACGGGTCTTAGCGGTTCGGGTGCGATTTCGAACGCTCGATTTCGCTTTCCCCGGGTCCAGCGTTCAGGGCCAGAACTTGACGATTTCCGGTGGTTCGTCTATCACGGTTACGGCCAACCAGGGTTCCAATCCTTCAGTTGGCCAGCTCTCGATGGGAACGACTGGCAATACGCTTGCTGCCTTCAACTTCCAGGAAACGGCGAACATAGAGAACATCAAGGTTACCAGCTTAATGTTGTTGACTTGTTGACGACCTCGACCTTCGGTCAGGCGACCAACACGGCGAACGTTTTGCCTTCGTTCAACACCTTACGTTGTGGAACGGTGCGACTCAGGTCGGCGGTCAGGCCAACTATGTTGGTACAACGACAGTCAATGGCGCAGCGCCTTCCTCTACCAGTTCCAGTTCGGCAATTCGAGTCAACGTTCATTATTCCTGCGCAACGGCACGCTCTCGCGTTACCTTGAAAGGTAATGCGAATGCGTACACGGCGGGCAATACGACGGACGGTTCGATCCATACGTTCGAGGTTGCGACTTCGACGAACGTCGGTAGCGTGACCAACAACGTCGTACAGTTCGACGGTCGTTGCGTTGGGTCAGACATCCAACCAGCCGGCGACAGTCACTGTCTCGAGCGCCGCTGGTACTCGCAGACGATCTTGCGTAACGGCTTGGTCTTCTCGGCTGCTGCAGCTCGGCGCGAACATCGAACCGATCGAAGAGCATCGGCGACCAGCTCGCAACCTTGACCTTCACGCCGGGTAAACGGCGGATCGCTCGCGGTTAAACACGGTGACCATCAAGTTCTCGGGAAACGCGCTCGCTTCGAGCACGACTGCGCAGATGACGGCATTTGCAACGAGCACGTATCTCTTGTTGAACGGCACGCAGTACTGCCCGGCGAGTTCGACGAATCAGCGCGACAGGAGCGATAGTGACGTGGAACTTCCTACTCGAGCCAGGGTATCAGCGGCTTCCAGGTTAACGGTAGCCCGGTAACATTTACCTTGGTCGGCAACACCACCCAGACTTGAACGTTGCGGGTAGAACAATGCGTTCAGCTTGGCTGCTTCGATTGCTGCGAATACGTCCATCCAGTACACGGATGGTACGGATTCGAACATCACGACCGCAGCGGCATCGGCTTGCCGGCATCCGATCATCACTCCGCTCCAGATCTTCAACGACCAGTTCCAACAGAACCCTAGTTGCTGATCTAGTCGTAGTAGGCTCTGGCGGCTTGTGACTGCCGGATCCGAAACCAAAAGCCCGCCCTCAAGGCGGGTTTTTGGTTGGGCGAAGATGAGGATCGTGCGATGCGGATCACGCCACGCGCCGAGCGGGAAATCTTTAGAAAGATTTAATGTCGGCGTGATATAGTTATGAGCAGACAAGGGATTCTCGTCGATAGGGAGCGATTGACGTAGCGGCGTCTCTGGTTTACACTGAAATAGTCGATTTCATTTTCTTAACAATATGGTTAAAAAACTGAAACGTGTAGAAGTCGAAGAAAAGCTCAAATCAGCAGGGCTGGCGGTTTTTACGCCTCGCGAATTTAAGGGTATTTTTAAGGTAGCGCCCGGGGCAGCTGCGGTATTCCTGTCTCATAACGTTGGCAAAGGCGGGATATTTATAAAGATTCGCAATGGATTTTACAAAATAAAAGATGCCCATACCTCGCGCTATCTGATAGCCAATAAGCTTTACGAACCTTCGTACATTTCTCTTTCGACGGCACTATCGCATTACGGCATCATCCCGGAAGTGGTATATGCTACGACCTCCGTTACGGCCAAGTTATCACGGGAGTTTGAAACGCCGATAGGGAATTTTATCTATCAGCGGATCAAGCAGGCGGCATTCACTGGTTATGGCTTACGGGCCATCGATCGCGAGAACGTCCTGATCGCTGAGCCGGAAAAAGCGCTTGCAGACTATCTTTATTTCGTCGACTTAAAGAAAGTGTCTTTGAATGATCGGCTTGAACTAAAAAATATAAAGAAATCTGTTTTACTTGGGTTCGTAAAGTTATTCGAAAGGCCAAGCATGATAAAGCTTATTGATCAAATTTATGTTGAATATAAAAAACCTCGAAAAATTTACTGATCGGTCGCAGACAACCCTGCAGAATGTTGTCAGGGAATATTGCCAGCATTTGTTTTTATCATATCTCTATAAACAGCCTGGATCAGAACGCTTGCTGTTTAAGGGCGGTACTGCGCTTAGGATTATTTTTGAAAGTCCGCGTTTTTCGGAAGACCTCGATTTTACGGGAATAAATATTCGCACCGCAGAGATCGAAAATATTTTTGGTGATGTGCTGGCGGCCATCGAGCATACGGGTGTCCGCGTTGACCTCCAGGAGGGAAAACCAACTACGGGTGGCTATTTAGGTATCGCGACATTTCATACATACGGGAAAGCGACTCCTATCCAGATTGAGATATCGCTTCGGAATGGTAAACGAGTTGAAGGCGTACAATCGTTGATTGAAAATGAATATATTCCGGAATATACACTTATTCATTTACCGGAAGAAGATATCGTCAAGGGGAAAATCGAGGCGCTTATCGCCCGCCACAAGCCACGCGATTTTTACGATTATTGGTTTCTTTTGCATGGAAATTATCCTCTTGCGAAAGAAAAGAAGAATTTGGAGGCGGTATCAGCGCTGTTGCGAAGTTCCAAAGTGAATTTCCGCGCCGAGCTCCGCGAGTTCCTGCCGGCAAGCCAGGCGCGGCTTTTGGGGGATTTTAAGAAAGTGCTCGAGGCAAAAATTGCAGATTTTTTGGGGAAGCGAATCTAGCGATTTGACCCCATTGTTGCAAAAGCCCTGTATTTGCTATACTTATTAAAGGAAAATTAAAGGTCGGAAATCCACGCATTTATAGAAATTTATATCATGAACAAAAAAGGATTGATCGAAGCGGTCATGAAGGCCGCTGATATCGAGACAAAAGCTGCGGCGGAGCGGGCGGTTGATGCCGTTTTCGAAACCATCGTGAAAACGTTGGGCCACGGCGAAGAGGTCGCGATCACGGGATTCGGCACCTTCCGTGTTGCAAAGCGTGCTGCACGCGAGGGACGAAACCCGAAGACGGGCGAGAAGATCCAGATCAAGGCGTCCATCAAGCCGAAATTCCGCGCAGGAAAGCTCCTCAAGGAAGCAGTTCTCTAGATATTAGCCAGCAGAATATATAACAAAAAAACCGAGAAGCGGTAAGAACCGACTCGGTTTTTTGTTATATATTCTGCTGGCACCCTACCTACAGAACTGCTTCCTTATTGAGAGGTGGGTAAGAGTGCCTGGATCGAGGTGTTGAGGTCCGAGAACTTCTGATACGTATCCGCAAGCGATTGCAGCGACTGCTGGATCGAAGCGAGTGACTGGTCGGGGGACTGGAACTGCGCGAGCGAAGTTTCAGCGGCGGCATTTTCGCTTTGTGCATCCTCGAGCGATGAACGTGCAGCGTTCAACTGGCCTTGCAAATCATTATTCGCCGCAGCGGACTCGATGAAGTTGACGACCTGTGTCGTCTGCGTCAGCCGCGTCTCGGCCGTGTTGAAAAGCCCTTGGTTCTGCGACCACAGGATCAGGTTGTTGATCTGGCCGGTCAGCGGGTCGTAGTTCGCCGTGCGCCAGGCAACGATCTCTTGCGCAATCGCCTCGGTCGCACTGATGCCCGCGCCATTAAGCTTCGCGGACTCCAGGTTATAAAAATTAACGGCATCATCGAGCTTGCCAGAGAGCTGGCTCTGGATCGCAGCGCTCTCGCTGTCAGGCATCGAAACCGCATTGAGCGTCGTCTGGAGCGACTGCGCATCGCTTACGGCGCAAGCGATCGTCTGGCCGAGCAGCTGCTTCCGGATCGTGAGTTCGTCGGCAACGCTTTGCGCGGCCTGGAGCTGCGCGAAGCCGGCCGCGGAAAGCGTGCAGTCAGGCGCGCCAGTCGTCGTCGCAGCCTTCGCCGTGGCAATCGGCGCGGTCTGCGCCTGCGCCGCCGTTATGGCCTGGGCGTGAGCTAAACCGCCGGCGAGCGACAGCGTGGCAACTATGACCGTCAAAATGGCCGAAGGTATTTTCTTCATGATAATTTAATTATTGCGAAAGCTCCTGGAGCGCTTGATCGATAGAGATCGTGGTCGAGGCGGCGCCTGTAGAGCTTGAACTTGCGCCACCGGCTGCGGCGGTCGAAGATGATGCAGTAGCCGCTTTCATCGCAGCAGCAAGCGCCGCCGGTTGCTTGGAGGCGATGGCCGCGGTTGTCTGCGGTGTCGATTCAGACGTCGACGTCGTTTCCGTATACGCGATCTGCGCAAGCTGGATCTGCATATCGACTGCCTGTGCCTCGGCTTTCAAAGTCGTCGGGTTAATAACAGAAAGCTGAACCGGCGCGACGGATGATTGGCCGGGGAATTTACCGATAATGATAAGTATGAAAAATACGGTCAACGCGACCGCAAAGCCGGTTTCGAAAATAGCGGCAAACATCCGGCCCACGCCAAAAGCCGGTCGCGGTTCGAGCGGCGTCTGCGCCAAAATCGCCCGCTTGGATATCGTCGAGCGTGTAGCATCGGGCGTAATCTTTTTAAATTGTTTTAATGTTTCAAATAATTCCATGTCTATTTCCCATCAATAATCTTTTTTAACTCTTTGATAGCGCGATGTTGCATTAATTTCACGGCGCCCTCCGTCTTCTTCATCGCAACCGCCGTTTCTTTTAGCGGCAGGTCTTCGATAAAGCGGAGAATGATAACATCCTGATAATCGGGCTTCAGCTTGCCCATCGCGCGCCGAACCGCTTCCATGTCGAGCTTCATCGGTATCGAGAACTCGGCGCTCGCAGGAGCAACGAAATACTCGGGATCGATCGCGTCGAGCGGCGTATCATTCTTTTTCGCGCGGTAATAATCGATAACCTGATTGCGCGCGATCTGATAGAGCCAGCTCGAGAACGGATGTCCGCGATGCTGATAGCTTCGAATATTCAACCATGCCGACAGGAATACCTGATGGGTAATATCCTCGGCCTCCTCACGGCGAGACACCTTCACCACTACGAACCGATAGATCATCGGCTGATAGTGGTCATAGAGCTCACCAAAAGCCGAGGAGTTACCCCGGACGGCGGCACTTGATGATTTTTTCCTCACCGTCTAACATATGAAACGTAATTTTGGAGCGTTGGTTACTGTTTTTATTGCCCTGCAGGCGGCCTTTTCCAGCAAAAATGCCCTCACCAAAGGGCATTTTCATATAGCAATCATACCACCTTTTTAGAGCGAATTCAATACCGAGCGCGTATGTGGGCCGACGCTGCCCCAGCCCGTGGTCGCCGGGCCGCCGGAGCAGACAATATTTTGGGCGCACTGGAACTGGCGGACGGCCGCCTGCGTGAGCGAGCCATAGAAGCCGGTGTTGTAGCTTGAACCCAAATCGTTTTGCGAAATGAAGAAGTTCTGGAGGGCGAGGACGGCAGCGCCACGGGCGCCGTAGGATAAGTTCGTCGTGAAATCGAAGCCAGGATTAGTGGGAGTAGTTGTCGGCGCCGGCGTTTGGGTTGGCGTTGTCGAAGTCGGTGTCGCAGGAGGAGTCGGAGTAGCTGGCGGCAGGACGACCGGCGTCGCAGGAGCCGTCGCAGGTGTCGTCACGACCGCATAGTCTGGCCCGGAAATATTATCAGCTGCATCATACGCCGTGACGTCATAAATATAATACGTTCCACTCGCGAGACCCGAATCTTCATAGGTCGTCGTCGCCGTGACCGAAGCAAGCTCCGACCCGCCGCGATAAATATAATAGCCAGCAACGCCAACATTATCGGTCGAAGGATGCCATTCCAGTACGACATCGATCGGATCGATTGCGGTCGCGGTTAAATAGGTCGGAGCAGTCGGTGGAGTAATATCCGGAGATAGCGTCATGGCGCTCGCAGGAGCGCTCTCTGCCGAAATATTGCCAACCTCATCATATGCAGAAACATTAAAGGTATAGTTCGTCTGCGCGGATAACCCAGTCGCCTGGTACGCCGTCGTGGTCCCGACGAGGGTCGCGACGACAGAACCGTTTTCATAAATGTTATAACCACCCAATTGTATATTGTCGTTTGATGGCTGCCACGAAAGATCGATTTCGTTTGATGAAATAATCGTTGCTTTCAATTGCGTCGGGACGCTCGGTGGGGTGATGTCATAAATCGTCGTCGCCTGGATGGCAGCAGCAGCCGAAACATTGCGCGAAGCATCGTAGGCAGTAACGCTATAGGTATACGTCGCGCCCGGCGAAAGTCCGGAATCGATATAGCTCGTGCCGGTTATCGGATTGACCGTTTGGATGCGGACGCCATTGCGGGAAACATAGTAACCGATGACGCCGACGTTATCGGTTGAGGCAGTCCAGGATAAGGTAACCGAGCTGGATGAGTCTGTCGCTGTCAGCCCGGTCGGCGCCGTTGGCGGGACGGTATCACCGACGACCGTAACCGCTGCAGTTGGACTCGATTGGCCAGAAATATTCCCATTAACATCGTAAGCCGAGACCGTGTAGGAAAAAGCGCCGCCGCCCGGAGAGTCGGTGTAATAGGTATAACCCGGGATGCTCGCGATGAACGCACCGTTGCGGTAGAGGTAGTAGCCATCGACGACCGAACTCGTGCTGTTCGAAGGGTTCCACGTGACGTAGATCTGCTGGGTCGAGAGTAGCGATGCGGTGATATCGGCAGGTATCGAGGGCGGAACGGTCGACTGGGCATGGGCGACGTGACCGACGACAATCACTAAGGAGAAAAATCCTAACACAGCAAGAATATATTTCATGCTTTTATTATATCATTTTTAAATTGGCAACTGGTTGAGCGGGTAAGGGGAGTCGGACCCCTATCTGTACCTTGGCAAGGTACCATAATAGCCGCTATACGATACCCGCAGCTATTTGGAGTCCATTATACATCGGTAAATCGAGAACGCAAGATTAATGCACCCCTGTGGATTACTCCTCTATTGCGCCGTCGCGATGTGCGGTATACTTAAATTAAATAAACGTTAAGGGAACAACGTAAAAATGGTACAAGAACAATTAACAGATTATATTTCGTCACAGACGAAGCTCGGCGTTTCGCGGGATGCGATTAAGTCGGCGCTCGTTTCGGCGGGATGGGTTGCGGGGGACGTCGAGGATACGTTAAAAAAAGTGGGAGCAGGCCCTGCGGCGATGCCAGCGGGAGCAATGTCTACAGGGGTAGCGGTGGGGGCGAAGCCGGCGCAGAGCAGCCCGATGGCGTCGACCAATTCGTCAGCGAGTCCACAAACAATCAAGATGAGCGATCTCATTTCATCACCATTTTCAGGAAGCTCGGCGAAGCCAACATCCGCGGCGTCGGCAACAACAATCTCGGCATCCGCCGCCGCCGCGACCGCATCGAAGTTCGGCGGCACGATTAAAGGAAATACGTTCAGCGCGTCGCCGGCTGGAACTGCGGTCGCTGCCCCCCACGATTCGATGGAAAAAAGTGGCCACGGAATTGGAACACTCGTCATAGAAATCATCGGCATTGTTATCATCCTCGGCCTCGGCGGCCTCGCGTGGTATTTCTATTCCGGGAACGCGGCACTCGCAGCAAAAGTGGCATCACTCAATACCCAGAGTGCATCCGTGACGTCGCAGCTCGCGACGCTGCAATCCCAGCTGACCGCGTCGAGCACGGCCGATGCATCGCAGATCTCGAATCTTACCGCGGCGAACGCAGATCTCGCGCTGAATTTATCATTCTACGCAATCCCGCTCGGCACGCCGACTGCAACAGCCGCAACGCCACTCCCGGTAACGATTAGCGGATCGCTTTCCGGTGGCGGTAAGGTGCCGTATTCGATATTAACCCCACGTGGTGCAAAAATCTTTATCACGAACTCTTCCGACGCGACGGTCGGGCCAGAGCTGAAAGCTTCAGTCGGCCAGACGGCCCAACTTTCCGGAACATATATTCAAGGGTCCGACGAAATGACGGTCAGCTCGGTTGCGACGACGACAACGCAATAAAGGCATAAGCGCTTTAATCGAGTAACTGGAAATTTTTTAATGTTTCTTTGTAGATATTGAGCGCCCGCTCAGCGAGGTCGCGCTTCAATTTGAATGTCGGTTGGTGGACGATATCATTCCGCAAACGATGTGCTTGCCAAATCTGGTCAAGATTCGGCAATTGTTCCGGTTTTAAGCTCTTCAACCGGTCGCCGAGATGCATGCCTCGAACGCCGCTTTCGCGAAGCGCTTCTTCGAGCAATTTATCCGCTTCGATAACGGCGACTTTCAAGTCGTTCTCGTCGCCTTTATAAAAGTGCGCCTCAATCTTCGCCCACTCTTTTCGCGCGGTCTCTTTTGGAAGATTCGTTTTTAACACGACATGGCGGAACCGCTCGACTTTCAGGCCGAGCCAGTTAGTTTTGATAATAATGACAACGATTGCGGCGATGAGCAGGGCGGAAACGACGGCGCCGATGAATTCGAGAATGCCGAGGTTCGAAATATAAATATCAGCCAACTGGTTCATGGTTACATTCTCTCATAGAACTGGCCGATTCCCAAGATATCCGCTTCGTGCCATTTTTTGCCGATCAGCTGGAAACCGACCGGCAGTTCACCGGGCGCGAGATCGCGCGACAGTTTAGTTGGGATCGAGATAGCGGGGAGGCCGGCGAGTTTCAAGGGGATAGTGAAGATATCGGCAAGATACATTGCGAGGGGGTCGTCAGCTTTCTCGCCAATTTTAAATGCCGCGGTTGGCGCGACCGGCGTCAGCAAAACGTCGACTTCTTCGAATGCCTTGTCAAAATCCTGCTTGATAAGCGTTCGCACGCGCTGGGCTTTATCATAGTAGGCGTCGTAGTAACCGGATGACAATACAAAAGTTCCGAGAATGATGCGGCGTTTCGCCTCCGCGCCGAAGCCGGCGCCACGCTGTTTGAAATAAAGATCATTGAGGTTGTTGCCCTGCGCTTCCGCCGCCGGGTTGCGCGCGTAGCGGATGCCATCGTAGCGCGCGAGGTTCGAGCTCACCTCCGCCGGAACAATAATATAGTAGGTCGCGAGCGCGTAGTTCGTATGCGGGAGCGAGACCTTTTTGAATTTCATGCCGAGCGATGTCAGCTTTTCGATCGCATGTTCGACTTTGCGCGTGACGAGCTGGTCTGTGCCACTGATGAAATATTCACCCGGAAGGCCGATGGTTAATTTTTTAATATCTTCGAGCTTAGGATTTGTTAAATTTTCATAAAATTTTTCGGTGCTGGTCGTTGCTTGGCTCGTCGCATCAAGCGGATCCGCGCCGGCAATACCGGCAAATAAAATCGCCGCATCCTCGACGGTTTTCGTTATCGGGCCAACCTGGTCGAGCGACGAAGCCATTGCCATGACGCCGGATCGCGAAACCGCGCCGTAGGTCGGTGTCATGCCGACGACGCCGCAGAAGCTCGCGGGTTGGCGGATCGAGCCCCCAGTGTCCGAACCGAGCGCGGCGATGGCGAAATGCGCGGCGACGGCCGCAACCGAGCCACCGCTGCTGCCGCCGGCGACGCGCGTGAGGTCGTGCGGATTGCGCGTTACCCCAAATGCGGAATTCTCGGTTGATGATCCCATAGCGAACTCATCCATATTCGCCTTCCCGAGAAAAACCGCTCCCGCCGATTTTAATTTTGTTATAACGCCCGCGTCATACGCCGCGACATAATTTTCGAGGATTTTCGACGCCGCAGTCGCCGGCAAATCCTTGATCAAAATATTGTCTTTGATCGCGAGCGGGACGCCGGCGAGCGGTGCAATTGGTTCGTTTTTCGCAACAGCAAGATCCACCGCTTCCGCTTCGCGAACCGCCGATTCCTCGGCAAGCGACAAAAATGCATTGATCTCGCCGTTGTGCTCTTTAATATGCGCGAACGATGCCTGGGTTATCTCGAGTGCACTAAATTTTCCGGCCAGCAGGCCGTCATGAAATTTTTTAATAGTTAAGTCGCGGAGCGGTTCCATATATGAGATTTAATAAAATTTTAATTTCACGGGCGCGCGATAAGCTATTCAAAAACAGGCGGCACTTTTAAGTAGCCGTCTTTCGACTCCGGGAAGGCCTCGACGCCGGCACCCTGGTTCGTGTTCTCGCGGCCGCCTTCGCGTTCGTCGCCACTCCGCGGGCTATCGACAGTATCTTCATCCGTCGCCCCATCCTCGCGAAACACATTTCGCAGATCCGTCCCGCCCGTCATGGGCGCAACCGCCGATGTATCGAGCTTCTGCAGTTCATTAAAATATTCTAAAATCGCGCCCAAATCGCGGAGCAGTTTTTCTTCTTCGCCTGGCTCGAGCTCGATGCGCGCGAGCTTCGCCAAGTGCTCCAACTCACGCTTGCCGATGGTGGATGACATGAGACAATCGTAGCGCATTGCGTTTTTCTTTTCAATTCGGTAAGGTGGCAACAGATGCAGTTTTACATTTTTGAAGGAGGAAGCTGAGATGGGATTAATGATCGAGACAGCAGTTCCGAACAATATGCATTGTCATCCCCGACAAGGCCAGATGCGAGTTTGGATGACAAAGATGCTCATTGAGAGTGGCTTTCAGGGTCTCGTGCTCGAAATGCCAAACACAAAACCAGATGCGCTTTTGACCGGCAAAGACGCGATTGAATACGGACGAATCGGCGATATACTGTTGCGTGAATACCCGGCAGAGCTGCGCTTCACGCAGGTCCTCACGATCCAAATTACCGAGCGAACGACGCCCGATACGATTCGGCGCGCATGGCTTCTGGGCGTTCGCGTGGCAAAAGTATATCCACGTAACGTGACAACCAATTCCGAGAATGGTGTCGTCGATTACTGGAAGATCTATCTGGCACTCGCTGAAGCGCAGCGATTGGGGATGATCGTTTGTTTCCACGCTGAGCACCCCTCCTATGACGTAGAAGGATTGTTCAAGGAGGCTCGCTTCATCGAAATTCTCGATGCGATCCGGAAAGAATACCCACGTTTAAAGATGGTCATCGAGCACGTTTCAGCGGCGGCGATGATCGAATGGGTTAAAAAACAGGATCCGCGGTACGTCCGTGCGACAATTGCCCCACAGTATCTCGTGCTCACGATCGATGACATCATCGGCTACAGCGAGCGAAGCGGTTGTCTCGTAAGAGTGCATAAAGCGTGCAAGCCGATGCCGAAGTTTTTCGTCGATCGCTTGGCAGTGCAAGAGGCAGCATTTTCTGATGACATCCATTTCCTTTATGGCGGCGATGATGCACCGCATTCCCGAAGTGCTAAGGAATGTGATGGCAGTGCATGCGGTGTGTTCAATACGACTGCTGCGTTACCATTTCTTATCCGGGAATTCAGGAAGCGCGGCGTGTTTCATCATTACGATGATTTCACATCTTATCGCGCAGCCGACTATTATGGGTATCCGCGAACAGAAAAGAAACTTATGTTCGAAGAAAAGCCATCGGTCGTGCCGCCGGATTATCTCGTCGACGGGACCGATGAGCGAGTCGTATCTCTCTTTGCGGGAGAAACGATGGATTATCAGCTGGTCAACTAATAAAACAGGCGCCACAGAGTTGCGGCGCCATTTTTTTATCGTCCATTAATCGTTTCGACGATTCCTTTCATTCGCCACGGTCGTAATATGGCGATGGATCCGAGGAATATCGAATCGTTCGGAGATTCCGAGGCGCTCAGAAGCTCGTTCGCGTCTCGCAGGGACAAAATGCTGCCGATGTTGAGCGTTTTCTTAAGGCCGCGCCGGCGAGCATGCTTGATCCATCTGAGTGTAGGTTTGAAAGCCCATTTTCCAGAATATCCACCACCGCCATATTTCTGCAACGGTGAAACCGGTCCATAGATTTTTCCCCACGGGATGAACTCCGGAAGTTGTCCATAGGGGATGGTGTTCGGAATACAGAGCCCATCGCAGCTTGGGTGCGACTCGATCTCGAGCGCCGCTTCTGGGGCAATCAAGATATTTATCTTCACCATAATAGGGATGTTCAGCAACGCCAAGATATCGAGCCACGTGTACACTTCCTTGATAAGCTCGTCGAGATTGTGTTTCGTGTTGGGGCAAGAAATGTTGAGTTGCAGGCCTACGCGAGCTTTGAATAACGGAAGGTAGCGCAGAGCGAGCTTGACGAACTCAAGGACCTCTTCAAGACGCTCCTCTGCCGTCTTTGCGATTGGCATGAACGAAATGAAAAAGTTATCAATTCGTCTCTGCCATTCGCCGGTATCGAAAAGGGCTTTCGCGCCGGGTCCGGCAAGTCCCACCGCGTTGAGTAAGTTATCCTGAATCCATTGCTTTGGCGTGATGTAGATGCAATCGGGGAAGAGTTGTTTTGGAGTGAAGTTTCCCCAATCCAATTCCATGAAGCCCCGATTAAAATGGAGTGTAGTTGTTTTCGCGACGAGGCCGACACCCTTAAAATAGGGTTTGACACCGAAAGCGCCTGCGATACGGTGGTATTGATATCCTTCGCCGAACCAGCCCATAGCTCCGCTCGCGCAGAGCACCCGGGGAAATTCAATATCTCTGAGTTTCAAATTGTCCTCCTGTAAAATGTCTGACTCGATAGTATATCACTCCTCCCGTTTTTACAATGATGCAAATTCCTCCCTAAACTGA
Organism: uncultured bacterium; assembly: GCA_963725235.1. GTDB lineage: Bacteria > Patescibacteriota > Minisyncoccia > UBA6257 > 2-01-FULL-56-20 > JAJXYP01. The sequence continues at coordinate 121,846 of CAVRXN010000002.1, forward strand.
TCCCCTCTGTCATACTCATTCTTGAAAATACCGAAACTGGTGGCGCCGGGGGAGAGTAACACGATGTCACCGGGTGTAGCGGCGGCGCGGGCGGCTGCGAAAGCGGCGGGCATAGTAGCGGCCATTGTCGGCGCAGGAAAATCTGCCGGCAACAAAGTTTTTAATTTTTCACTTGCTTTGCCTTCAAATAAAATGAGAGTTTTTAACGATTTTTTAACGCGCAGGTCGGCGATCTCGTGGGCGAGTGCCGCGAAATCGAGATCTTTATCGCTGCCGCCGGCGATTAAAATAATTGGCCGATTTTGCTGCACGAGCGCCCGCAACGCCGCAATCGTCGCATCGGGCGTCGTCGAATTCGAATCGTTATAAAAAGCAACGCCATTTTTTTCGCCGAGCAATTCGAGTCGGTTGGGCAATGCCGTAAACGTTTTTAATACTTTTTTAATAATTTCCTCCGAAACACCAAGTGCACGAGCTGCAGAGATAGCGCAGGCAGCATTCGCGCGGTTATGCTCGCCGAGCAGAGCAATTTCCCATAAAGGATCAAGTCGTGCAGGCATAATCCATAATCCTGGCACTGCGACACCTCCAAGGAATGCGGTTTCAATATGCTGTTTGATTTCCTCCGGAGCGATGAATGCATCGCCGCTCTCAGGTCGCTGGAATCGCGCAATCGCAGCCTTGTCAGCGAAGTAGCGTTCCATATCGCCGTGATAATAGTTCATGTGGTCCGGCATGAAGTTGGTCCAGACGGCGATATCGGGGCTGACACGGCTTTCTTCGAAACCTTGAAGCTGCCATGAGTCGAGTTCGAGGATGATGACATCGCCTGCAGCAACTTTTTCGATAAGCGGTAATGTCGCGGTGTCGCGTTCATTGCCGCCGAGGTAAACGTTTTGCGCTGGAGCGCCGCCACCAAACGCGGCACGGACCATTTCATAGATAAGGTGCGTCGTCGTCGACTTGCCGCGCGTGCCGGTGATGCCGACGATCGTGACGCCGCGAGCGTCGGACGCCGCCGCGCCATCGTCGCCGCCCGGAAATTTTTCCCGACACAGCTCGACGAACAACGACGCATCCATCTTGACTGGAATGCCAAGTTCGCGCGCGTGCGCGAGGAACGGTGAGTCGAGCGGTGCGTTTGGTGCGCGTAAAATAAAATCGCGGCCCTCGAAATCCTCGAGCCGATGGCCGCCGAGATGATAGGTGATGCGAGCGGGCGCACCGTCCGGTCCGCGGACGTCGGCGAGTGCGGCAATCGATGGCGCGAGTTCGGTTTCGGCGCGGAGGTCGGTAATGATGAGATCGGCTCCGGCGGCTGCGAAGAAGCGCGCGTCACCCAAGCCGCGCCCGAGCAGGCCGAGCCCCATCAAAGTGATTTTTTTGCCGCGGAACCGGGCAGCGCCGACGGCAGCGCCGCTGTTGGTCAATGATGAATCCATAAAATCCATACTAGCAGAAATAAAAAGCCCGCGCGATGGTGCGCGGGCGACCAAAGGCGGGCGGGTCAGTTTCTAGTTTTAGCGACGACGATAACTTGTCGCCTCCAGCGAGAGAGAAAATCAGCAATGGTCGCGACTTTTTTTGCCGGCGGCTTCGACATCGAGATCAGCTCATATTTAACGAAGCGGCAGATCTTTTCAGGGATCACGAAGTTGGGTTCATCTTCGCGGCTGGGATCTCCATGGAGCAGAGTCAAACAAAGACCCGAGCGAACGCTTTGTTGAAGCTTCGACAGGGCGTTTTGCAATGAGCACGGTTCCTCCCAGTTTGCAGAGAAACCGTGAAGACTGTAGCGACGCAGTACGCGTTTGGCGAGCTTCTCGATGTTCCATCCATCTTTCGGATCGAATGCACCTTCTGACTTCGCGACCTCGGTGAGCTTATCTACTTCGGGAATGTTTGGATTGAATGGATCCATGATCATTTTCAATCCGATAATGACTGAGATATCAGGAAATACAAGACGTGCCGGAGCGCTTACGACAGGCGATGAAGCGGTTGCAGTAGCGTTCAAAGATTTTCTCCTCGGTAGAATTATTCCGTCGCGTGAAACAACAACGGGACTGCCCTCATCATAGAAAATATTTTCACCAACTACAATAGTGTGCATAACTTTTTCGGTGAGGGGCGCCGAAAACTTTTTGACAACACGCACCAACAAAGAGTATAATTGCCAGGTGAAAGTTTCACGTTCGGCTCACGCCGATAGCGCGGGAGGGTTGGGAAAGGTTTTCCGGGAAGCCCCATAAGCTTCCGAAGCAAGTCCGAGTCTTGCCCCCGCAACCACTTATATTAAATCTTGCTTAAATCGCAATTTTTTGGCATAATTCCCACATGCCGAAAGTTACTGCATCAAAAACTCAATCACGTACACCCCAACAGGAAGCATTGCTCAAGCCGCGACCGCCGGTCGTGGTTGTCGTTGGGCACGTTGACCACGGCAAGACGACTTTGCTCGACTACATCCGAAAGGCGAATGTCGCAGGACGCGAGGCAGGCGGAATCACTCAGGCTGTTGGCGCATATGAAATTGAACACACGCCGAAAGGCGCATCCGCTGGCGACAAAAGCGCCGTCCGCAAAATAACCTTCATCGACACGCCGGGCCACGAAGCGTTCAGCGCGATGCGTTCGCGTGGCGCGACGATCGCGGACATGGCAATCCTCGTCGTTGCGGCGGACGAAGGCGTCAAACCGCAAACGCGCGAAGCGATAGAAATTTTACAAAAAACAGAAACGCCGTTCATAGTCGCGCTCAACAAGATCGACAAAGCCGGCCCGACCGGCGTAGAAAAGGCGAAGGGCTCACTCGCGGAAGCAGGCGTCCTCGTCGAGGGCTACGGCGGCCAGATCAGCTGGCACGGCATCTCGGCAAAAACCGGCGAAGGCGTCGATGACTTGCTCGACTTAGTTTTGCTCGCCGCCGACATTGAAGAATTGACCTACGACTCCGGCGCGGCAGGAACTGGATTTGTATTAGAAGTCCGGCGCGATCCACAGCGCGGCATCGAGGCCTCCATCATTATTAAAGACGGCACCGTCCGTCGCGGCGATGCGATCGCAACAGCGACCGCGCTCGGCAAAGTGAAAATTCTCGAAAACTTCGCGGGCATTGCGGCGGGCGAGTTAACACCATCCGCACCAGCACTCGTTATCGGCTTCGAGACGCTCCCGAACGTCGGCGAAGAATTCACCGTCGGCGCGCTCCACGATCCGAACCGCCCAGCCCCAACAATCGCGCGGCAAGTTACCGGCATCGCCCCGAAAAACGCGAACGCGTTAAATTTAATATTAAAAGCATCCGACGCCGGTTCGCTCGAAGCGCTTTCGGTCGTATTACGAAACGTTCATACGCAAGGCGCCGGTGGCGCCGTCGCAGCCGGAACATCCGGCGCGAATAAAGAGGTGCACATCGTCGATGAATCCGTCGGCGACATCAGCGACGGCGACGTCCGCCATGCATCCTCGACCGGCTCGACGATCATCGGCTTCAAGAACCGCGTCGAAAAAGGTGCGCGTATGCTCGCCGACGCGCAATCCGTCGAGATCATCACGTCGAACATCGTCTACGATCTCTCGAAAGCCGTCGAAGAATTCCTGAGCGGCACGCGCGGCCCCGCCGCATCCGGTGAGCTCGAAGTGCTCGCCGTCTTCAACCAGGACAAGCTTGACAAGCAACTCGTCGGCGGCCGCGTCATCGCCGGCACGTTCCGCGGCAAAGCTGCGTGTGATATTTTGCGGGGCAGTGCTGAAACTCCGGCGCTGACGGTTGCGACCGGCAGAGTCACTGAACTTCGCGAAAAGAAAACCGAAATCACGAGCGCCGAAAAAGGAAAAGAGATCGGCGTCTTGATCAGTGCGCCTATCGCCGTGCAAGTGGGGGATCGGTTGGTGATTAGGAAATAAAAAAGGCGCGGACGAATCCGCGCCGAAGGACGAACAAGAAAATCACTCGATAGTAACCTGTTTAGGTCTTGCATGGGATTTCCGCTTAGCGTAGATTTTTCTGCCGAAAAAGATGCCTACGACGGTTGCTATCCCATATGCACTCAGGCTTCCGACAACGACCATAAGGATGATCTTCGCTGTTGCAGATGGATCGTGGTGGTAAATCTCATCATAGAAAGTTGCCGTACCGCCACCGCTGGCAGCCGCAACGATTACGGCAGCAACTTGCATCCACAAGATAAATTTATAGGGTGGAGCTAAGGTGCCGTCGTCATCGCAAAGGAAAGTGTTCCAGAGGGCGTTGGTTAGAAATCCTACACCAACCAACGAAATTAAAAAAGCAAATCGAGGATCGAGCCCTCTCTCAGAAATCAGTTCGGTGAGTTTCATGACGCCGGCGCCGAATAACGTACCAACCAGCGTAACTATTGCCATTACTCCCAACATACGATCCTTTCTCGCCAATCTAATATCGACGAACTAACCAAAAATTAGCACAAGGCAATCGTTTTGGCAATACAACACGTTGCGGGACGGGCATGAAACCTTTATCATTCTTTCCATCACCCCATGCTATCCCTCTTCATTCCGCTCGGTGTTCTTATTTTGTCCGGCCTCGTGACGCTGTCCGCGGTCGCGCCACACTCGTTCCACCTCCAATTGATCTGGGTCGCCGTCGGCGTCGCGCTGATCGCCGCGTTCACGGTCTTCGACTGGCGTCTCGTCTTCAACCATCGCTGGGTTATCTGGGGTTTCTACGGCCTATCGCTCCTCTTAATGTTATTCACATATCTCAAAGGCCCGACGATCCGCAACGCGCATAGCTGGCTCATCATCGGCCCGATCACGGTCCAGCCGGTAGAGTTTATGAAAATTGCATTAATTTTTCTCTACGCGAACTATTTCAGCCGCCGCCATCTCGCCGTCGCCCGCTGGCGAAACATCATCACGTCATTTTTCTTTTTCATCATCCCCGCCGCAATCGCCGTGCGCTTGCCCGACCTCGGTTCAGCCGTCATCTTCTTCGCGATCTGGTTTGGCTTCCTCGTTCTAATCGGTTTGCCACTGCGCCGCATCGCGGCAACACTCGCCGTCCTGCTCGTCGCCTCAGTTTTTATCTGGACCTATGTCATGAAGCCATATCAAAAAGCGCGCATCGAAAATTTCCTTTACCCGCAAAAAAATTCGTTGGGCATTAACTACAGCTCGGCACAGGCGCGCATCGCGATCGGCTCCGCCGGCTGGCTCGGCAAGGGCTACGGCCAAGGCACACAAACCCAGCTCGGCTTCCTCTCCGAGCCAACCGAAGACTTCATCTTCGCCGCTATAATAGAGGAGTGGGGAATGCTCGGCGGCCTCGTCGTCATCGCTGCGTTCTGCTACTTGATCTACCAAATCCTGCAAATCGGCGCACTCGCCGATGAAAATTTCGAAAAGTTCATTTGCCTCGGCGCCGCGATGATGCTCACCGTCCAATTCCTCCTAAACGGCGGCTCCGCAACCGGCCTAACACCCGTCGTCGGCGTCACGTTCCCATTCGTGAGCTACGGCGGCTCAAGCATGGTCGTCGACATGTTTTTAATCGCGGTGGTAAACTCGATTCGGAAGCGGACGTAGCGAGTATTAAATTTTTATGAAAAAACCATTTGGCTTCGTCATAGGCATTGTCCTTATCGCAATCCTTCTCCTCGGTATTATTTTTTGGCTTCATCGGTTGCTCACCCCGCCGGCGCGCGCAGAAGAGCTCGTCACCATCCCGCCCGACGCGACCGCCTACGATATCGATCGGATTCTCGCCGGCGTAAACGTTTTGCAGCAAGGCCAATTAATAAATTCAACCTCCGCCGTCGCACTCGAAGGCGAATTATTTCCCGACACATATTATTTCTACGCGAGTTCGACGCCGGATGAAGTCATTCAAAAAATGACCAACGATTTCGCTGCGAAAGCACAGCCATTCTTCGCTGCCCAGAATGTAACCGGCATCGTCGAAGAACAGGACCTTATCATCGCCTCACTCATCCAAAAAGAAGTCGCGAGCTCGACCGACCAAGCGATCGTCGCGGGCATTATCGAAAAACGCCTGGCGGATAACATCTATCTCGATATCGATGCGACAATCTGCTACGCGAAGCAGCAGAAAGCGCCAACCTCGACCGCGAACTGTTCGCCGCTTACAGCCGCCGATCTGAAAATCAATTCGCCCTACAACACGTACACACATTACGGCTTGCCGCCAACGCCGATCGGCAATCCCGATGCTAGCGCAATAACCGCCGCGCTCAATCCGGCAACCTCGTCGTACCTCTATTATCTAAGCGATCCTAAAACCGGCGCGACGGTTTATGCGATGACGTTGGCGCAACAAGAGGCGAATGAGAAAAAATATTTGGATAATTAAAAATTCATTAAATAAAAAAGCGGCGCGACCATGAGATCGCGCCGAAGATGGATTGATGGCTTTTGCTACGCATCAAAAATGCTGGAATCTGACGACGGAGTAAATGCGATGCGAAATAATGTAGGCGACCCCCATGACGATGGCGCCGGCCGCGAATATATAAAATATCGTGCGACGATTGTCTATTATAATCCCACCGACGGCGCCAAGTACCAAGAAGACTGTTGCCAACACGATTATTTCCCAGGGAGCCATCCACCATCCTATAGCCCCTCCTGCAATGACGAGGAACAAGCAGAGAAAAATAGTGGCGTTTCGGGCCGATTTCATATTGGGTGTCATAAAGCCTCCGCGGGGAGGATAGCATGGCCCAGGGGTACTTGACAAGGATTCTCAACCGACTATAATTAGGATTAATGAAAGCTTAAAACGGTTTCCTTTCGTGAGGAAGGGAAAGTCCGTTTTTTGCGTTTTGCGCTGTATTAGATAACGTTAGGAGTGTTTTGGGAAGGGCTGATTTCGGCGGCCCGCATGAGGAACCAGAACATGTGCGACCAACAACTTAATATGTTTTTAATAAATCGTCGGGTTTTGCTCGGCAAATATAAATTAAATTTTAATTAAAACGTCGCATGCCAAAATACACCTCAACAAAAGATTTCTCAAAGTCGAAGCCGCTCATCGCTCCGTTCAACTTGAACGAAGCGCAGCTGAAGTCGTATCAGTGGTTCCTCGAAAAAGGTCTGAAGGAAATTTTCGACGAGATCTCGCCGATCAAGGACCACACCGGCAAAGAGTTCGAACTCCATTTTGTCAGATTATCGTTTCGACGAGCCGAAGTACGATGAAGCGACTGCGCGCTATAAAGAGGCGACCTATGAGGCGCCGCTTCGCTGCACGCTTGCGGTTGGTCAATAAACACACCGGACGCGAACACGAGCAGGAAGTATATTTTGGCGATTTCCCGATCATGACCTCGCGCGGAACGTTCATCGTGAACGGCGTTGAGCGCGTCGTCGTTTCCCAGCTCGTCCGTTCGGCGGGCGTATATTTCACGGCGACCCCATATCGCGGCCGCCAGCTTTTTGGCGCAAAAATTATTCCGAACCGCGGCGCATGGCTCGAATTCGAAACCGACGCGACGGGCGAGATCAGCGTGAAGATCGATCGCCGCCGCAAGGTGCCGGTGACGGACATGTTCCGCATCTTCGGCATGAGCAACGAACAGATTAAAGAATCATTAAAAGACATAGACACGGGAACCATCAGCTTCGTCGATGCGACATATAAAAAGGACGCCGCGAAAGACGCTGCGGAATCATACGTAGAAATCTATCGCCGCTTGCGCCCGGGCGATCCGGCAAGCGCCGAAACAGCGAAAGAGCCTGATCGACGCGATGTTCCAGCGCCCGGACCGGTACGACCTTTCGGAAGTCGGCCGCTACAAAATGAACCAGCGGCTCGAACTCGACCGGAAGAAGCGACGTTAAGCTTCTCGAAACGGAAGATCTGATCGCGATCGTCCGCGAGATCATTAAATTAAACAACGATCCCGACGCCGAGCCGGATGATATCGACCACTTGGGCAACCGCCGCTTGAAAGCGGTGGGCGAATTGCTGCAGGGCCGTCTCCGAATCGGTCTCGCGCGCTTACGCCGTATCATCCAGGACCGCATGTCGACCGAAGACAAGGATAGCTTGATGCCGGCGCAGCTCGTCAACTTCCGCCCGATCGCCGCGGTCATCAAAGAATTTTTTGCAAGCTCGCAGCTTTCGCAGTTCATGGACCAAGTGAACCCGCTGGCCGAGTTGGAACACAAGCGCCGCATCTCGGCGCTCGGCCCGGGCGGCTTAACGCGCGAACGCGCGAGCTTCGAAGTGCGCGACGTGCACCGTTCGCACTACGGCCGCATCTGTCCGATTCAAACGCCGGAAGGTTCGAACATCGGTCTTATCAACTACCTCGCGAGCTACACGCGCGTGAATGATTTTGGTTTTCTCGAAGCGCCATATGTAAAAGTTAAAGAACGGCAAAGTGACGAACGAAATCGTCTGGCTCGACGCGAGCGAAGAAGAGAAATACAAGATCACGCACGCCGGCAGCTTGCGCGACGACGAAGGGCAGTTTCATCGACGCCATCCTCGAAGCGCGCATTAAAGGCGAGCCGGGAACTGTTACGCCGGACGAAGTCGAATTGATGGACGTCGCGCCGCACGAATTTATTTCCGTCGCGACCTCGCTGATCCCGTTCCTCCAGCATGACGATGCGAACCGCGCATTGATGGGTTCGAACATGCAACGCCAGGCGGTGGTTTCGGTTCGCCCGGATGCGCCGTATGTTTCGACCGGACAGGAAGAAAAAGTGGCGATCGATTCCGGTTATGTTATCGTCGCGGAGGAGAACGGCAACAGTACTCGAAGCCGATGGCGCGCATATTAAAGTGAAGTATGCAGGCCGCGCAGGCAAAGATGATAAACAAAGAATTATATCCTCGAGAAATTCAAGCGTTCGAACCAGTTCACCTGCATCTCGCAGAAGCCGCTCGTCCTCGCCGGCCAAGCGGTAAAGAAAGGCCAGATCCTCGCGGACGGTCCGTCGATCGAGAATGGCGTCCTCGCGCTTGGTCAGAACCTCCTCGTGTCGTTCGTTTCATGGGAAGGCGCGAACTTCGAAGACGCCATCATTTTGTCGGAGCGCGTCGTGCAGGAAGATCGGTTTACATCGATCCATATCGAAGAATATTCTTGCGATGTCCGCGACACGAAACTCGGTCCGGAAGTGACGACGTACGACATCCCGAACATTTCGGAAGACAAATTGAAAAATCTCGATGAAGAAGGCATCATCCGCATCGGCGCCGAAGTAAAAGCCGGCGACATTTTGGTCGGCAAAATTTCGCCGAAAGGCGAGTCGGAGCTGACGTCGGAAGAGCGCTTGCTTCGCGCGATCTTCGGCGAAAAAGCACGCGACGTAAAAGATACATCGCTCACGGTTCCGCACGGAAAAATCGGCCGCATCGTGAACGTGAAAGTTTTCGACCGCGAGCGCGGCGACAAGCTCGAACCGGGCATCATCCGCCGCATCCAGGTTGAAATCGCAGAGTTGCGCAAAGTGCAGGCAGGCGACAAGCTCGCCGGCCGCCACGGCAACAAAGGCGTCATCTCGCAGGTACGCGCCGTCGAAGACATGCCGTATCTCGCAGATGGAACGCCGGTTGATATCATTTTGAATCCGCTCGGCGTTATTTCCCGTATGAACCTCGGTCAGATTTTGGAAACGCATCTTGGCTGGGCAGCTTCGAAGCTTGGCTATCGCGCGATCACGCCGGGACTCGATTCGGCAACCGAAGAACGAGATTCGCGCAGAACTTCGAGAAGGCCGGTTTGCCGGAAGACGGCAAGACGACGCTTGTACGACGGCCGCTCCGGCGAAGCGTTCGACAATCGCGTTATGGTCGGCCAGATCTACATGTTGAAGCTGAACCACTTGGTCGAAGACAAGGCGCACATGCGCTCGATCGGTCCGTACTCTTTAATTACCCAGCAGCCGCTCGGCGGCAAGGCGCAGTTCGGCGGACAGCGCTTCGGCGAAATGGAAGTCTGGGCGCTCGAAGGTTACGGCGCGCGCCACACGCTTGCAGGAAATGTTGACGATCAAGTCGGACGACGTGCTCGGCCGCGCGGCGGCATATGAATCGATCATCCGCGGCGAGACAGATCAAAGAGCCGAACGTGCCGGCGTCGTTCAACGTGCTCGTGAACGAATTGAAATCGCTCGCGTTCAACATCCAGCCGTTTATACGATACCGACGCCGATACCGGCAAGGATAGCTTCTCGGCGCTGAAGATCAGCGTCGCGTCGCCGGAAGATATTTTGAAGTGGTCGCATGGCGAGGTCATCAAGCCGGAAACGATCAACTACCGCACCCAGCGTCCGGAAAAAGACGGCTTGTTCTCGCGAGCGCATCTTCGGCCCGACCAAAGATTACGAATGCTACTGCGGTAAGTATCGCCGCATCCGCTATAAGGGCGTCGTTTGCGACAAGTGCGGCGTCGAAGTGACAAAAGCGAGCGGTTCGCCGCGAGCGCATCGGCCACATCGCGCTTGGCCGCGCCGGTTTCCCATATCTGGTTCCTGAAGAGCATCCCGTCGCGTCTTGTCGCTCGCGCTCGATGCATCAACCCAGAAACTCGAACGCGTCATCTACTATTCCGCATACATCATCACGGAGATCAAAGAAGAGAACCGCAAGGCGGCGCTCGAAGATCTCGATCGCGAGCTGAAAGGAAAATTGAAGACCGTCGGCAATAAGGACAAAACCGTGAAAGGGGAGATCCTCGAAGCCGCGGATACGACGAAAGATTATTTGGAAGATCTGCACATCGGCCAGATTTTGAGCGAGAACGAATACTTCGCGCTGTCGCGCAAGTTCGGCAATATCTTTAAAGCCGGTAGCGGCGCAGAAGCCGTGCAGGAGATTTTGACGAAGCTCGACATGAAGAAGGAGATTGTAGGCGATCGAGGCCGAGCTCGATGACGCACGCGACCCGATGGGCGCAGAGCGAAGTTGCTCCGCCGGTTGAAGATGTTCAAGTCGATGGTCCGCAACGGTACGCGGCCGGAATGGATGATCATGAATATCCTGCCGGTGTTGCCGCCGGATCTTCGCCCGATGGTCGCGCTCGATGGCGGCCGCTATGCGACGTCCGACCTTAACGATCTCTATCGCCGCGTCATCAATCGCAACAATCGTTTGAAGAAATTGCTTCGAGATCAAAGCGCCGGACGTCATCGTCCGCAACGAGAAGCGCATGCTTCAGGAAGCCGTCGATGCGTTGATCGACAACTCGGCGCGCTTCGGCACGCAGCAGATGTCCGCCCAGCGCCGGCCGCTCCGCTCGCTCGCCGACATGTTGAAAGGTAAGCAGGGCCGTTTCCGCCAGAACCTGCTCGGCAAGCGCGTCGATTATTCCGGCCGCTCCGTCATCGTCGTCGGTCCGAAATTGAAACTCGACGAGATGCGGCATCCCGAAGCGCATGGCGCTTGGAGCTATTCCGTCCGTTCGTCGTTTCCGAAATCATCACGCCGCGGCTTGTCGCATAACATCCGCAGCGCCGGCCGCTTTATCGAAGAGCACACGCCGGAAGTGCTCGCGATTCTCGAAGAGGTCATGCAAGGGCAAGCGCGTGCTTCTGAACCGCGCGCCGACGCTGCACCGCTTATCCGTCCAGGCATTCAGGCCGATGCTTGATCGAAGGGCTCGCCTTGAAGATCCCGCCGCTCGTTTGTCCGGCATTCAACGCCGACTTCGACGGTGACCAGATGGCTGTCCACTTGCCGCTTTCGGATGCCGCACAGAAAGAAGCGGAAGAAATCATGGCATCCGGCAAGAACTTGTTGAAGCCAGCAACTGGCGATCTTATCACCGCGCCGATCAACGACGTCGTGCTCGGCTGCTATTACCTGACGCGCGATCGAGAAGCTCGATGAAGGCACAGCCGCGAAAAGCTTTACCGAGCATGAACGAAGCATTGCTCGCATATCACTTCGGCGGCATCAAGCTACACACGCCGATCAAAGTCGCGGGCGTTGCGACCGACGAAACAACGGTGGGCCGCTTGATCTTCAATGAAGCGCTCGCCGGACCATCAGGTGTTACGGAAAATCATTTTGCGTTCGTGAATGACACGATGACGAAGAAGAAGTTAGGCAAATTGCTCGGCAATGTCTTCAATGACCACGGCGCCGACGTAACGCGCGATATGATCGACCGCGTGAAGCTGCTCGGTTTCGAAATGGCGACCGCTCCGGCATCACGTGGGCAATGGCCGACCTTATCATCCCGTCGGAGAAGCCGGAAATTTTGCAGCGCGCTGAAGAAGAAGTCGAACTCGTCCACGAGCAGTACGCTGAAGGTTTGCTCACCCAGCCGAACGCCGCGCCCGCGTCATCACGATCTGGGACAAGACGAAAGCCGAAATCGCGAAAATCATCTCCGGCATTTTGCCGCCGACGAATTCCATCTATCAGATCGTCGACTCCGGCTCCCGCGGTTCGTGGGCTCAGCCGATGCAGATGATGGGTATGAAAGGCTTGGTGCAGAACCCGAAAGGCGAAACCATCGAACTTCCTGTTAAATCTTCATTAAAAGAAGGCCTCTCCGTTCTCGAATACTTCATCTCGACGCACGGCGCGCGTAAAGGAACGACCGACACGGCGCTTGAAGACCGCGCAGGCCGGATATCTTACCCGCCGCTTGGTGGACGTCGCGCAGGACATCACGGTCCGCGAAGAGGATTGTCGCACAAAAGAAGGCATCGAGATTTTCCGCGCCGACGGCAAAGAATTCAACCAGAGCTTCGCTTCTAAATTGTTCTCGCGCACGGCGCTCGACGAGATTCGCATCGATCGACAAGATTATCGTTCGTGCGGACGAGATCGATCAACAAAGCGATGGCGGAAACACTCGAGGCAATCGAAGCTCGAATCGGTTGTCGTCCGCTCGCCGATCACCTGCAAGACGATCTATGGCGTGTGCTCGAAGTGCTACGGCTATGACCTCGGCACGAACCAGCCGGTCCGGCCGGGCACCGCGGTCGGCGTTCTCGCCGCGCAGTCCATCGGCGAACCGGGCACGCAGCTCACGATGCGTACGTTCCACGCGGGCGGCGTCGCCGGCGCCGACATCACGCACGGTCTGCCGCGCATCGAGGAAATTTTCGAAACCCGCGCGCCGAAGGGCCGCGCGATCATCGCGCCATTCGAAGGCGTCGTTGAAAAAGATAGAAGAGAAGGGATCGCTGAAGACCGTCCGTCTCGTTCCGGAAAACAAGAAAACGAAGCCGCAGGAAATTTCGATCTCGCGCGCAACGGTGCTCTTCGTAAAGCCGGGCGACAAGATCAATGAAAGGCGACCAGCTCTCGGAAGGTAACGTCGACATCCATGAACTCTATGAACACAAGGGTTCGCTCGAAGTCGCGCGCTATATCGTGAACGAAGTGCAGAAGATCTATCATGTCCGAAGGCGCGTCGATCAACAACAAGCATATCGAAATGATCGTCCGCCAGATGTTCTCGCGCGTGAAGATCACGGACGGCGGCGACGCGCCGGATTTCGTGATGGGCGAAGTCGTCGAGAAGGCGAAGTTCCTCGAAGTGAACAAGCGAGGTCAAGAAAGAAGGCGGCACGCCGGCGAAAGCCGACGAGATGTTGCTCGGCATCACGCGCATCGCGCTCTCCGCCGAATCATTCCTGTCCGCCGCATCGTTCCAGGATACGTCCCGCGTGCTCGTCAAAGCCGCCATCGAATCCAAGATCGACAAGCTGCGCGGCTTGAAGGAAAACGTCATCATCGGCCGCCTCATCCCGGCCGGCGACCGCAAGAATGCCATCCACGTAGAAACGCTTGATGAGACCGAGGAGGATGCGGAGTCGGGCGCGAAGGTGGCGAGCGCGGCGAAGGCGAGCGAGTAGAAGAAGGCGTGAAACAAATAACAAAAAGAAACAGCCATTTCATGGCTGTTTCTTTTACTACCGATCTTTAAACGCTTGCAGTAACCCTCTCAACTTTCCATGTCCGCCCATCTTTGATGGCTCGGAAACATTTCTTGCCTTCACGAAGAACGCCGCGAATTAATTTGCGATTTGCTCGATTTAACTCGGGATCTGCGGCATCTTCAAAAATAAGATGGCCTCCGATGGAAATTTTCTCGGAAACTTCCGGGTGAACCAATGAATACTTAAGGAAAGCGGCTGACAGATCAAAATTTCTTTTTATGATTCTTTCGGACATATTAATTGCGAAAATAGAATTCTGTGAATTGTTGTCGACTTTTTTCGATTTTTTGTATGGTTTCGGTTAGTATCATACTGGGCTCTCCTCGGATATCTTCAATGCGAACCTCTCCTTTGTGATAGCCATAAACATGACAATGAGGCTGGATGTGGGCATTGTCATATCTCCTTATAACGATCCAACGATCTTTTAGTTTCCGAAGATAAACCACGCTGAATTTTCTGACTCGAATCCCGTTCCTCCACATTCTTACTTCCATTCTCTCCCTCTCTGACCAAGTTGTTCCCCACTCTTCATACCGTCGCGGACCACCACGCATTTCATTATGCGTTTTATTTTTATTCATGCGAATTTGATTTAATAAATTTTTAATAAATGGCCAAAAACGGCGAAAGCGCCCTTGTAATAAGGACGCTTTCGGGGCCAGCTGGCGCTCGGGTTGAACCAAGCCCCGCGGGTTCCACCAGGCCGACATTGTCATGTCGGGCATATTTATCATGGACGTTCCGCAGAAAAGGTCAAAAAGTTTTTAATGATTTTTTAATAAGTTTGAATAAAATTCTTATTTGACGGGGCTAATATATAAGCCATATACTCATATTGGCACAGAAAGGAAATGTCATGCCTATACCAGCGGCAACTTCGAGCGACGTTTTATTATGTGATCTCCTCAAAAAGCAGGTTGACGACTTTGAGGCATGGATTGACCTCTCTGAATTGAGCAGCAACCCCTTCAAGGGCGACCTGGAATATTTGGAAAATCACTCGCTAATAGAATGCCGGTCAGATGCCCGACAATTGCGGCTTACGCCACTCGGAGTGTTCACAGCACTTTTGTTCGAGCGCATACCGGATGGCTGTAGCGTCTGATCGTCAAGCCCATGCAACATTGGCGCCCACTGCAAGCTGGGCGCCTTTTCCATATTTGCATTTTCCCTGCGACATGCTACAATATCCCACATGGACGAAAAGGATAAAAAGGAATACGAATTGGGCGTACTCGTCGCGAACGAGGATGATGTGGCGCCGGTTATGACGGCTTTGCGTGGGCATAATGGCGAGGTTTCGGTTGAACCGCGCGCCAAGCGGCTGACACTCGCCTACGAAATCAAAAAGCACAAAGAGGCGGTCTTTGCGTACTGCACGTTCAAGGCGGTGCCGACCGACGTCAAAAACTTGGAGCAGGATTTGCGGACCAAGAACGATATCATCCGTTTCCTTATCGTAAAAACCCCGAAGCCTGATCTGGCCGCCGAGCGGCGCA
This sequence comes from uncultured bacterium, assembly GCA_963725235.1. Classification (GTDB taxonomy): domain Bacteria; phylum Patescibacteriota; class Minisyncoccia; order UBA6257; family 2-01-FULL-56-20; genus JAJXYP01. The sequence continues at coordinate 137,262 of CAVRXN010000002.1, forward strand.
CGTTCACGCCGGCCGAATCAGCGACCCAGCGCCGGACGCGCACGATGCGCCCAGGCGTGGCGCCTTCAGCCGACGCGAAGCCAGCTGCTCCGAAGCCACTTTCGAACGAAGCGCTTGAGAAGAAGATCGAGGAGATTCTCCAGTAGAAAAAGCCCGTTTTGCTGGGCTTTTTTCTTTAGATTTTTTTAATGCACTTTGTGGTAGAGTATTAGCATCTCGTACAAAAAATTATAAACTAATATAAATACATGGATTTAAACAAAGTCATGTTGGTGGGGCGGGTGACGGCGGATCCGCAGGTGCGGACGACCCCGGGCGGGCAGTCGGTCGCGACGATCGGTGTCGCGACGAACCGCGTTTGGAATGATAAAAATAATCAGCGCCAGGAAGAAACCGAATTCCATAACGTCGTGTTGTGGGGTCGGCAGGCCGAGATCGCCGGACAATATTTGAAGAAGGGCGCGATGGTGCTGATCGAGGGGCGTTTGAAAACGCGTGCGTGGACTGATAAGAATGGCCAACAGCGCCGGACGACCGAAGTCATGGCCGAGCGCATGCAGCTCGGGCCACGGCCGCAAGGGCAGGGAGGGGGACAAGGTGGTGGGAACAGTTTTGGCGGAGGTCAGAGTTCAGCGCCAAGCTTCGACAGCGCTCCTTCACAGCCCAGCGGTCCATCATCTGGCGTAGATAAAGCCGCCGAGGAAGAAATCCCGGTCATCAGCTTGGACGACGAAGAAGAGATCAAGGCAGAGGATATCCCATTTTAACGATTATGGAGAAGGAACCAATGACATTGGAAAAAGTGGGGTCAAGCGTGGGACGGCTTGAGGCCACAGTCGAAAAACTGGCTGACCGACTCGATAAATTTGCCGATAACGTCGATCAGCGCTTCGACGCCATCGATCAGCGCTTCGAATCAATTGATAGTCGCTTTGAAGCGATGGATGCGCGTTTTGAGCGAGTCGAAGAAAAGATTGATACCGTAGATCGCCATAGAGGAGTTCTCATGGAAGAGATGGAGGGTCGGCTAATGACAGCGATTCAAGGACAGGGCATCATGCTCGAATCATTGGATCGCCGTGTGACACGCATCGAAGGAAAACTCGAGATCGAGAGTCCGGCATAAGGTCGCGCTATTTGCATCTTCCGGAGAAATCCGGTATACTTTCCCCATGGCAAAAAAGATCAAAACGACCTTGATTCTCCAGCTTCCGGCTGGTAAAGCGACTCCCGCGCCGCCGGTGGGTACGGTTTTGGGACCTCAGGGTATCAACATCCAGGATTTCTGCAAACAGTTTAACGACGCGACCCGTGAAATGGGCGGCGACATCGTTCCGGCGAAGATCACGATCTTCGAGGACCGTTCATTCTCATTCGTCCTGAAAACCCCACCGGCGAGCATGTTGCTCAAGCAGGCGGCTGGTATCGAGAAAGGCGCGGCAAATCCGTTAACGCAGAAAGTAGGCAAGGTGACGCGGGCGCAGGTGCGCGCGATCGCTGAACGGAAGATGCCGGACCTGAATGCGAATGATCTTGATGCGGCGGAGAAGATAATTTCCGGCACTGCACGTAACATGGGGATTACGATCGAGGGATAGTGATAGTTTTTCGGAGAAATTAATAATGCATCACCTGCATGTCCAATGCTGACAATCTTGTTTTTGATATAAGAGATTATCGCGGCCGGCGAGTAATTTTCACGAAGAAAAAGCTGGAGGAAAAGAAAGCCGACCATCCAGAGCTAAATCTTATGCAGTTTATTGCAACGATTCAGCAGGCTATTCGAGAACCCGAAGAGGTTTGGCCAGATTACTTCGAAAGGAACAAAAAACACTGCTACTATGGCAAGTATGAGAGTGTTTATGCTAAAGTTGTAGTATATGTTGGGATGCCTCATGGGGGACCTTTCCAGGTTGTTTCTGCGTATATTATCGACAAGATCAAGGAGAAAAAATATAAAGATCTAGTCAGGATCGTTTAGTAACAATCATCATGGAATTAACCATCGAACAAAAGAAAAAAGTTTTGGATTTCTCATCCAATTTTTCGGAAATCGCCCAGCGGGAAGGGTGGGTTTCGAATTATGACACCGAAACAGACGGGATGTCGGTTCGGCTACCGAAATTATCCTTGGATGCAGAAAAGAAATATATCAATGATGAGTTTGCATTTTACTTCAATGAGAGAGATGAGATTGAAGGCGTTTTTATTGAATATTTCATGACGAATTTCGTTGCGCATCATAAGGATATCGAGAACGTTAAAAAGGAACTACAAAAGGAAATCGAGAACAATAAACAGGAAAGCGCCATTGTGCAGCTGGAGGCGGCGGAAACTAAAAAGATGATCCCTGAGTTGGAAAGTGTGTTGATAAATTCTTTCGTTTCGGCATGATAAAAACTGCCCGATCCGTAATGGTCGGGCAGAGTTCTTTTTGTTGATTAGCTTTTGTATCAGATCGGAGCGATCATGTACATGGAGTGATATTCCGTGCTCCAGCCAATCCTCAGTTCCGATAAATGCTTTCCGGGGAAACAGTGGGAAGCGTGGCTGAGAATCTGGTCAAAAGTGATGCAACCCAAGATAGAGATTTCTTTATTCTGAGATCGAGTTTCCGGAAATGGAAAATTATGCCGGCGGATTCTGATCTCAAAAACGCTCTCGTGCCGAACCTGTGCTGGAAAATAGATTTCAGCGTCTGGTACCCGTGGCCATTGTTTCCGAATTCGTACGAGGATATCCTGTAAGGTTACGTCACGCACATCGAGTCGGAGTAAGTCTTGTCTTTCGCTAGTTATGCTCGGTATCATCAATATGAACCCTCCTCAGGGACTACGCTCTATTCTACGAATGATCAAAGATTTGTCAATTTCGTACGAATTTTCTTCGCGGTTTTTGGTTCACTCAGGCGCCGGCGATATTTTTCAGTCGTACAAACGCGAAACGCCAGATACGACTGGGCAACCTCCTCGATGTTTTTGAAATGCGCCGGGTAGCGGGATTTTAATGAGACAAGTTGGCCGCGGCGGCCGCGCGCAGCACTCGGTCCACCATAGATCATAATATCTTTTGCCTCGAAGCGGTCGGTCGACGAAATCGGAACGACAAGGATTGCGCCAGCAGGAATTCCGGCAAGCGCCGCAATCTCGGCCTCAACTCGCTCCAATCCTTCCTGATTTTCATTTTGCAGCGATCGATCGGCAGCGAGCCGCTTAATCGCCCGCGCATCCGCGCCAAAAACGGTAATATGTTTCCCGGCTCGCGTGCCGATATGCTCGAAATTCTCTGGACGAATAACAATGGCCTCGCGGAACAAATCACGCGACCGCAATAACCCGTACAGTTCGCGAACAATATCATCCTGCGAATAGCGCATCATGCCGATCAACTCGGAGTCCGTGAGATCAACGAGTTCGGTGCCATCGAGTTCGCCCGCGAGAATCAGATGGTAAACCATTTTCTGGACCATCCGCTGGGCGATCGCGGAGGTTTTCCGCAAGTAAACATTCTTATAAATTTTCAAATAATAATTCTGTACTTCGATCGCATTGTCGACCGCTTTCTCGTCAATCGCAAGCTGGCCGTCGATAAAATAAATATGTTGGCGGAGATAATCGACGCCGATCGGGCGCGACAAAATAGTAAACAAACCGTCGCGCTCGAGGTAGTCGAGTTTTTCCATCCCGAGATTTTTGTCGCTCACGCCGAGATAAATTGGGTTGCGCCGTGCGGCAAAACTTTCGAGCAATTTGAAATCTATGTCGGCGGCTTCGATCTCGACGCGGCGGCGCCGGATGATATCGAAACTTAACGCTGCGTTCGCACTCATTCCTTTCGTAGCGCCGCGGATCTCGGCCGGCAATTCGCAGAGCGGCTCGGTGACGTGCGAGAACGGAGGATGACCGATGTCGTGATACAAAGCGTAACCCGCCAAAGCGTCGCCTTCGCGCTGCGAAATAAATCCACGCTTGACCCAGCGCTCCGCGAGCTCGCGCGTCGCATGATACGCGCCGAGCGAGTGCGCCTTCCGCGAATGGGTCGCCGACGGGAAGGTCAGGTATGACATCCCGAGCTGGCGCTTATCATCGAGCGCCTGGAACTCGCGCGTGTCGATCATCGGTAGAACGGCGCGAACGTCGATGATGCCATAAATCGGATCGGCGATGACTTTGGGAGATTTCATAATGGCAATTTTTTAATCTCGTCGATTTCGGCGAGGACCTTGTCCAAAACTTCATCCTCCGTAAAGCCCGTCGTATCAAACACGAAATCATAATGCCGTTCATCCAAAAAATTCTGGATGCCGTAGAGTTCGTGGTAACGCTCGAGTTCGGCGCGAGCGCGTTCCGCATTCGCGGCAAATAATTCACTAACGTCCCGCCCGGAATTTTCCGGCCGTCGCGCCGACCGTTGCGCACCAACTTCCGGGTCGACGGCGAGAAAAATATTAAAAATATGGAACGGCGATCCCTTCGCGAAAAACCATGCGATGCGTCCCTGGACAACCAAATTGTCATGCTCGTGCATCGTTTTTGCCTGCCGTTCATCAAGCGATCGCTCGAGATCCGGCTCAGCTTTCAGCTTCTTATAAAACTCCTCGATCGACATGCCGCGCTCTTCCGCGAGTTCGCGCATCAGGCCGCCCATATATAATTCTTCGTAGCCAAGCGCTTTCGAAAGCGTCGCCGCGAGCGTCGTTTTACCTGCGCCCACGTTGCCGCCGATGGTGATGATCATATGGATATTATAGCGCAAAAAGTGCAAAAAATAAGGCAATTTTTCTTGAGAATTTTTTAATGATGTTTTTGTTACAATGGCTGGGCGGTGGGGGCGGTACGATTACCGGGCTGGGTTCGCCAACCAAGTCCGTGGGGTTTAACTCCCCAGGCCTCCACCGCGCTCAGAGCTTGGCTGTCTAGGTTCAGATACATATGAGACAGTTAGGTTTGTAAGATAACGACGTTTTTGGTTGGTAGTCCATTCGCTTTGATCTTGAGGGAATATTCGTTGGGCGTGAGCTGTCCCAGTGATTCATGCGGCCTCACCGTGTTCCAGATGTTCTCCCAGTCCCTGATCCTCCGCTGCATGACGGGTAACAGAGAAGATACGTTCCCTTGCTGGTAAAATTCGCGTTCATCGGCGCCATGTGACCGTTCGACGTAGGTGTTTTCCTTTGGAGTACGGGGATGGATAAAGTACTGCGTGATCGATCGCGCCTTACATGCCCGCTCGAATTCTTTCTGAAATGGCGCGCCATTGTCCGTCTGTATCGCCTCAATGGGATACGGGAATGACATCACGCATTCCCCAAGGAATCGTGCGCCGCTCCGTGATGATTGCGACGGGTAGACTCTGAGTACGCGCCGCTTCGAAAGGACATCAATTGCGGTGAATTGGAAGAATTTCCGTCCGCCGGGAAGCATGATGTATTTTGTATCCATCTGGATGAGCTGCCCTTCGTAGTGGATGCGCAATCCCCTGGGAAAACGAAGCTTGGGGCGCAACGCAGACTTCCGCTTCTTGCGTGAAACTTTCCGGTCAATGAGGCCTCTTCGTTTCAAGATCCTGCCGACCGTGCTCGCCGAGACGATGATTCCTTCACGTTTGAGCATCACGGCAAGCTTGTATTTCGACCATGCCGGATATTGCTTGCGCAAGGCGACAGCCCGTGTGATGACTGGCCATGGCGTTGTTGGTTTGCGCAATCGTTTCGGTTTGCGCGAACGTTCATTCAAGCCGAGAACGCCCCGATCCGCACATCGTTCAAGCCAGCGGATGAGCGTCATGCGCCCGATGCCGAAATGCCGGGCAGTGAGCGATTGGTTTTTCCCATGTGCCCGATGCCAGTCGAGAATCTTGATGCGACGCTTTGCCTGTTCAGTGAGTTTGTCTGCGAGGGCGGAAGATGCTGCGATACTCCCTGCCCCCGGAAGGAGGTTGCCGTATATGGTCATACGGCAACCCTGATATTTTCCTTTCATATTTTCAAGGGTCTGCTTGTATCATATGTTATGGACCAGTACATTGGCTTGACATGGGTTGGGAGATTGATAAAATGTAGGCAAGGTTGGCGAACCCAGAATCGGTATCGTGCTTGGACTTAGCGAAAGACCCAGAAATGGGCCTTTTGTTTTATTGATTCCTCGCGATTTTTTCTCTATACTGTGCCATATATGGATTACCATCCCACCATCGGCCTCGAGGTTCACGCGGAGCTCAAGACGCGGACAAAAATGTTCTGCGATTCGCTGAATGATCCGGACGAGAAGCATCCGAACGTGAACGTCTGTCCGGTGTGTCTCGCGCATCCGGGGACGCTGCCCGTGCCGAACAAGCAGGCGATCGAGTATGTGTTGCGCGTCGGTCTCGCGACGGGCGGGACGCCGAACGCGCAGACGAAGTTCGACCGCAAAAATTATTTCTATCCCGACCTGCCGAAGGCATATCAGATTTCGCAGTCGGGCCAGCCGCTCGTGGCTGGTGGTATGCTACGCGATATAAAAATAAATCATATTCATCTCGAAGAGGATGCTGGTGCGCTCGCGCGACACGACGGAAGGATTTTCGCTCGTCGATTATAATCGCGCGGGTGTGCCGCTGATGGAGCTTGTGACGGAGCCGGACATGCATACGGCTGAGGATGCGGTCGCATTCATGCGCGAGCTGCAGTTGGTCCTGCGCTATCTCGGCGTTTCGGATGCGGATCTCGAGCGCGGGCAGATGCGTGCGGATGCGAATATTTCGATTTCGCCAACGACTGGTGAGGGTGCGGGCAAACTTGGCACGCGCGCCGAAGTGAAAAATTTAAACTCGTTCAATTCCGTCGCGCAGGCGATCAATTACGAGATTCGCCGGCAAACGGAATTGCTCGAGCGCGGCGAAACGGTTGCGCAGGAAACGCGCGGCTGGGATGATGCAAAACAGAAAACGACGTCGCAGCGCTCAAAGGAGGAGGCGCAGGATTATCGCTATTTCCCGGAGCCGGATATTCCGCCATTCGATACGAGTGTATTTGATATAGAGCGGTTGCGGGCGGAGTTGCCGGAATTGCCCGCCGCGCGGCGCACGCGGTTCGCCGCCGAATACGGACTCGATGCGAAGCAGACGGAGATTTTGGTAAGCGAGCCGGCGCTGGCAAACTTTTTTGAGGAAGCGGTGTCGGAGCTGCGCGAGCAGATGCCGGATGAGTCAGCGCCAAAATCCGCCGTCGCGACGCTCTATAATTATTTAACATCCGACCTGCGCGGGTTGATGAATGCCGGCGCGACAAATTTCGCGGATTTGAAAATCACGCCGGAACATCTAGCGCATCTCGCCGCGCTCCTCGAAGCGAAGAAGCTGACGAGCCGCCAGGCGAAGGACATCCTCGCGAAAATGTTCGAGACCGGTGCCGATCCGACCGAGATCGTCGCGAGCGAGAACATCGGCGTCTCGGATGACAGTGCCGAGATCGAAGCAGTCGTCGCAGCCGTTATCGCCGAAAACAAATCAGCCGCCGACGATTACCGCCGCGGCAAGACAGCCGTGTTGCAGTTCCTCATTGGCCAGGCCATGAAAGCTTTGAAAGGACGTGCGCGGCCGGAGGTGCTGAAGGAGATGCTTGAGAAGGGGCTGGGGTGATATAAAGAATAAAAATAGAATGGGCCACCGGATTTCCAGTGGCCCATGCGAAGGGCTGATCACAGCTCTCCGGGGAATTTTCCTTCGAGAGGGGCAGTGATGTCGCACATGATGATGCAGAAGTAGATTGCCCATCCCACACAGCCCAGGCCGTACAAAAAGAAATTACTTGCTGAGTTATGATGACGTTCTCTTGCCATCATTGGTACGCACATCGATGTCGAGATGAGTATCGCGATGGCATCTATCCGCGTCATCGGAATGTAAACTGCGGCCACGACAAGTAGTGCCACGATGGCAAGACCAGCAAGGAACCAGACAGTCTTTTTCATAGAGCCTCCTTTAGGTTCTGATTGTATTATATATTAAAATATGCAATCGTCAAGTATCTCGAAAAAATAACGAAATAAAGGATAATTAAAATATCGTAAAATTTATGCCTCATATCACCGGTGAATTCACTGTAAAACTAGTTCCGAAAACACAAAACCCCACCCGCACCATCCCACTCTTCTCCCAAATGACGAACGACAAGGAGTGGAGCGGCGATCTTGTTGCGACATCGCAAGGCGAGATGATCTCCACGGGCACGGCTGTCCCGAACTCGGCGGCCCGGGCTCCATCTCCAAAATATATCAACCTGCGTTGCTGGCTATTCTGCCCTTTGGCTAGGCGCGACGACGCGGCAGGGAAACATTTCTATGATTTGGAGTATCAATTTTCTTGACCGGACTCCAATATAGGAGTATCATTCCAATTGCCTGTTCGTTCTCTCGCAGTCCAAATCTAGGAGGCAATATGAGTTCTTTAAAAACGCGCCAGCGTCGGGTAATAATTATTGTTACGACGTATCTGAGCGTTCTGCTTCTCTTCGCTCTAGGGATTGGCATCGATCCATCACTCATGCAAAAGTATCCTGACGCTGCTTGGATACTTCGGTACTTGATGGTTGGATTTATTGTCGTTCTGGTACTTTGTGGCATTCACATACATCAACAAAGTTGACGAAAGATTGCGATAGTCGATTTTTCTCTCGCGAGGGTAACCACTCCCTCGCCACTTTTTTATTTTTTCAAAAACAGGCCATCGCCAAGGAACTTTTTCACGAGCACTTCCGCTTCTTCCGTCCCATCCACCCACCTGACATTCCTATCCTTCTTAAACCACGTCATCTGTCGCTTCGCGAAATGCCATGTATTCATTTTCATTGCGGCAACGGCTTCATCCTGCGTCGAACGCCCGTCGAGGTAGTCGATGATTTCACGATAGCCGATGGCGTCGAAAGCGATGGGAAGATCGCGCGCGCCGTCGGCGCTGCCATCCGCCCGCCGATATTTTTTTAACAAATTTTTAACCTCATCCACCAACCCCGCAGCCATCATCTCATCAATCCGCCGATCGATCCGTTCACGCAAAACTTCCGGCGCGGGCGATAAGCCAAGTATTAAAAAATCATTAACCGGCACGGAACGACGGCGCTGTTCGGTAAACGGGCGACCGGTTAACGTAGCAACTTCCAAAGCACGCACGACGCGCCGCGGATTTCGTCCATCGACGATATACGCAGCTTCTGGGTCTAACGAAACGAGTCGTTCAAAAACCGAAGCGAGGCCGTGCGCAGCTATATCAGCTTCAATCGAGGCGCGCAATGCAGGATTTCCAACAACGGCAGGGATGTCTAAGTTGTCGACGACGGCGCGAATATACAAGCCGGTACCGCCGACCAATATCGGCAAGCGACCGCGCGCGACGATGTCGGCAATCGCCGCGTCGGCATCGCGCTTAAACTCCGCGACCGCGTAATCCTCATCCGGATTACGAATGTCGACGAGATGGTGGGGGACAGCGGCCCGTTCGGTGGCGGTCGCCTTCGCCGTTCCGATATCCATGCCCCGATAAATTTGGCGCGAGTCGGCGGAGATGATTTCACCATTAAATTCGCGGGCGATGGCGATTGATAGCGATGTTTTCCCGCTGGCGGTTGGTCCGACGATAGCGATGGCTTTTGGACGGTGCGCTGGAGACGACGGTGATGAAGTTGACATATGGATAGATTATATGATAATATCGGATTTAGAAATAGTAGTCATTCTAAAAACGAATCGGGAGGTTGCATGAGAAGCTTTCGCCCACGTTCAAGAAGAAGATATGTGCCCTCATTTCCAATGAGCGGAGTGATTAATTTTCAGCCACATATTTTTCCACCTATTCGACCGCGGTTGTTTATCCCGCCGAAGGTTCGCAAGGGACAGCGAGTGAAGTATTTGAGCAAGCGACAGCGGAAATACGGCGAATGGCAACCGCGCATTAATGCCCTCGTCGTAAGTGGAGGTGAAAACGGGTGTTATCTATATCGGCCAAAACAACCCGGCGACATCTTTTTCCGGCCGTGGGGAAGTGTTCAGGTGCTGCCATGACCGAGGACGCTTGACGTCCTTCGATAAGCTTTTCTACGCTATTGCGCGGAGGAGCTTATTTTTTTATATTTTTCTTTCTTTAATCTCCCCCGAAATTTTTTTCACAAAATCCTCAACCGACATCGCGCCTTCGTCCGTCGCTTTCTCGCCATCACGCCCACGCGTGCGAACGGCGACGGTACCGGCGGCAACTTCTTTTTCGCCGACGACCAAAACATATGGAGTTTTTAATAATTCGGCTTCACGGATACGCTTGCCGAGCGATTCGGTTGCGGCGCTCAACTCGGCGCGGATGCGTGGTACGCCCCCGACAACCGCAGCGGCAAAATGTTCATCCGCTCGCCGCAATTTTTCAACAACGCCGCGTGCGTACTCGTCAAACTTTTCGCTGACCGGCAAAACGGCAACCTGCACCGGCGCAAGCCAAACGGGGAATGCGCCCGCGTATCGCTCGATCAAAAATGCCATGACGCGCTCGAGCGCGCCGATCGAGGAGCGATGGACGGCGAATGCGCGTTTCGCCGAGCCGTCAGCGGCAACATATGTCAGGTCGAAACGGTCGGGCATGCAGAAATCATATTGGACCGTGAACGCGGTGTCTTCTTTGCCGTTCACGTTCTTCATTTGAATATCGATTTTCGGTCCATAGAATGCAGCTTCGTTGGCAGCTTCGACGAACGGCTTGCCGCGCTTCTGCAGTAATTTACGCAATAAATCCTCACCCTTCTCCCAGGCGGCATCATTCTTATAATATTTGTCCGAAGTGTCGGAGCGGTCGCCGAGCGACAACCGATAAGAATAATCGACGCCCTGGACGAGTCCGAGAACACCCGTAACATATTCGATCAAGTCCAGTGCTTCACCAACTTCTTCGACTGCTTGCTCTTCGGTTGCACAGATAATATGTGCATCCGCGAGACAGAACGACCGAACGCGCTGCAAACCCATCAATTCGCCGGACTGTTCGTAGCGATATAATTTAGCAACTTCGGCAATGCGCATCGGCAATTCGCGATAGCTGACCGGTCGGCGCAAATATAATTCGAAGTGGTGTGGGCACGTCATCGGCCGGAGCATATACTGCTCTTTATCGATCTCGATCGGCGCATACATCGAGTCGGCGTAATGCGGATAATGGCCGGACTTGCGGTAAAGGTCGAGCTTCGCGATGTCGGGCGTGTAGACGTGAAGATAGCCGCGCTTGATTTCTTCATCGACGACAAACCGCTCGAGCTCGCGCCGGATCGTTGCGCCTTTCGGTGTGAAAAGTGGGAGCCCTTTACCGACCGCGTCGCTGAACGCAAACAGATCGAGCTGTGGACCCAGCACTTTATGGTCGCGCTCTTCCGGAGCAATGTTAGGGATTTCAGGCATACGGTTGATGATAGCGCGAAAATCAGCGGTTTTGAAGGGGGATTGACAGAATTGTTTCGGATATGGTAAAATGCTCGCAGAGCAGGTAGCAAATCCTGCAATCTCAACTCAATCAAAAGAAAGGGGTGTGTCATGGAAAACGTCAAACCTTCGGCCGTCGAAGCACCGGCAGTAATCATCAGGCCGACCGGCTTGGATCGCGATTATTTCTCCGCCGATGACTGGCAGCAGTCACGCGGCGTTACGTTGACCGACGAGCAACGTGATCTGATGCCGAAAGTGCCATGGGATAATGATTTACTCATGTCTCCGTGCCCGTTTGATAAGAAACAGAAGAAACGGATCGGGGAAACGCACTACGGCTTCATTGGATTCGCGAGCGTTGCAGGCGAAGGCGTCCCGAGCGAGATGGTGAACTTGCTCAAACTACAGCGACTGTATCCTGCGGATCAACAGCCAAAATTCGTTTCGTACGCTCCGGATTCCTGGTATTCGCACCAGGATTTCGCAAACCTCATCGCGCTGGAGTTTTGCTACTATCTTCTCCTGCGCGAGATCGTTCCGCGTTCGAATGGCCTTGTGTTCACGGAGCAGCAAGCAATGCTGCCACCGGGATATAAAGTGCCTTCGGCAATCGCAGAAACCGCAAAGGACTTGTTCATTTATGACAAGCTCAAGGTTTACGTGAATCCAAGGCATTACGCGCGAACTGCCGATCTCGATTCGCATGGCTCTCGCGTGTACGTCGGCCATTGCGACGCGAACGGTGTCTTCATCAACCGCTGGTACGACGACAGGCCGCGCGACGGCATCGGTGTCGGCGCTGCCCGGGAGTTCGAAACGAACCTTGCGGCTTGAGTCATCGATCCTTTTGTTTGCTTTTCTTCCCTTGGGCCTTCGGCGCATTTTTGCCGGAGGCCCTCTTTTTTGAAAGACTAAAATATGCTAAAATATTTTTATCTTGCTCGTGCAGGTGCGACCATGGTTTCGCCTCGCAAGGTATCTCACCTGAGATTTCGCCAGCGTGCCGCCGTCTGTCTATTGATTGCGGCAGAGTGCGACGATGGATAGAGATCGAACTTCTTGCCTGCTTCTCGTATAAAAAATCAGGGACAAAGAACATTTTCCGAGTTCCGGTGAATCTGATGGCAGTGGGCAATATCTCGATTCGAATGGCAATCGCGTGAACGTCGGCAATTGCGACGCGAACGGTGTCAACATCAACAACTGGAACGACGACAAGCCGAACGACAACATCGGTGTCGGCGCTGCCCGGCAGTCATGATCTCTACTCCCGAATGGATTTAATCCAACCTCCGAGCATTCGACCGATCTCGTCGGTCATTTCTTCAAGTTTCAGGTATTTCTTCATATCGATAACTTTCGCATCTTTTGCGAGGCGGAAGAATACTCGGAGGAGATTAAGTTTTGTGCTGACCTGTTTCAAGACGGGAATTTTCTCGGATTTATAAAGTTCGCTCGCAGCGAGGATCCCTTCTATAACATCGAGGATAGTTTTCTCGGCGCGTTCCCAAATCGTATGCCGATCTTGTTTATTAATTCCGTTCCGGTAGCCATGGAAAAGCTGATAGAGATCGTACGATTTTTTAAAAATTGGAATATCGAAATTATCCATTTTATTTATGAAGGTATATCGCGATGTTTTTGATAGGATTATTAGTGTGGAAAGTATTTTTGCCGCTTGGGATCAGTTTAAGCAGGATAAAAAGAATAGATCGGATGTCGCGAAGTTTGAGCAAAAGCTCGAAGAGAATTTGTTCCAATTGTGCCGCGATCTCAAGAATAAAAACTATCGTCATGGACCATATTACGGCTTTTATATCCATGACCCAAAGCAACGTCACATTCATAAGGCCACCGTCCGAGATCGTATTTTGCATCATGCCATTTTTTCGATTTTGAGCCCGATGTTTGAAGAGATGTTTATCTCGACGTCGTTTTCCTGCCGAGTTGGATTTGGAACGCACAGAGGCGTCGATATGCTCGCGCAGATGATTCGCAGAGTTTCGAAAAATGGCAGCCAGCAATGTTACGTTTTGAAATGCGATATTAAAAAATTCTTCGATAGTGTTGACCACGAGATACTCCTTAGCATTTTGAATCGGAGGGTCAAAGATGAAGACGCGGTGTGGCTCTTGCGCGAAATCGTAAAAAGTTACGTAATTAAACGAGAGAGAGAGAGAGAGTTCAAAGCCAAATTCAAAAAACTGGCATTCCAATCGGCAATTTGACTTCCCAGCTGTTCGCGAATGTCTACATGAATGAGTTCGATCAATTCATTAAGCATGGTTTGCATATAAAACATTATGCCCGTTATACCGATGATTTTGCAATAGTGGCTTCGAGCCACTCTGAGTTAAAAAATCTTATCGAACCGATAGAGCAATTTCTCGAAAGTCATCTGAAATTACAACTTCATCCGAAGAAAATTTCGGTCCGAACTATAAATCATGGCATTGATTTTCTTGGCTATGTAATATTTCCAGGCCATCGTTTGATTCGCACAAAAACCCGCAGACGAATTTTTAAAAAGTTCAAATTGAAAGTTGAGGCATATCGTTTGGGCCACATTTCCGAAGATTTTTTGATGGCATCGCTCCGATCATATCTTGGCGTTCTGTCTCATGCAGATACTTATCATCTTGCGGAAGAGTTGAAAAATGCGCTATTATAGAGCCATGCTCGATATTAAGTTCATCCGGGAAAACGCGGCTGCGGTGCGCGATGCGGCGACGAAGAAGAATCTGGATCCGAAGGTGATCGATGAGCTTTTGGCTGTCGATGAGACGCGGCGCGGATTGATGACCCAGCTCGAGATGGTGCGCGCAGCGCAGAAGAAGGCGACGAACCGCGAGGAGGGTACGCGGCTGAAAGAGGAGTATAAGAAGATCGAGGCAGAAGGTGACTTCGCCGGTATCGAGAAAAAATTCACCGAGCTGATGGCTCGCGTGCCAAATATTATTTCACCCGACACGCCGGTCGGCAAAAGCGAGAATGAGAATAAGGAAGTGTTCAAATGGATCCCCGGCGGCGGCAGCGAACCGAAACAATTCGACTTCACCCCGAAGACGCACATCGAGCTCGGCACCTCGCTCGACATCCTCGACTTCGATCGTGGAGCGAAAGTCGCCGGCTTCCGCGGATACTATGTAAAGAACGAAGGAGTTCTGCTCGTCATGGGCATGATGATGTACGCGGTGCAGAAAATGGTTGAAAAAGGTTTCATGCCGATGATCCCGCCGACACTCGTGAAACAATTTCCGTTGTTCGGCAGTGGATATTTCAAAGGAACTGAATACGACGCAGCGGTTGATGAGATATATAAAGTGGCGACTCCATCAACCGTGGCAGGTGATAGCGAGGACAAATTTTTAGTCGGTACATCCGAGCCCTCGCTCCTCGCATACTACGCGGACGAAATTTTGCGCGGCGAGCAGTTGCCGATGCGGCTCGCGGGCTACAGCCAGTGCTATCGGAGCGAGATCGGCAGTTATGGCCGCGACGTCAAAGGAATGTATCGCGTGCACGAGTTCCAAAAAGTGGAACAGGTCGTGCTCGCGCCGGCTGACATCGAAGCGGCGAACAAGTTGCAGGATGAGATGGTCGCGATCTCGGGCGAGTTGCATCAGGATCTCGGCTTGCCATATCGCCGCCTCGCGATCTGCACAGGCGACTTAAGCGCCGGAAAATATCGTCAGTTCGACACCGAAGCGTGGCTGCCGGGCATGAAGCGCTGGGCCGAGACCGGTTCGGCGAGCAACTTCCTCGACTGGCAATCGCGCCGGTTGAACGTTAAGTACACCGTGCCCGCGGGCGAGCCCGATGCCGACGGCGCCAAGCCGGGCGAGCGAAAGTTCGTATATATGTTAAACAACACCGCGCTGCCCTCGCCGCGCATCTTCATTGCGATCTTGGAAAATTATCAAACCGCAGACGGCCGCGTTGAAGTGCCGGAAGTGCTACAGAGGTTCGTTGGGAAGAAGATGATTGGGTAAAAATGAACGAGACCGAAGTATACAATAAACTGCAAGATTGGGCTGAAAAGAACGAAAATATTCGAGCTATGGTTTTGACCAGTTCGAGGACTGCGAAGGATCCGAATGTTGATATTTTTTCCGATTATGACATCGAGTTTTACGTTAAAGACATGCGACAATTTCTTACGGACGATTGGTTGTCATTCTTTGGTGATATTCTGATTAGATGGCCGTTAGAACCAATCATCGAGAACAACAACAATGTCACGCGTTTGGTGCTTTTTAATAACGAAGTAAGAATTGATTTTCAGATTACAGATAATGTAAAGATTGATGGAGCAAGATATGATAATGGATTCAAGGTTCTATTGGATAAGGATGGTATCGCGAAAGACATAAAACTAGCAACTTATAGTCAATTCGTGGTTAAAAAACCAACGGAGAAAGAATTTATTGAACTCATAAACGACTTTTTCTGGGACGGAACTTATGTTGCAAAAAATCTCTGGAGAGATGAACTTTACTACGCCAAGTATATGATGGATAGTGTTATACGTTTTGAATATCTGCAAAAAGTAATTGAATGGTATATAGGAGTCGACCATGATTGGTCAGTCAATACAAATAAGTATGGGAGATTTTTCAAGCGATATCTCGATGAGGCACTATGGAAAGAGTTAGAGTCGACTTTCAGTGGAGCAAGCATAGAAGAAAACTGGAATGCCTTTTTTAATATGGTTACTCTTTTTAGCAAGTTAGCAAAAGAGATAGCTGCTAAATTAAATTATAATTATCCATTAGACATTGAAACTAAAGCAGTTAAATACTATAAGAAAGTTAGAGGATTGGAAGGGAAATAAACGATATTCAGTTGGGTTGTGTCTTTAGCAGTTTATAGGCCAATATCGGCCATTTTTCTTATCATAAACTCCAAAGATTAAAAAATTATTAAAAAAGATTTGCATTGTATTTTGAGGGCAGTATGATTGATAGAAACATAATAAAAACATGACAAAAAAGAAAAATATAAAGCAGGAAATTGTTATTTATCAGGGCAAAAATGGTGCGATTGAGTTGCGTGGTGATTTTTCGCGGGAAACGCTTTGGGCAACCTTGCAGCAAATTGCCGATCTTTTTGACACGGATAAATCGGGCATTTCCCGCCATATCAAAAGCATATACGAAAGCGGAGAATTGCCTCGGGAGGGAACTGTTGCAAAAAATGCAACAGTTCGAAAGGAAAGCACAAGGGACGTATTTCGTCAAGTCGAATACTATAATTTAGACCTCATTTTATCGGTCGGATATCGTATTAACTCGCAAAAGGCGACAATTTTCCGCCGCTGGGCAACAGAAGTCCTTCGCCGCCATATCACCGAGGGTTACACAATAAATAAAAAGCTCATCGTCAAGAATTACGACGCATTTCTGAAGGCAGTGGAAGAAGTGAAGTCATTACTTCCCGAAGGTAACCTGATCGCTGCTGGCGATGCGTTGGAATTGGTGAAAATGTTCGCGTCGACATGGTTCGCGCTCAATGCGTACGACAAAGAGGAGCTGCCAATGTCGGGAGCGACGCACAAACAAGTTGCGTTCACCGGAGAAGAGCTGGCGAAAGCAATCGGCAAATTGCGCGAAGAGCTGGCCTCGAAAGACGAAATCGGGCTTTTCGGTATTGAACGAAACGAAAAAAGCATTGCGGGGATCGTCGGCAATATTTTCCAATCGTTTGGCGGAAAGGATCTCTATCCGACCGTCGAAGAAAAAGCGGCACATCTTTTATATTTCATCGTAAAGAATCATCCATTCGCCGATGGCAACAAGCGGTCGGGTGCGTTTGCGTTTGTCTGGTTTTTGAACAGTGCGAAGCTGCTCAACCCGGCGCGCTTTTCGCCGGAAGCTCTCACGGCGCTCACGTTATTGGTCGCCGAAAGCAAATCGACCGACAAAGATAGGATCGTTGGATTGGTATTGCTGTTGCTGAAAAAATAATCGCGCCGGAGGTGCTGCAGAAGTTTGTGGGGAAGAAGGTGATTGGGTAAAGTTGCTTTTTATTCTTGTTTATTTTATAACCAAAGCAGAGAAAGGCGGTTTATTCTCGATTTACAATTTGGAACGTTGCTTCGCAGGACTGATGTAGTTGTTAACGCAGAAGAAGGAGATTTAGGGCACGCGCTCGACAAGATTATCGGCTGTACTCTTTTCGTGTGGAGTTTAAACGGAGAGGGCATGAAAGGAATTGTTGTAGATTGTGACTCCGACGAAGTGAATCATGTTGGGGAAGAATACGGAGCCAATCGTCGCTTTCTCCAGGATGAAACTTACTTTTGTATCTACCAACACCCCGAAGGCGATCTCTACGACTGTGATTGCTGTCGAATCGACATAGGCATACTTCACACTGTGTGGCTTCTCGAAGACGGGTCGGGAAGAGTTCGCGATTTAAGTTTCGAAGCATTGCAGCGTACAGGAAAACATATCTTAACTCCTGGGCCGCATTGGCAGAGGGCAATTGCGTGCCAGTCCTGTGCAACTCGAGATCTCAGGATGTCTCGGCAGTATGGACGGAAGTCTCCACTATAAAAAGGATTTAAGCAGATGTTTAACTATCGGCGCCCACTGTATTAGCTGTGGCGCCTTTTTTTACACCTCCATCACCCACTCTTTGTACTTCTCATCTTCACCCAGCTGCACTTTTCGATATTGTTCCGCTATTTGTTTCGTTAACTGACCAGACGCCCCGGCTGAAGCCCCGCTCCCAATCATCCTCTTATCCACCGACAACACCGGAATGAGCCGCGCGGAACTGCCGCACAAAAACATTTCATCGGCGATGTAGAGTTCGCTACGATCGACGGTGCGTTCGACGACGTGGACGCCGAGGTCGCGCGCGATCTGGATGATGCTGGCGCGCGTAATGCCTTCGAGGAGATCGGAGCTTGCGGAGGGCGTTATCAATTTTGGGCCGGAGCCGGCTGCGCCAGCGCCAGCGCCATCGGAGCCGGCGCGAACGAGAAAAATATTCGAGACGGTTCCTTCGGTGACATGGCCGTCGGCGTCGAGAACGATCGCGTCGTCGTAGCCGTTCAAGATCGCTTCATTTTTTATCAACGACGCGTTCGCGTAGCCGCCGTTCACTTTCGCGCGCGAGGGGATTGCGTTGTCGGGGTTGCGCGTCCAGCTCGAAACGCAGAGATTGACGCCGTCGCGCGGCAAGATCGAACCCATTGGGTAGACATAGGCGGACAGCGAGTGTTTCAGGCCGTGGATTTTTGTTCCGGCGATCAGCTCGTCGACGAAGATCGTGACGCGGATTAACACATCCTCGGCGAGCGGTTTATCAGCCGGTGAATTCCGCCGCAACAACTCCAGCATCGTCGCCTCGAACTTTTCATAGGGCCACGCAGCCGCGAAGTTATTGAAGTCCATAATCTTCGCGGAATTTACGAGCCGCGTGTAATGGTCGCGCAGGCGGAATAATAACAATTTGCCCGCGCCCGCGCCGCCATCCGTTGCTGGCTTCCAATTCGCCGCAAAGACCGTATAGACCGATAAGCCATACAAAACAGGGGACGACGCGATGCTGACGTTCGCCTGCGAGAACGGGACGAAGCCGTCACGGAAAAACGCCTGGCCGGATGTGTAATCGAATGAGGACATGAAGTATTCATAGTATAATTGAGAGACAGCACACCATGCAAATCGACCGCTACGTCGCCGACCGTCGCCGCCGGCAAAAAAAGCGCAAGAAATATTTTTGGGCCATCGCCGGATTTCTCGCGGTATATTTCATCGCGTTCGGCATTTTTTATCTGATCGTCCGCTCGCCGGCGTTTCAGGCAGAGAAAATAACCGTCGAAGGCAACAGCGCCGTCTCGACGCCGGAAATTATGGATCTCCTCCATTCGAGCATCATCCGAACCGGCGCGTCGATCGACAAACCGAACAGCGGCCTCGCCGCCATGCTCGGATTTAATAGTTTATTCATCTGGCCGCGCGCATTGCCATCGTCAACCGTCGCCACGATTCCCCAGCTCGCCGGCGTGACGATCGCCAAAAATTATTTCCTGCACACGATAACCGTGACTGTCACCGAGCGCCAACCGTTCGCCGTCTGGTGCGTGATGCCCGATGATGATTGCTACTGGTTTGACAACACCGGCATCGCGTTCGAACGCACGCTCGATACCGAAGGCGGTGCGATCGATGTCATCCATGACTATTCGTCGTCGACGGCCGACAACGCAACAATCGCGATCGGCGAACCCGTCCTTGCTCCCGAGTTTATGCCGAACCTCATCTCGATCCTAAAGGCGCTCCAGCAAAGCGGCGTCGGCGTGTCCGACATTTCGCTGCAAAATATTTCGCTGCAGCAGATAAATGTGACGACCACCGAGGGCCCAATGCTCTACTTCAGCTTACGTTTCCCGGCGGACAGCGATATGCCGGTCCTGCAAAGCTTGATCGCAGAAACCCGGCTTCGACAATTTACAGTACATTGATTTCACGGTCCAAAATCGTGCATACTATAAATAGTAAATATCATGGGAATCTTGCCGGTCATTAACTGCACGGACTTCGCCGGTGTGCAAAAAATTCTTGAAAAAACAAAAACGTTCCTGCCGGAAGGAAGCTTTTTGCACTGCGACATCGCCGACGGAACATTTACTTTTAATAAAACGTGGAACAATCCGACCGAGTGGGCGAATCTGCGCTCGCCGTACAATCTAGAAGTGCATCTGATGATCGATCATCCGGAGCGGCAGATCGAACCATGGATCGCGGCCGGCGCCCGTCGGTTCGTGATTTCATTCGAAACAATTAACGACGACTCGCTCGTCGCAATTTTCGACGCGTGCGATAAGCGCGGCGTCGGCGTCGCTTTGTCATCCAATCCGGAAACGACGGTCGACCGCCTTGCGCCATATTTAAAACATTTTCCGATGTTCCATGTTTTATCCGTTCATCCTGGCTTACCCGGCCAGCCGTTTCTGCCATTAACGATCGAAAAAATTTCATGGCTCCGGCGCGAGTACCCGCATGCTATAATTGAAGTTGACGGTGGCATGAATGCCGAAACTGCGCGAACGGTCAAAAAGTGCCGGCGCCGACCTCATCGTCTCATCAAATTATATTTTCGGCGAGCGGCACCGATCCGAAATTCGCGTATGGGATTTTGAAACAGATTTAATGCGATTTTTAATGGAACATCTGACCGATAAAAAATTAAAGAATCTCGAGTTCATGGCGAACCGCCTGCGCCAGGACGTCATCGAAATGGTTTCGCACGCCGGCTCGGGGCATATCGCGGGGCCGCTCGACATGGCGGAAATTTTTACCGCGTTGTATTTTCATATTTTGAACCACGATCCGCAAAAACCGAACTGGCCGGATCGCGACCGGCTCGTGCTTTCGAATGGCCACATTTGCCCGATCCAGTACGCTGCGCTCGCGCACGCAGGATATTTTAAAGTGGAGGAATTGAAAACGTTGCGCCAGCTCGGTACGCGCTTGCAGGGTCATCCGCATCGCGGCGTTTTGCCCGGCGTCGAAACGACGTCGGGCCCACTCGGCTCCGGCATTTCGCAGGCGAGCGGCATCGCGCTCGCGCGCGACGAATGGACGGTGCGTAAATGGCGAACGTACTGCCTAACCTCCGACGGCGAACACAACGAAGGCAACACCTGGGAGGCGATCAAGTTCGCCGGCAAGAATCGTCTCGAGCAACCTGACCGTCATCGTCGACCGCAACAACATCCAGATCGACGGCTTCACGGAAAACATCATGCCGCTCGAACCGTTCCGCGAGAAATATGAATCATTCGGTTGGCATGTGCTCGAGATCGACGGCCACAACTTCGAAGAAATCATCGCCGCCGTCGCCGAAGCGCGCGCGATCCACGAAATGCCGACCTGATCATCGCGCACACAATCCCGGGCAAAGGCGTCGATTTCATGGAGAACGATTATCTCTGGCACTCGAAACCGTTCAAGCCGGGCGAAGCGGAGAAGGCGCTTGCGGAATTGCGGACGCTTCGTGGTAGAATTAAAAGCGAGCACGAATAATCATGAAAGATAGTTAAATTTTGTTCTCGGGTTGGGTACGGCGATCATTCTCGGCGCGCTGATCATATTGGGCATCAAGGCATTTTATCCGGAGCCGGTAGCGCCGAACGTATCCGAGGATAACGCCAGTCGGCGCCGATCGTGCCGTGCGCTTCGAGCGGACATCCAGTGCCAGCAGAATAACGCGCAGCTCGAGGCGCAGCAGCAGGCCCAGCAAACGCCGCAGCAGGATCAGTTCAATCAGCAGGAAGATGCGTACACTGCCGCGATGCAGATCTATGACCGCAATCTTTTCATCATCGCGAACATCGTCGGCATTATCGTTTTCGCCATCGGCTTCTGGATGCTCTTCGCGACCGCGATCGCGGCGCAGAGCGTGCCGATCGGCATCATGATCGCCGGACTCTGGAGCATCATCTACGGCTACGCGCGCGGATGGGACAGCGTCAATGACCAGCTGAAATTTTTCATCGGTCTCGTGATCGCCGTGCTCGTCATCGGCGGCAGCATGTGGCTTATTCAGCGCTATGCGAAGAAGCGGGGGAGCGCATAACGATTAAACGATAATGCATCGCGCCGAGGGCTGGGCAATCCTGATCGTCATCGCCGTCGGCGCCGGATTTCTGGTCTTCGTCGCTGCGCATGCGGTTGGGCAAGTGCTCGCGCTGCAAAATCCCGCGCCTGTCGATACCTCCGGCTGGACCGATTATCATAACGACCAGTATAATTTCGACTTCGAATATCCTTCCGACTGGCAGTTATCGACGAGCGGCATTGCGAACACCGCGCCATTCATCGTAGTCGGCAATCCACTCGACGGAAAATCGACCTACTCATTGCAAATTTTTATCGAAAATAATTCCAGCTCGCTATCGTCCGGCGATTTCGTCCATCAGATGCTCGCCGACGACCGTGCGCAGGATGTCGCGAACGCAAAGAGCGGACCAGCGCCGCGCATCACGCCGCAATATACCGGCACGGAAATTTTGTCCGTCGGACAACCGGCCACGCTCGGCGGTTCAGCACCGTATGATGCATACGAACTCGAAGGCGTCTACGAATTCGACCACAATGCCGACCAAATTTATGTCGCCGACGGCAATATCATTTTGCGATTCGATTTCCCGGTAGCAGAGGAGAATCCGAATATCTCGTTGCCCGTTGCGAATAATGCGATCGCGCAGGGGATTGTGGGAATGCTAAGGTTCGGAAATTAGATTTCGCGGGTTCGTCAACTCCAAACGACCGCTTGCGCGGCCATTTGGACACCTGTGGACCCGAGGGGACTCGAACCCCTTTCATCGTTTGTCAAAAGCGATGTTCTACCCGTTAAACTACGGGCCCGAAGTCACACAAGTTATGACATTGTAACAAAAAGGTGATTAAATCTTTCTAAAGTTTTTTTGAGCATAGAAAAGATAACAAAAACAGCCCCTCTCGGGGTTGTTTTTGTGACAAACGATGTAGCCTGTAGTTTAACTGCAGACCGCCGCTTCGATTCAATATTAGCACCTCTACCCATCATGTCAACTGCTCGCCATTTGCTATACTAAAAGCATGAATCGTAAGGGCTTCGCCCCCGTTCTTATTATCGGAATCATCGCGCTCGTCGTCATTGCCGGCGCGGTCGGCTGGTACTTCGTCGCACGTGAACATGCCGCCGCTCCTGCCGGCGTCGCCTGCACTGCCGAAGCAAAACAATGCCCCGACGGCAGCTATGTCGGCCGCAACGGCCCGGACTGCCAGTTCGCGGCGTGTCCGGGGGTTGGGACGCAGGCCAGTTCGACGGCGATTGATACTTCAGGATGGAAAACTTATATAAATACCACCTACGGATATCAAATAAAGTATCCAAACAATTGGTATATCAATACCAGTACATCTAATTTAGCTATAACGGTACGAGGCGGTGGACCTGATGACTTAGCGGGAGGCGACACGGCTTGGTCAAATTATCCTTATCCACAAGATCAATATGATCAAACTGGATATCCAGCTAATGAGTATGTAATACAACTGATCATCTATGACGCTTCCACTACGACCATTGATTGGAGTTTACCTACCAGCACGAGTACTAATTGTTCCAGCATTGTGAGTGGTCATTGGACCGCGCTTTCTGGGCAGGTAGGCGACGAATATACGACTACGGATTCATGTATGGATGGAGGTGACGGATCTGCTGCGATCGCTTACGTCTTCGACGGTGATAAAATTTTTGATTTTGGATCTGCGTTGGCGACGAAGAATATTTTTGATGGAATGCTATCTACATTTTCTGTGTTAGAATAATAGAATGCTCAACCCCTCCGCAAAACTGAATCCGAACTTATTCGCCGCCGACCCAGCCGACCAAAAGCCAACCCGCGACGGTTACGGAACGGGCTTGGTGAAAGCAGGCGAAGCGAACGCGAACGTTGTTGCACTTTGCGCTGACTTAACTGAGTCGACACGCGTCGAAGCATTTGCGAAAAAATTCCCGGAGCGGTACGTCGAAGTGGGCGTCGCGGAACAGAACATGGCGACAGTTGCGGCGGGGATGGCGGTCACGAATAAAATTCCATTCATCGCAAGTTACGCGACGTTTTCGCCGGGCCGGAATTGGGAGCAGATCCGGACGACGATTGCATACAATGATGCGAACGTGAAGATCGCGGGGCATCACGCGGGGATTTCCGTCGGGCCGGATGGTGCGACGCATCAGGCGACGGAGGATATCGCGATCATGCGCGCGATGCCGAACATGCGCGTGATTGTTCCTTGCGACGCCGTCGAGGCGGAGAAGGCGACGCTCGCGGCGGCGCAGATTGTCGGTCCAATCTACTTGCGGTTCCAGCGCGAGAAGACGCCGGTGATGACGACCGCGGAAACGCCATTCGCGCCGGGCAAAGCGGAGATCTTTTGGGAAAGCAAAAAGCCGGATGTCCTGATTATCGCCTGCGGCGGTCTCGTCTATAACGCACTCGTCGCCGCGCGGGAACTCGAAAAAGAAAAAATCAGTGCCATCGTTTTAAACTGCCACACGATCAAGCCACTCGATGAAAAGAAAATTATAGAACTCGCGAAAAAAACCGGCGCGGTCGTAACTGTCGAAGAACATCAGGTCCAAGGCGGCCTCGGCGGTGCAATCGCAGAATGCCTCGCGCGCAACGAACCAACCCCCATCGAGTTCATCGGCATGCAAAACACGTTTGGCGAATCTGGCGCACCGGAGCAATTGCTCGAAAAATACGGGATGATGCCGGCTGACATCAAACATGCCGTTAAAAAAGTATTAAAGAGGAAATAGAACGCGTCAACCTGTCGGCTCTGTTTTTTCGATCCGATCCCTGCCGGATTCTTTCGCCTGATATAACGTCTTGTCGGCTCTATCGATTGCATCTTTTATGTCTTCTCCTTCTATCCAGTCGGTAACTCCACCACTAACCGTAACGTTCATTTTCTCACCGTTGATTTCAACGGGAATGCGAATATCTGCGCGGTCCTCATCGTAGAATTTATTAATGATATCCTGCGCGTCTGCATTTCTAAAAATAACAACGAACTCTTCTCCACCATAACGAGCGATGATATCTTCTGGGCGAATATTCTTCTTGAGATAAGCGACGACCGCTTGTAATACTTGGTCGCCCGCGAGATGGCCGTAGGTGTCATTTACAATTTTAAAATTATCGAGGTCGAGAATTAAAACAGCATTTGCCTTGTGCTTGGACTCGGTTCTTTGCTCATTTTCCGCTCGTCGCTTTGGGAATAGTTTGCCTGCGATATCTCGAAGCCCTCGCCGATTATAAACGCCGGTTAATGGGTCTATCGTTGCCTCTTCTCTGAGGCGATCATTCTCTGCTTTTAATTCCCGATAGCGCACCCGTAAATCTTCGATAGATAAATCTTCTATCTCATCGCCTCGCTCCACCGTTCGCTGTTCTATGTTCATAATACTCAATAGTATATGCTATAATTTCCTCATGGCAAAGAAATACGATGTAATAGCGATCGGCGACGTAGTAATGGATGCGTTCATTACGCTCGAGAAAGATCAGGCGTCGGTCAGTTGGGATAAAAAGCACGAGAACGCGACGCTCTCGATGCCGTTCGCGACGAAGGTGCCGTATGAGTCGCTCGTCGTCGCAACCGCGGTCGGCAATTCCTCGAACGTTATAGTCGGCGCATCGCGCCTCGGCCTGAAAACCGGCATCATCTCGTCGATCGGCGGCGACACGTATGGCAAGCAGATCCTCGACTATTATAAAAAGGAGCGCGTGAGCTCCGAATTTGTGATAGTCAACCGCTCGCTTCCGACGAATTACCATTTCGTCCTGAACTACGGCCCCGAGCGCGTGATTTTGATCAAACATCAGGATTATGAATATTACGATCCGCGGAAGCTCGATCACAAAACCGACTGGCTATATTTTTCGTCGATCGGTGAGCATGCGCTGCCGCTGCATGATAAGATTGCGGATTATCTGAAACGCCACCCCGGCGTCCGTATGGGTTTCAACCCGGGCACGTTCCAGCTGAAGTTCGGCGCAAAGCGGCTGCGCGAAATTTATAAACATACATACGTCTTGTTTTTGAACCGCGAAGAAGCCGAGCTCGTCGCCGATAAAAAAGAGGGGACGCCAATTCCGGAATTATTCTCTGCTTTGCACGCGCTCGGCCCAAAAATCGTTTGCATAACGGATGGTCCCGATGGTGCGTACGCATCCGACGGCGTGCAAAGTTGGTTCATGCCGCCATACCCCGACCCGAAACCGCCCATCTCGCGCACCGGCGCCGGCGATGCGTTCTCGACCGGTTTCCTCTGCGCGCTAATTTACGGCATGCCAATCCACGAAGCACTCCGTTGGGCGCCAATCGAATCCATGCACGTCGTGCAGTTCTTCGGCGCACAGACTGGATTATTAACGAAGCCCGCGCTGACCGCGTGGTTGAAAAAGGCGCCGAAAAAGTACGTGGCGAAGAAGATGTAAATTTTTAATAAACCGCCTCATGCAAAATCGTAAAGGATTTTCACCAGTGTTCGTTATTATGGTTATCGCGCTTATCATTGTTGCCGGTGCAGTGATTTGGTATTTTACATCACGGCAGAGTACACCTTCGCTTTCTGCTATATCAAATCCGATCACGCCGCAGTCTTCTAGCTCGGCAACAACTTCGGTGACTACCACGCAAAATATCGCCACGACTACAGCTGCTTGGAAAATATATCAGAACGCGCAATATGGCCTCACAATAAAATATCCTAACGATCTTTATCCGCAGAGTATCGATTCAGGAGATATTCAAGCTGGCATATTTCTTGACATAGAAAGTGCTCCGAACGGAGTTGCTATTGGCGGGGCAGTTCCTGTCGGCTCGCCTGTAGCAACTAGTGGCTTTGCCATCGTCGTTGCAGCTGCTCCTTACACTTCTTCCAGTACATTCAATATTAATCAATATCTTGCAAATAATGGCCCGCGGGGTCAGCTTACGGTTCCAATAATGATAGGCAATATTCCTGGATACGAAATAGTATCTTTTCTCCCTCCTGATACGAGCGGCAATCAACCCTTAGCGATAATATTTCATAATGGTATCGTATATCAAATAGGATATGGCAGCACAAATTATTATCCCGACTTTTCAGACAAACAAGGCTTTAGTGATTTCGATTCTATTTTGAAAAATTTTACCTTTACTAATTAAAACTAAGTCCATGAAAACCCTCCGCGAAATCCTCGCCGATGCCGATGCTCGCCACGTGGCGGTCGGACATTTTAATATTTCCGAGCTTGGGACGCTGAAAGGAATTTGGGAAGCGACACGGGAATTATCGAAAACCAGTGGGCAGCCGTTACCGATCCTGATCGGCGCTTCGGAAGGCGAGCGCGAGTTCATCGGCGTCCGCCAATGTGTCGCGCTCATCCGCAGCATCCGCGAGCAATACAATTATCCGATCTTCTTGAATGCCGACCACACGCACTCACTCGACAAAGTGCGCGAAGCGGCGGAGGCGGGGTTTGATGAAATTTTATTCGATGGCTCCGGCTTGCCGTCGTTCGATGAAAATCTGAAGCAAACACTCGAAGCCGTAAAAATCGTTCGCGGCATAAACGAAGGAACCGTCATTGAAGGCGAGATCGGTTTCATCGGTTCCGGATCGGAGATCATCAAAGAGAAACCCGAGCTCATTCTTTCAACACCCGAAGAAGCCGTCCGGTTCGTCCGCGAAACAGGCATCGACGTCGTCGCACCCGCGGTCGGCAACATGCACGGTTTGCTCGCCGCGATGGCAGCCGGCACGGAACACAAGCACCTCAATATCGAGCGCATCGCCGAGATTAAAAAAGCATTAACCGACGCCGGCCTCGGCGGCTGGATGACGCTCCACGGCGGATCCGGCACCGCCGACGAGGATTTCGCCGCAGCCGTAAAAGCAGGCATGACTATCGTCCATGTTTCAAGTGAGCTACGCCTTGCCTGGCGCCGCGGCATAGAAGAAGGATTAAAAGATCCCAACGAAATCGCGCCATATAAATTGATGGCACCGAGCGTCGAAGGAGTGAAGAGAACAGTCGTTGACCGCTTGAAACTCTTCAACAATCTATAGCAAACAGAAAGAGAAAGAAAAAACCGAGTCGGTTCTGACCGCTTCTCGGTTTTTTCTTTCTCTTTCTGTTTGCTCTAGAATTTGAAGTTTTTTCCGAAGTGTCCGATAAACGGCAGTTCTTTCTCGACTCCATTCAAAACGTTGACGACACCGACGATGGTCAAAACCAATGCCGCGAGCCACCATAGCATCATGATGAGCCAACCGAGGAAGGGGATGAAAACGAGGAACCAACCGAGCACCCAACCGATGGCTTCAAAAATGAGCAAGGCGAGACCTTGTTTCAAATGATATTTTACGAACGCATCATCCTTCGAGTTGGTAAGAAATGGGATGATGATGAGAATCCAGAGATAGGCGAAAATCGCCATAATATTCTGGCTGCCGACCTTTACCGCGTGCTGATGTTCTGCACCGCCGTTATGATTTGTAGGCATGCATTAAGTATAGCAAATTAGCCGTGGCATGATAGTTTGCATTTCCCCGCGACCGTGTTACAATCTCTCCCATGGACTTATCAGTCAAAACACGCGAAATTGTGGGCAAAAAAGTGCGCGCTTTGCGGCGTGAGGGCTTGGTGCCGGCCGAACTGTATGGCCACGGCTTCAAGAACCTACACTTAACCGTACCAGCTAAAGATTTCAGCAAGGTATTAAAAGAAGCGGGCACCTCGACGGTTGTCACGCTCGTTTTAGCGAGCGCAACCGAGAAAACCGGCGCGGAAAAACATCCGGCGATCATCCATGAAGTCAAGCGCGATTACCTGACGGGCGATATCGAGCACATCGATTTCTACCAGGTACGCATGGATGAAAAAATTACGGCAAAAGTGCCGGTCGAATTCATCGGCGAAGCACCGGCGATCAAAGCGTTCGGCGCGGTCATCAACAGGTCAATGGCCGAGATCGAAGTCGAAGCGTTGCCGGCAAACTTGCCGCATAGTTTGACCGTCGACCTTTCGACACTCACCGAACTGAACCAGAGTATCTATGTTCGCGATATCGTCATTCCGAAGGGTGTTGAAATTTTGGTTGATCCCGAAACCGCCGTCGCGACCGCAACGCCGCCGGCCGTGGAAGAAGTTGTCGAAACACCGGCTGTTGACGTCGCCGATGTTAAAGTAGAGAGCGAAGAAAAGAAAGCCGAGCGTGCCGCCCAAAAGGAAAGCTCGGAAACTGACAAGTAAATACGACCAAGAAAGAAGCAAAAAAGACGAAGAGCGGTAAGAACCGATTCGTCCTTTTTGCTTCTTTCTTGGTGTAACCACTTATCGTTTTCGATGTTATAATAAATATGCAAACATGAAACGGCTTTTGAAACCGAAGATTTTTGGCGACATTTCACCACGGAAACGCATTGATGTTTTCAGCCATCTACCGGCTCGGGTAAATCTTGCCGACCGAAAAATTTTTCGCATCCCCGTAACCAAATTTTTAAAATATGCCATCGCCGCCGGCGCGGCGGCATTTTTGGTTTTCGGTTCGGCAACGGCGCCGACAACCGCGCTGCTGACGAAAGCTGTCGGTGATACGACTGGCACGACGTCAACCGGCACGGGTACGAATACTGCCGGGAGTACGGATGCGACGGTGAGCGGTTCGACGGCTGTCGCGACTTCGACGAATATCGCTGCACAGCAAGCGGCACTGCAAGCCCAGCTCGACCAATTGAACCAGCAGATCGACCAGTATCAAGGACAGATTACGAGCTACGAGCAACAGGGCAGTACGCTCAGCGGGCAAATTTCATCGCTCAACGCCCAGATCGCGAAAACAAATTTGCAGATCCAGGCGATCAACCTTACGCTTGCGCAAATCAACGGCCAGATGACGCAGACAGAATCGGATATAGCGGATACGCAGTCGGATATCGTGAGCAAAAAGGCGGCGATCGGTTCGTTGCTCCAGGATGTGTATGAAAATGATCAGACGAATTTGCTGGAATCGTTTTTGCAAAACCCGCAGCTCTCCGACGTCTGGAGCGATTCGCAGAATATTTCTTTGCTGCAGGACAATTTGCGCATAGCGGTCCAGCAGACAGTGGATCTACAGACGCAGTTGCAGAATAATGAACAGGATCTTGCGGCTTCAAAGTCGGATGCGGCGAGCGCACAGGCGTATCAGGCGGCGCAGGCGGCAGCGATTACGGCGACGCAGCAGCAAAAACAGACGTTGCTGACGGAGACGAAAGGGCAGCAGTCGAAGTACCAGCAGTTGTTGACGCAGACGCAGGCGACCGCAGCACAGATTCGCGACCGCATTTTCCAATTGATCGGCGGCGGCCAGCTGACATTCCAACAGGCATATCAATATGCATCGTTCGCCTCGAACGCGAGTGGCGTCAACGATGCGTTGATCCTCGCTGTGTTGGATCGCGAGTCGGCGCTCGGGCAGAATGTCGGGCAGTGCAATTATAAGACGGCGATGAGTCCGACGAATATCCCGTTATTCCTCGCGCTGACAAAACAGCTTGGGCTCGATCCGAACACGATGCTTGTTTCCTGCGCGAACTCGGATGGCGCGTACGGCGGCGCGATGGGCCCGGCGCAGTTCGAGCCGTCGACCTGGAATTTATATTCGACCGCGGTCAGCGCCGTCACGGGCAATAATCCGGCGTCGCCGTGGAACAACTCGGACGCATTCGTCGCAACCGCTTTATATTTGAAAGATGCACAGACGGGTTGCAAAACCGTCTACACCGCACAGCTCGACATCGAGCGCTGCGTCGCCGCAAAGTATTACGCCGGCAGCCATTGGAAGAGCTATCTCTGGACATACGGCGAGGCCGTCGTCGACCGTGCGCAGGGCTTTGCGAGCGACATTGCGGAGATTACGTCGTAGCTTAGCGTGTTTGCGGGCAGCAAAAGGGGCATTTTGTTGGCAAATTTTCTTTAGAATTTTTTAATGGTGTTTTTGGTAAAATGCCTGCATGGCAAAAGATTTCATGCAGTGGCATGGATATAAGAGTCAGCTGGAGGATCGTAATAACACTCCTGACTTCAATGAACGTGAAGTTTGGCTTGTTTCACTTGGCGCAAATATCGGGCATGAGGAAGACGGAAAACATGAAAAATTCCTTAGGCCAGTAGTCATTCTTAAGAAGTTTAACCGCGACATGTTCTGGGGTGTGCCGCTAACGAGCACCGAGAAGGCATATAAGCATTATTATCTGATTGAAATCGCTGGCCGCCGATCATTCGCATCATTTTTGCAACTCCGGGCGATTGACCGTAGGCGTTTATTCCAGAAAATGGCAATCATTTCGGAAGCGGACTTCGTTGATATGAAGAAAAGAATAGGGGAATTATTAGATTTGACCATGGAAAAGCAAAACCCCTCGGCAGGAGGGGATTTGCAATCTTTGTGTCAACCGTCGGAGGCCGAAGCCAGTGTTTCTGACGAACCTGCCGTTCCGCAGGCATAGTTCAATAATAATCCAATTGATTTTTATGTCAAATCCGCTATCCTATAGTTAGAAGTGCAAGGAGTTTATAATGAAGCTTCAACTTACTGATGGAAAGAGCGTTGGTCTTTCTTGGATAGAAATAGGTAACGGTTGGTTTCGTCTTGGGATGAGATCAGCTGCAATCGGTATAGAGACATTACATTTAAGTGCAAAAGAAGAAGCGAAATATTGGCGATGTGGCGAGGCATTTCGGATCGGATGGTGGACGCATCTGTCGCGAGTTCATGGGAAAGATGTCTCGGTTCCCTTTACCGAAGCGGAAATTCGCATAGCGCTGTCTCCTGAGCGGGGGAAATCGGAAGCAGATTAGAGGCGTCCGTTCTGCTCGCCTCTTTTTTATTTTTCGTATTTGTTTTACACTAAAGATACGGATGAACAACCCTTAGGGCGCAAGCTCGAGGGACATTCTGCATCTATAGTTATTATTTCACCCATGCCAAACTTCGAACTCATCTCGAACAACAAGCCCGCAGGGGATCAGCCGAAAGCGATTAAGTCGCTGGTTTCTGGTTTGCGCGCCGGGATGCGGGATCAGACGTTGCTTGGTGTTACGGGCAGCGGCAAAACTTTCACGGCAGCAAACATCATCATGGAAGTCCAAAAACCGACCCTCGTCATCGCGCATAACAAGACCCTCGCCGCCCAGCTTGCGAATGAATTCCGCGAATTATTTCCAAAAAATTCAGTCAACTATTTTGTTTCGTACTACGACTACTATCAGCCGGAAGCGTACATTCCCTCGAGCGACACATTCATCGACAAAGAAGCATTGATTAATGATGAGATCGACAAGTTGCGCCACGCGGCAACAACGGCACTCCTGACTCGCAGAGACGTCATCGTCGTCGCATCGGTTTCGTGTATCTACGGTTTAGGCGCGCCAGAAGTGTACCAAAAAAACATTTTCCATTTTAAAGTCGGCGACCGCATCGAACGTAAAGATTTCTCGCGAAAGCTCGTCGAGTTGCAATTTACCCGAACGACCGCCGATCTCAAGCGCGCGACGTACCGTTTACGCGGCGAAAATTGGGAAATTATGCCCGCCGACCGCGAAATCATCTATAACTTCGAAGTCGTCGAGCGGCGTCGTTCGCGCAATCTATGAATACGATCCGGTCGTCGGGTTTCCGCCCGGGAAAAACGCCACAAATAGCCGACGTTATTTTCGCACCGGCAAAACATTTTATAACGGAAGCGCCCGCGCGCGAACGTGCGATCAAGCTCATCCAGGAAGAACTTAAAATTCAATTAAAAAAATTCGAAGAGGAAAAGAAATTCCTCGAAGCCGAGCGGCTCGAGCGGCGGACGAAGTTCGATCTTGCGATGATGCGCGAGGTCGGTTACTGCCATGGCATCGAGAATTATTCGCGCCATCTTTCTGGTCGCGCCGCAGGCGAACCGCCGGATACGTTGTTGAATTATTTCCCGCATAGCGCCGACGGCAAACCGGATTTTTTGACCGTCATCGACGAGTCGCACATGACCATTCCGCAGTTGCAGGGCATGTTCAACGGCGATGCGGCGCGAAAGAAAACATTGATCGAATATGGCTTCCGATTGCCGTCGGCTGCGGATAATCGGCCGCTCCGGTTTGCGGAGTTCATAAATCGAATCGGGCAGACGATTTATACATCGGCGACGCCGGGGCCGTATGAGAAAGCTGAGAGTGAGGCCAGAGCGGTCGTGAGCAGATCATTCGTCCGACCGGCCTCGTCGATCCGAAGATCACGATCCGGCCCGCGCGTGGCCAGGTTGAAGATTTGATCCCACGGATTGAAGCGCGCGTGAATAAGAGAGATAAGGATGGGAATAAAATTGGCGAACGTGTTTTGGTGACAACGCTGACAAAGCGGATGGCAGAAGATTTGTCGGCATATCTCGAAGAGCGTGGTGTCAAAGTGAATTATCTGCACAGCGACGTGAAAACGATGGATCGCATCAGGATTTTGACCGAGCTCCGGCGCGGCAAGATCGAAGTGCTCGTCGGCGTTAACTTATTGCGCGAAGGTCTCGATTTGCCGGAAGTTTCACTTGTCGCCATTCTTGACGCCGATAAGGAAGGATTTCTCCGCAGCGAAGTTTCTTTGATCCAAACGATCGGCCGCGCCGCGCGCAACGTTGAAGGTGAAGTGTTGATGTATGCCGATAATATTACCGGTTCGATCGAGCGTGCGATAAAAGAAACCGACCGTCGGCGCGCTCGTCAGGTCGCGTATAATAAAGAACACAACATTACACCGCGAACCATCCAGAAGGCGATAACCGACATTTTGCCGAATGTCGACGCAATCCTCGCACTCGAAGCCAAGCCAGTTCCGAAGACAAAAACTGCAATTGCGAAACTGATCGCCGACAAAGAGCGCGAAATGAAAGCCGCATCAAAGCATCTCGACTTCGAGTTGGCAGCGATTTTGCGCGACGAGATTAGGGAGTTGAGCAAGAAGAAAGTGGAATAGTGTAAAATTAATGCATGGACTCCCGCCGCTCGGAAACGTGGTTCTTCGTCATCTTGCTAGCGATCGCGATTTTCGTTTCATGGTTGATCCTCGCGCCGTACATCGGCGTCCTCGTGCTCGCCGGAACGCTCGCATACCTTTTCCAGCCGGTCTATAAAAAATTTGTCGCAGGGCTAAGGTACGAATCGCTCGCCGCATCACTCGTCGTCGCCATCGTCGCGCTGATCATCTTCATCCCGCTCGCATTCTTCGGCGTACGGATGTTCGGCGAAGCGACCGGACTGTACGCGTCGATAACGGCCCACGGCGGTTTCAGTTTCATTATCAACGGCACGCAGATTGATCTTAACGCATACGCCCAACAAGGATTAAATTGGCTCCTCCAAAATTTCGGCGCACTCTTCTCCGGCATCGCACAAATATTTTTCACAGCATTCCTCACGCTGCTTGGCCTATTCTATTTCCTAAAAGATGGCGAACGCCTCGCAAAATGGCTCGTCGGCACATTGCCACTCTCGCCGAAATACACCGAAGAGATCATCGCCGAAATGGAAGCGGTCGCAAGCTCCGTCATTAAAGGAACGCTCCTCGTCGCCGTCATCCAGGGCATCGTCCTCGGCATCGGCATGTTCATCTTCCAAATTCCCGATCCGACGTTCTGGGGTGCGCTCGCAATCCCGGTGTCCGTCATTCCGATTCTCGGCACGTGGCTCGTCGCCGTTCCCGCCGTCGGCTATCTATTTCTGACCGGCCAAACCATCGCCGCCGTCGGTCTCGCGATCTGGAGCATTGTCTTCGTGAACTTGATTTACAATTTGTTAACGCCGCGCTTCATCCGCCGTGGTCTGAACCTCCCGCCATACCTCATCCTGCTCAGCGTCCTCGGTGGTCTCGGCCTCTTCGGCCCCATCGGTTTCCTCATCGGCCCGCTCATCCTCGCGTTGCTTTTCGCATTGCTCAAGATTTATCCGAGGTTGGTGAAGGGGCGGGCTTAAGGATTTGAATTCTCCCGGGAGATATGCTTTCATCTGAATAGATGGAGGATGGGAATGGCGATTTTTCTTTTGGTAGCGATGGCGGGATATGTTTTCCTCTACAAGGAGTGTCGCAGGGGGAAGCGAGAGTTGCAGGCAATGCACTATTGGTGCAATACCGGTGAGATCTTTCACGAGCTGCGGAATGATCCGTTCATGACGTCGGAAAAATGGCGTGCGATTGTGCCACTTTTCGAGCAGGCAGATGATCTTTTCGCGGAAACACATCCGTATGGCAAGAAATTTGTCCGCTACAGCGATCTCGCCAGGAGAGAGATCGACCGTTTGCCTTTCGAAGAAGTTGGCTCGCCTTGATTATCGGGCGGGCCTTTTTATATCTTACCTATATCTCCATCCCGCCATCCGCACGCATCGGATATTTTTTCTTGCGCAAATACGCGAAATATCCAGCTACACCAATCATCGCGCCATTGTCGAGATTATATTTGAAATCCGGTACGAGGAATTTCGCGCCGATTTTGCGAGATTCTTTCGCGAGGCGGGCGCGAAGCGCTTTGTTCGCTGCGACGCCACCGCAGAGGATTATCGATTGCGCCTTTTTGCCTTTGATAATTTCATTCGCCGCCCGAATTGTTTTCGCAACCAAGACATCAATCGCTGCAGCTTGAAAACTTGCGGCAATATCTTGTTTGCTCGCTTTCGGGTTGTCGCGATGATAGTAAAGGACAGCCGTTTTCAAACCAGAAAAACTGAAATCAAAGTTCTTGTCGCGCAACATCGGCCGCGGGAACGTAATCGTCCCATTCGTCGCCAATTTATTTTTCGCTTGCACCGCTGCGAGTTTTTCAATCTCAGGTCCACCTGGATAGGGGAGTTCGAGCATGCGTGCAACCTTGTCGAATGCTTCGCCCGCAGCATCATCGCGCGTTTCGCCGAGCCGCGCCCACTTCGAAAGCGATTCAACGCGCAGCAACAGCGTATGCCCGCCACTGACAATCAGCGCGATCGCAGGAAAAGATATTTCCGCACGCGGTGACAAAAGTGGACTATACAGATGCCCTTCGAGATGATTCGCGCCGACGAGCGGTTTCTTGTACTCGGTCGCAAGTTGCTCGGCGAAGTTGATACCGGTCCAGAGCGCCGGTTCGAGGCCGGGGCCGACGGTTACCGTAATGAGGTCGATCGACGGCATATATTTTTTCACCTGCTCGAAAAGTATCGGCAAATTCTTCAGATGCTCACGTTTCGCGAGATTGGGAACGACGCCGCCGAACGGGCGATGGATCGCGATCTGCGATGAAACAATATTTTTTACAACGCGAATTTTAGGCCCGGAGAGTTTTGATAATCCACCGGAAGCGTCGAGAATAGCGAGCCCGGTTTCGTCACAACTGGTTTCGATAGCGAGGATTTTCATTTTATGGTTTTTACCAAATTCTTATCGTATCCCAGAGCAACAAGTTTTTCATAGGCATCCCAAACATCTTCCGGAATATCTTGCGGCAAGGAATAGCCGCGTTCACCGTAAACTTTTAACCGTTGCAAATCGCCAACAACGCTATTGATAACTGCATCTCGCGGTTTTAATGTGTAGGGATAATTTTCATATGAAATTGGGGGTGAAGTGACGATGGCGTCTTTTTCTGGCCAATTCTTTTTGAAGGTTGCATAAGTTCGACGTTCCATATAAGGTTTTTGGACTAAAATAAATTTTTGCATATTCAGCCCCATCTGTTCCAAAAGTTTTTTCGTAAATAATACATTCTCGCTGGTATTGGTGGATTGGTTTTCTATAATGATTTTATCTTTTGGTACACCAGCTTTAATTGCGACATCAGCAAATGCTTCAGCTTCGGATTTCCCCCAAAGAGCAGAAGTCATTTGGCCGGTATTAGCTACAATACCTTCCTTGCCGGAAAAAATAATGAGTGGCGCCCAACCATCAAGGAGAAGTTTTGCCCCATATTCAGCGACCCGCAGATCATAACTGCCAAGAACAAAAATCGCGTTAGCTTTTTCAAGTTTCTGGTTCATATGGTGGTAGTCCCAGATTTTTTTAGCGAGGATATCAATTTCGTTCTGCATCATTGATTTTTACGATAAATATGCTATTATAGCAAGTGGCAATCCAGGCGATCGCTCGTTCGCGTGTTGCGAAAGCAATAGGGCAAACGAGAGGAAAGTCCGGACACTCGCTGCAAAGCAAAGGTACAGGCTAATGACCTGCCGCCGAAAGGTGAGAGGTGCGATCAGAGACGTCGCGATCCGAAAGGGTTGCGAAGGCCACATCCCAACATGCTGAAAGGCATATGGCTTAACTCCACGCTAGGGACAACAAAGTGGAGGTGAAACGGCAAAATTCCTTACTGAGTGCAAGGTCGTGCCCACGGTGCGTTCGCGCGAGTAACATCGCTGCGGGCGCGCGAATGGGAGTGCCGCACGAGTCCGCGAGTAATCAAGGACCCAGAGAAATGACCGCCACGCCGGTTGCGATTCGGAATGATCGCGACCGGACGACAGAATCCGGCTTATGGATTGCCAAGATTTCCACGTGAAAGCTCCGTTAATTCGGGGCTTTTGTGTTATTATCTACGTAAATGTACAGCTATGCATACTTGATTTGGGCATTGGCATTCCTACCACTCTGGCTTTTGTTTTTCATTGCTCGCAAAGACTTCAGAAAGCCAATAATTATTCTCGGGCTTATCTTTGCTGTCGGCGGGCCACTTACTGAATGGCTTGGCTTTTTGAAAAACTACTGGAATCCTCTAGCGACAATTTCCCCGCTGCAATTCGTTCTAGAAGAACTGTTATACATTTTCCTGTTAGGAGGAGCGTTGTTTTTTCTCTATCCGCTTCTTTTCAAGGTAGACATTGGACAGAGAATAAATGTCAGCAGACTGGCAATCGTTTTGGCATCCTCTTTGGTAGTATTCTTTCTTGCGATAGCGCTCGGCTTGAAATCTTTTGACGGGATATTCCTCGGGCAAGTGCCCGTCGCTATCTATGCGTGGATAACACATCCGAACCTAATAAAGATTTCGTTGTTTAATTTCGTATACGGCTGTATCCTCGCCTTTTATGGATTTAACGTGTTGCTTTTCTTTTTCCCAAACATCGTTCCGGCGTGGTGGCTAACGCAAAATCTCTGGGGCATCTATCTTCATGGCGTTCCATTAGAGGAAATCGTTTGGCTCGGCTTTGTTGGTCTTGGATACGGCGTGCTACCTGAATTTGTATTTGAATAAAACTGTTTGCCTTTTTTATTGCCAAGATTTTCACGAAGAAAGCGTTTTCGGTTAGTGTAAGTTCACCCCGCAACTGCAGTCATCAAGGCCCCGCATGTAGTTCGCGGGGCTTTTCATCACCAAGATTTCACCCGACCCCGCCAGCAATGGTGGGTTTTTGGTGGGGCATGGTAAAATGATTTCAGGAGATTGACGATGACAAAAAAGGTTGCAACGACAGAACGTGTTCCGAGTGAAAGAAAATTAGCATTTCGTCCAGCTAAGGGATTCACAAAAGTCCTCGCGAGAGTTTCACGAGCGGTGGATGATCGGCTAGAAAGAGATCGCCAAGCAGCTGCGCAAGTTGCGGCCGACGATTTGGAGTCCCAAGTTTTGCGGAAATTAGTCAGTGTTTAACGAGGGGTGATTATGGCACAAGCAGGCGAGATCATAAAATGTCCCAACTGTGGGACGGAAGCAACACTCGACGATAAAGGTAATCCACCCGAGGGATGGCGCGATTCTCCTTTTGGCTATTATTGTCCAAAGACAGAATGCAACTACATCGGGTTGTTCGGACCGCGCGATAAGGATAAATGAAGAAAATTTCAGATTCACCCCGCCTGTAGCACTATGCTGCCGGCGGGGATTTTATTTTTTTGGCCTACGGATTTTCAGGCCATTACTTTTATGATAAAATATGCAAATGAATGAAGAAAAGAAAATTAATATCGCCTATATTGATTCTGCTAATTTGGATAAATCTCTCAAAAATCATTTGGGATGGAAATTAGATTACAAAAAATTTCGCATTTGGTTATCGGATAAATATGCAATTAAACAGGCATATCTATTTATCGGATTTATTCCAAAGCATAAAGACATGTATACATTTCTACAGGGATCCGGCTTTACGTTAGTTTTCAAAGACGTTGTTTATCAAGATGGGAAAACCAAAGGTAATTGCGACTCTGATTTGCTTATGCAAGCTGCTAAAGATTTTTATGAGGGTAAATTAAGTAAGGCAGTTCTCGTGGCGAGCGATGGAGATTACACGCCCCTGGTAAAAATGTTAGCTGAGAAGGAGGGGATAGAAACCATTTTTTCTCCAGCTCCAACTGCCAAATGTTCCATCTTGTTGAAACGGACGGGAGTCCCTATCGCCTACCTCGAAGATCAGCGCTTGATTTTAGAATGGCGCGATGACCCTAAAAAGAAAAAGCCCCCGGTGCGCATCTAAGCGCACAAGGGTCTTCTTCGTGGTGATTACATTTATATACTACACTTGCCGCAAGTTGAAGTCAACATTCTCCGGACTCCGGCTTATGGGCTACCAAGACCCCCCCGAAGACCCGCTGAAAGGCGGGTTTTTGGTTTGCTTGCCGAATGCCTTGATGTATGGCATTCTATGTCCAGCTAGGAGGCAGACAGTATGAAGCAATTTCAAATCGAGACGCAGCAGGACATTCAGAGATTTTTGATCGCCCTCAAAAAGGGCGTTTCTCAGAATCATCTTGGACTGTTGGCGTATGAGCGTGGTAACGCAGACCGGTCTGGTTGGTGCGAAAAATATGCATACTACGGGATCTTCACCGGTCATCGGCGTCTTATGCCATACGGCGATCACAATTATGGAACCATTGGATTCCATACTTCAGAAGTAGATGTCGATTTCGCGTTCGCACTGGATGGGAGTGGAGAGGTGAGCCGCAATAATGTAGGTGAGCATACGGCCTCTGCGTTTAGGAATCTCAACTGGACAACAACAGCGCGCACGCTGATCCAGCAAATTCAGATTTTCTCTCGCAGAGAAAAACGAATGATGGAAATGAGAACTCGCCGTATATCGCCCAAAGGCATTTCCTCACTGGATCGTATTCGATTCTAGACAACGCTTCGATTCCCCGCCCGCAGCGCAATGCTGTTGGCGGTTTTTTTTGTTATACTGAGTTTAGCGAGGTCAATAAATGATTGATGTTAGAACATTGCACACTTTCTCGGACGCTCTCCGAACCCACATTGCTTGGGAACGCTACCAACCACAGTTTGAGGCCTGGGAGAATGCTTTGCCAGAAGAATTCGTAATGGGTAATCTTTCTCCTGACTCATCCGTCCAGCCGCTCGTTTTCAAGCGAGATCACTCCGTTTCGGGCCTCTACTATGCCGATTTACGGCAATGGGCATTACAATTCGATCGCAGATAAAGATAAGTCCGCCGCGTGTTGCGGATAACCATTGGCAGCCACGTTCCAAAAAACGTTCGGCTGCCATTTTTTATTTTAACTAATAGAACTTAAGCCCCATCCCTATAAACACTCTCCGATCCCCGATACGCCTCTTCCTCATATTTATTCCTAGGCGATGAGCCATGTTTGAAAACTTCGACGGCATATAGAAACGGATAAACAAACGGCCATCGCATATATTGCTGAACGTGAATGAGCTCGTGATGCAGATCATTCTTTTCTTTAAGTGGACCAAGCAAAACGACATTACCGTTAGTCGTGCCGCGCACTCGCTTCGCATTCATATACCAGATAAGATTTGTCCACCAAAAGCTGCGGATGTTAAAGACGATCGCATCATTCATAAAGCGCACTTTTTTAGGAATGGAAATTAATGCGAGCAATAAGCCGATGAGCGTCCAGGGAAGATTGAGGATGTAGGCGATGATTTTCATCTAAGTAATTATAACCCGAACCTCGGTTTCAGCTTTTCGACCCCTGTATGCTGCAGCGTACAGGGGTCTTATATTTTTATATGACTTCTTTTATCGCCAGCTGGGGTTCAGTAAACATGGACAACAGTATATTTATCATATAGAATCGTTGCAGCTAGGAGGCAGGCATGAGTAGAAAATCTTTGAGAACTTCACGTCTTCGATGAACGTGATATTGCCGCCATGAAATTAGATGCTGTATCTTCTCGTGGAAGCAAAAAGGATTTCATTGATATTTATTTTTTGCTGGAAAAATATCGATTACCAGAACTTTTTGAAATTTTTGAAAAGAAATACGCCGCCATAAAATTCAATAAACTTCATATTTTGAAAAGCTTGTCTTATTTTGAAAACGCGGATAACGAGCCAATGCCCGTTATGCTAAAGCCCGTGTCCTGGGAAGAGGTCAAAAAGAAAGTCATCACAGAATCTAACCAGATTTTAAAATAATCTTCCGGACTTCGGCTTACCGATTGCCAAAGTTTTCAGAAGTCGCGACGTGCTCCGGCTGAAATCCCATGCCGATAATATTTCCCGGTATGCGTTGCAAAACGGGGAACCAAGCGAACAATTTGAAGAACCATGGACCCGTGGCGCGATCTTTTTCGCGGAGCAGCGGCGAGAAAACGCGATTCTGAATATATACTTGCACGTTTTGCATGCGGCGCGTTGGTCGTTCGCGCCGTTGTTGAATCTTGTCGAGCACGGCGAGGGTAGCGACGTGTGAAGTATTGTCACTCCGGAAAGCGGGGATCAAGATGTTCGCCGCAGCCACTGCATCCTGAATCGCGTAGTTAATTCCAACCCCTCCTATCGGCGACATCGCGTGCGCGGCATCTCCGATCACCACCACGCCTTCCTTGGCCCAGCGATCCACTCGGTCAACCGACACCGAGAGCAATTTCACCTTGTCCCATGAATCTATTTCCGCTACCGCCGATTCGGGCAGGTGCGCAGTTTTCGCTATCGATTTGCGGAACGCTTCGAGTCCAGCCGCCTTGATCGGATCAAAACCGCCTTTCGGTATGATGAGGCCGGATTGCCAGTAATCGTGTCGGTCGAGCATCACGAGACCGCGACCGCTTTCCAAGTAGCCGAGCGACTGTTTATCGTCCGCGTCGCTGCGGCCGATGCGAAACCAGAGCACGTCGATCGGCACGCCCAACTCTTTGACGACGAACCCTCCTTTTTCCCGCACGGTCGAATGGCGTCCATCCGCTCCGACGACAAGATCCGCGCGTATTTCAAATGTTCCCTGCTTGTCTTCTGCGCGAACTCCGACAACGCGACCGTTCTCTTTGATGAGATCCGTCGTTTTGGTTTCCATCATCAGATGGAATGAGGGAAATGCCCTGGCCTTTGTCGAAATAAAATTCAAAAAATCCCACTGCGGGATAAAGGCAATAAATTTGCAGCGAGCGGGAACGTGCTCGAGGTTTGCCACGGTTATTGTCTTGCCATCAACATGCATAGTCATGCGGGTCATTTCGCTGTGCGGCAGTTTGAGAAATTCATCGAGCAGGCCGAGTTCTGCAAGAATATCCATCGTCGAAGGATGAATGGTATCTCCGCGAAAATCCCGGAAAAAATCCGGCCACATCTCGAGAACGGTAACTTCGATCCCAGCGCGGGCAAGCAAATATCCCAGCACGATCCCCGCAGGACCTCCACCGGCAATACAGCAGGTCGTTTTTATAGAGCGGATCTCCATAACTAAAATTTAACATTCTTTGCTTGCGAAGGACATTTTTTTCAAATTGACCCCGTCAATCGATTTTGCTATTATATCGCCAGCTCGCACCGATTCACAAAGGAGGCGCATATGCGCTTTTTATCTCAGCTGTTTTTTCTGTTAAGATATCGCCGAGGTAAAAAGAACTCGGTCAAGATAGCGCTTACGTTCGATGATGGGCCTTCGCTGACGACGCCCCAGGTTCTCGACATCTTGCAGCGCTACTCCATCAAAGCGACATTTTTCTTGATTCCGGAGAACATCCGACGATTACGGGAAGTCGCTCATCAAATCATTGCGGAGGGTCACGAGGTCGGTGCGCATGTCGCCCAACCCGATAACTTTGCATTTTGGAATTTTAAGTTCTGGCGGGAAAAAGCATCGCGCAAGAACATAACAGATGCGATTTGGGCTATCGAGGATGAGCTCGGCTTGAATGTTCGTTTTTTCCGGCCATCGCCGGAACTTG
Source organism: uncultured bacterium (assembly GCA_963725235.1). Taxonomy (GTDB): domain Bacteria; phylum Patescibacteriota; class Minisyncoccia; order UBA6257; family 2-01-FULL-56-20; genus JAJXYP01. Next base: position 180,392 of record CAVRXN010000002.1, read on the forward strand.
CTGTAAATGTCGGCACGGAAGAATTGCTTCGGCAATTCGATCTGATCTCGGTGGTCGGATCGGCACATTCGCGAGTACACAAACCCGTCGATGTTCAGCGACGGGAAGTGATACGTAAACTCGGCGGTGGAAAAATCATCCTGCTGCACGACGGCCACGATCTCAATATCGCCTCGATCCGCCCGGACGACACCGTGAACATTCTTCCCGCGATCATCATCGCAGCGAAGGAGTAGGGCTTGCGGTTCGTTACCGTGAGCAGGCTGCTTGGCATGCCGGCGTATAAATAAAGTGCTCATTCGGTAAATACAAGGCGACCCTCTGCGGCCGCCCTTTTTTGTTATACTACATGCAAGCATGAACCTCTGGCTCCTTCTCACGCTGACATTCTTCATCCAAGAACCGATTTCATCGAGCGTCATTTTGCTGCAAGCATACCAAAGCCACTACAACGTCATACTGATAACATTGCTCTTCAGCACGATTACGATTGCCGAAATTATCATCGGCTATTACCTCGGCCTTTGGATCGAGAAAAAATTCGGCCGCCACAAAATGATGGCCTCGATCAAAAAACGCCTCGACGATTTCTCCGCGTTCATCGGCACATACGGCAAAGTCGTCGGCCTGATCGTCTTCGTCCCGCTCGTCTTTCCCGTCTCTGCCATCTTTGTCCCATGGTTCGAGGTTTCCCTCACCGAAGCCGTCGCCTATGTGTTCATCGGTGAACTCATCTTCTGGTATGCATACGAATGGCTGATCGTCCTCGGCGTCCATTCATTCGTCGCCGATTCGCGCTGGGCGCTCGTTGTTATCCTCGCGGTTTCGATCGCGCTGAGCGTTGGGGTGCGGGCGATGATGAAGAAGTCAAAAAAATGACCACACAAGAAAGTTATCTCTGGCCGCGTGCGTCCTCGACCTCTAGCTTCCCCCATAACGAATCGAACACCAGCCTCTGTGTTTCAGCGAGGCCGGCATCTTCAATGACGACGCTATGCGGGCGGCCTTGGGCGAGCGAGATGATCGCCATTTTTTTGCCGTAGATGATGACGTATGCCGGTGCGCCACGCTTTGATGTTATCCAGCGCCGCTCGTCGAGTCCGCGGATTTCACCTCCCGCGCCAATCGCGATGACTTTTGCCTTGATTTTTAATTTTATCCGTCGCTCCGAGAAGCTGGCAAAGTTGTAATACAAATATTCGCGGATGTTCGCAGCGGAGTACACGCGATATTCTTTTACTGGCTCATCCGCAACCGTTTTCAAAACATCTTCGAGAATAATTTTTGTTCCGGTATGTCCCTCATGGATTTTTATCACCGGCTGCTCGTGTTTCGTCTGATAAAGCGTTTCGAGCGCTGGCAGAGATTTCGTTAACTCTTTTCGAATGCTGACCAGCCGCGTCCGCTCTTCCTTGAATAACATCTTCAAGACCGCCGGATCCTCCGCGACAAACTGCTGCCGCTGCTTTTTCTGGGAATGGCTGACGAGTCCGCGATCCGTCAGCATCTTCAGTGCTTCGTAAACCGTCCCGCGATTAATGCCCGTATCGCCAGCGATCTGCCGTATCGACGCCCCGCCATTTTTTAGCAAATGGACGTAGACCTTTTCCTCATTCTCCGAAAACCCCAACTTTTCAAAAATTTTCATCATAATCGCATCTTACGCCGGCAGCGGAAACTGTCAAACATTTCATTGACAAAGAATTTGATGACAGAGACCTTTTGCTAAATTTATAGCGCATTACCATTAGGAAAGAACTTTTAAAAAGGAGGCGGTATATGTTTGAGGAAGGCCAGACATTAAAAGCGATGGGCATTACCGGGGGATTATATCCGGAACCGGAACGGATTACGTTGCTTTTCGTGAGTGTTGAAGGAGGATCTGTTATCGGCCATTGTCTCGAATGCGGGTTTACGACGAAGGGGGTTGATCAAGTCGGAATCGAAGGAAAGCTTTTGGGTTTCGTCCGTGAGCAATTGAAGAGGGCATACCAAGAAAATGATTTCACGAGAGTAACGCTGTGTCGCGACCGAGATTTTAATAAAGTTCCGGGGGAGCTTTTGACGGCGGCTCGGTATGAGAGTGCAAAAATAATAATAGATGCGACAGAGATACCCCTGCTCAGGGTGCATCATCTTCATCTATTAAGCGCAAGGGGAAATTCAGCATGAACATCGTCACTATCGGCGGAGGTGGCGGTCACGCCCAGGTTCTCAAAGGGCTTAAACTGCTATCCAAAATCACAATCACCGGGATCTGCCCGAGCACTGACTCGGGCGGATCCACTGGAATTTTATCCCGGGATTACGGCTGCCCGGGATATCTGGGCGACCTTACGAAATGCATTGCGGCATTATGTCCGAATGAAAAACTGGCGAGGGCATTGTTACGAAGATTCGAAAGCGGCTGTCTGCACGGGCATTCGCTGAAGAATATTTTGCTGCTTGGACTCACGCAGGCGAACGGCGTGCCATTCGATGAATCGCTCGCGCTCATGTACCGAATGTGCGAAATTCTTCCGCATCGCATCATTCCGGTTTCGCACGATCGGGCAGAGCTTTGCGCGAGGTTATCATTCGGCGGAGAGATTCGCGGCGAGACTAATATCGATAATCTCGCTAAGAATCCGCTCTGGTCGGCTGATGTGCATGCGATCAAAGGCGTACATCTCCGGCCGAAAATTCGCATATCGAAACAAGCAGTCGCGGCGATCCGCGGCGCTGATTATTGTATCGTCTGTCCCGGTGATTTGTATTCCAGCATTGTGCCAACTTTATTGCCGGGCGGAGTGCAGCAAGCGTTCAAAGGCTCGCACGCAAAAATAATTGTTGTGTTGAACATTATGACCAAGCAAGGGGAGACCGACGGATATCGCGCAGAAGATTTCGTTCGCGAGATCGAGGCGCGAATCGGGAAACCCTGTGATATCATTTTATACAACACGGCATCGATCCCGCGCGAGTCATTGCTGCGGTATCGGATGGAGCGGAAGATAAAGTTATCTTCGCAGAAGCTAAAAAGCGATCCACGGGTCGTGAAAGTGCCGCTCATCGGCATAACAAAGGAAGGATACCTCTATCACGACCCGTTGGCGCTCGCAAAAACCTTCGCGAAGGTTTTGACTAATTGACGACTGGTCTTGTGGTCTCGGTCCCAACCGTGTTCGAGCGAACAGGTTCTACGAAAAACGTGGTGCGGTGAAGCGACCGACGAATCATTATACATACAAGATTGGTTCGTAAGGAGGTTCATCGGCGCCGTTGCATAAGCGGCGCCATTTTGTTATGGTGTGAGCAGATCTAGACAATTAAGGAGACCATCATGGCTAAAATCAGGGTAGGGTATCAAGGTGATCCTGGAGCGTTCAGCGAGATTGCGGCTTGGCAACTTCTGGACGGTCTGGCATCTTTCGATAATGTCGAGCTTGTAGCATTCAGAACTTTCCGGGAGATGCTTAAGGATCTCCATAGTGCTAATCTAACTTTTTACGCTGACCGGCTTAGCCTAGCGGTGATCCCAGTAGAGAACTCATTGATTGGGCCTGTCCATGAAAATGGCATCGAAAATTATGAGCTGATCTCCGAATATTCTGTCGCAATACTGAGAGAGGCCAGCGTCCGCATAGTTCATAACCTGATCTCTTGCCCGGGAACGAGTCAGCATAAGATCGTCGAGGTGCGCTCCCATCCAATGGCGCTCTTCCAGTGTCACAAGTTTTTGCGAGAGAATGCCGACTTATTTGCTGACCAATTTCACGCCGTCGCAAGCGATGACACCGCTGGCAGTGTGAAATGGATAATGGAAAGCGGCAGGACTGACGTTGCTGCTATCGCGAGCAAGAAAGCAGCTCAGATGTACGGTGCCAAGATTCTTTTCGAGAATATTGGCGACCATGCCGAAAACTACACTCGATTCTTTTTGTTGGGTCTAGGGGCCATTCGCGAGAGCGCAAAATTTCAGGGGCGAGCTGACAAGATGTCGATAGTTTTTGGCGTTAAAAACGAACCGGGAGCTATCGTTCGGTGTCTGATGTGCTTTGCGACACGAGCCATCAATCTGACGAAAATCACATCGCGACCAATCGTAGGTAAGCCCTGGGATTACCTCTTTTACGTGGACTTCATAGGCGATCGCGACGCGGAAAACGTTCAGGCTGCTCTCGGAGAGCTGTTCAAGATCACCTATCCCTACAAAGTGTTGGGATCGTACGAAAGTGTTAAGTAGGAGCATTGATTCGCAACCATTCGCCATCCGATGAGGGTGGCGATTTTTATTACTCAGCGTGCCCTTTGGCAATCTCTTGACATGAGTGCTAATCGCGCTAAAATAAGAGGCGTGTGCGAAATTGCGCACGACCAACGAAACTATGAACGACCGCGCGTCACAAATCCTCGAAGCAGTCATCCAGGAATTTATCGACACCGGCGAGCCGGTGAGTTCGGGCTCGCTCTATAATAAGTATGAGTTCGGGATCAAGCCGGCGATGATTCGCTTGGAGCTTGACGCGCTCGAAGATGGCGGGTATCTCGAACAACCGTACCATTCGGCGGGGCGGATTCCGACCGATCGCGGCTACGAATTTTATGCGATGCGGGCACTTACGACGCATGCGGCGGATCGGATCGCAGCGTCACATCGGACCGGCACGGCTTTGCGCGATCTGCTCGAGCACCGCAAGTATGCGGATTTGCTCAGCCAACTTTCATCCGAGCTTGGGTTGTTGAGCGTCGCGATGGACATGGCGGCGGATGAAGTTTACAAAACAGGGCTCGAAGCGCTGTTCGAGAACTTAAATTTTCAGGATCGTGACGAGATGCGTTCGGTGATTCGGGATTTTGAATCTATCGATGAGCGCATGCCGAAAGCGAGCGAGAAGATGAACGATCAACCGCAGGTGTTCATTGGCAAGAAAAGCCCCGTGACCGACAGCGAAAACTTATCCGTCATCGGGGGCAATTATCGCGTTGGTGATACTGTCATTTCCATTTTTGCCATCGGCCCGAAGCGGATGGATTATAAAAAAACTATTAAAATTTTCCGGAGTTTATAATTAAAAAAATATTAAAAACATGGACGAACCACAAAACAATTCAGCAGAAGAAAAGTTGCAAGCCGCGGAGCCGAATGAGCTCGAGGCGAAGCTTGCGGAGACGGAAAAGCAGCGCGATGAATATCTTGCCGGATGGCAGCGAACGAAAGCGGACTTCATCAATTACAAAAAGGAGGAGATGAAGCATCTCGAAGATGTTGCGCGGTATGGGAGCGAGGATTTGCTTAAGGATTTAATCGGCGTGCTCGATAATTTTGATCTGGCGCTGCGGACGATGGAAAAAACCGGAACGGTTGAGCGCGGCATTTATCTCATCCGTTCGCAGATCGAGGATATTTTGAAGAAGCGTGGGTTGGAGAAGGTGAGCGTTAAAGCAGGGGATGAGTTCGATCCGATGATTGCGGAAGCGATGACGGAAGTTGTGTCGGAGCGGCCGCAGGGCACGATCGTCGAGGAAGTCGAGCCGGGATATCGCCTCGGAGACAAGATTTTACGCCCGGCGAGAGTAATATTAAGTAAGGGACAGGTATAGCAGGCAAAAATTAAAAATTTATTAAATTACAAAAACATGCCAAAAATTATAGGAATCGATCTTGGAACTACAAATTCAGCGGTAGCCGTCATGGAAGGCGGCGAGCCGAAAATTCTCGAAAACGCCGAAGGCAATCGGACGACGCCGTCCATTGTCGCGGTTTCGAAATCGAATGAGCGGTTAGTCGGGTTGCTCGCGAAACGTCAGTCGGTAACGAACCCAAAGAACACGATTTTTTCTGTGAAGCGTTTAATAGGCAGAAAGTTTACCGACGAGATGGTGCAGAAAGATAAAGCGTGGCTCCCGTACGAAATCCAGGCTGGTCGCGAACGGGCGGCGTCGAAGTGAAGATGGGTGACAAGTGGTATTCGCCGGAGGAAATTTCATCATTCATTCTCGCAAAAATAAAAGCGGACGCCGAGGCGAAGCTCGGCGAAAAAGTCGAGGAAGCGGTCATCACGGTTCCGGCATATTTCGACGATGCGGAGCGGCAGGCGACGAAAAACGCGGGCGAGATTGCGGGATTGAAAGTACGAAGAATTCTTAACGAGCCGACGGCGGCGGCGCTCGCGTATGGCATGAACAAACAAAAGAACGAGAAAATCGTCGTCTACGATTTCGGCGGCGGTACATTCGATATTTCAGTGCTCGAAGTTGGCGACGACACGGTCGAAGTGAAAGCGACCGGCGGCGACACGCATCTCGGCGGTGATGACTTCGATAAAAAAATCCAGCAGTACTTAGTAGAGGAATATAAAAAACAGGAAGGCATCGACATTTCGAAGGATGCGCTCGCGGTCCAGCGTCTCAAAGAAGCGGCGGAAAGAGCGAAACACGAACTTGTCGAGCGCGGCGGAAACGGAGATCAACATCCCGTACATTTCGTCCGACGCGAATGGGCCGAAGCATTTCCAGATAAAGATGACGCGTGCGAAGCTCGAGTCGCTCGTACAGGAATATATTGATCGCTCGATCGCGTTGACAAAAGAAACCGTAACCGCGGCCGCACCAAAAGGCGCCGGTTTCCAACTCGCGGACATTAACGAGATCATCATGGTCGGCGGCCAGACGCGCATGCCGGCGATCGTCGAAGCGGTCAAAAAGTTGTTCGGCAAAGATCCGCATCAGGGCATCAATCCGGATGAAGTGGTCGCGATCGGCGCGGCGGTGCAGGCCGGCATCTTGCAGGGTGACGTCAAAGATATTTTGCTGCTCGACGTAACGCCGCTGACGCTTGTCGATAGAAACATTCGGCGCGGTTGCGACGCCGATGATCCAAAAAAACACGACGGTGCCGACGGCGAAGACGCAGACGTTCTCAACCGCCGCGGATAACCAAACATCCGTCGAAGTGCACGTCACGCAGGGCGAGCGCCCGATGGCAGCCGACAATAAAACCCTCGCGAGATTTTTGCTCGACGGCATTCCGCCGTCGCCGCGCGGCGTCCCGCAAGTAGAAGTGACATTTGACATCGACGCGAACGGAATTTTGAACGTCTCCGCGAAAGACAAGGCGAGCGGAAAATCGCAATCAGTAAAGATCGAGGCGAGCACGTCGCTGTCAAAAGACGACATTGAAAGGATGAAAAAAGAAGCGACCGAACACGCGGCGGAGGACGCGAAAAAGAAAGAATTAATAGAGGCGCGGAACGGCGCGGAATCGTTAATCTACACAACGGAAAAAGCAATAACAGACGCAGGCGAAAAATTACCTGCGGATATAAAAGCGTCAGTGGCCGAAAAGCTCGACACCCTGAAAAAGGCACAAGCCGGTGAAGACGCCGCCGCGATAGCTGCGGCAACACAAGCGCTGTCCACAGAAATACAAAAAATAGGCCAGGCGGCGTATAATAAAGAGAATGGACCAACCAACCCAACCGACGCCCCCAGCAACCCCGGCAACTCCGGAACCGACACAGACGCCCCCGACCAAGCCGGGCCTCATCAGTCCTAGTCACCTCTACCAGCCGCAATCTCAGCAAAATTTAATAAATCCGATAACGATCGTCGAGGAACATCCGGTCCGAATTTGGAAAACGCTCATCTTCGACATCCTGACCGTTATCGCCGCCGGCGGATTCGGATATTCATTCGTGCGGTTCCTTGCCGGCGGATCGTTCTGGTGGGTCTCCGCCGCACTCCTCATCTGGTCAGCCGTTTCCGTTATCGTAGGGTTCATCCAAAAAGATGCGGGCCGGCGATTCTTGGTCGCCCTCCTCGAATCGATCGCCATGGTCGCGTTCTTCTATACGCTCGCATGGCAAGCGCTCGCGGTAACCGCGCTCGTCGTTTTACTCTGCTTGCTCTGGGGATATTTTTCCATCCGCCGCGAACTGCGCAATACGATCGAGATCCGTTTTTTCACGGCGAGCGGCAAAATGGTTGGTAAGATTATCACCGCCGCGGTCGTTTTCGTAATTATTATGTACGGATCGCTTGCGAATAATAACGGCAGCTTATTTGTTTCGCAAGGAGTTTTTAATTCATTCTTTAATTGGACCGGTGCGTTCGTCAATAAATTTTATCCAACCGTCCCGGTGACGGGCTCATTCGGCGATTTTGCACAAGCTATTGCAGAGATGCAGCTCGCAAATAATCCGGCATTCCAAAGCTTGCCGCCCGCCGAACAAAACCAGGCGGTTGCGGATTCGGCCCAGCAATTCATGAATGGATTCACGACGTCGACGAGCGCAGCGACGATGCCGACGAGCAATGTTTTTTACGACTATATAGTCCATCTGTTCGCGGATTTGCAAAACCGTTATAATGATTTCTTCATTGGTAGCTGGGGGTTGTTGCTGTTCTTGATTTTACGCAGCATTGGGATTATCGTGGTGTGGGTCGGCCAGTTTGCGGCGGCCATCTTGTACGAGATCTTGCTTGCGACAGGATTTTTGAAGATCGCCGAACATCCGGCGACAAAGGAAACTATTGAAATATAAATGGCACCATGGCAAAAGATTATTACAACATTTTAGGCATCGGCAAAAACGCATCCGAAGACGATATCAAAAAAGCATATCGTAAATTGGCGCACCAATATCATCCGGACAAGACCGGCGGTGATGATAAAAAGTTCAAGGAGATCAACGAAGCGTATCAGGTGTTATCCGACAAAAATCGGCGTATGCAGTACGACCGGTTTGGGACGGCCGAACCGTTCGGCGCCGGCGGCGCGGGCGGTTTTCCTGGTGGCGGTTTTCCCGGCGGCGCGCAATGGGGCGGCTTCGGTTTCGATCCATCGCAATTCAACGGACAGTTCAACGGTGCCGATATGGGCGATCTCGGTGATATGATGGAAAGTATTTTCGAAGGATTCGGCGTTGGCCCACGGCGGAAGACATACGAGAAAGGCGCCGACCTCGAATTGCAGGAGCATATTACACTAGAAGAATCCTTCCGCGGGCTCGTGAAAAATATTAAATTGCGGACGCTCGTCGAATGCGCGAAATGCAAAGGCAAGGGCGCCGAGCCGGGCAGTGGTTTCGAAAAGTGCACGACCTGCGATGGGCGCGGCGAGATCCGCGAAGAGAAGCGCTCATTCTTTGGTAGTTTTTCCCAGGTGCGGACCTGTTCGAAATGCCATGGCACGGGCGAAATTCCGAAGAAGGCCTGCAACACATGCAAGGGCTCCGGCCGCGTCGAATCCGACCGCGACATTCGCCTCGAAATTTTGCCGGGCATCGAAGACAACCAGCTGATACAAATCCGCGGAGCCGGCGAAGCAGGTGAGCGTGGAACCGCAGCGGGCGATCTCTATATCCGCGTTCGCGTCAAACCGCATTCGGTTTTTGAACGCCATGGCGCGAACCTCGTCGTCGCGCGTGAATTGAACGTCGTCGATTTATTACTCGGCCGCAAGATCGAAGTGCCGACCATCGCTGGTGGCCATCTCGCAATCGATATTCCAGCTGGCTCCAATCTGAAAGAAAATTTCCGTATCGTGGGCGAAGGCATGCCGCATTTCAACTCCCGCGGCCGCGGCGACCTGTACGTTAACTTCATCATAAAAGCGCCGAAGAAACTCGACGGGAAGGCACGGAAAGCGTTGGAGGACGGGGAGTAGGGTTTGGAGATTAAAAAAGTATTAAACATTTTTTGACGGTAATTTAGGAAGTTTCATACAATGAAACAAAGTCGCAAAAAAAATAAAAAAAAGACGATGTACCACTACAATATTGTGCTCCGGCCTGAACCGGAAGGTGGTTTTACTGCTATGGCGCCCGCGTTTCCGGGCTGCATAACATATGGGCGGACGCTCGACGAGGCAAAATCGTTAATCAAAGATGCCATAATTGGTTATATGACCAGCTTGGCAAAGCATAAGGAGCCGATTCCTACTGATACCGAGACGTTGGTTACCTCGCTTGATCTCGAGTATGCCAAAACTTCCTAGTTTTCGACCACGCGAAATAATCAAATTTCTTATGGCCAATGGATTCACTCTCGACCACGTAAGCGGCAGTCATTATATATTCTACAACCCGACCAATAAGCGTCGTGCCGTCGTTCCGCGCCATAATCATGATATGCCGAAAGGGACGCTATTAGCGCTTTTGAAAGAGGCGGGATTTACCAAAGAAGATTTCTTGAGGTAAGAATAAGCGTTACGATAGCGACAATAAAAACAGCCGCTTCGAATGCCAGTTCCGGACTGCGCAAGTAATGCTTGACCCAATCCGGATCACCAAACTCTGCTGCGGCCTGTTTTTGCTCGCCCGGCGTCCACGAAACGACAAATTGCCGAGCAGATTTCCCATCCTTACCCGCAAAGAATTTATAATATTTTTTTGAGAATGGATATAGCCAGCGAATACCCCAGCCGCCGCCTTTGGGAATGGAGTCGTGAAGAAAATGCCAGAATGATAGGGCCGCAAAGAGCCATGCGACGGCGATGCTCCAGAAAGATAATATGATGAATCCAATGCCAATAAAGATAATGGGATTATGTGTGATGTCGCGATGCTCGTGGGCGAACTCATCGAGCTGTTTTTCCTTGAAAAAATAAATAGCAAAATCTATATCAGGCAGGAGTGAGAATAAAATGGAGACCAGAAGAATGCGCCAATCGAGAGGGACGCTTTCGGCGTGGACAAAGATGATGGCTGCAAAGATTCCGATTCCAATGTCGAGAGGCATAATGACATTATAGCAAGAAATGCTATTATATGACTATGAATTTGAAAGAACAGCTTACCCAAGCTAAGAAAACGCGATGGCTTGATATTGGCAGTGGCGGGAATTTCGAAGATGGATTTTATTATCTTGATACTTTTCCGGAAGGGATGGTCGATGAACGTTTTCGAAAAAGATACTTTCGTGCCGATCTTTTGAATAGTTCCGACTTGAAGTTGAAAGAATTAGGAACTTTTGATTTGGTGCGGTTGCAGCATACTTTCGAGCACTTTACTCCGGAAGAAGGCCTGCGTGTTTTGCAAACATGCGCAAGATTGTTGAATGATGGCGGTTATATTTTGATTAGTGTTCCAGATCTCAGGGTTCATATAGAGAAGTATAGAAATGGTGGTTATGCTGATTGGAAAGGGTTTAGATGGTGGGCGAATCAAAGAATTTCTGAGAATGCGCCGGATAGTTTTTACTTTTCGATTTTTGCTCATAGTATGCCATATGAAGGTCATAAGTGGTGCTATGATAACGAGGGCTTGCAATTTCAACTAGAGCAAGCGGAAGTTTTTGTTGATATCCAAGAATTGAAATTGGACAACCCCCTATCTTCAACTCCATTTACACACAATCGTCCAGAAGAAGATGTTTGCTATCTTGCTCGGAAAAAATGAAGAAAGGTTCAATATTGATTTCATCCTCTAAAAATTTCATCCAGGCCGCCGAAGCGGCCGCACTTTACATCGAGCTTGGCTGGGGAACTGCGCGCGAGTACACAGCTGCAAAAATGCGCCGCTCGCTCGCGAATTGTGACATCGTCGTCGGCGCGCGGAATGAAGCCGGCGAATTAATCGGCATCGCGCGAGCGCTCAGCGACTTCGCCATCGAAACGAAAATCCTCGACATGATTATCGCGCCGGAATATCAGCGGCAGGGGATTGGCGCGAAGCTGATGCGCGAGATCGAACGCCTCGCGAGCGGCACAAACATCTACTTCGAAACCGAGCCAAAAAATTTTGGGTTTGCGGCGAAGTGTGGCTATCGCAAGCGCAATGGCCTTGCCGTTTTCGTGAAAAAACGGTAAAGTGGACTGCGTATCGACGAGCCCTCGTCGTTCAACGGATAGGACGTAAGATTGCGGATCTTATGATTGAGGTTCGATTCCTCACGAGGGCACAACGACAATTTAAAATCTCAGCAGTTTCTCAATCGCCTCAATCAGCGTCGTCTGATGCTCGACCTCGCGCAGGATCAGTTTCAAATTCTTGCGGATCTCATCGAGCGCTTCCGCCGGCGCCAAAATTTTTAATGGTGTCTTTAATTTGGCGCGAAAATTGAACGCGACCTCGGACCAGCCCTCGGTAAATTCCTCGGCGCTCCAACTTTCAAATTCTTTTAATGCGTGGTATTTATGCGCACCAACGGTCAACCCGCTGTCCGTCAATTCGAAATCTATCTCGCGCGGTTCACGGTTCGCCCACGTTATAACGAGGATCTCAGCGACGACGACAAAAAAGCCAAACAGGAAATTGCGCTCCCAGACGGCGAAAGCGATAATGCAGGCGGCCGCGATAATCGAGATCCAGTACCACGAGACGGTTTTCTCACGATACTCGAACTCGGGTGCCTGCCAATGAATTTCAAATTGTGCCATAGTGAAAGTATATCATGTTTTCGCAACGGCGAGCGCGACGATCCGGTCGGCGCCAGCGGCTTTCAAAACAAGCGCCGCTTCATAGAACGTCGAGCCGGTCGTCGAGACGTCGTCGATCAAAATAATATTTTTACCGAAGACGGTCGAGCGCGTGGCCCCGCTATCATCCGCAACCGCAAACACACCGCGAATATTCTCGCGCCGCTCGGCGACATCGCCGATGTCGCTCTGCGGCTTCGCGTGCCGCGAGCGAATTAATGTCGCAGTATCGAGCGGCAGCGACAATCGAGAAGCGAACCGCCGCGCGATGAGTTCGGCTTGGTTGTAGCCGCGCGATCGACGGCGCCGGCGCGACAGGGGAACGGGCATGACAACGAAATCCGAGAAGTCGACCGCGAAGTCGACCGGCAACCGCCGCGCGTAATTATAGAGGAGGTCGCCGAGCGGTTCGGCCGCGATGCTAATTGAGCGGAATTTTAGATGATGGATGAGCGACTGCAGGACACGATTTTCATACGGCGCCGCGCCGCCGAGCATAAACGGAAAATCGGGATGGCAAGGGCTCGCGGAGTCGCCCGCCGCCGTAACCACCCACGCATGACATGCCCCGCACATCAGCGCGTTATTCAATTCGATGCCAGCAAAACACGTATCGCAAACAGCGCCACGCGCTATTCGCGCGCGGCAGGCGACGCAAACGGGTGGGAATAAAATGTTAGCAATAAAGTCGGCGGACATGGTAAAATAAGGGTAGGTAAATCTTGCGCTTATTTTTTCAGCTATGCAAAATCCTTTTAATAATCTTTTTAACTTTGGCAGCAATTCATATCTTGCGGTCGATATTGGGACGACATCTATTAAGGCGGTGGAAATAAAAACCGACAAGCGCGCGCCGCGGATTACCAATTACGGCGTGCTCGAATCGAGCGGCTATTTGGCGCGGGCGAACCAGGCGCTCCAGACGAGCAGTTTGAAAATATTCGAAGGCGACGTTATCGAATTGCTAAAAACGTTGACCAAGCAGATGGGCGTGCAAACGTCTCAGGCGGTCGCATCACTCCCGCCGTTTTCGGCATTTACGACCGTCCTCGATTTTCCGAAGATGGATCCGAAGGAAATCGAGAAGGCCATGGTGTATCAGGCGAAGCAGTATGTCCCGCTACCGCTTTCCGAAGTAGCGCTCGATTGGCTCTTGATCGGCGAGTATCAGGATGATAAAGGATTCGAACACCAAAAAATTATGCTGATCTCCGTCCCGCAGGAGCAGATCCAAAAATATCAGCGGATTTTTAAAGGTGCGGGCCTCGACTTGAAAGCGCTCGAGATCGAAAGTCTAAGTATCGCGCGGACGATGAGCGACGATCCGACGCCGACGCTCGTTATCGATATCGGCAGCCGATCGACGAATATCGTCTTCATGGAAGACGGCCGGTTTACGTTCAGCGGCCAGAGTGATTTCGGCGGCGCATCGCTTACCCAGGCGCTCGCGACGAGCTTAGGCATCAATCCGTTGCGAGCCGAGGAACTGAAAAAAGAGCGTGGCATCGTCGGCACCGGGCCGAACTACGAATTATCCACAATCATGCTTCCATTTTTAGATGCTATACTGAATGAGGTGAAGAAGGTCCAGTTTTTATACCAGCAACAGCTGCCGTCGGCAAGGAAAACCGAGCGCGTCGTACTCGCCGGCGGAGGAGCCAACCTCCTCGGCATCGAAAAGTATTTCGAACGGGAGTTCGGCATGCCGGTTGTAAAGGCTGCGCCGTTTCTGAAGTATGATCACCCGGCTTCCATCGAACCCTTCGTTTCGGAGCTCAATCCGGTTATGTCGATCGCGCTCGGCCTCGGCATGAAGATTGCAAAATAACAACGATATGCCACTTCCACAGCAGGTTATCAATCAGTTGTCCCGTGAACCGGCGGAAACGCCAGGATGGTCCACCGGGATCATTTTCTTTTCCGGCGCATTGCTCGTTATCGTGCTCGCGGTCTATTTCGCGATGATATTATTTTTCGAACCGCATATCAACACGCAGATTTCGAACATCGATAGCCAAGTACAAACCCTCAGCCAATCGATTTCGTCACAGGACCAAACGAATCTCCTGACGTTCTACTCCCAGATTTCCAATTTGCAATCGCTGTTGGCGCATCACGTCCTCTTCTCGCAATTTTTAACCTGGCTTGAACAAAACACGGAAACAAATGTTGCCTATACTTCGTTTTCATTCAGCTCCGGCAACCAGATCTCGCTGACCGCAACTGCGGCGAGCGAAGCGGATATTAACCAGCAGATCGCGATCTTCCAGGCATCGCCGGAAGTTGAGAATGTTGTGATATCGAACGTCAGCGCTGCATCAACCGGCGGCGGCTTCCAATTCTCGGCGACGCTGCTGATGAACCCATCCGTATTTATCGCGTCGGCAACCGCTTCAACAACCGCACCATGAAACAAACCTCCAAGCGATTAATGAGTATCGGGTCGGCATTGCTTTTTATCGTCGTTGCGCTCGTCGTACTCTTTGATTTGGTCCAGCCCGAATACGGAAATTTCCAGACGTTGAAAGGGCAGCTCGCGGGTGAGCAGGCGTTTTTGCAAAGCGAGACGACGGCTGTTGCGCAGGCACAGACGCTGATCAGCCAGTATCAAGGGCAGAGCGCAAGCGCGCAAACCGCGGCGCTCGCCGTGCCAACCGGTGAAGATCTTGCGGGCGCACTCGCGCAGGTCTACGGGCTGGCAGCGAATAGTAAGGGTTTGGTGATACAAACCGTCGGCGTCAGCGCGCCGGCGCTCCAGTCGCAGACAGCATCGTCGACCCAATTGGTCCAGCCGCTCGGGACGATAACATTTCAAATTTCCGCCATCGGCAGCTATGAAGCGTTGCAGGATTTTCTCTCTGGCCTCGAAACCAATGTGCGGATATTCGACATAAAGGGGTTATCGGTCGCCCCTGCGAACGGGGCGACAGGCAAGTCCCAGGATTTTTTCACGTATAATCTAACAGTAGCGACCTATTATCAAACACAGTAATGGCTATTATTATCGAAGAAGAAAAAATTAATAAATCGAACGCCACGAACCTGCTCGGCTGGTTTGTTATCATCGTCGCGCTTGGCGCCGCTGCCTATTATCTTTTCTTCGTGAGCGCCGCGCCAACAATCATAACCCCCCCCGCCGGATTCAGTAATATCACCCCGATTACACAGATAACGATCAATCCGCAGGCCGTCATAGCCAGCCCCCAGTTTACGTCTCTTACGCAGACCGTCGCCGAACCGACATCGACAGGACCCGCTGCGGTCGGCCGCCAAGACCCATTCCTCGTGCCATAGGTGTGGTAAAATGTAAGTATGAATGATGAACAGCTCCTCGCACAGCTGCAAGCACAAAATTTAGTCGACGCCGCGACGGCGACGCGTCTCAAGCGCGATGCTCTGATCGGTAGTGAATCGATCGAGTCGCTGATTTCGCGGCAGCATATGGTTGACGACGTGCAGGTGGCGCAGATAAAGAGCGCGGCGCTGAAAGTGCCGTATAAGAAAGTCGATCTAACAACGATCGATGCGAAACTGCTGCAAATGCTTCCCGAGGATACCGCGCGGACCTATGCGGCCATCCCGCTCTCATTCGATAACAACCTGCTCGTTATCGGGATGGTCCATCCGGACGATGCAAAAGCGCAGGACGCAGTGAAATTTATCGCGCGGCAAAACCGCTGGAATCTCGGCGTGTATTTGATTTCATACGGCGACTGGCAGGATGCCCTGAAAAAATATTCGCCGTACCGGAACGAGATTGAAAAGGCGGTCGAATCGCTCAATATTAAAGAAGGCGACAACCAACGAAAGGTGGTACAGCTCGGCGCAATGGGCGGCGCCGAAGATGCGCCAATCATCCGGATCGTTTCCGACACGTTTCAGGAAGCGGTCGAGAGTAAAGCATCCGACATCCATATCGAACCGCAGGAAAAATTCCTGCGCGTTCGTTTGCGTATCGACGGCGACCTTCGCCAAGTTGCATCGCTTCCGCCCGAGCTTGCCCAGCCAGTCGCGTCGCGCGTCAAAGTTATTTCAAATTTAAAAATCGACGAAACGCGTATCCCGCAAGACGGCCGCTTCCGTGCACGCATCTTTGACCGCGACATCGACTTCCGCGTCGCAACATTCCCAACGCCGCTCGGCGAAAAAATCGCGATCCGCGTTCTCGACCCATCAAGCGGCCTGAAGGGATTCGATAATTTGCCATATTCCGACCATAACCGAAAAACGATAACCGAAGCACTCGACAAGCCGTTCGGCATGGTACTCGTAACGGGTCCAACCGGTTCCGGAAAAACGACGTCGCTCTACGCAATTTTGCAAAAATTAAATACCGAAGACGTAAACATCGTTTCACTCGAAGATCCGGTCGAATATTTCGTAAGCGGTATTAACCAGTCGCAGGTCAGGCCGGAAATCGGCTACGATTTCGCATCCGGCCTCCGACAAATTCTGCGCCAAGACCCCGACGTCATCATGGTCGGCGAAATTCGCGACAGTGAAACTGCCGGCTTGGCCATTCAGGCAGCGCTGACCGGCCATATCGTTTTGTCGACGTTGCATACGAATAACGCCGCCGGCGTCATCCCGCGCTTGATCGATATGAAAGTTGAACCGTTCTTGATTCCGGTTTCATTAAATTTGATAGTCGCGCAGCGGTTGATCGGAACGCTTTGCCCCGATTGCAAACAGCCGGAAGAAGCATCCGCGCTGGTTCAGGAAATTATCGCCCGCGCAATCGACGATTTGCCCGAAGACGCCAAACCGGCGGTAACCGCGAAATATCAAGCGCCCTACAAGATCTACCACGCGAAAGGATGCAACACCTGCAAAGGCCGCGGCATTCTCGGCCGCAGCCAGATTCAGGAAGTGTTCCGGATGACGCCTGCAATCGAGCGCATCGTCGCCGAAGGCCCAACAATCGAGAAGCTGACCGCCGAAGCAAAGCGGCAGGGAATGGTCACACTGCGACAGGATGGCGTCGTAAAAGCACTCGACGGCCAGTTCTCAATGGAGGATGTGTTGAGGGAGACGGAGGACTAAGAGACACCCAGACAAGGAGACAAAGATACACGGAGACAGAAGACAAGCGACTGTGCTATAATTTTCTTGTAGATCTCCGGTCTCTTCGTATCCGTGTCTTTCTGTCTCTTTGTCTCTCTACTATGGACGACTTTAAAGCAAAACTTATCGACTTGCTGACGACGACGGCGAAGCAGAATGCTTCCGATTTGCATTTGGCGGTCGGACGGCGGCCGACGTTGCGTATCGATGGCGTACTCGTGCCGCTCCAGAAAGAGCCAATTACGACGCCGGAAGTTGCGGAGGGGATTATCGGCGCGCTGATAACGGATGAGCAAAAGCAGAAATTGATCCGCGACCGGCAGGTGGACTTTGCCTACAGCTTCGAGGACAAAGCGCGCTTCCGCGTCAACGTATATTACCAGCGCGGCTATCTCGCAGCGGCGCTTCGCTTGGTTCCGAACCGCATCAAGACGATCGAAGAGCTCAACTTGCCGCCGCTCCTCCACGATCTCGCAAAGCTTTCGCAGGGATTCGTCCTCGTCGTCGGTCCCGCTGGCCACGGTAAGTCCTCGACCCTCGCCGCAATTATCGACGAGATCAACCACACGCGCTCCGACCATATTATTACCATCGAAGACCCCGTCGAATATTTATTTACGCAGGACAAGTGCATCGTCTCCCAGCGCGAAGTCGGCAGTGACGCCGTCGGTTTCCATTCCGCGCTGCGAACGGTTCTCCGCCAAGACCCCGACGTCATCATGATCGGCGAAATGCGCGACGCCGTTTCGATCGGCACGGCGATGACCGCATCCGAAACCGGCCACTTGGTGTTATCGACGCTCCATACGAACTCCGCCTCGCAAACAATCGACCGCATCATCGACTCATTCCCAGCCGAACAGCAGGGCCAGGTGACATCCCAGCTCGCGGCGACGCTCGTCGCAATCATTTCCGAACGCTTGATGCCGCGCTTGTCCGGCGGCCGCATCCCGGCGATGGAAATCATGATCGTGAATCCCGCCATCAGGAACCTTATCCGCGAACGGAAAACATACCAGATCGACCTCGTGATCGAAACCAGTTTGCAGGAGGGGATGGTGACGCTCAACCGGTCGCTCGTAAACTTGGTGAAGAATAAAGAGATTTCACTCGAGAATGCCGAGCTGTATTCGCTGAATCCGGCGGAGTTGCGGATTCTTCTCGAAAGAACATAGTTTTGTTACGCAATGAAATTCAAATATCAAGCCCGAACTAAACAAGGCGAGATGCAGGTTGGGTTCGTTGAGGCGGGCAGCCGCGACGGCGCAATCGGCATCCTGACGTCCCACGACCTGTTCGTCTTGAAAGTCGAGTCGTCGGAATCCGTCAGCCCGCTCGATCGCGTAAACGCTTTTCTCTCGAAGCCGCGCCGGAAAGATATGATCATCTTTTCACGCCAGCTCGCGACGCTACTCGAAGCGCGCTTACCGCTCAATAACGCACTGAAGATTCTTTCCCAGCAGACCAGAACAAGTCACTGCAAGGCGGCAATCGGGCAGGTGACGGAAGACATCGACGCCGGTTTATCATTTTCGCAGGCGATGGCGCGCCAGCCGAATATTTTTCCCGACTACTATGTCGAGATGATCCGCGCGGCGGAGGTGACGGGCAATATGAACGAGGTGTCGACCTTCCTCGCCGACTATACCGAGAAGGAAGCGGAGCTTTGCGAGCAAGGCGTCGTCGGCGCATGATCTATCCGGGCATCGTGCTCGCCGTGTTCTTTGTTGTCGCATTCATCTTGCTGACATTCGTTTATCCGGCGCTCGGCTCCGTCTTCGCCGAGAACGGTGTCACGTTGCCATGGTACACGAAAATACTGCTCGCAACCGGCAATTTCTTGGCGAAGTGGTGGCCGGTCGTTATCATCGCGATCGCCGCCCTCGGTTTCGTCATCGTCGATTACTTCGGAACTGACGAAGGCAAAGCGCTGCTCGATGACGCGAAGATAACGCTGCCGATCGTGAAGCAAGTCTACAATCCGGTCATCATGGCGCGCTTCGGTAACTCGGCCGCGCTCCTCGTCCACGGCGGCATCCCGATCGCGCAGTCGATGGAGATCATCGGCCATATGGTCGACAACGTTTTATATCGCGACGTCATCCACGATATCGCCGAAGACGTCCGGCAGGGCATTTTGCTGTCTGAAGCATCGCGAAGCATCCGCGTTTCTTCCCGTCGCTCGTCCCGCAGATGGTCGCCGTCGGCGAAACGACCGGCAAGGTAGAAGATATGTTCAACCGCCTCGCCACTATCTACACCCGCGACGCCGACAAGATAACCAATAACCTCGTCGACCTCATCCAGCCAATCCTCATCATCGGCATGGGTCTTATGGTCGGCCTGCTGTTCGCTTCGATCCTCATCCCGATCTATAGCTTGACGGCAAATGTCGGGAATGGGTAAGGCGGGCGGCAGCGCCGAGTTTTCCACAGGTCTGCCGGTTGCCCCAGTCGCGGGATGGTATACTAAAAGTGACCTAAAGAAAGGGAAAGAGAAAGGTCGAGATACTTATTAAATAAATGTTAAACGAAATGAAAGATTTCAACCGAAAGGGTTTTACGCTTATCGAAATCTTGATCGTCGTCGCAATCATCGCAATCTTGGCATCCATCGTTCTCGTCGGTCTCGGGCCCAGCCAACAGGCAGGCCGCGATGCGCGCCGATTGTCGGATTTGCATGAAATCCAGACCGGTCTCGAATTGTACTACAATGCCTGCGGATATTATCCAGGTACCGACACAAAAACGCCGTGTACTGGATATAAAAACTCAACAGGATTCGTAGCCCTAAAAGGCATTCTTACCGGATTTGCGAGTTTAGGTATCACCAGCGTTCCTGATGATCCGACAGGAGGGAAGCATTATACTTATAGCACTGTTCCAGGTACAGGAACTTCGTATGTGTTGAGTGCTACTTTGGAAAATGCTAATAATACCGTTTTCACGAGCTACACTCCTCCAAATAATGCAGCGGCTGCTACTGATGGAGATGGCAAGCAGACCTGTGCTGCGGCTGGTCCTCAGTATTGTATTTCTATCTAGTGTAGTGTTAGGT
Organism: uncultured bacterium; assembly: GCA_963725235.1. Classification (GTDB taxonomy): domain Bacteria; phylum Patescibacteriota; class Minisyncoccia; order UBA6257; family 2-01-FULL-56-20; genus JAJXYP01. Next base: position 200,913 of record CAVRXN010000002.1, read on the forward strand.
TGGTGGAATCGTTTTCCCGAAAACCCCGCCTCGTGCGGGGTTTTTGATTGTCGGCGAGCGCGGTGCAGCAAGGGGAGATTTCAGCAACTCAAAAACCGCCTTTTAGCGGTCTTTGATCGGGGTACTTTTGGCACCCAGCCTCCTCGCCAGATGATTATCATAATACCCCCGTTGTGTCGGGTTCTGCGCTATAATAAACCCATGCTCTGGTTTCTTCTCTTTGTCTTCGGCGCAGCGATCGGGAGTTTTTTAAACGTCGTCGCGGTTCGGTATGACGGCGAAAAGTTTTTGTTCTCAACGAAAGCGATCGGCGGCCGCTCGCATTGTCCGCACTGCAAGAAAACCCTCCAGTGGTACGAACTGATCCCACTCGCCAGCTTCGCAATACAAGGCGGCAAGTGCCGAAACTGCAAAGCGCACATCTCATGGCGCTATCCGATTATGGAACTGCTCTCCGCCGCTATCTTTGTCTTCGTCCCATTCTTTCTGTCTTCTGTCTCCCTGTCTTCTTTGTCTTTTGTCTCCCTGTCTCTCGTCTGGGTGTTCGCATTCGAGCTCCTCCTCCTGATCGCCTACATCGACCTCTTGCTAACCATCATCCCGGATGAACTAAACATCGCCCTTGCCGTCGTCGCACTCGTCGAGATCATATTATCAATACACGCGTTCGGCGCCGCCAACCAATCATCCTTCGGCCCATTCGCAAGCGTCTTCGGCTTACAATCGAATATCTGGATCAACCACATAGTCGCCGCCGTGTTCGGCGTCGCGTTCTTCGGCGCGATCGTCGGCGCGACGCGTGGACGGGGGATGGGTATGGGCGACGCGAAGCTCGCGTTGCCGCTCGGCCTGCTCTTCGGCTGGCCCGATATCCTGATCATCGCCATGATAGCGTTCGTCATCGGCGGCGCGTACGGGCTGATCGCGATAACGGCTGGCAGGAAGACGATGAAAAGCGCTGTGCCATTCGGACCATTCCTCGTCATCGCCTCGACCATCGCATTCTTCGCCGGCACCGGTTTATTTAACTGGTATTTCCATATGTTAGGATTATAGTATGTCGTTTCAAATAAATCGGCACTCGCGCGCCCGCGCCACCCGCGCGCATCGCCGCGCATTCACTCTTATCGAACTCCTGATCGTCGTCGCCATTTCAGCGATTTTTTCGACGCTCGCGATAACGTACTCGAGCGTCGGCCGCAATGCGACGACGCTGACTGTCGAGGAGGCGAAGATTTCACAATTCATACTACAAGCGAAGCAGCTCTCGCTTTCGACCTATACCGTCGGCAATGCGACGTCATCTTGCGCGTTCGGCATGACATTCGATTTGGCCGCAACACCGCAAACATATTCGATCTTTTCCTATGATCCAGGAACGCCCAACTGTCCATCCGACGATACGATTACAAATATTACGACCGATCAAGAAAAAGAATATACGAATGGAACATGGAAAGTGCCGGTTGCGCAGGGCGTTGTCTTGAAGTCGCAGGATAATAATGATGGCCTCGTGACGATTTTATTCTATCCGCCGGCGCCGGATGTATTTCTCTTGCGCGAAGCGGATATTAGTAATGGGGGTTCGGGGCCGCAAACATTCGGCAGCGGGCCAAATAATCCGGGAAGCGCGAGCGTCTATCTCGAAACAATTGACGGCAAAAATAGTGCAACATTTTCAGTCGACTCCGAAGGGCAAATTTCTTTCGCACAATGAAACATTTTAGCAAAAAATCTGGCCGCCAATCCGGACAAACGCTCGTCGAGGTCATGGTCGCGCTGTTCGTTCTGACGACCGGTTTTCTCGGCATCGTAACGCTCCTCTCCCAGTCACTCTATATCAGCAAAAATATCAGCACCGAAACGACGGCAACCTATCTCGCCGCCGAAGGGATTGAGCTCGCGAAGAATATTATAGACCATGATGTATACCAGCATCTCGATTGCAACGTGCAAGGAACCGGATGGGCGCAGGGATCTCACGATACGGCGTTCACGGTCGGCCGCAGTTATCAACTCGACTACACGACATGCAACGATCTGGCGGGACGAGCAACGGATTGCGATCCTCAGCTCTACAACAATCAGAATCAATTATTACTCGACCCAACGACTGGCCTCTACGGCTATCAAAGCGGCGCCCCGACGCCGTTTACGCGCGAAGTCCGAATATCCTCCGATCTATCAAACGAAGAGCTGACCGTCCAATCGATCGTGACCTGGCATGTCGGCCTCGGCACGCAGAGCGTAACGCTCGAAGACGATTTCTATAACTGGCATCCATCAACCAGCTGCACATAACATTATGAAATTAAAAAAAGGATTCACTCTTATAGAATTGTTGGTCGCCATCGCGGTTTTTTCGATCGTCGTCGCGATCGGTGTCGGCGGCTTCGTACATGCGCTCCGCACCCAGCGCGAAGTTGCGGCGCTTATCGCAACCGAAACAAACGCTTCGACCGCACTCGAGCAGATGGCGCGCGAGATTCGAACGGGAGAGCTGTTCTGTACCAATGCTGGCAGCGATCCGGGAACGCCAGCGACGCAAAACGCTGCGTGCGCACCGGTGAATGGAATGGGCTGTTCAATCAACGGCACCGTCTGGACCTGCAACAGCATCCTCGACTTCTACAACTCCGACGGCAACAACGTCGACTATGAATTGAACAACGGATCGCTCGGCCGAAGCCAGGACGGCATCGACGGCGACTTCACGCCGTTGACGAGCAACAACGTAAACGTCGTCAGCACGACCTTCATCATTTTCGGCAACACGGAAGGCGATAACTGGCCGCCGCGGATAACGATCGTGCTCCGCGTCGCACCGAGCTCGACCGACCCGGCGCTCGCAAACGACATCCTCGACTTCCAAACCACCGTCAGCGCCCGTGAAATCGACTGCACCCAGGGGCCAAGCGTCGAGTGTTGACAAATTTTCCATAATACGCTATCATAAGGGCAGATTCGCACTTATCAGCTTTAGGTCGAATTTGGTTCAAAAATTGCATATAAAGGGGGAGCTATGAAACAGCTCTTTTTCGCTACGTTTTTGCTCGCGTTTTCGCACGTGAGTACATTGTTGGGGCAATCAGAGCCGTCCATGGCTCGGGATCTTGAGATTTCTAGTCCGAACTTGGGCCTGGTCTATTCGTCTCCTTCGGGGAACTCCTGTATCACCTTGAGGGTCGCAATCGGAGACGCCAATGGGGTTCCGCTTGAAAAAGAACTCCAAGCGTTTGGCAGTCAGAGTTTCGGCGACGTCTCGTTCTGCCCGGGCGTCACGGTGAAATTCTCGGTTGCCGACCTTCCGCCTGGAACATATCAGGTGCACGTCACGGATCCGACGAATGGGGCGATCGACCAGACGCTTAACCTTCCATTGAATGGCGCTGAAAATCGTCTCACCACCGAAAGCGAAAACTCGCAATCGGCCGCGATTATGGCTAGCCAAGCATTTTCGCCGGGGACGGGTTTTTTTGCATACGTATCGCCCGATGAGCAGCCGGCTGGCAGCACGGTCATCTATTTGACTGGCAACGGATATCCGTACAATAGGGCACCGAGGTACGTTCTCTCGCAGAAACAAGACGATGGCACTTGGGTGACGTGGGAGGCCAGGCCCCAGGTTGGTCAGTACTCGGAGTTCTGCAACGAGGTCGATTACTTTCAGGCAGAATCGGGCGGCACGCTTGTAGAGAGAGATCTATGGGCGCAAACGCTGACGGTGCCGGTCCCGTATATTCGGGAGGATAGGCCAACGTATGCAACCATCATCGACGATAATCCCGATGGTTATCGTGGCCAAAGCGTGACGATCGTTCTGATTTCGCTAGCCTCAATGCGCACCGCTTTCCCGGTATGCCATCCGGGCGGGCAGTTCTCATTCAACTAGCAACCGTAGCCGGTCCCAGTTCCTTGTAGGGGCTGTCGATATCCACATCGACGGCCCCTTTTATTAACCAATATGTTATGATTATTCTAATGGAAACAAGACGTGGTTCAGTCCTGATCATCCTCATTATCGTCGTCGTAATTATTATCGCCCTCGTTGCATGGTGGATTATTTGGCAACAGGGGATGGCCGAACAGGCCCCAACAACAACGGCGACCACTACGCCTTCGTCAACTATCAATTATTTATCCGACGATCAAACCCCGACCGGCATTCCGTCGGGTCTGCCAATAGATGCGAGTCCGGAAATTTTGCAAAATTCCCAGAGCAATTATCCGGTGTCCCGGCCGCAGCAAGCACTCTTCGAATATGTGACGGCGAAAACGGTGGAGCAAGCCTATGCCGACTATATGAATTATCTCCGACAAAATAATTGGATCGTCACTGCGTCGAGCACGGCGAGTGGCGTCGGCAGAATCTCCGCGCAAACGAAGTTCGTCGCCATGAGCGTGATTATTGGGACGAACACCGTGTTGAACCAGAATACCGTCACGATCGCGACGAACTATTACGCTCCGTCAACGGCACCGTTGAGCGAGACATCTACGGCGACAGGCAGGCCATAAATATTCAATGAATAGATCATCAAAATTTATTATAATATCCGGGTTAATTTTTTCGGCTTTTATCGTGCTGGGCGGCTTTCAGCTCCATAGCGCAAAGGCAGTTAATGTGTCTTGTGTCGACGGTGACGTACTTTACTGTGCATCATGTAGGCCGGCCGTTCAAGGTCAATATTCTTTTTCGTGCGGTGGACCGTATGATCCAGGAATTCCATTCGAGGATCCTACCACCGGAGGTTGTTATGTCCCGTATTACTGTGCTGATACTTGGGTTAATGGTGACGCCGTCGCCAGCTGTATTAATTTTGGCCCCGGCAGTGATGTATGCGGGTATTCTGCTGTTGCAGGTTCCTGCCAGGCAGATCTAGGGTAAGTGGGACCGGAAAATTTGCCGGTAGCATGCTCGAGCCTACAAGCTCCGACTTCGGCAACTCCTCCGGCCCCCCAGCCAACTTCTTCCGGTGTGCCCGACTTCACCCTTCAGCTTAATCCTACGACGCTTATCCCGGTTACCGCTGGCGATCCGGCGCCGACGTTAACGCTCACATTGACCCCGAACGGTAACTACAGCGGAGATACGACGCTGACGATAAACGGCATCGGCGGCACGTTATATTATCCGGGCAATGTTCCGGTTAACGGTCCGGTTCTTGTCACGGCAGGCACTGCTCAAACATTTAAACTCATCCCTGACGACAATTCCGCAGGTAATTATCCTATCAGCGTAACTGGCGTCAGATTTGACGGCACGGTTCCCCGCAACAGCAATACGGTAACGTTCGTCGTAAATGCTGCGCCGGTGATCACGGGTGTTACTGTCAACTGCCCGTCGTCAGTGGTCATTAACCAAACCATTCCGTGCAATGCAGTGGTTAAGGGACACGGCAGTTTCGATTCGACGGTTGCATGGAGCGTTATTAGCCCAATTGGAGGAGGGTGGGGATCTTTCTCGCCGCTGACCACGACGAATGGCGTTGCAACGAATTATACGGCGCCTGGATCGGTCGGGAATGTGAGGGTGAGGGCGGTGAGTCCAAGCGGAAAATCGGGTACTGAGTGGATCCAGATCGTCGCCCCATCTCCCTGCACTCCATTGACTTATAGTGCCGCAACTTCCGGTTTCGCAACCTCGACAGCCGGTCCAACAAATCAGAATTCGATAACGCTCGCACCTACCGACCAAGTATTCTATACGTACGTCGATTATGGCGAGCAGTATGCGGATTCAATTCAAGCGCCAACTGCTCCAAGCGCGCCGGCATGCACGTTCGATTCAGCGGATGGCACGAATGGATGGCTTGGCACGGTCGCAATCTTTAAATGCACGACGCCGACCGTCGGCAACTACACCTATAGCACCGGCGTAAACGGCGGAACGTCGGATAACGATTGTGCAGTTGGCTCGCAGCAGATCGGCGCGGCGAACGGCGTAACGGTATCGAATCCTCTCTCTGGCGGTCCGCCTTCGATATCCAATCCAAATCCGAATCCGGTTAATCCTGGCGAGGCGACGACGATAACGGCGGCTGGTGGCTGCGGCATCGACACGTGGACTACGAGCGGGAATAATGGCACGATCACCGCTCCATCAAATACCGGCACTACATATTCTCCTACAGATTCTCAGCAGGACACTTATACGGTCACCGTTACGGATAGTTGCGGTCAAGCAAGTACAATGGTGAACGTCTGGAGTCCTATATGTACTCTCGGGGCAAATCCTGAAGTCGTTACCCCACCACAGAGTTCAGATCTTTCGTACACGTGTTTGTATGCCGCATTCTGCGAGATAACGGGGAAAGATGTGAACGGGGCGATTGATTACACGAGCAATCAGCTTCCTTCTGCAATGAACGGAGTAGTCACGGTTACACCATCGAAGACAACGAATTACACGCTCGTCTGCAACGGCAATGGTTCCGGTCCAGGCAATACTACCCAAAACACCGCCACGGTTAGCGTCTCCGGCTCCAACATCCACGAAACGAATCCATGATGAGGCGTAGCCGTAAGCGCGAGCGCAGCCATAGCCGCGGGCGCGACGGCCAAGCCATGCTCATCGCCATCCTCACGCTCGGCGGCGCGATTTTAGGCGCAACATCGCTCGCCGGTTTGCTGCTACTGTACCAAATCCGCTCGACAACCGATACCGAGAATTCCGCAAAAGCAATCTTCGCGGCGGACACCGGCGCAAACTGGGCACTCTATACATACTTCAATTCGCCGCAGCAGGGGACCGGCCCGGGCATCAACAAGAATGGAGCGCTTGATGACGACGAGTCCGTTGCGATAACCTGTTATGCTGCGGATGGGGCGACTCTCGCAGCATGTGATGATCAAGATAATAATCCCGCAACGACGTCGTACGCTATTGCCGAGGGCTTATCCGGCGGCGCACGGCGTGCGTTTTGGCTCGGCTTGGCTACCGCGACCGGAACGGTGCCTTAGGTGTGCGACATCCGCGTGCCGCTCCAAAAAGGCCGCAGGCGGGTATAATAGAAAGGTATGACGAAGGCCGCCGCCCGCGAGCGCATTGAACAGTTGAAAAAACTGATTGCCAAATACCGCTCCTCGCGGCTGACTTTTAATAAAGAATTAATTTCACCCGAAGCCGAGGATGCGCTCAAAAAAGAATTGTTCGATCTCGAAACGCAATTTCCGGATTTGGTAACTGCGGATTCGCCGACCCAGCGGATCGGCGGGGCGCCATTAAAAGAATTTAAAAAAGTTCACCACACCGAGCGGATGACGTCGTTTAACGATGCGTTCAGCGAGGATGATATGCGCGCGTGGTTCAAGCGGTTGGAGGATTATTTAGGCAGAGAGCGCAGGAGAGAAAGAGAGCAGAGAGTGGAATTTTACTGCGAGCTAAAAATCGATGGTCTCGCGATCGAGCTCGAATATGAGAACGGTGTTTTCGTTCGCGGGTCGACGCGCGGGGATGGGATGGTCGGCGAAGATGTTACCCAGAATCTGAAAACCATCGAAGCGATTCCGCTGCAGATTTCGGGCGACGGTTTGCCGCGCGGGATCAAGATGCCGCAGCGTTTGATCGTCCGCGGCGAAGTTTTTTTAACCAAGCGCGAGTTTGCGCGCATCAACCGCGAGCTCGCCGCGCGCGATGCGAAGACCTACGCGAATCCACGCAACGTCGCCGCCGGCTCAATTCGCCAGCTCGATCCGCGCATCACGGCCTCGCGCCGTCTCGATTCGTTCCAGTATGACATCGTGACCGACCTCGGCCAGAAGACACACGAAGAGGAACACGAACTCCTCGCCGCGATGGGTTTTCGGACGAATCCGAACAATCGGTTAGTTCACTCACTCGAGGAAGTTTTTAAGTTTCGCGACTATTGGGGTGAACACGAACGGCGCGAGAAAATCGACTACGAATATGACGGCATCGTCGTTATTGTTAATGATAATTTAATTTTCGAGCGCGGCGGCATTATCGGCAAAGCGCCGCGCGCCGCGATGGCGTACAAATTTTCACCGCGCGAGGCGACGACGATTGTCGAAGACATCAAAGTCCAGGTCGGCCGAACCGGCGCGCTGACGCCGGTTGCCGTCATGCGGCCCGTTAATGTCGGCGGCGTAACGATAACGCATGCGTCGCTGCATAACGCCGACGAGATTGAACGACTCGGCCTGAAGATTGGCGATACGGTCATTGTTCAGCGTGCAGGCGATGTCATTCCGCAGATTACTCGCGTGTTGCCGGAGCTGCGGACGGGTCGCGAACGGGCGTTTAAGATGCCGACGCGTTGTCCGGTCGATGGATCGCCGGTTGTTCGCGACGCCGACGGCGCAATCTCGCGCTGCTCGTCACGCCAGTGTGCCGCCCAACATCGTGAACAGCTCTCTCATTTCGTCTCGCGCGCCGCGTTTAACATCGAGGGCCTCGGCCCAAAAATCATCGACAAGTTCCTCGACGAAGGATTGATCGCCGATGCCGCAGATTTTTTCTCGCTGCGCGCCGGCGACATCGCCGCACTCGAGCGATTCGGCGAGAAGTCGGCGGAGAATATTGTTAGCGAAGTTGCTGCGAAACGGCGCGTGACGCTGCCGCGGTTTTTGTATGCGCTTGGGATTTTGCACGTCGGTGAGGAAACGGCGGTGGCGTTGGCGAGAAATACTGACTTTGGACAAAGGGACAAAGAAACAGGGAAACACGGAAATATACACATTAAGGATATATTAAAAATGTTTCGCGAACTCTCACTCGACGACTTGCAAAAAATCCCCGACATTGGCCCGAAAGTTGCGCAGAGTATTTATGATTGGTTTCATGAGTCACGCAACGCGAAGTTGCTCGAGCGGCTCGAGAAGGCGGGAGTCGAAGTAGAAATCCCGGCCGGAGTTACCGCGCGAGGAAAGCTCGCCGGACAATCGTTCGTTATCACCGGCAGCTTGGAGTCCATGAGTCGCGAGGAGGCGAAGGAAAAAATTCGCGAGCAAGGCGGTGATGCATCCGAATCCGTATCGGGCAAAACCAGCTATCTCGTCGCCGGCAGCGAGCCCGGATCGAAGTTCGAGAAGGCGAAGAAGCTTGGCGTGAAGGTGATTGGGGAGAAGGAATTTCTAAAATTGATTGGACAATAATAGTTGAAATCGATTTTCATTTGTCAAAAAGTTTTTAATAATTTTTTAATGTGAGTGTGCTTTGATTAGATTGGGCGATAGAGCCCTATCTAATGCCGATCTATAAAACCGTAAATCAGGATTTCTTCAAAACGTGGTCGAGCGATATGGCGTATGTACTCGGGTTTTTTGCTGCGGATAGGAATATGAGTAAAAACAAAAGAGGCGGATGCTATATTGATTTTGGCATAACAGACCTCGAGTTGCTCGAAGATATCAGGAAAGCATTCGGTTCTAATAATAAAATTTCAGCACGCGATAGGGGAGCAATTTGGAAAATACTCTATCGCTTGCAGATTGGTAGTAAAAATATGTATAACGATCTTATCGCGCTTGGTTTTACGCCTCGCAAAAGCTTAACTATCAAGTTCCCATCCATTCCAAAAAAGTATCTTGCAGATTTTGTGCGAGGGTATTTCGATGGAGACGGCTGTGTGCATTTTGGAAAATATTGGAGGAAAGATCGTCAAGAGTGGAAATTACAGTTGAGCGTTCATTTTATATCAGGCAACAGAGATTTTCTAGAAAAGCTATGGAAGGGGTTAAGACCGCTTGTAGCGGGTGGGCATATTTCGAGCAAAAAAGGCGGATATGAGCTTGTATTTGGCCAGCACGATAGTGTTGCATTATTCCATTTTATGTATGATAATAGTTCAGAATTGTTCTTGAAGCGCAAATATGAAAAATTTCTATTTGCATTTAAGGAACTAGGAGTTGCGGTCGTGGTGTAGCCTGGTTAACATGTCTCCCTGTCACGGAGAAGATCGCCGGTTCAAATCCGGTCGGCCGCGCAGCTGAATTTTTCATGCTAAAAACCCTTATCCCATAAGGATTTTTTCGGTTCAAACATTTTGTGAAATCGGTTCAAGTCCGACAGGGAAGATGTGCTATTATCAATCTATGGATCGAAAGGGCTTTTCGTCTCTTATCGTAATTGGCATTATTGTCGTTGTTATTATCGTCGGTGCCATTGGATATTTTGCATGGAGGCAATCTTCACAGACATCTGAGGTTTCGCCCGTATCGGTAGCCACTGACGGGATGTTCCAATGGCGTGCCGCAGGAATTACTTTCCAGTATCCAAATGGATGGAACGGCCTCTCGTGAGAGCCGTCAGACCTTCAAGATAGTTCACGAATAGAATTAATTTCGCCGATTGGTGCGAACGGAACAGGATATTTTTGTATGGAATTGGATTTGGATTCCGCCACTTCTTCACCGCTGAATTCTAGGTATTATAAATTGGACGACGGAATCACAATCGGATCTATTTTGAATGGACTCGAACTATATCAACAAAAATATAAGTACAGTTCGACGAAAAATATTTTGCGAACGTATATTACTGACAATCAGCAATTCAGCGAGGTGCAGTTGCCGAATGGAAAAGAGCTTTTTGCGAATATCTCTTATAGTTGTACCGGGGGATCTATTGAGACAGCAACGCTGACTTACGACCAACAACAAGAAAGCTCTGATTATCAAACCGCACTCAAAACTTTTGAATCTTTTAAATACATCCAGTCGCCATAAAATTTGGAATAAAGATTTTACCCTCATTTCTCATGAAATAGGTTCTAACATCGTCCGTCACCCCGCGCAAAATAAAATAAGCTCACAAAATAAAAAACCGCACGATTCGTCGCGCGGTCTAATAGCGATTCGATTGAGCGGACATGCCGGACGAGCCTAGCGTACAATCTTTTGGTCCCGACTTCTTGCCACCTGTTCGCGCGGAGTTTTCAGATCCATAGGATCCGCTCCGACATGGATAAGAGCCCATTCCCCGACAATGCTTTTATCACCATCCTGCTGGACGATGTCGAGACCCTTCACGAGGATCCTATACCCCAGCTTCAAGCCATCGTAACGCTTCTTCGCGCTTCTCATACTCGTAAAACTTTCCACCGAACGACGAATCGTGGGTTTTCTATATCTCGTCTTTGTTGGATAAAACCAGATGATACTAAAGGCATCATGTGGGGATGTCGTTCGCGCGACTTCGGCGAGGCCTTCCCGGACCCTAGGGTTCTCCCCGAGAAAACGACCAGCGTTCTTATACATTATTTCCTTCTCCTCCCTCACGAGATGATTATCTTTTTTAGGAGGCATGTCAAGCTACGCAAACCCCGGGAAGAAATCCGTCTTGATATGCCCTCGTGGAACGCCGAGCTCACGCAAAATCTTTTCGAACGAGACGACCATCGCGTGCGTGCCCGAGATGTAGAACGTCCGTTCGCGGTAGTCGGGGATCTCGCGCTCGACGCGCGCCCCGTCGAGCCGCCCATCGGTTTCGGTATTTACATAAATAGTTTTCAAATCGATCGTCCGCGCGGCTTCATCAAACACGTCGCGGTAGGCAACCTCGGACGCCGAGTGGTTGGAATATAAAAGAATAATATCGGGGCCGGGGGCGCCGGCGTTTTCGCCCGCGCGGTCACTGAGAAATTTTATCATGCTGCGGAACGGTGTTATGCCAATACCACCGGCGACGAAAACAAGTTTTTTCGCAACGCTGCTCGTGGCACCGCTCGCGCCAAAATCCCGCGGCAATGTAAAGTCGCCAGCGAGCTGGCCGGCCATCATCTGATCACCTGGCTGGAGCGCCAGCATTTTCTGTTTGAACGTGCTCGATGGTATGTAGAACTTCACGCCGAGATGAAATTCCGATTCGGTCGGGGATGAGGCGACCGTAAAGTAGCGGCGGTTGCCGCGGCCATCGGCGCCGTCGCTCGGCAACGTGAACTCCATATATTGCCCCGGCGCGAACTTCATAATTTTTTCATTATTGGAACGCGCGTCCGTCGCGCCGTCCGGCGCAAACGTAAAGTCATACATATCGCCACCGATCACGCGCTTCTCGCGGAACGTCAAGGCATATTTCGTTTTCGGGCTGACCGCGTATGATAAAATATTTCCGACGACGAGGGCGAGTTCCGGCGTCGAGTAGATCGAGCCGACATGGATCAGGGGCGAGAAGAGCGCGCCGACAATCGCGCCGTACGCGATGCGAAACCCGCGCGTCGGCGGCGTGGTCAGCGGCTCCGTGAGCATGATGAACGCGACGAACAACAACGAAGTATGGACAAACACCTTTTGAACGATTGCAAGCGGGTCGGCCGGAAAATTCGTAACAACGCAGCTCGCGAACGCGGCAACAAAAAACGAAATGACGAGATCGAAGCGCTGAATTTTGCGCACGACGAGCAGGCCGCCGATCAGCACGAAAGCCAGCAATGGCAGGTTGCCACCGGCCCACCAGCTTGCATATTGGCCGAAGATGAATGCGGTCAGGGCGACCGCAATCGCGGCAGGATTAAAAATATGTTTGCGGTTGATCGCGAGAATATATTTTGAAGCCATCGCGAACGCTCCGGCCAAAACGAGAAACGCGATGTTCGCGGCGGACAAGCCGGGCGAGATGATGAGCGTGAGGATGAGCGACGTTATGTAAACCGATTCGACGTTCGCCGGGACACGGAAAATTTTTGCGAACGCGAAGTTCGCGGCCCAGCACGCGGCGAGGAGGATGAGTCCGGAGGCGATGAGCGTTATCGGATCGATCGCCATCCATCCGACGGCACCGAAGATCGCCGCGACCGCAACGAGAATTATTAAAAAATACATCACGAGGCGGTACATCGTGATGCGGTTCAGGAGGTTGTCGATAAACGTCAGCATCGTGCTTCTATTTTAATATAGATTTAACATTTGACGAAATTGCAGATTTGAAATATGATGTTGGTGGCTCTCAACGGATGCAAATCTGGAGAGTACATTACAGCAGAGGTGAACTTTGAAAACTCATTTGAGCAGAATCCTTGCGGTTTTGGTTCTGATCATGGGCGTGGCAATTGCGACAAATGTCGCGATGGCAAGCCCGATCACAACCACAACGTACGACGCAGATGCGCCGGGCGGGTGGTACAACGGCACCGGTCCGGTCGATGGCGGTTTTGCTGTCGTTACGACGGACTATGGCGACGGAGATGTATTGAACCTATTCCTTCGCGTTCAGCAACGCGGCGTAGGGCCGATCGATCCGACGGTTGAAAACTTTTACCAAGTTCCAGCTGGAGACGTCTTCAATATCGATTTCGGTGAACAAACCATCGGCTCGACGGTTGCGAATTATGTCGAGCAAAACGTCACGATCGACGATACGACCACCAATAAATCGTTTTCGTTCGATCCAACGTCAATATCTGACAATGCGACGATGACGAGTGGCGGACAAGAAGTCGGGTTCGAGAACTCGGAGCAAATTATTTACTTTGCGAGTGTTCTCGGGTACAACCCCGGCGACAATCTCACGGTGAATTTCAGCGCGTATCCCGGTGTCGCTCCAGCAGAAGATCCAAGTGATCTCATCAATATTGCTACTAGCGCCCTCACCCCAACCCCCGAACCGTCAACCTACGGATTCCTCGGTATCGGCCTCGTCGGCATGGCCTTCTTCGCCCGCCGGCGCAAACAGACGGTGCAAAACCAGTAACCCTCCTTCAGCAGTTCCTTCCCGCCGCGGCGGATCCTTTCAAGGGTCTGACCGCGGTTATTTTTTTAACCATTTTTTAAATCCGCTCGTCATTGTCGCAATCCCGCGCGCGTCGATCATATACGCTTCGAGCTGCGCCGTCTTCGGGAGTGACTCGATAAACTGAATGCCGGCCGCACCCATCGCGAACGCCGCCGTTGCAAAGCGGTCAGCTTCATAGATGTTCGGCCCGATGATGGTTAAGCTGAGAATTTTATTTTCGCCATCGTTCGCGCCGCCGCCGGACCCGCCCGCCGCCGCGCCAGTTTTGGGATTATAAATATGCTCGCCGCGGATGTAAGTGCCGGATGTTGCGACGCCAAAACCGCCGACCGGCGCGTAAATCGTTTTCACGATCTCGGATTGCTTTAACGGATTTTTAATACCAACACTCCACGGTTCGCCATCGCCATTCACGCCACCCGTCTGGATATCGCCGCCTGCGTCGACATAAAAGTTGGCAAAGCTGCGATCGCGAATCAAACCGGCCGCATTCCAAATTGCCCAGCCCTTCACGAGGCCAGACGGGTCGAGTAAGCCATCCGCGCCATCGCGGCCCGGCCGCCGAATATCAAAAAATCCGCCCGTGCGTTGCTTCGTTTCCTCCGACACCATTAAAACAATTCGCATGTCATCGCTCCACTCACTCTCCGCAAGCTCACCACGATTGATCCGCATCATCTCACTGTCCGGTTTGTACGTGCTGAACTTTTTGTCGATATACGTGAAGTAATCAAAAACCGCAGCGATGGCGGCAGCAAGATCTTCCGGCGCGGACGTGCCGTCTGCAATTTCAACCGTCACCGGCATGCCCATCAGAACCCGCGTCTCTTTCATATTCGTGTTTCGCCGCGCATGGCTAGCCCTTCGCCTGTGCAAGTGCCGCCGCGAGTCCCTGCTGGAACGCCTCGCTCGTTTGTGTCGCACCGGAAACAATATTCACGTTCGCGTTCTGCGCCGCAATCGTTTCCTGTTCGAGCGTCGGCAACGCGGCCGTGTTGACCTGAATCGTGTGGCCTGCCGTGTTCGGATAAACCGGCCATGCGACCGCCGTGATCATGCCGCCGCTGACGGTTATATTCAGTTGGAGGTTGCCATAGATCGCATTTTCAACCGGACTCGTGTAGGTGCCATCGCTATATTGTCCCATCACCATGCCGCCCATGTCGCCGCTGCTCGCATTGCCAGCCGTTGAAGTCGTGTCGGTTCCCGTGCCAGTCGTGTCGCCGCCGGTGTTCGTCGCGGTTTGTGTCGCGCTTGAGTTCGAACCCGATCCGCTAAAAATAATATACGCGCCAATCGCGACCACTATTACGAGCCCAACAATCCATCCCCAGATTTTTTTCATATAATTTATTTTCTCTTATGATACCACAGTATACGACTTGAGCGGGGGATTTGTTGCGTTGTGGACCCACCGGGAATCGGACCCGGCCTTCGTCCATGCCATGGACGTGTAATACCACTTTACTATGGGCCCTCCTTTATTAATCCGATGAGAACGATTATAGTATAAAAACTGAAAGTTGGGAACGTCCCCGTAGTTCAACGGATAGAACGGCTCACTCCTAACGAGTCGATCGAGGTTCAATTCCTCGCGGGGACACCACGCTTGAGTTAGTCCCCTCAGATGTCGAGATAGTGTTGAAAAGACGGCCCATCTGAGCGGTTCGAATATTTCCATTCAAAAATCCGGCCGGAAGAAGAAGACGATTGAACCGCTGGCGGAAGCTCGGTTTGAGCGACTCCCAAGTCGCGCGGAGTTTGCCCAAGGGCGCACTGATTTCGGTCAAGTGTTTGCGAGTGTGCTCGGCATTTATCACTCGGCACTTTTTCCCTTCGATAACCTCCTGTCGCTCAAGGATTGTTCTCTTCTGGCGCACGTACTCCTCGTCCGTAATTAGACCTTTGGAACGCATACTGATCAGTTCATCCACTTCCCGATCTAGGTTGCGGGCGCGTTCTCGACTGCGCCGGAGCGACGCTCGTCCATCCGTCTCCCGATCGTGGGCTTCCGCGAGAACAGCGTCTCGGAGCTTTTGCAGCGCCTCCTGCGTTGGTGCGACCTGATCAAGAAAGGCCATGAAGTCCGCATATGGACGGTCGATTGGAACGCTCTTGCCATATTTTGTGCACGCCTTGAACCGGCATACGTAATAAGGATAGAGACGGCTTCTGCCGCGTGAAGAACCGCCAGTCATGTAGTGGGAACACGAATCGCATCGGATAAGGCCGCGCAGCGGAAACAAGGAATTCACTTTTTGGTGGGCTACCGAATGGTTCCGGCGAGCGATCACGCGTTGCACGCGCAGAAACTCATCCCGCGTTACCATCGGAGCTTGTTTTCCCTCGTACTCTTCACCGCTCCAAGGATCAACAAGGATTCCCACGTAGTATTTGTTCGTGAAGAGGAGTGACAGGAATTGTGGGCTGAATGCACCGTTGCCATGGGGGCTCGTAAGGCCACGCGACACCATAAGCCGACCGATTTCAGCCTGCGTGTAGGCGCCGGTCGCGAAATCTCTCCATGCCCGTTGCAGTAATCCAAAAGTCGGCTGGTCCGGCAGATCGGGAAACAGTTTCTTTTCCTTCTTCGTGACAGAACTCTTGTACCCGAGCGGCGGCCCCCAAGGGAAGATACCCTCCTGGAGTTTTCGCCGCATTCCCTGCACCGTCCGCGCCGCACGGATGTCATTATCAAATTGCGCGAATCCGGCCAGGATCGTTTCCATCAGCTTGCCTTCCGGATTGGCATCGATTGGTTCAGTAACCGACATGATGCGCACGCCGTACTTTGCGAGCGTGGCTTTCACGCTGAAGTGATCCGCCACGTTCCGCGCGAATCGGTCAACTTTCCACACGAGAAGCGCTTGGACTGTGCCTTTGTTCTCTCGACAAAAATCGATCAGTTCGATGAGCTGCGTCCGGTCAGCGAATTTCGCGGATTCGCCTTGTTCGATAAATGCTTTCAATACGCGAATGTCCTTCGAGCGGGCATATTCCTGGCACGCCGCCTGCTGCGATTCGAGGCTGGTGCCTTCTATTTGCTCCTTTGATGGAGGCGGGAGTAATGCAGGAAGTACGTAAGGCCATCATGGGCCATTCAAGCGGCGAAGACGTGAACTCCATTTACACCCATGTCGAATTACCGGCGAAGCGTGCAGCGATCCGGAAGCTCGAAGCATGGGTGCGTGAACAACAACTACAACTTGAGCGCGAAGGAGGCGCATCAGATGACCGCACAGAAAAAGACGGAGGCGGTACCGCCGCCAGCCGAAACGGACAAAGCCGAACGGAAGCCGTGGAAGAAGAGAACCCCGGTGGAAATCGTGCTTGACCAGATCCAAAAAGTGAAGGACGACGTGGCGAAGAAGGAAGACGAACTGAAAATCGCACGACGCCAACTCCAAAAACTCGAAGAGGCGCGAAAGCTCCTCGAAACGATCTAGCACATTTATCTTGAGCTTGCCCATCGGGCAGGCTCTTCTTTTGGTTGACCGAGAGGAATGAACGGGAGAGTAACCATGAACGACATGAATCGCGACGACGCCATCATGAACGCAGGAATCGGTTTCGGAGCCGAGGCTGTCCGCGAAGATTTCCGAAGACCAAGGCTATTTCGGTGAACGCATTGCGGCTGCTCGGCGCGAGGTCATTCGAACGTGGCATGATCGGGCTGGGAAGCTCAAGCCCAACGCTCGCGGCACGGACATCATGGGAGCGCTACTCCTCGCCGATCAGTTGTTCAGCCGCGTTCCGGCTGGCACGAAGAAGTATCTCTACGTCTTTTCCGACATGCGCCACGTCACGCGAGGATTGAACCTTGAGCTCCCGCATATCGTTGCAGCGGATACGCTCCTCGCGACCGCAGCGCGGCGTCGCCTAATCGCGAATCTACCCGGGGTTACTGTGCATGTGTTGGGAGCCGACGCCGAGGGAATGCCCGTCGCGGCATGGGATGACCTGCGGCGGTTTTGGGGGGCCTATTTCAAGAAGGCCGGAGCGAATCTAGTCAGTTACTCATCGCTCTCCGAACCGGAGATGTTGCCGCAAGCGGCTTCCGTCCAGTGAGACGTGTTCGCCAGCACTCATGGTGTAGATTCGCAAATGGAACAAAGGATCAAGCTTTGACAGACGATGCTCTATATAGAGGAGCTCGAAGCTCAGCGGAGCCTTATGGTTGCCGTCGCAACCGGGGGACCGCGAATTCAGCAAGTCAACGACGAATATTCTATCCACAGAGCTTCTTGATAACAGGGCCCGTTAGCTCTATAGTTAAGGCTAAGGCGTTGTCCCGCCTTCTTCAAACTCAACACTCCTTTCGTGCATCATTCCGACCCACTTAACCAAAGATGTGGGCCGCAACCAGAGCTTCAAGGTTCTAAGATCTCGCTTTCCATCTGCACATGAGAAAAGGTTTTACCCTCATCGAGCTTCTGGTCGTAATCGCTATCATCGCGATACTTTCTGTCGTCGTGATCTTCGCGCTCAATCCGGTCGTACTCCTCGAGCAGGGGCGGGATTCGTCGCGTATGTCGGACATGGCGGTCCTCAACAACAACATCAATTTTGCGAGTGAGGTAGGCAGCGGAGGCGGGATATCCCTCGGCTCGCCCGACACCGTCTATATTTCCATCCCTGATCCCGTTGCAACATCCACTGCCGGTGATCAGTGCCAGGGTCTCGGACTCGGAACGCTTCCCTCGGGCTGGGCCTATCACTGCGCCGCATCATCCACCTATCACAATGTAAATGGCACGGGCTGGGTGCCGATCAACTTCACCATCCTCCCGGGAGGTAGCCCATCGGGTGCGTTGCCCGTTGATCCCGTGAACCAAACTTCAACGTTCCTCTATTACACCTACGTCATGAATTCGAGCTACCAGTACCAGCTCTATGCCCACTTCGAGTCGCCGAGTTACCAAGCCCAGGAATCGACGGAAGGCACGCCGGGGATAGACCCCGAGACCTACAAGATAGGGACGAACGTGGATATCGCTCCCTTTGCCGGAGGGATGGCCGGCTATTGGCCATTTACGGAAGGAAATGGAGCGACAACAGGTGACCTTTCTGGATATGGAAATACGGGTACGCTAACTAATGTCTCTTGGATCACCGGAACTCATGGCGCGGCTCTCAGTTTTAATGGGAATAATAGTATCGTCACTCTCTCCAACGCCGATGTCATAGGTTCGGGGCCGTTTACTTTCATTGCATGGGTTAATGCGACGACATCACCGGATCTTGAAATTCTCTTTACGACTGGCTATACCGGTTGCACGATTGTCGCCGCCTGGGCTCCGGGAGCCAATTTTGATTGTACTAATACTAATTATGCAAATGTCGCAACTGCTGGTAGCAACGGGTCATACACATCGTATTTGGGTCACTGGACGCAAGTGGCAGCGGTCCGGAACATAAATGGGGCGTACACCCTTTATATAAATGGCAGTCAGGTAGGCTTCGCTAATCAGAATGCCGGACCTGTGACCGGTGGCGGCGGATACACCGTGATCGGATGTGGTGGGTATAGCCCTCCTTGCGCGCCCAATGGAGATTTTAGCGGGGAGATGAATGACATCTTTTTATATAGTCGTCCGCTTAGCGCAACAGAGATTGCAGCCATCTACAATGCGACACAATGATGAGAAATGTATGTGGCGTTTCAGGCCATATTCACTATTGTTATGTTATAATTAGGATGATATCAATGGGCAAGTTTTCATTATTATCTCGTCTTGGATGCGCCTCGGTTGCGCTCGTAGCAATGCTCATGTTTTTGGCTCTTTCTCCGAATGCGCATGCGGCGATTTCTTTTGTGAGTGCAACTAGCACACCCGTAACAGATGGCACTCTCATAAGCTGTGAATTACGAAATTCCCTTTTTCATATGAATACGGAGAACGCAAAGGAACCGCAGTGGTCTGCGGATTTCAAGTTTTTTGAACAGGACCCATCAAACACACAAAAGAAAGTTACTTGCTGAGCACAAAGGAACAGACAGCGTTCGCGTAGTTCGCGAGGTAGCCGTCAACGGAACGCGGCAGCGACGTCACGAGGCCGTAGAACAGTTTCATGGAGCGGAAGTCGAATTCGATCTGGAACCTCGACCGGTAGAGCTTCAACTGCCAGGGCAGGGCGAGCTTCTTCATGCTCCTGAGCGGGCGGATCATGACCCACCGCTTGCCATCGATGTTCATATCCTTCTCCAGTTGCTTCGAGACATAGCCCGCATCGGCAACGATGACACCGTTAATATCTTTGTTCACGGAACGGAAAAGGTCGCGGTCATTCTTCGTCGCATCCGAGAACCGGATGCCGAGGATGTTTCCGTCCGCATCCCGCGTCATCGTCATTTTGAGCCCGTAATACCAGCCTTTCGAGCTCCTGCCGAGGGATGCGAACGCTTTCATCACCCGGTGGGAATCGGCATTCTTCTTGAGGCAGACCGGAAGGTCGGTCGCATCCGTGTACTTCACGAGATGCCCATGGGCCTTTCCCCATTGCATGATGATCGCGAGGATCTTCATCGCGAAAACGCCGGCACGGTTCATGGCAACGACAAGCGTCTTGTATGAGCAGGCGAGCCCATCCTTGAAATCCTCGTATACGGACTTCTTCGTAGCCCGTGTGCTCGCATGCTGGTAGAGGGCTAATGCCACCGCATCCAGATTTTCAATTTTCAGAGGTCGACCTTGGGGATTCTTTTTGTGTGTCAGATTGAGCTTGAATGATGTTACAATATCAGTGATCCTGTTCTTGAGATTTCTCAAGATGGGTGAATTCATTTTGTCGTGAGAGGCGCCTTCGGGCGCCTTTTGCATTATGCCGTATTCATATGAAAAAGGGAATTTCGTAATTCACAGCTCATAAGCAGTGACACAAAACAGTTTGCGATCAACGCCACTGACCTCGTTTTGGTAACCTGTCAGTTTATTGGCGGCGGTACAGGAACTGCCGTCACTTCAACCGTAACTGACACCCTCGGCAACACCTACACCAACTTCGGGGGAGCACAGATCAATGGGGGTGACAACTCTGAAGTTCAGATGTTCTACGCCATCAGTTCGAGCACCAATGCTTCCGACGCCATAGCATGCAACTATGCAACTAGCTCTAACTTCGCTGTGGTTGGGATAGATCAGTACGGCGGCGTTGTTCAGACAAATCCATTGGACGTCTCAAATACCACCCAATGGTTTTTCGGGACCGGCGCAACGTCAACTGCATTTACGACCACGAACGCCAACGATGTAATTGTCGCCGCCGTCGGCGATGATACTAATCAAACTCATACTGCCGGAACAAATTACACGATGCGCCTTACAGGGTCGGTTCAAAATCCTTTCGAAGATTGGATAGCCACCTCAACTCAAACGAATGCGACGGCAAACATGTCCGGACCAGGCAATACCCATGCCGTGATGGTTATAGGGGCCTTCAAAGCGGCCGACCTCACCCCTCCCTCCGTTACCATCGTCTCTCCCACCTCAGGCTCTATAGTTTCTTCTACCATCACTCTTTCCGTTTCTTCCACTGATAATGTAGGTGTCGCAGGCGTCCAATTCCAGATAGATGGAACAAATCTCGGATCAGAGGTAACCGCCACCTCAGGCCCCACTATATATAGCACCACCTGGAACACAGCCTCTTCTACCGATAGCTCTCATACAATCTCCGCCATCGCCTATGACTCCTCGAACAACAGTTCGACCGCTACCTCCAGCGTCACCGTCCACAACGCCCTCTTGAACGTCACGACCTCCACATCCCTCAGCTTCTCTGCTACCTCAGGGGATACCGCAACTTCTTCCCAAGTTATCGTCATCCAAAACACCGGTACGGCATCCAGCACCCTCTCCTGGACATCCACATCCACCCAATCCTGGCTTACCCTCTCATCTACCTCAGGTTCTCTTGCGGGTAGCACCACGTCGTCTCTTCTCCTCATTGCCGATCCCTCAGGTCTCTCCGCCGCCACCTATACCGCAACGGCCACCATCACCGATTCAAATCTCTCAAGCTCCTATCTCTCTCTTCCCATAACATTTACGATCGCCGCAAGTTCCACGCCCGCTCCAGAGACCCTCCCTGCCGTTGGCGTCGCCTCCGCTTACGGCATCCCCACCTATTGGCTGCTCCCGAGTTCCACAGACCCAACCTCAGGAGACACTGCGGCATCCTCATCGCCTGCGTCATCTCCCACATCACTCGCTTCCCTCCAGGCCACCCTCGCATCTCTTGAAGCCAAGCTCCAATCCCTCCTTGCAGAAGCAGAAAGCCAAGGCATCACGATACCGAACCTCCCGGCCTCAGTATCTTCTCCCCAAACTCCCTTCTCCTTCACCCGAAATCTCTCCCTCTGGGACCAGGGATCTGATGTAGAAGCTCTCCAGCAATTCCTCGTCACCCAGAACACCGGACCCCATGCACAAAAGCTCAAATCCCATGGCACAACCCAATTCTTTGGCTTCCTTACGCACAACGCCCTCAAGGAATACCAAGCGAGCGTGGGTCTTCCTGCCACGGGATACTTTGGGGAGATGACGAGGAACCATCTGCATTCTCAAGCAGGAAATACAAAATAATATCATGAAATCATAATGAAAAAATACATCCTCGTTCTGGTTGGTTTTTTCATCTTTCTCTCCTTCATCTCACAAACTCACGCTGCAATCTCCTTTGTAAGTGCCGCCAACACAGCACAAGGGAATGGCACACTGGCCACGAACTCATCCCTTACCGCCTCCGTCTCCTCAGGTAATCTCCTCGTCGTGGTTTGTGATTACTATGGCGGCGGCACGGGAGTCGCTGTCACTTCGTCCGTGACCGACACTATCGGCAATACTTTTACCAACTTTGGCGGTGGCTTGTTGAACTCCGGCGCCAATAGCGAGGAGCAGATGTTCTATTCCATCAGTTCCGGCAGTAATGCAGCCGACAATATCAGTTGTAACTACGCCACGAACTCCAATTACGCCTCTATGGCTGTTGCTCAATACAATGGCGTTACCACGTCGAGTCCTCTTGATGCTTCGAACATAACCCAGTGGTACTTTGCTCCCAACGTCACCTCGACTCCTTTCACCACCACCCAGGCCAATGAGGTCATCGTCGCGGCTGTTGGAAGTGCCGCCGTAGGATATACGTTCATTCCCGGAACCAACTACATCCTCCGCACTACGGCAACCAACCCCGATGCCATCGAGGATTGGATCACGGGTTCAATGCAAACCAATCAGGTTGCTGGCATGAGCGTGAGCAGCGGGGATACGAGGGGCGTGATGGTGGTAGGAACGTTCAAACTTGCCTCTGGCGGTAGTGGTTTAGCCACGTCTACCTTCACCCTCACAAATGGCGGTGGTGGGTCGGTTACCAGCAATCCTGCCGGCATCAATTGCGGCAGTATCTGTTCCATGACTGTGAATAATGGTACAAGTATCACGCTCATCGCAACACCAAACTTGGGATACACGACGAGCTGGAGTAATTGTGGCGGTACGACGAGTGGCGGCACATGCACTCTTATAGTGAACGCCGATACTACGGTCAGCGTTGTCTTCAACGCCCCCGACACCACTCCTCCTTCCATTCCGAACAGCCTTAGCGCTAATGCCGTCTCCTCCTCGCAAATCAATCTATCTTGGACCGCGTCCACGGACAATATCAGCGTCACGGGTTATAACATCTACCGCAACGGTTCCAAAATCGGTACGACCGCAAACACTGCGTACAGCGATACTGGCTTGTCCGCCTCAACTCAATACACCTACACGATCTCCGCCTATGACGCCGCAGGCAACACTTCATCCCAGTCGACTAGTGCGAGCGCGACAACCTTGGCTAGCGAAGGCGGAAGTGGAGGCAGTCCTCTGGCCGCAGGGATTATTGACCCATCCCGTGACGTTGATTGGAGCCAAGCTGGCATCCCCGGGGGCATTCCGAATCGAACCACCCAATGCGGCGCGACTATCGCAGCGTACGGGACAAGTGCTTCTCCGGCATCTCCCGCAACCATCAACAACGCGGTTGCCAGTTGTCCAGCAGGACAATTCGTCTCACTCGGAGCGGGTACTTTCTATCTGAATGCCGGCTTATGGTTTGGCGGGAACAATAACATCACCCTCCGTGGACAAGGAGCTGATCAGACCGACCTTGTCTTTAGTGGCCATTTTGGCTGCAATGGACCTTGGGCGTCTGTATGTATGGCCGGCGGTGTCAATTCTCCTGGATACGAAGATAATGTTTGCGATTGGGCCGCCGGATACGCAAGGGGCTCTACTCAGATCACTCTTGCGAACTGTGGAACGACGCTGCCTAATAAAGGGAGTCTATCCAATCTCAAGGTAGGCAGTATGTTGACCTTGGACCAAGTAGATGAGACAGCTGATACTGGACACATTTGGAATTGCGCTGCAGGCACGGCATGCGACGATGGACTGCAAGGTGGGTTTGGACGAACCGATGGTCCGAGCGTCAACGGTACTAATATTCGATCCCAGCAACAAGTAGTAACTGTCACTGCTATCAACGGCAACCAGGTCACGATTTCCCCAGGTCTTTACATGTCGAATTGGAGAAGTTCGCAGGCGCCACAGGCTTGGTTTGCAAATCCAAACGGTCAAGTTCAAGGGGAAGGATTAGAAAATCTTTCCCTGAATCAAACCACCAGCAATGGCGCCGACGCCGTTGAAATTATGAACTGTAACGGATGTTGGGTGAAGGGCATCCGTTCGATTGATCCGGCGCGGGCCCATATACAACTCTTAGTCGACACTCATTCCGTGGTCGAGGATAGTTACTTCTATCAGGGCCAATCTCATCAGGCGGTCAGTTATGCGACCGAGTTCGATACCGTAGGAGACTCTTTGTTTCAAAATAATATTTGTCAGCAAGCGACAGATAGTTGCCCAAACAACAACGGAGGAGCTGAGGGCAATGTCTGGGCATATAACTTTGCTATTGACGACGTATTTCTTGCTAATGGATGGTTTGTGCAAAGCGCTTTCGAGCATGCCGCCGGTGGCGCTATGAATCTCTGGGAAGGGAATATAGGTCCCGGATATAGTTCGGATGATATTCATGGAACACATCATTTCGAGACCATATTCCGCAATTATTTTCCGGGAGACCAGGCGGCTGGATGCGGGAGTGCCGGTGATAATGTCTGCAATGCCCAAACGACACCAATGATTCTGGCTGCGGGCTCTCGTTATTTTAATATCATCGGGAATGTGCTCGGCGATCCAGGGTATCACGGCACGTACACCTATTCGTCTGCGTCAACAGGAGCAACGCACGGTGGCAGTACGTATTCCATTTACACGCTTGGCTATATTGAAAATGATGGTTGGTCGACGGATTCAAATATCACTGGCTTCTGCCTTTCTCCTTCGTGCACGACCACGGGCGATTATGATCCGCAGGTTGGAAATTATCTTTTCCGCTGGGGTAACTGGGATGTGGTGAATGATTCTACTCAGTGGAATCCGTCTGAAGTCCCCACTAATATAGGTCCCTATTCGAATCCCGTCCCTTCTGGCGAAACTCTCCCTCCTTCTCTCTATCTGACCGACAAACCTTCTTTTTGGGACAGCATGCCTTGGCCTGGTATCGGTCCCGACGTCACAGGTGGTACTGTGACCGGATCGTCGCTCGGACTTGCAGCTTCAGGTCCTGCGACCAACCTCGGTGGCCACATCTACATGAATCCTGCCATGAATTGCTTCTTGAATACTATGGGCGGGCCCGTCGATGGCACCGGCAATGTCCTTAGTTTCAATGCTGCCACCTGTTATCCTGGTGACTATCCTTCCGGCGGCTCCAATCCTCCTCCCGACACCACCCCTCCGACCACCAGCATCACTTCTCCTACCAACAACGCCACCGCCTCCGGCACCCTCGCCGTCACCGCCACTGCCTCAGATAATGTGGGCGTCACCTCCGTCCAGCTTTACGTGGACGGCTCTCTCGGAGGGAGGGACACCACTGCTCCCTATACCTTCTCCCTTGATACGACCTCTCTTTCAAATGGCATCCATACCCTCGCAACCAAGGCCTCTGACGCCCCAGGGAACATAGGAAGTTCTCCCAACATATCTATCACCGTATCAAACACCACCTCCACCTCAACCCCCGAGACCCTCTCTGCCAATCTCTCCGCATCCTTCCTCTCGGGAACTGCCCCTCTCACCATCAATCTTTCCGCCGCCGCCGCCGGCACCGCCCAAGGCACCATCAATTACATCTTTTACTGCAATAGGCCTGATACCGGCACCAATATCACGAGTCCTGCCGACCTCACGATCAACGCCACGAACCAGAATCCTTACGTAGCAAGCAACCTCTGCACCTACCAATCCGCAGGCACCTACACCTCCAAGGTCATCATTGAGCAGGGAAGCGCCCCACCCGCACAGGTACAACAAACCATCACCGTCTCAGCCCCCAGTTCGGGAGGAGGGACGTCTGGTGGAGGGGGCGGCGGTTCTTCAGGGGGCGGAAGCACCGGAGGTGGCGGATCTTCCTCTGGCGGAGGTGGTGGAGGCGGATCATCTGGCGGAAGTGGAAGTACAGGTGGCGGCTCCTCTTCTGGAGGTGGCACCGGCCCCGCCTTCTCGCTCGGCATCACGGTCGCGACCTCAACCACAACCTCGGCCAAGATCACGGTAACGACGTCCGTTCCCGCACAGACCCAGCTCTTCTACGGCACCAACCCCAGCTATGGATCAACCACGCTCCTCTCCTTGCCTCTCACGACGAGCTATTTCAACCTCCCGAACCTTGTGCCGAACACTAAGTACTATCTGAAGGCCGTGTCGCTTGCGGGCGGGCAAACCGTCTCCCAAAGCATTACCTTCATTCCGGGTCAAGGCATCCCTGCGCCTGTAGCTTCATCCTCAACCGCGCCCCTCCCTCCCTTCACGAGGAACCTCACGATTGGATCGGAAGGATCAGATGTCCTTGAGCTCCAGGAGTTTCTCAACCAATGGGGCTATACGATAGCTCCCCAAGGACCTGGTTCCAAAGGAAACGAAACAACGCATTTCGGTTCCCTTACCACGAAAGCCGTCCAAAAGTTCCAATCGGCGGAACAGATCACTCCTGTCTCTGGCTATGTAGGACCTCTTACCCGAGCGAAGCTCAACCAATTGATCGGAGGTAGTCAAACAACGACGCCCGCCCCGACACCTTCAGCTTCAGGATCTCTTACTGAGAATCTCTCAGTAGGATCGACCGGAGCTCAAGTGATCGAGCTCCAAAACCTCCTTACCAAAGACGACGACTATGCTGGACCCGTCACCGGATACTACGGAACCCTTACCAAACAAGCCGTTCAAGCCTTCCAATCCAAGTACGGCATCATCTCTTATGGCACGCCTGACACCACAGGCTATGGTGCTGTGGGGCCGAAGACGAGAAATCAATTGGAAATGCTATAGGGTTTGGGGCCCAGGAAACTTGCTACTATCGGCTAGATGCCGACAGAACATATCCTTGCGCTTTTGATCCAGGAACGAGACAAGCTCAATCGAGCCATTGCTGCGCTCCAAGAAGGCGTGAAACGCAGGGGCAGGCCTCCTAAAAATCCTCTGCTTGGTGGATCGCCGGCCTCGACCACGGTTCTTAAAACTGGGGTGCGGAAAAAACGGAATTGGAGCGCCTCCCGAAAACGAGAGCAGGCAAAGCGGATGAAAGAATATTGGGCGAAGAAGCGAAAGCAGAAGTGATTGTTTCTGACGAGCTCTGAAATCTTCCGCCTTCACCCTCTCATTGCGCGGGCCGAATTCTGGGTGGTGTGCAGCGTCGTCCTCGGCATTGTATCAATGGCGATAGCTGGCGTTTCGAGACCAAGCCGAAACTCCTCATTGAATCGCTCCGTCCAGTCGTGGAGCGCTTGAGCAGCCTCGCGGTAAGGCCAGTCACTAGCTGAGAGAACGTGCTCTTTCAATTCGTCATTGATCGGCTCGCCTGCAGGGCATATTCCAGACGCGGGCTGCTTAGACCCGTTCGGCACATTTGAAGTCGCTGCTTGAGGTTTAAACCACACGGCCTTCACCATGTCAGCCACCACCTTCCGAGTCGCTCGCCGAATGCCAGCAAGTTGCCATGCAGGCGATTCATCACTGACCGATAACATTGAAAACACAATTCATGATCTCGGTCGAAACGAACTCGGCCGCCATATTTATACAGGGCTTTACGCACGCGGCAGCAAACGCAGAGTTTCCGTTCGGCTTTGTGGTTGCGGCGAGCAGGGCTGGTCGTGGCCCGTGGCAAGTCCACTGCGGAAGATGAGATACATCGGTGACACTCTGGTGTTGCCCGATGACCTACAAACTACGGATCAAAAATAGCGGCAAAACGAGGTATGCTGGGCACAACATGCCTACCTCCCATATCCTGCCGGGGGCGATGGAACTCGCCCGCATTCCAACCCTCAGCCGCGAAGCCAAGAAGCGTCTGGACTGGTTTGATTTCTACCGGGCAAACAAAGAGAATGCGGCGTTGACCTGCCGCCACTTCGGCATCAGCCGGGAATGTTTTTACGAATGGAAGCGGAGATATGATCCATTCAACCTCTCATCACTCGAGGAGAAAAGCCGTGCGCCCAAGAAGACGCGAACGTGGGAAGTGTCACGAATTGAAGAGTTCCGCATCCTGCGTCTGCGTCGCGCCCACATCCGCTGGGGCAAGATGAAGCTCAGGATTCTGTACGGGCAGGAATATGGCACGCCCATCTCGTCGTGGAAAATCCAGCGAGTGATCGAAAAGCATCAGCTGTATTTCCATCCGGCGAAGAACGAGAAGCTTGCCAAGAAACGTAAGCAGAACCAGCCCAAAAAACGCATCACGGAGCTCAAGAAGGAGCAACGTGCGGGATTTCTCGTGGCACTCGACACCGTCGTGCGGCATACGGCCGGACTCAAGCGATATATCCTCACGGGGATCGACGTCCACTCGAAAATCGCCTTTGCGCGGATGTATCCGGGGCACGGGTCGAACCATGCGGCTGATTTCCTGAAGCGGATCAATTACCTGTTTGATGCGAAGATCGAGAATCTCCAGACGGACAATGGCAGCGAGTTTGCAAAATATTTCCGGGAGGCAGCTGCAGAACTTTCGTTGCCGCATTACCATTCGCGTCCGAGAACGCCCAAAGACAATCCCGTGGACGAACGGTTCAATGGCACCATCGAGCGGGAATTTCTCCAGCTGGGCAACATGAGTACCGACTGCGATGCCTTCAATCGAAAGATGACCGAGTGGCTGATCGAATACAATTTCAAGCGTCCCCATCAGACCCTTGGCTACGAGGTACCGGTCGAGTACCATTACAAGAACCAGAAAGTGTCACCGATGTACCCGTCCAGCACATCCACTTGACTTTCTAGGTGGACGGGAGTATTGGTTAGATTGTAAATATCTGAATCTAATATGTTTACTTGGGTTGTAAGACGTGATCTGTTCGGCATCGTACGTTCTTTCCGATGTTGAACAGGTGCCCGTCTCACAACGGGCGGCCCCATTTGGATGGTGGAACATCCGGTGGGGCTTACTTTTAGTTAAGGCCACTGTCCAACACCTACGCTAGTTCCAGTGTTGGCACTAAGGTATTGAAAGTACAGTAGTTCGTGGCAGTTCTATGTAGCTACGCCCAGCTACGCAAGAGGTGACAGGCCAGCGTTCCTGAGGCATTCGAGCCGCTTGCTACGCCACCGGGGGTGAACGTCTTCGGGAAGTGCATCTCGCATGGCAGCGAGCCAAAGATCTTCGAATGCATTCTTGAAAAATCGATAACCAGCCCCGTTATCCTCCACGCCCATGATAAGCGCCGGGCGGTGGTCGGTCGATCCACACTCGTGAAAGCATGCCCCGGTTCGGTTGAAGGGGAGCAACTCTACTTTTAAATATCGGTCGTTGCAGATTGCTTGCATTGTCGGAACCGAGGTGTAGCGGTACACCTCAACGTAATCCTTTGCGTCCTGGACCTCCCTCCACCCCGACCAGGCGCTCTCTACGTTCGCTCGCACGCGTGCAGGTTTCTCGGCCGCGTTATCCGCCCAATTTGCCAGAGCCTCTTCCGAGGGCGGCCACCAGGTCAACACGCGAAAGTGTTTCGTCTGGACTACACCTTCATCGAACCACGATCTGATACGGTCGAGAGTATGGCATGAGCTTATGCTTGCGAAGAGGACACTGCTTGATTCTTCCTGCAAAATGGTTTCAAGCCAATCGCCTTTGCGATTCGCAAGGCTGAGCTGCACCTGGACGTTTTCTTCCGTCGGTCGGTTGAGCACGATTAAGCGGTAGCCATCCTCCTCGGTGACAATTTCGAAGGTGACCCCCTCACCGGGATAATAGTTGTGGTAGGAAGGAATCTTCAATCGAATATCCTGAATTACACTGCGGACATTATTCTTACTCTTCTCGCCGTAGTTATCTCCCATTGGCAGTTCAAGCATTTTTGCTAGGTCGGACGACGACGGGTATTACGCTGAGGAGATCAACCAATTAAAGGAGCGATACGGTAGCCTCCGGAACATTTTGGCCCAAGCTCGTCCTGAGGATTTCCCAGCGAGATCAAGACGGCGCAGAGTCTGCGAGCGCATTGAGGAACTGCGAGGGTTTTTGGCGGTGCGTGCTCAGAATCCTGATCCCGCTACCTTGCTCGACGAATTGTTTCCACGCGAGAACGAAGGCACTAGGGCGATGCGGCTGATTTTTGACGGATTGTTCGAAGACGACGATACCCCAGCGTCGTTGTACGGCAAATATATCGATTATGCGAGATCTGTGCCGCAAGCCGCGAATACGGTAAGGATCATGAGCCTCATGGCATCCAAAGGTCTCCAAGCCGAGCACGTGTATATCATGGGATGCAATAGTGGCAATATCCCCGGCGCGAATAGATCGGTTCACTTAACGGATGCCGAGCATCGGCAAGAACAGCTTCGTTTTCTGTATGTTGGCTTCACGCGTGCGACGCGGTCCCTTACGGTCAGTTGGGCACGAGAAATCCCCTTCAGCCAAGCGATGGGCCAACACACTCCCGGTGTGCGAACCCTTCGAAGGCGCGGTCAGCAACCAACGTCCGAGGTTGGAATATCCGAGCTTCTCCAGGCTCTCAACGTCGATTGGGAGACATAATTATAAGATCACTCCTGGTTCAACTTTCGCCAGCGGAGTCTATTTCGATGACTATTATCGAACCGGCTTTCTCGGGGTCGCTCCGGCTCATCATCGCCGTTCATGATCTCCCAGAATGCTTGTATTTCAAGGATGGCGCGGTTCAACTCTTCGCTAGCGAGGGACACATGCCAGGCACCAAAATTTTCGTTTCCGTGGTATAATCTCCCATATGGTCGAGTTTTCCCATTTAACGAAGCTCTATAAAAAACGCAAGGCGGCGGTGGATGATTTTTCGTTGACGGTTGGTGTGCCGATTTTTGGTTTTCTCGGACAGAACGGTGCGGGAAAAACGACGATAATGAAAATGATTGTCGGTCTACTCGAACCAACAGAGGGGACGATTATGATCGACGGTGTGCCATCGACGGCGCTCGCTGCAAAAAAGAAAATGGGCTATATGCCTGAGACACCATATTTTTACGAACGTATGAAGGGGATTGAGTTTCTAAAATTCTGCGATGAACTTGACGGGCGAGCAGCGGCCGGCGGCCATGGCACTGCGCACCGCACGGCGCATTATGAAAAACTCCTTAAACGCGTCGGCATTTTCGATGCACGCAATTTTGAGATCCGGACATATTCGAAGGGCATGCGCCAGCGGCTCGGCTTCGCGCAGGCGCTCGTAAACGACCCTGAATATTTATTTCTCGACGAACCGCTCGACGGACTCGATCCGATTGGCCGGCGCGAGATGAAAGAGGTGATGCTCGGGTTACGCGCAGAAAACCGGCGCATTTTTCTCAACACACACATCCTCGCCGACGTCGAAGAAATTTGCGATGAGGTCGGCATCATCCATGCCGGAAAATTGCTCTATGCCGGCAGCGTGCAAAAGTTCTGCAATGGCAAACCGCTCGAGGAGCGTTTTATGGAAACCGTCGGGCAACATGAAAAAAACATTAAACTTTCATGAACAATATCCTCACCATCGCGAAAAATACCTTCACGCTCGAGGTCCGCGACCGCATCATCATCGGTATCCTGATCTTCGCGCTCGGCTATCTTTTGATAACGCTTTTCCTCGCGGACCTGGTACTGAAAGAGCTCCCAATGGTGAAAAGTTTCGGCCTGACCGGCATATATTTTTTCAACGCGATAACGGCGCTCTTCCTCGGCACAACCTCATTCTTTAAAGATGTTGACCGTAAAGTGGTGTATTTCATCCTTTCTAAACCAGTTTCACGTGCACAGTTCCTGCTCGGCAAATTCTTTGGCCTCTGCGCGGTCCTGTTGCTGACGAGCGCGATCCTCGGCGTCGTGTATCTCGGCGTCGTCGCATATGAAAGTGCGGCAGGCGGAACCGGCGCGATAATCGACTGGCTCGGCCTGCTCGCGATCGCAATGCAGTTTCTCGAGATGGGACTCTTCCTCGCGTTCGCGATTTTCGTTTCAACGTTCTCCAGCTCACTGCTCTCGATCGTCTACACGTCGGCAATATTCTTCATGGGCCATATCGTGAGCTCGCTCGTAACCGACGCGCAGGCGGTCGGCCTCGGCGGCATAAAATTATTCCTCGTAAAAGTACTCTATTATATATTCCCGAACCTCGAAAAATTCGACATACGAAGTATAGCCATCTATAACGTCAGCGAACCGTTTTCGATGTTCGCGCTCGCGCTCGTTTACGCCGTCGTCTACGTCGTCTTACTTTTGTCCGCTGCGGTTTGGATATTCGACAAGAAAGAAATTTAATGCATTTTTAATGCGCACGTTACATCTCAATCGCTCGCTCAGATTTCTCTCCGTCGTCGCGTTGCTGGCTACAATCGCCGGAACACAGTTTTTATACGATGCCGTCAGCGTTCCGCCGCCTGCCGGTGAAGGTGCCGGCTTGTCGCCGGAAGTCGTCCGCATGCTCGACATGGGCTTCCATTCAACCGTCGCGTCATTCCTCTGGGTCGCGACGATGCCTGACATTCTCGATCTGTTCCGAGACAAAACCGAATATCTCGGGCAAGTCGCATACCTAAACCAAGTCGATCCGCGCCTCAGCTATCCGTACGCGTTCTCCGTCATAACGCTGCCAGCCGTGCCGACATCGACGGGCTATACGACGGGCTTGCAAGATGCGCAGGCGATCGGCTTGCGTGGCATCGCGAATGCAAATCCTGATTGGCGTATTCCGTATTACATGGCGTTTAATTATTATCTCGAGCTGAACGATGTAAAAGATGCGGCAATCTATTTCGATAAGGCGGCGCAAACGCCCGGCGTTCCGTATTACGCACAGCGGTTCGCGGAAAATTTCGGCGGTCAGGAAAGCCAGCGTGACACGACGATCGATCTTTGGACGACAATCCGCGATTCGACGAATGATCCCGATACGAAAGCGCGTGCGCAGGCATACATTGACCACTTCGAACTTTGGGATTATCTCCAATCCGCCGCCGACCAATACAAAAAGCAGTACGACACGGAGCCGACTGCTTTAGGTGATCTCATTACGAAAGGGATCATTCCTGGAATTCCGGAGGATCCATTCGGTTATCTCTTCGAGATCGACAGTGGAACGGTTGAGTTGAATCTTACGGCGACGTCATCGTTGTCGACGACACCGTAGTCGTTGATCCATTCGCCGCGTTGAGCGCATTGAACTGGGCGATCAGCTGCGAGATAAGTGTTTCAATTTGAACGATCTCGGCTTGCAAACCAGCCATACTAGTTGTGGTTTCGGCAGTCGTGCTTTTGCTCGTGCCGTTACCCGTTACGGTCGTAACACTCGTGATGGTCCCGATGCCGACGACCGGCTTCGAAGTGTCGCGGACAATCTGCGCTTGGATCATATCCGCGCCATCGAAATAGCCAAAGACATTGATCGTGTCACCCGGCGTGATGTTCCCAAGTGCGGCACTCGTACGATCATTCAGCAGGAGCTGCGTCGCATTCGTCACATTTATTTGGAACGTGCTTGATGCCGTCGATGGTATCGGGCAATCGATCGCGGTTCCCGTGTCGGCAAATTCAGTCGCATACGAAACGCAGGAAACTGTACCCGATGCCATTGCGTCGATCGTCGTTGGCAACATAACCGAGCCAATGCTATTTACCACCAGGCCGTTGAACTGGATGAAACCAGCCGCCGGATTCACGCTGGCCGGCGGCGTTATCGTCGTTGTTACGACGATCGTCGGCGATGGCAACGAGGAAGATGACGTGCTCGATGTCGAAGAGGTAGCGGCTATCGTATTCATGCTGGTCGCTGTTGCCGCCATTGCCGGCGTAGTCGTGCCCACGACTGAAGTCGAGGCTGTCGTTGTTGTTGCGCCGTACGTGAAGAGCTGCGCGTTTGCGAACGGCACCGCCAGGATTCCCGCCGCGAGCATTCCGGTTGCGGCGAGCGCCACCGCGGCCGCTGCTATTCTTTTCATGTTCATGGTTTTTCATTAAATTTTAATTTTTATAATTTATGACCTTTGTGGTGCGAGCAGGCGATCATTGCAATGTGTGGCGTCCCGGCGCCACCTGCGTCGCCGGTAGCCACAGTTATTGCTACGGGGTGGGGTGGGGAATTATTACAAAGAGCTGAAATATGCTACACTCTCCTTCATATGAAGCTCTCTCTCGGCATCGTCGGCCTCCCGAACGTCGGCAAGTCGACGCTGTTTAAAATTCTCACCAAACAGGATATCACGATCGCGAATTATCCCTTTGCGACGATCGATCCGAACGTCGGCGTCGTCGCGGTTCCGGATGAGCGAGTCGACAAACTCGCGGCGCTTTCGAAGTCCCGCAAAAAAATTCCCGCAGTTGTCGAATTCTACGACATCGCTGGTTTGGTCAAAGGCGCGAACAAAGGTGAAGGCCTCGGCAACCAATTTTTAGCGCATATCCGTGAAACACAGGCGATCGTTTTGGTATTGCGAATTTTTCCCGCACCCGAAATCATCCACGTCGAAAATTCCGTCGACGCCGCGCGCGACCTCGATATCATCATGAGTGAGTTGATGCTGAAGGATTTGGACGCGGTTGAGAAGCGGCTCGCGCGCGCCGAAGCGGAAGCGCGGACAGGCATTAAAACAGCGATCGGTGAGCGCGACGAATTAACCCGTATTAAAAATTTATTAAATGCCGGCCAGCCGGCGGATGCTGTCGCAGCAGACAAAAATTTGAGCGATTTAAATTTATTGACGGCGAAGCGCCGGATATTTTTGTTGAACGGCGTCGAAAGCGATATCCCAGCGGGGCTGATCGAAAAATTGAAAGCGCTCGGCGGGGAATATATTACGATCGATTTAAGCCAAGCTGAAGACGCCAGCGCCGGCGGCGAAAGCGCATCCGTCGCCGCGCTAATCAAAAAAGCGTACGACGTGCTCGGCCTCGCGAGCTTCTTCACGACGGGCGAAGATGAAACGCGCGCGTGGACCATCGAACGCGGCACGCTCGCCCCGCAAGCCGCCGGCGTCATCCACACCGATTTCGAAAAAAAGTTCATCCGCCTCGAAGTCGTCGCAGCCGACAAACTGCTCGAAGCCGGCGGCTGGGCCGCAGCGAAACAAAAGGGCTGGGTGCGCGTCGAAGGGAAGGAGTATGAGGTCAAAGATGGGGACGTGATGGTCGTGCGGCATGGGTAAAGGCGACTGAAACATATTTTGTCCGGCGGTATAGTCGGGTGGTATACTGGAGGCAATGAAATTCCCTCGCTCGAAAAAGCTTATTTTCGTGAATAATAAAGGCGGCGTCGGCAAGACGACTCTGGCTTTTAATTGTGCGGTTTCGTTCGCGGAACAGGGCTATAAGACGGCACTTATTGATCTTGATCCGCAGTGTAACCTGACGCGTCTCGCGATGGGAGAAACCTTTTACCTGAAAAATCTTTTTTCCGGCAGCGAGAAAACGGTCTACGATGTTTTGCGCGGCGTGATTGAAGGCGGGAGCGATGTCGATTTGGGCGTTGCCTTTTTGCCAGTTCAGGCGAACAAAAACTTGTCCCTCCTAAAAGGCGATATCCGCTTGTCGCTCTACGAAAATATTTTAACAACCGCATACGGTTCGGCAGCTGCAGGCCAACCACTCGGTTATTTCCAGACGAGTGCTATCGATCGGTTTTTGCGCGAGAAGGGGTTAAGCGAGCAAATCGATATTTTTGTCATTGATACTTCGCCGAGCTTGGGCTTGTTGAATCAGATGATTTTTCTCGGCGCGGATTATTTCGTCGTGCCGATGATGCCGGATGCGTTTAGCGTACAGGGGATTGAGAACTTAGGGATCATCTACGAGCAATGGAAAACCCAGTGGCGCAACACGGCGAAAGCGTTATCCGGAAATACGGAAACCCGGCTTGTGTTGGGGGGTGATCCGCTGTTTATCGGTTACATCGTCAATTCGTATAACGTGTACGGCAAGCAGCCGATCGCCGACCATCGCGCGTGGATGGAGCGCATCCCTGATCGCGTGCGCCAATATCTTTCGGAAAAACATGGCCGTAATGGCCTTGTCCGACAAAGCTGGGAAACGCCATTGCAGATCGTACAAGATTACGGACGCATTCCTTCAAAATGCCAGGAGTTGGGCGTTGCGATTTTCGATCTCGATCCATCGCTTGTCGCCGACAACCAGCAGGGGACGAAAGATAATATTGAAAAGGCACGTGAAGAATTCACGCATCTTTCGGGAGCGATTTTGAAGACGCTTGCGGCGTATTGAGCGTGCCGTGCAGCCGCTTATAAAAATTTTGAAACAAAAAACGGCGCGGAGGGTAAGTCCGCGCCGGGGAGAAGGTAAAAATGAGCGTTAAGTTTTGCCGGTCAGCTCCGCCCAGTTCTGTTTCGGTCGGAGTCGTTGCGATCCTGCCTTACAGAGCGGGCAGTCTTTCGGATCCCAAACGAAGATATCGTAATGCGCCAGATAAACAACGGGCGCACCCTCGATCTCGTAAACATCGGAGCGATGGACGAGAACTCCGACCACAGGAGCGAACGCAACCGGATTAGGATTGCCCGTTCGAATTCCTTCGCGTACTGCCAAGAGTGTTCCTGCCGTGGCCATCAGTTCCTCAACTTGGAGAACAGATTCGCCTGGATGAATAGCGAAGCGTTTCCAGCCCTGCTGCTTCCCATCTGGGCCACCCTTCTCGGTGAAGTCATGTTTACAGCCGAGCCACCGAGCAACGTCATGAGAGAAATCTGCGCTCGCATGATCAGAGCCGACGACCCACCCGATTTCACGATATAGAGCCGTGAGCGCATCTTCGCTGTTCTCGATTTTGTCGAGTTCGGCCTCGATGGCATGGGTCATATGGTATGCAAGGATGTCGCAGACATTCGTATAGCGCAAAGCGCGAAGAACATCCACGAATCCATTGCTGCGTTCGCCCCCAGTGAGTTCAGCGTGTGGATCTTTCGGATCGCCGGAATGAAGCCACAACGCCTCACATAACTTCAGGATGTGGGTCACTCCTTCTTGTGTTAGAGTGTCATGCGTTTGGGCGAGCCAAGTTGTTGCGACGCTGCCCATAAATCGATTCAACTCAGCGAGAGTTGGGATCGAGAGAATGCGATCTTCAGTTGCTGTCATTATGACCTGTCTTTCTTTGTAAATTATACCGCTGTCGCCACTATATCCCGCTGGCGTGTTAAAATCAATACATGCATGAATATGTGACCAAGGCAGTGGTGCTCGACAAACAGACGCGCGGCGGCGAGGCGGATGCGCGGTATTCCTTTTTCACGGAGCGGTATGGAAAAATCCGTGCAAAAGCGACGAGCTCGCGCAAGATCGTGTCGAAACTCGCCGGCCATCTCGAGCCGGGAACGCTCGCGGCGGTCAGAATCATAGAGCAGCATGGGACGAAGGTTGTTGACGCGCTGAAAGTTACACACGTGGGAATACCGATGCGCAGCTTGGCGGCGCTGAACGAACTGTTAGGGGAGTGGGAGCCGGATCGAGAGCTTTGGGATCTATTGAGTCGTTCGGCGCCCAGTAGGTCATCGTTCTCCTGGGCAAACGCACTCGCGATCCTCGGCTGGGATCCAGAGGGCGCGGTCTGCGCAAACTGCAACGGGACGAAAGGCCGCGAGGCCCGCTATTTCTCCATCCCGCGCCAGGAATTTTTCTGCACTGGATGCGCCACGCAATTCGCCGCCGCTTCCCGGTATTCTAAAAGCATCCAGAATCATTTAATATTAGTTTAATGGAACCAAAAACCTCGCGCGGGCCACTATGGTTCGGCATCGGCCTCGTCGTTATCATCATCGGCATCGTCGGCTGGATCTATTTCCTTCAGCCGCCCGCCGGATTAAATTTTGGCATACAGCTTACGACCAATCAGGCGAACGTGTATGTTGGTTCTCCGTTTGCGCTGTCGGTCGTCGTGACGAACGATTCCGGCTCGGCGATGCAAACCTCGTCAATCGCGCTCGTCCTCCCGCAGGATGTGGTTTCGGCCGACGACCCCGGCGCACGCGTCGTAACCCTCCCAGTCGGCACGATCGAAAATGGCGGCGTCAGCCATCAAACATTCAACTTGGTCGTCGTCGGCACGCAAAACACCGTCGAAGATTTTACCGCGAACGTCCTCTATAACGTTGCCGGCTCGAGTGCGCAATTCCAAAACAGTGGAACGCTCACGCTCCCCATCGGCCAGCCCGCGGTCGGCATAAACGTTTCGGCACCGGCGAGCGTATACAGCGGGCAAAATTTTCCCGTGACAGTCAGCTACAACAATAATACGAGTGAGCCGGTTCCGAATTTTTCGATCGCGATGCAGTATCCACCGGCGTTTTCGACGAGCGCCACCAGCAGTTCGTGGAATTTAGGCATGCTCGCGCCGAACGCGACGGGGACGATAACGATTAATGGAAATTTAATAGGCCCGAACAATGCGTCATATCCGATCGCCGCAACCCTCGCTGAAAATGTTGGCGGCCAAAGTTATACGATCGCCAATCCTGCAGCGAACGTTGTCCTCGCGACATCGCCGTTGTCATTCGCCGTCACCGTAAACAACTCATCAACCTATGTTTCGAATACGAACGATTCTCTTAATTACCTTTTAACATTTACCAATAACTCATCGGTCGCATTCCAAAACATTGCGATCAGCGCAAAATTCAGCGGCAGCATGCTCGATTTCTCGACACTCCAAGCGAACGGCGGTTCATTTAATTCCGTCAACGATACGGTTAGCTGGAATGGCGCCGGCGTTCCGCAGCTTCTGTCGCTCGCACCCGGGCAATCCGGTTCGGTAAATGTTTACGTGCATACAAAAAGCGCATTCCCGATCCGTCTGCCGAGCGATAAGGATTATACGGTCGGCGTGAGCGCGAGGATTTCTTCGCCGACGGTTCCGCCGGGAACGACAGCGAGCACGACGATTTCCGTCGCGGGGTTGACGACGAAGCTCGGCGGTGCAGATCGTGCTCTCGACGACGGCGTATCAGAAAGATCCGACGGGGGTCTGCGGCTACGGCCGGGGCCAGCGGAACGGCAATACAGGTCCATATCCGCCGATCGTAAACAAAGCGACACAGTATACGATCCATTGGCTGATAACGAACTATGCAACCGACGCGGACAATGTTACGATTTCGGCGTATCTGCAATCGGGGACGACGTGCACGGGCGTGACGAGGGCGCCGGCGTCATCGACGTTCGTCGTGCGATCCGTCGAACGGACGAGGTGACGTGGCCGATCCCGGTCGTGCCGGCGACAACGGGCATAACCGGCAAGCCGCTCGAAGCTGTCTTCCAAGTCACGAACACGCCGGCGGTAAACCAGGTCGGCCAGGACGTAACGCTGATTGGCCCGGCGACTTGACCGCGACCGATGGTTTACCGAGCTGCCGCAATGCAATCGTCCGTACAGCCAGTGACGACCGAACTGCCGAATGATACGAGTGTGTCGACGAAGCAGAGGGAGGTAACGCAATAATTAAATTAAATCATGAAACCATACGGACAAAGTGAAAATTTAATGGAAAAAATTGTTTCGCTTTGTAAGCGGCGTGGTTTTGTTTTCCCCGGCTCGGAAATCTATGGCGGATTCGCGAATTCATGGGACTACGGGCCGCTCGGCGTCGAGCTGAAAAATAATATCAAAAAAGCGTGGTGGGACGGTTCATACATCGGCGGGACGATATGGTTGGTATCGATGCGGCCTTGATCATGAATCCAAAAGTATGGGAAGCGAGTGGACATTTGAATGAGTTTCACCGATCCGCTTGTTGAATGCAAAAATTGTCATGAGCGTTTTCGCGCAGACCAAATTGATCTAAAGGCGCCATGTCCGAATTGTGGCAAGAAAAATACATTCACTGAAGCGAAGCAATTTAATTTAATGTTGAAGACGTTTCTCGGACCTGCTGAAGAGAAAGCGAATGAGGTATATTTCCGTCCTGAAACGGCGCAGGCGATGTTCGTCGATTTTAAAAATGTTTTAGATACTTCGCGAAAGACATTGCCGTTCGGTATCGCGCAAATCGGAAAAGCATTTCGCAACGAGATAACGCCGGGCAATTTCATTTTCCGCACGCGCGAATTCGAACAGATGGAAATCGAATATTTCATTCCCGTCGCCCGCGAACGAAGGGGATTGGCAAGACGCATTTCGAATATTGGCGGAAGGAAATGTCGACATGGATGAAGAATGACCTTGGCATTGATAAGGAGCATGTCCACGAGCTGAATTGCGGAAGGCGAGCTAGCTCATTATTCGAAACGAACGATCGACTTCGAATACGATTTTCCGTTCGGTCAGAAAGGAGTTATACGGCCTCGCGTATCGGACCGATTTCGATTTAAAGAGTCATTATAAAGAGCCGCCATATAAGGATCCGTCAGACGGGCGAGGTGAGCTGGCCGCATACGATCGAGCCAACATTGGGCCTCGATCGCTCGGTGCTCGCAGTTTTGGCGAATGCTTACACCGAAGAATCCGACGGCAAAGATGGCACGCGCATCTACCTGAAACTGCCGCCAGCGCTCGCGCCGTACAAAGCCGCCATTTTCCCGTTGCTCGCGAACAAACCCGAACTCGTCGCCCGCGCGCGTGAAGTCTATGAAACGCTCCGCAAAAAATATTTCGTTGCATGGGATGATCGCGGCAATATCGGCAAGCGCTATTATTCACAAGATGAAATCGGCACACCATTCTGCATCACCATCGACTTCGATACGCTCGAGAACGATACTGTCACCGTCCGCGACCGTGACACGGCAACGCAGGAACGTGTTGCGATCGATGGTCTTGGAGGATACCTGTGGGCCAAATTATAAATAGGATGAAATGACGCGGCACCGCGGCGCGCGAAATAAAAAGCACGGACCGAATGGCCGTGCCGATGAAAATACCACAGTACCGACTTAGAACTTCACGGTCTTGATGTTGTCGAATTCTTGTTGTCGACAGGAATTTTCGTCCAGCTATATTTCAACGTAACATTCATAAACGTTTACGATCCGACCATCAATGACTGTTCCGTCGTCCAGCGTGAACCGAGGATAGTGGCTGGAGCCCTCCTCCTGCTCGTGTTGCAGGTCGATGAGCTTCCGTCGAAGGCTTTCATGCGAAATTGAGTGTGCGTGAACGGTTGTGAAAAGAGTTGTGGGTAGTGTCATGTCAGTCCATTTCAGCTTGCCGGATGATACCACGATCCGCAAAATTTTGGAAATACTTCCAAATCTGCTAAATTTATAGGGCTATCAAATCTATGAAATTCATCATCCACGGCGGCAAGCCGCTGTTCGGCGAAATAGCATTAAGTGGTGCCAAAATGGGGGCGCCCAAACTGATGGTTGCATCGTTACTGACCAACGAACCGTGCTTTTTGGAAAATTATCCTCACATTGGTGATACCTCTATCACTGCAGAATTGTTGGAAAACATTGGTAGTCAAATTGACATCGCGGGTTCGGTGGCAAAAATAAGTACCCCCGAAATTAAGAACAATCATGTTTTACAACTTACCCGCAAGAACCGTATTCCGATTCTTGCGTTGGCTCCGCTTCTGGCGCGCACTGGAGAAGCGGAAGTCCCGGTTTTGGGCGGAGATAAAATCGGGGCGCGTCCTGTCGATATCCATCTTGAAGCATTAACTAAGCTTGGCGTACAGATCCAAATTACAAAAAATAGCTATCACGCATGGGCAAGAAATGGTCTGCGTGGCGCTGAGATTGAATTAAGATTTCCGAGTGTCGGTGCAACAGAGAATACCATTTTGGCTGGAGTATTGGCCGAAGGGAAAACTGTTATAAAGAATGCCGCACTCGAACCGGAAATTATCGAACTCATTAAGATGCTTCAAAAGATGGGCGCGATTATCGAACTTTGTCCACCGCGAGTGATCACGATTGAAGGTGTCAAGAAGTTGCATGGCGTCACGCACCGCATAATTCCTGATCGTAATGAAGCAGTTTCATTCGCGGCGCTCGCGATCGCAACGAACGGGAAGATTTTATTAAAAGGGGCCGAGCAGGAACATTTAATAACTTTTTTAAACTCTGTGCGGCGGATGGGTGCGGAATACGAAGTGACGCCGGATGGGATTTCGTTTTTTCGGGCGCCGAGCGAAGCCGATCCAGATATTAAAAATCCATTAAAAGCTTTGGCGATCGAAACAGCAACCCATCCCGGCTTCATGACCGACTGGCAGCAGCCGTTTTGCGTCGCGATGACACAGGCGACGGGCATTTCGACGATCCACGAAACAATTTACGAAGACCGGTTCGCGTATGCGCATGATCTGAACGAGATGGGCGCGAAGATTCGCGTTTCGATGGAGTGCCCCGAAGGAGAGCTGTGCCGGTTTAATGGAAAAAACTTTTATCACACTGCAACCATCGAAGGCCCAACCGAATTGACGAGCGCCAAGCTGACCGTCCGCGACCTACGCTCCGGGATGGTCGACATCATCGCCGCACTCGTCGCGCGCGGCGTTTCCGAAGTCGACGGCGTCGACGAGATCGACCGCGGCTATGAGCGGATCGACGAACGCCTGCGCGATTTGGGCGCGGACATCACGCGGGTGTAAAACGACCGCGGCGGGTGTAGAATATAAGCATGAAGCTCGCGCTCGCCATCGTCCTCTTTATCGTACTTGTCTTTGTCGGTTGGCAGGCTTTTGGTTTTTGGCGGCAAGAAAGTTCGTTGAACGCGAGTTTATCCGATGT
This sequence comes from uncultured bacterium, assembly GCA_963725235.1. Lineage (GTDB taxonomy): Bacteria > Patescibacteriota > Minisyncoccia > UBA6257 > 2-01-FULL-56-20 > JAJXYP01. Next base: position 243,901 of record CAVRXN010000002.1, read on the forward strand.
TCAATCGCGACTCGCGACGGCGCAGTCGAATGAGGCCGACCTGCAAGCCGAAACGCAGTACCTCGCAGACCCGGCAAATCTCGAAAAAGAATTACGTGCACAATTTAATTATAAGAAGCCGGGCGAGACGATGATTATTATCGTGCCGGATCAGAGCCAAAGTTCGACGAACCCGTAGCTATTTCTTTTTTGTGCGTGGGTTTCCCCTCCAACCGTTCCGAAACATTCAGCTTCCGCAAGAAATATAAAACGAGTGTGATAAGTAATGCCGCGACGGTTGCGAATAAACACAATCCGATCCCGACGAGCGCACCGATCGCGGCGGTCGTCCAGACAAGTGCCGCGGTCGTTACGCCGTACGCATGGTCGCCGTCGTGGATGATCAAACCAGCGCCGAGGAAGCCGATGCCGACAACAATGTTCGCGATGACGGCGACGGCCGCATTGACGGTCGACGCGTCGGGCAATGCGCCGATCCCGGCGGCGGTAATATAGGGGAGCGTGATGCCAATCATCGCAAAAATTGCCGCTCCACCTGCGACAAGCATTTCCGTCCGGACACCCGCTTCTTTTTTCACGAGCTCGCGTTCGACGCCCAGGATCGCGCCAAGCGCGAGTGCGATCACGAGCCGCGTGAGCATTTGCTCAAAAGTTAACATTGTTTTAATATTAGCATACTGATATGAGCTTAGAAGAGAGAACATACATCGGAGACCTCGGCGCTTCGATCGGGAAAGAAGTAACGATCATGGGGTGGGTCGACGTTCGCCGCGATCAGGGCAAGCTCATTTTTTTTGATTTCCGCGACATGACGGGTTACGTCCAAGGCGTCATTTTGCCCGCCGCGGCCGAGGCGCATGCGGTCGGCGAAAAAATTCGCGCAGAATATGTTGTTGAAGTTACGGGCAAAGTAAACCAGCGGCCGGAGAAAAATATTCAAAAAGAAAAACAGAACGGCGATATCGAGCTTGAAATCTTGGCGATAACGATTCTGAACGAAGCGGAAACGCCGCCGTTTGATGTTCGCGACGACGGGATGGATATCAATGAAGAAGTTCGCATGAAATATCGTTATCTCGATCTGCGACGTCCGCGTTTGCAAAAAAATATTCGCATGCGCGACAAGATTATTTCGTTCTTCCGCGATTATATGCATCGCCACCATTTTGTCGAAATCGAGACGCCGATCTTGATGAAGGGAACGCCCGAGGGTTCGCGGGAGTATATCGTCCCATCGCGTCTCGAAAAAGGTAAGTTCTATGCATTGCCACAGTCGCCGCAGCAGTTTAAGCAGCTGTCGATGGTTGCCGGATTTGAGCGCTATTTCCAAATCGCCCGTTGTATGCGCGACGAAGATCTACGCGGCGATCGCCAGCCGGAATTCACGCAGCTCGACTTCGAAATGTCGTTTGTAACGCAGGAAGATATTTTGCAATTTACGGAGCCGATGTTTATCGAACTTGTAAAAACGCTTTTCCCCGAAAAAACTATCTCGCAAATCCCATTCCCGCGCATTACATTCCGCGAGTCGATGGAGGGGTATGGAAATGACAAGCCGGATCTGCGGAAAGATAAAAATGATCCGAATGAATTGGCGTTTGCATGGATCGTCGACTTCCCGATGTTCGAGAAAGACAAAGAGGGGAATATCCAGACGGCGCATCACCCATTTTGCTCGATAAAAGACGAAGATGTCGACAAGTTTATGAAAAGCGAAGATCTGATGTCGATCCGGGCAAATTCGTATGACTTGATATTAAATGGTTACGAACTGAGTTCTGGCAGTATTCGTATTCATAAGGCGGATATGCAGCATAAGGTTTTTGAATTGTTAAATATTGATGCGGCGACCCAGCAAAAAAAGTTTGGCCATATGCTCGAAGCATTTAAATTCGGCGCCCCGCCACATGGTGGCTTCGCTCCCGGCATCGACCGAATCGTCATGCTCCTGATGGGCGAGCCGAACATCCGTGAGGTGATTGCATTCCCGAAGACCGGCGAAGGAAAGGACCTCCTGATGGGGTCGCCCGCGGAAGCGGACAAGAAGCAGTTGGACGAATTGGGCATTCAGGTGATACAATCGGCGAAGGAGAAAACTGGGGACAAAAAATAATTAAACAAAAATAAAACTATGGCACATCCAAAAATGGAGCGAACGCTGGTGATGGTAAAACCTGACGGCATCCAGCGGACATTAATAGGCGAAATAATCAAACGCTACGAGCAAAGCGGTTTGAAGCTCGTGGGGATGAAGATGTTAGTACCGACGGAAGAAATGATCGATAAGCATTACCTGCTCGATCCGGAATGGCGTGTGAAAACGGGTTTGAAAACGATTGAATCATATAAGAAAAAAGGGAAGAAGCCACCGTCAGAGGATCCGTTGGAGATAACGGCCGTCATATTAAAAAATCTTAAAAAGTATATGACGAAAGGGCCGGTAGTGGCGATGGTCTGGCAGGGCATTCATGCTGCAGCTATCGTCAAAAAAATAACCGGCGGCACCGAACCGTTGACCTCCGATATGGGAACGATTCGTGGTGATTATACGATTGACTCGTATGAAGTTTCTGATGTCGATAGTCGCGCGGTACGAAACCTCGTCCATTGCTCCGGCAACGCACAAGAAGCGGCCCAAGAAGTTGATCTTTGGTTTAAACCGCACGAATTGATCGATTATCGTTTGATCAACGAAGCGATGCTGTATGATCCCGAGATAAGCAATATTCTCTAGGCGATGCCCGATCTCGACCCACGTCTTCATTTCGTTGCAGTGACGTGCATTATCGAACGTGACGGTAAATTTTTAATCACGAAGCGAGCGCCTACCGAAAAAGCATGGCCAAATAAATGGACGGTGCCGGGCGGTAAATTTGTCTACACCGAATATAAAGATTTGCCGCGAAGCGCGGTGAATGAGCTTCAGTGGTACGACGTTATGGATTTTGTGCTTCGGAAAGAAGTTCGCGAAGAGGTCGGATTGGAAGTTGAAAAGCCGGATTATGTTACCAATCTTGTCGGCGTCCGACCGGATGGATATCCAGTGGTCGTATTTTCATTTTGGGCGCGATATAAGAGTGGTGAGGTTAAGTTGAGCGATGAGATGACTGATTTCGCCTGGGTGACTGCGGAAGAGTCAAAAAAGTACGACATGATTGCCGGCATCCCGGATGAGCTTGAGCAAGTCGAGAAATCGCTGGCGAAATAACTTACTTAAACGCTTTAACAATCGGCTCCATATCCCCGTCGAGGATTTTTTCGATGTTGTGCCACTTCTTGCCGATGCGGTGGTCGGTGATGCGGTCGTCGGGGAAGTTATAGGTCCGGATCTTTTCCGAACGGTCGGCGGTGCCGATTTGCTCTCGCCGGATATCGCCGCGATTGCCGACGGCCCGGAGTTGTTCGATCTCGTAGAGCTTGGCGCGGAGAACGTCCATGGCTTTTTCCCGGTTCGCGTTCTGCGACCGCTCCTCGCGTGAACCGACGACGATGCCGGTCGGCTTGTGCAAAATCCGGACGGCGGTTTCAACTTTATTAACATTCTGGCCGCCAGGACCGCCGGCACGAGAGAACGTAACCTCTAAGTCATTCGGGGAAATCGTAACCTCGCGCGCTTCGACGATCGGCAAAACCGCAACCGACGCGGTCGACGTATGTACGCGGCCCGATTTCTCGGTCTTCGGCACGCGCTGGACGCGATGGACGCCTGACTCGTTGCGGAATGCTTCATAGACGCCTTCGCCGCGCGCTTCGGCTGTTAATGACTTATAGCCCTCAAGCGAGGTTTGGTTCGAATCGAGGATAGAAAACGTCCAGCCGCGGCGGGCTGAATAGCGTTGGTACATGCGCGCCAAATCGCCGGCAAAAATAGCGGCCTCATCGCCGCCCGCGCCCGCCCTGATTTCCACAATGATCTTGTTGGTCGTCATGAATATGCTATACTAACATTAAATCCATGCCAGACCAACCCCTTATTTTGCTGGTTGACGATGAGGCCGACTTTCGCGAGATTTTCAGCATGAAATTGAAGCAGGCAGGTTTTCGCGTCGAAACAGCGGAGAATGGCCAACAGGGCGTCGATAAAGCGAAGGCGTTGATGCCGAACTTGATATTGATGGACGTCAAAATGCCGGTGATGGATGGCGCGACCGCAGTTCTAAAACTTCGTGAGGATCCGGCGACGAAGGATATTAAAGTCGCATTCCTGACAAGCTTGGGCGATCCGCACGCCGAGATGCAGGCCGTGAATGCGAAATTTTCCGAGGACTTTGGCGCGCAGGGATATTTGAAAAAGACCGACGACCTTGATTCACTCGTGGAAAAAATAAAAGGGTTTTTGAAATAAATTGGCGCCACCCCGTTCCGATGCGTGAAAAACCGCTCATCCTGCTTGTCGACGACGAAGCGAACTTTCTCGAGATAATCTCGACGAAGCTTGGCGCTGCAGGTTTTGAAGTTGTTGCGGCGCATAACGCCGACCAAGCGATCGCTGCCGCTCGGAAAATTATGCCGGACCTTATCCTGATGGATGTCATGATGCCCGGCGAAACGGGAACCGACGCAGCGGTTGCGATAAAACAGGATCCGGCGATGAAAGATATTAAGATTGCGTTCCTGAGCAATATGAAAGATCCGTGGCCGCGCACGGCGACGCCGCGCGATGAGCTCGCGAAGGTACTCGGCGCGGAAGAATTTATCGACAAGTCCGGCGACCTCGACACGATCGCGACGCGAGTGAAAGAAATTCTTGCGAGATAAAAAAGGCGCCGCACCGTGAGCGGTATGGCGCCGGATAGTTATTCTTCGGGCTCAAAAGACGTCCCGAGCGTGATGATATCAGATAGCCGCCGTGCTCTCTTATAGACCCAGAAAATGATTGGCATTACAAACGGCAAGATGTAGCTGAGGTATTGCAAGTGTTGTCGGAACTCAGGTACATTCATTGCAAACGCGAATGCGATCCCGTAGCAGATACCCTTGATCGTGTTTCCGACAAGAGCGAGATAGAGCGTTTTGAGCGGAACAAAATCAAGGAACTCGGCCATCATGAATGTTCCCCAAACACCACCACTCGGGATGCAGCAGAGCAACGGTATTGCGCGGTATCCCCATTGGTAGCGCCAGCTTTTGAGCTCTGCGCCAGTCGGTTTTTGGTGCCAGAGCCACGGTATCCGCCGCTGCACAGCTGGATAACGTTCGAGAAAGTGCCTGAGCTCCTTCATGCCAAAAAACACGAACGCCCACCAGTGGCAATCGGCGAAATTGCCAATCACGGTGGCGATAAGCGTTGCAAGCCATGCTGGGTAGCCGAGCGTTATCCATGAGCCGATCAACCACTCGCTCCCTAAAAAAGTTCGGCATAGGATTCTTCCGGTGCCGCCGGCGTGAAATAGGAGAAGTAATATACTTCCCAAGAGCACGCCATAAATCAGTGCAAATGTGAGTCGTTTATTCACGATCAGCCGCCCGTATGAAAGATTAAGTTGCTATTTTCAAGCTATCAAGAATCCCATATTTTGTCGAGCGAATAGTAGTGGAATGGAAGCCAAAACCATGCTATAATGAAGCATACTTAACCATGGCAAAAGAACCTAAAAACGAGACGAAAAAAGAGCAAAAAACCCCTGAGGCGAAGACCTCAAACAAAGGCAGCGCTACCTACGGCGCGAAGGATATTTTTGTTTTGGAAGGTCTCGAGCCGGTGCGGAAGCGGCCCGGCATGTACATCGGTACGACCGGTCCGGATGGTTTGCATCACCTGATCCGCGAAGTCGTCGACAACTCGATCGACGAAGCGATGGCTGGCTATGCGACGGAAGTGACCGTCGAGCTATTGCCAGACAACGTCGTTGCCGTTACCGATAACGGCCGCGGTATTCCGGTTGAAATTCACCCGCAGACAAAGAAGTCGACGCTCGAAACCGTTTTGACAATCCTTCACGCGGGCGGCAAATTCGGCGGTGAAGGCTATAAAGTGTCCGGCGGTTTGCACGGCGTCGGTGTGTCTGTCGTCAACGCGCTTTCCGAATGGATGAAAGCAGAAATCCATATCGACGGCGGTATTTATGTACAAGAATACAAGCGAGGCGTGCCGCAGGGTAAAGTGAAAAATATCGGCAAGCTGAAACCGGGCGCACCAACCGGAACAAAAATTACATTCTCACCTGACCCGCAAATTTTCCCTGTCATGGGATTTAATGACAAACAAATCCTCGACCGCTTGCGCCAACAGGCATATTTGACGAAGGGGATTCGCATTAACTTTTTCGATCGTCGTGGGGCAGCGCCCGGCGCATCCACTCCGGCCGTTCCGGTTTTCTACGGCTTCTATTTCGAAGGCGGTTTATTGTCGTTCGTAAAATATCTCGCTCGAAATAAAAATCGGCTCCATGAAGACATTTTTTATGTCGAGAAGGAGGTTAACAAGACGGATATCGAAGTCGCGTTTTTATATATCGACGATACGCATGTCCACGAAATGAGTTTTGCCAACACGATCTATACGCCGGATGGTGGTACGCAGCTGACCGGTTTCCGCTCGGCGCTGACGCGATCGCTTAATAACTTTGCCCGCGCCGAAGGATACTTAAAAGAGAAGGAGGAGAATTTGACGAGCGATGACGTTCGCGAAGGTTTGGTTGCTATCGTTTCGGTAAAGCTGAGGGATCCGCAGTTCGAAGGCCAGACGAAAAATCGCCTCGGCAATCCGGAGGTGCAGACGGCGACGCAGGCCGTCGTCGGTGAAGCGCTAAAAGAGTTTCTCGAGAAGCATCCGCAGGAAGCCCGCGCGATCATCGCAAAAGTTGTTCTGACTGCAAAAGCGCGGCTCGCGGCGAAAGCGGCGCGCGATACCGTGTTGCGGAAAGGTGCGTTTGAAGGGCTGACCCTGCCCGGCAAGCTGGCGGATTGTACGTCGAAAAATCCCGCAGAATCGGAACTATTTCTGGTGGAAGGCGAATCGGCCGGTGGTACGGCGCGAACGGGAAGGGATCGGCATACACAAGCTATTCTTCCACTGAAAGGCAAGATTTTAAACGTCGAACGGGCGCGTTTAGATAAGATGCTCGCCAACGTTGAAATTCGTTCTTTAGTCGTGGCCATCGGCACCGCGATCGGCGAAGAATTTAATCTCGAAAAATTACGTTATCACAAGATCGTCATCATGACCGATGCTGACGTTGACGGCGCACACATCCGGACGTTATTGTTGACGTTGTTCTATCGCTATTTCAAATCAGTTGTCGAAGGCGGTTATATTTACATCGCCCAGCCGCCGCTTTATAAGGTTCAGTTTGGGAAAACGATTCGCTATGCGTTTTCGGATGATGAGCGCGATCGGGTGATTGCGGAGATGCAGAAAGTCTCGCCGGCGAGCATAAAAGCTGCGGCAGCGAAAGCGGGAGGTAAAGGCAAAAAGGAAAAAGTTTTAGTGACTGACGCCGCAAGTTTGGCCGACGCGGCTGCTGCGATCGAAGGCGAGGAAGCGATGGCGGTCGGTGCCGATGGTGAACTTACCGAGGGCGCACCGGCAGCCGATGGCCGCCGCATGCCGAACATCCAGCGCTACAAAGGTTTGGGTGAAATGAACGCCGATCAACTTTGGGAAACGACGATGAATCCGGAGAATCGATTGATGCTACAAGTGACAATCGATGACGCTGAAAAAGCTGACAAGCTGTTTGATGTCCTGATGGGCGAAGCTGTCGAGCCGCGCAAGAATTTCATTCAGGCGAACGCGGCGAATGTGAAGAATTTGGATTTGGTAGCGTAAAAATAGCCAAAACAAAAAAGGCCCATTCCTGGGACTTTTTTGTATCCAACACGATACTGATCCGGCTTGCGACCCGTAAATACATTTTAGCAGGCATAAAATAGTTGTCAATCCATGTCGGAAATATGCCTTTTCTGCGGTGGAAGCGCGGGGAGTCAAACCCCGTGGATCCGGGTCGCAAGCCGGATCCAGCAATCGTGCCGCTCCCACCGCGCCCCCAGTATACCAAAAAGGTGATTAAAAAATTCTAAAGATGGCAGCGAGGGAAAAATGGGAATTTATTCACATTTTTACCGAGCGAACCATCTTGAGCGCGAAGCGCTCTAAGATTTGCATTTCCTCGCCATCCGCGCTATAATCGTCCTATTGAGTCAAATATATGTGGACCCGTATTAAACGTTTCTTTGAAGAGTCACGGCAAGAGATCCGGCACGTCAACTGGCCGACCCGCACGGAGGCAACCCGCCTGACGCTGATCGTTATCGTCATCGCACTCGGCATGGCGGTATTTTTGGGTTTCTTCGACTGGCTGTTCACGAACCTTATTAAAAGCTTTATTCTTCAATAAAAATCGGCTATTATTAAAATTGTATTAACTAAAATCTACCCAATGGCACTCTCTTCGCGACCAGGCAGCACGCAAAACGAAAAACCGGGCATCCGGCAGTGGTACGCCGTCCAGACCTACTCGGGCTACGAGGAGGCGGTTGCGCGCTATCTGAAACAGCGCGTCGAGTCGCTGACGATGGGCGATAAGATTTTTAATATTTTGGTGCCGAAGGAAAAGACGATCCGCGTAAAAGGCGGTAAGCGGCAGACGGTCGAGGAGAAGATCTATCCGGGCTACGTGCTCGTCGAGATGGTACTGACCGAGGATTCTTGGTATGTCGTGCGCAATACGCCGCGCGTCACCGGCTTCGTCGGTCCCGACAACACGACGCCGACCGCGCTTTCGAAAGAAGAAGTCGATTCGCTCCTTGCCCGCGCCGAACATGACGAGACCAAGACTACTATTGACTTTGAGGTGGGTGATCTGGTAAAAATAACCGACGGTCCGTTTAAGGAATACGACGGCAAGATCTCCGAGGTCAACCGGGAGAAGGGAAGCATCAAGGTCCTCGTCCCAATCTTCGGCCGTGAAACCGCCGTCGAACTGGATTCCTTGCAGGTTAAAAAAATCTAAACTGATGGAAAATTTCGAAAGAAAATTTAACGTGAATCCTGAAGGTGAGGCTGAAGAGGAGAAGCTTCCTGAAAAGGACAGATTAGAAAATTTTAAGAAGGTTCATGAAACGAAAGGGAAGGTCATTTTTAGAAAAGTAGGGAATGAGACTCGTCGGTTCGTCGTTGATGAGAATGGTGAAGCTAAAATAGAAGAATTAGATAAAGATAAAAAAGAATCATAACCATGCAACAGTGTTTCTTTTGCTCACAGAATTTAAAAAACATCGACTATAAAGAGACCGAGCTTTTGCGTCGGTTCGTTTCGAGCCAGGCAAAAATCATCGATCCGCGCCACACGCATATCTGCGCGAAGCATCAGCGGAAACTTGCTGAAGCGATCAAGCGCGCGCGGTTCATGGCGTTGCTGCCGTACGTGAGGAAATAACTTGATGCACTTTTGGGTGTATGCTATCTTTTCGATAGGAGGGTCTCTATGATAGATAGTCTCTGGATTCGAGCCATTTTACTGGCAATCGGTGGATGTATCATTGGCGTACAATTTGCCCCGCACGTGTTGGGTTTGATGAGTGCGGCGGTAGTAACTCTAGCTCTTATCGTTGCCATGATAAACTCTTTCCGGGAAAGGGAACAGGCTGTCTTCGTACATGGCATCCAGCTGGTGTCTTTCATTATTCCAATGTGGATTGTATGGCTCGGGTCGCATTCTTTTGCCTGACCCAAATTGTGCAGATAGTCTCTATGCTTCGGCGTAGGGACTTTTTTTATTCAAATTTCTTTGAAGGTGTTAGAATGAATTCATGTCCGCCCTCGCCCCCCTCAACCAGTCCCTCTTCCTCTGGCTCCACCACTTCGCCGGCCGGTGGCCGTTGCTCGACGGCACGGCGATATTCTTCGCTGAGTGGTTGCCGTGGTTGCTATGCGCAGCATTTCTCGTTCTCGTCCTATACCAACCCGGCGCGCGCCGCAAACTCTATCTCTTCGCCGAGGGCGCGCTCGCGATCATCCTCGCGCGCGGCATCATCACAACCGCGATCCACTTCTTCTATTACCACGCGCGCCCGTTCGTCGTTTACAGCTTCGCGCCGTTGATCAATGAGTCCGGCTCATCCTTCCCGTCGGCACATGCCGCATGGTTCTTCGCGCTCGCGACGACCGTCTGGTACGCGAACCGGACGTGGGGCTGGTGGTTCTTCGCGCTCGCGACGCTGATGGGCATCGCGCGCATCTACGCCGGCGTCCATTTTCCACTCGACATCATCGGCGGCGCAGTGATCGGCTGGGCGGCGGGGTGGTTTGTCCACTGGCTTTTGAAAAAACAGCGCGAGGCGATTTGATGAAACAGAGTCAACGCAAAGAAAAAGCCCCCATCGGAATTTCAGGTGAGGGCTAAAAAATGACAGTTTATTTGTTCTTTCCCGCAGCCGCCCGCGAAGTTTTATTTCCCGATACCGCGATCGGCTGAGGTGCCGGGGAAGGGCGATGTGATACTTCTTCTGGTCTCTGCGCCGTGACTTCACTGATCGGCAGATCTTCGCTCGATCTCGAGAAGACGAGCGAATGGATCTCATCGTAGTCGACATAGATGAAATCTCCCCGTCCGACTTGGTTGCTTGCTATCAGGTTTGAAAAAGGTGTAACGAGGTGACGCTCGAGCGCGCGTTTGATATCCCGTGCGCCATATCTGATATCGGTACCTTCAGTTAGGAGAAAGTTCCGAGCCGAAGGGGTGAGTCGGAACAAAAATGGTTCAGCTATATTTCCGATTCTCCTCTGTATGTAATCGACTTCAATATCCAGGATTTGCTCAAGATCAATCGCTGTCAAAGGATGGAAGACGACAATCTTGTCGATACGGTTAATAAATTCGGGAGTGAATTTTTGCCGTGCCGCAGCATTGCCCACATTGCTGAGCTTTCGGTGCAGTTTGGTATCTGCGAGATCTGCAGGTTTACCCCCCGTGAATCCATATCCAGGATGGAGCATCTTACCCATTTCCACGGAGCCCAGATTGCTCGTCATGAAGATCATTGTCCGGGAAAAATCGACCTTACGATTGTCGCCGAGTGTCAGTGTGGCTTTGTCGAGAATTCCCAGAAGGATATTCCAGAGGGCATCGCTTGCTTTTTCGATTTCATCGAAAAGAACCAAGCTGAGCTTAATCGAATCGCCCCAGCAATGGTTCAGCACTTCTTGGCTCAAGAGCGGATGCGTCTCTCGATGCCCGAGATAGCCGGGAGGCGAACCGATGAGCTTCGCAATTTCGTGGCTATGCTGGAATTCCGCGCAATCGATTTTTACAACCGCACGCGAGTTTTTGAACAGCGATTCCGCGGTTGCTTCGACGCTTCGCGTCTTTCCCGAACCCGTTGGCCCGAGAAAAAGAAAATTGGCAACAGGCCTTCCGAGAGCCGTCATGCCGGACAAAAATGATTGATACGCATCGGCAATCGCCCGAACTGCGGTATCTTGGCCAACGATCATCTTTCGGAGTTTCGTTAACAGTTCTTCACCTTCGGTGCCGCGTTGCGACGGGTCGAGCCGTTGCATTTTGGGAGCCATAACCAACCTCGCTTTCTTGCCTGATGGCAGTATAAATATTACTATCTACTATTCTCACCCTACACCCAATACAATTTTTTTGCCAGTTCGTGTCTCCTCTACCATCCCTCCACCATCAACATCTTCTCCGGCCGGAAAATTTGGTACACCGCTTCCGTAATGTACGGCATGAACGGATGGAGCATCTTCAGCGACTCGAGTAATAAATATTCGAGCAGCGCATACGATGTCGCTTTCTCTTCGGCGCTGCCATCGCGCAACCGCGATTTTTCAGCTTCGATGATCTTATCCGCCAAAGTGTGCCAGATATAGTGGTAGATTTTTTCGGAGGCGAGATGGAATTCGTATGCATCGAGGTGCGCCGTAATCTCGGTTTTCAGCGCGGCGATTTCTTTTATATATTCATGTTCGGCGTGGGTATGCGCCGCAGTCGCGTTCCGGTCGGTCGTCTCTCCTGTCTCTTTGTCTCCTTGTCTCTGTGTCTCTCCTGTCATCTTCACAAACCTCGCAATATTCCAAATCTTCGTCGCAAAGTTGCGATAGCCCTTCACGCGCTGCTCGTCGAACTTAACATCATTGCCCGGCGCGGCGCCGACGATCAGCGCCATCCGCAGCGCGTCCGCACCGTACTTGTCGGCGAGCTCGACCGGGTCGATGCCGTTACCTTTCGACTTGCTGAACTTTTCGCCCTTCGCGTCGCGCACGATGCCGTGGATATAGACGGTTTTAAACGGCACCTCGCTGAGGAGCGCGCCACTCATCAGAATCATGCGGGACACCCAAAGATAAAGAATTTCATAACCCGGAGCCATGAACGAATTAGGGAAATACGTTTTGAAATCTGCCGCCGAAGTATCCGGCCAGCCTAATGTAGAAAAAGGCCACATTCCGGACGAGAACCAAGTGTCAAATGTATCTGGATCCTGCTGCCATCCATCACCATGCGGCGGTTCGATACCGATATAAATTTCTTCACCTTTATACCAAGCCGGTATTCGGTGGCCAAACCAAAGCTGACGCGAAAGGCACCAATCGCGAAGATTATCGATCCAATTGAAATAGTTTTTCTCAAATCGCTCCGGCAGGATTTTTACTTTGCCGCTTTCGACCGCATCTCGCATCATCTCTTTAATAGTAATTTCCTGTCCATCCCTTTTAATTTTCGCATCCACGCTAAGGAACCATTGCAATTTCGGGAGCGGTTCGATAACAGCACCAGTGCGTTCGGCGATCGAGATATTCTGGGTAATATCCTCTTCCTTTTCTAACAAATCATCAGTCCGGAGCATTTCGACGATCTTATCTCGGGCTTCGGTTGTCTTTAGCCCATTTAAAGAACTCTCAGGCGCATTCGTTAATTCCATTCGCGCATGTTCATTAATGACCGGAATAACGGAGAGATAATGTTTTTGAGACATCTCCCAATCGATCATGCTATGGGCGGGCGTAACACCTAAGGCGCCAGTGCCAAAATCTTTTTCCACGGAATCGTCGCCGATAATTTTTATCGTAAGGGAAACATCACAGAATGTTCCGGTGAATTCTTTTCCAATCAAATAACGATAGCGTTCGTCGGTTGGATGAACTGCAACAGCAGTATCGCCGACTTTGGTTTCGGGACGTGTAGTCGAGATCGAGATAGGGAAGTCCCTCCAATAACGGAAGGTATATAATTTTCCTTTGCGCTCTTCGTGGAGAACTTCGTCATCCGAGATAACCGTTTGCCCTTTTGGATCCCAGTTTACAACGCGCAAGCCCCGATAGATCAACCCGAGGTCATACATTTTTTTGAACGCAGTCCGGACGGCGAGCGAGCGCGGCGCGTCCAAAGTATACGCCTCGCGGCTCCAGTCGAGCGATGCGCCGAGCCGCTTCACCTGGCGAACGATCGTGTCGTGCGATTCCTGGGCGAATGCTTCGACGCGGCGGAGGAATTCCTCACGGCCGAGGTCGTGCTTGGTCAGCTTATGCGTTTTTCCATCCGGACCGACAGGCCCATCTTCCTTCGCCAAATCTTTTTCGACGCGCGACTGCGTCGCGATCGCCGCATGGTCCGTGCCCGGCACCCAGAGCGTCCGCTTGCCCCGCATGCGCTCGTAGCGGATGACCGCATCCTGGATCGAGTGCTCGAACGCGTGGCCGATGTGCAGCGTGCCGGTAACGTTCGGCGGCGGCAGGACGAGCGAGAACGGCTCCGCACCCGCGGCCGTCACCCCGCGCTCGACGCACACGTCCGGATTAAAAAACCCCGACTGCTCCCAGGCGGCGTAGATGCGTGCTTCGATTTCCTTGATGTCGTAGCGGGGGTCCATAGATTTGGCAGCGAATAGAGCCACGGTAACCATTCGATTTTACCTGATTTTTCAGCATTTCCATAGGGGATTGACAAATCGTTGCCAAATGCTATATAATATAAGTGTTCTTTAACAACTCTCTACGGAGAAAATTCAACAAGGAGGATGATAACGATGACACCGTCGATTACATCCAGCATCACCGAAGGTCAGGCGAAGCAGTATCGCCGTTTTGTCGAGGACGCGACCAAGAATGGTTGCGATCTCGCGCTGCAAGAAATTCCGCTCGATAAAGACGGATTGCAGAAACTCTTTGAGCGTGGCGACGAGTTCAGCGTGACCATCGCACGAGCAATCGCCGACACGACTCGCGAGTTGTCGCTCAGCAACCAGTTTGCGAACGAAGAAGTTCGTTCCAGCTGCACCTATCCGAAGAAGTATCGCGTCAGGGACATAATTGGGCAGACGAATGCCCTGCGTCAACTTTTCTCGGGCGTCGGATTTGCGGATGAGGAACTGGCCCAGCGGCCGCTTCCCGTCGGAGCTGAAGGATGGTTTGCCATCCCGCGCTGGGAAAATATCGCCGCGACTTACAATGACGCGTTACAAAAAGTTCTCGCACTCATCAAATCCAAGCGGACATTCTACAATTTCCGTGAGGGCGAGTTGGGCGAGAACCAACTGAAGCAGACCGAACGCGCCATTGCCGCATGGAAGAAACTTGGCGAATCGCAGAAAGGCGACATTCTGATTGTTGCGGCGCAATTCGGGTTGCGACATCGGGGACGTTCCGTCCGCCGCGCTCGCGAGGTGTTCATAGCCAATGAATTCGGCCTCGGCGCTTTCGCATCTGGTATTATGCTGCTCACCCATCCCGAACGGGAAGAGAAGTGGGAGCAACTCCATATCGACTGCGCCGGAGATGAGTTTAGTCCGGATGCGGGCGGCCGGTTCGTGAGGGCGCCGATCTTCTACTTCAGCGACGACAGGCTGGAGTTCCGCACCAGCGATGTGGGCAACGCCAACGAGGACGATGGCTCCGCGTCGGGCTTCCTCCCGCAGTAAATCGCTCCTTGAGATCTCGAATGCTCGGGCCTTTGATTTTTTCTTTTTGATCCCTTGCATCCGAATTTTTCAGGCCATTCGCACTTATTGCGGGTGGCTTGCTTCTTTTCTATAATTCATTCGAGCTTAGGCCATTGCGCGGTTGTCTATGGATAGCCGTCGCCGAACTCTCTCTTCAAAAAGAGAAGCCAGAATCCGAACGATTACGATTTTTCGGAGCGTGCTGTCTTGGGGAGATTACTGCTTTGCTCCTGCCTTGCGCGGATGCTTTTTCCGAAGCTGCCGCCGAATAAGTTCAGGAATGAGAGGCTTGCCTCGAACTCCGGTGACGTGAATGGGCGGGGGCAATAGTCCGAATGCGGACGGCCAGTTCGTGAAGGCGCCGATCTTCAACTTCAACGACGACAAGCTGAAGTTCAACACCAACGATGTGGGCAACGCCAACGAGAACTATGGCTCCGCGTCGGGCTTCCTCCCGAAGTCGCTGCCCCAAGAGATGAGGATGCCCCCGATCAATTCGGGGGCATTGCTTCATTACTGCTTTGTTGATCGTATCCATCCACCGATCTGCCGACCGATTTCATCAACGATTGTCTGAAGCGCGAGATACTTCTTTGCGTCGATCGCTTTCGTCTCTTTCATGAGCCGAATAAAAATGCGGAGAAAATTCAGTTTGATACTTGCACGCTCGAGAACGGCAGTTTTATCACTTCCAACTTTCGGCAATTTGCTGGCCGTTAGGATACTTTCTAAGACATCGAGAATAATCAGCTCGCATCGTTCATAGATGGCATATCGGTCCTGTTTCGGAATAAGGTTTCGGTAGCTATAAAACGTTTTGTAGAGGTCGTAGGTTTGTTTGAAGATGGGTATATCAAAGTCGTCCATATAATTATTTTTTAATGAAAATTTATCGCGACCTGTTCGATCGTATCATCGCTCTCAAAAACCTATTCACCGCGTGGGAGACATTCAAGCAGGGGAAGAGAAGTAAGATCGATGTCATTGCGTTCGAGCGTGATCTTGAGCAGAATATTTTTCAGTTGCGACGAGATCTGCAGAGGAAAACGTACAGACATGGTTCGTACGCCGGCTTCTATATTCACGATCCGAAGCAGCGCCATATCCACAAAGCGGCGGTTCGCGATCGCGTTTTGCATCACGCCGTCTTCTCGGCGATCAATCCGATATTCGAGCCGACTTTTATCCCTACTTCGTTTTCCTGTCGCGTCGGATTCGGAACGCATAAAGGATTCGAAGTGCTTGTTGGCATGCTTCGGAAATGCGCTCAGAATAATACGCGCCCATGCTTTGTCTTGAAAGCAGATATACGAAAATTCTTCGACAGCGTTGACCACGATATTCTACTCGAAATTTTGGCAAAACGGATTCAGGATGAAGACGCGATGTGGCTCTTGCGCGAAATCGTAAAAAGTTACGTAATTAAACAGAGAAGAGAGAGAGAGAGTTCCAAGTCGAATCCAAAAATGGCATTCCTATCGGTAATCTGACCTCGCAATTGTTCGCGAATGTCTATATGAATGAGTTTGATCAATTTATTAAGCATGAATTGCGAGTGAAAAATTATGTCCGTTATACCGATGATTTCGTGATCGTAAGCGACCGGCAAGAATATCTGGAAAAATTATTGCCGCGGATTGCAGAATTCTTACAATCTCGACTATCGCTCATACTACATCCAAAGAAAATCATACTTCGACCGTTTCATCAAGGCATCGATTTTCTGGGCTATATAGCTTTACCAAAATATCGATCCATTCGCACGAAAACGAAGCAGAGAATTTTCAGGAAAATTGGCTACCGAATCGCTGAATATGAACGAGGCCATCTTTCAAAAGATACGCTGAACCAGGTTTTCCAATCGTATCTTGGGGTTTTATCTCACGCCGATACGTATGAATTACAAAAGCGACTACTTAATGAATTTCCGTTGGGATAGTAAAGGCATTGGGCAGATTGGAGCTCTTGCATCCCACTCCCATTTCTGCTATTCTATTCACCATGGCAATCGAAGCACGAAAACGGGAAGGGGAAGCAGGCAACGCCCTCTTATACAGCTTCACCCGCAAGGTGAAGCGCAGCGGCATATTAAAAGAGGTGCGCAATCGCAAGTTCTATAAGCGTACCGTCAGCCGCATCAAGCGCCGCTCATCCGCGATCCACCGCGAGGAGAAGAAAGCTGAAGTGGAGCGCATGAAGAAGCTTGGCCTGCTCTAGGACCTAGCGCACTCGCGTGGGCGACATGATATAATAGACGAATGCTGTACGAACAGATCAACGCCGACCTGAAGACCGCAATGAAGGCGCACGAGCAATCGCGCGTCGAAGTTTTGCGTTTCGTGTTGTCAGGATTAAATAATGTTAAAAAAGAGAAAGAGATTAAAGAGCCAGGTGCGACGCTGACGGACGAGGAAACGATTTCGACGCTGCAGAAAGAGGTGAAGCGCCGCCGCGACTCGATTGAACTTTTTAAGCAGGGGAATCGCGATGACCTGGTCACGAAAGAAGAAGGCGACCTCGCGATTATCGCAGCATACCTGCCGAAAGAATTGACGCGCGAGGAAATAGAAAAAATTGTCGACGATGCAATTGCCACGGTCAGCGCCGCCACCGGCGCGAAAGATTTTAACAGCGTAATGAAGGAGACGATGAAAGCGGTCAAAGGCCGCGCGGATGGGAAAGCGGTGGGCGAGATTATCAAGGCGAAATTGGGGAGTTAATATGGCGAAGTCGATTCGAACGACGGTTACCGAAGCCCAGCTGCACAAGCTCGTCAAAAAAATATTGCTCCAGCTCAAAAAGCGAGGTTACACCCTCGATATTTTTTTACTTCCGCACGCGGAGATAAAAAAGCTGAAAGCGCGATTTATAAAAAAAAAGACTGAGCCGAACGTCCTGGCCTTCCCCGAGCCAATCGCATTCCCGCACCCAGAATCCAGCCGGAATAAAAAATATCTCGGTGAAATATTTTTGAATAAAGATATTCTGAAAAAATCCCCCGAACGGACAGCGCCATTGCTCTTGCATGGAATCCTGCACCTGCTTGGATATGACCATATAAAGAAAGCCGATGCAGTGAAAATGGAAGGATTGGAGGAGAAGATTTTAATGAAAGTTTCATCCGCAGAAAGATAAAAAAGTCCACGCAACGGAGTTGCGCGGAAGGTAAAGGGCGATATCCCAGAAAGCGAAATCAGCTGATGCCGAGCTCTTTTTGATCGTCCTTCCATTTGACGGTCTTACAATTGATACATGGCTCGCCGATGTAGAGCTCTCCGGTCGGGCCTTCGATTAAAGGGATCGGCGGTCGAAAAGCGTGCTCGCATTGAGAAGGATCAGTATCCATAATGATTGAAAACCTCCGAACTCATCCTACCGCCGGAAGCCGGTCTTTGTCCACTTTTCCACTATCCTTTTTAACCCTTTCTTCATATAATTGAGATATGAAATTTGGAGGCATGAACCAGGGCGGCGATTTTATCACGGGCCTCGACGTTGGCACGTCGTCGATCAAGCTCGTCGTTGCCGAACGGCGCGCACATCGGCCGGCGCTCTTGCACGTCCATAAAGAAATGTGCGGCGGGATGCGGAAGGGTGCGATAACAGAAATTTCAGAAGTGTCGCAGGCGGTCAACCGTGCGCTGACCGAGGCAAAAAAAATCTCGAAAGCGGCAACGAAAAGAATTTACGTCAGCATCGGCACGCCACTCGTTAAATTGCAATCATCGCGCGGCATCGTCGCCGTTTCGCGCGCCGACGCAGAGATTTATCAGGACGACATCGACCGCGCGAAGCGGGCAAGCGAAGCCGTCAATCTGCCGCAGAACCGGATGATTTTGCATACGATCGTAAAAGAATTCATGGTCGACGGCGTTGGCGATATCGCCGATCCACTCGGCCTTTCAGGCAGCCGTCTCGAAGTCCAGTCATTGATCATCGACGCTTTCGCACCGCATATCAAAACGCTCATCCACGCCGTCGAGCTCGCCGGCGGCGACATCGCCGGCATGATTTTCAGTCCGCTCGCTGCCGCCCGTGCCGCACTTTCGAAACGCCAGCGCGATCTCGGCGCCGCAATTATCGACATCGGTTTCGGAACGACCGGCGTCGCCGTCTTCGAAGAAAATAAATTGGTGACGACCGCAAAGTTTCCGGTCGGTGCCGGAAATATTTCGAACGACCTCGCGGTCGGATTAAAAATCGGCGTCGATGCCGCGGAAGCAGTCAAGCTCCACTATGGCTATGCGTTCGCAAAAGACGTCAACCAAAAAGAACAAGTCGAATTAAAAAAATTCACGCCCGAAGCGCGTTCGACGGTTTCGCGACGTTTCATCGCGGAGATTATAGAGAGCCGCCTCGAAGAGATTTTCGATCTTGTTAATAATGAATTAAAACTCGTGCAGAAATTCGGTGAATTGCCGGGCGGTGTCGTCCTTGTTGGCGGGGGAGCAAAACTGCCGGGCCTGACGGATCTCGTCAAGCAGGAGATGCGACTGTCGACGCAGGTCGGCAGCGCGATTTCGAGCGAATGGGAAGCCGACGGCGGCGCATTCAAAGAATACCTCGAGGATCCAGAGTTTGTGGACGCTTTTGGCCTGGTTCTTGAAGGCATGAATATCGAGGGTTGGACGACCGAAAAGCAAGGCCCGAAGATTGATATCAAGGGGATTTGGAAGTATTTTACGCCGTAAAAGAAGCATGCTAGAATTATGAAAATTTCATGAAAAAGAACAATAGCCAAGATAAGTTCCAGCCTCTGCGGGCAAACGTAAAAGTTATCGGCATCGGCGGCGGCGGTAGCAATGCGGTTTCGCGGATGGCAAAAGATTTTTATCGCGGCGTCGACTTTATCGCGATCAATACGGATCATCAGGACCTCGATCACTGCGCAGTCAAACACAAGCTCTACATCGGAAAAAGTTTGACGAAGGGATTGGGCACCGGCATGAACCCGGACATCGGCCGGCAAGCGGCTGAAGAAAATCGCTCGGAGATCGCGGAAGCGGTGCAGGGTGCGGATCTCGTTTTCTTGTCGGCGGGCCTCGGTGGCGGCACCGGTTCCGGCGCCACGCCAATTGTCGCGGAAGCCGCAAAACAGTCAGGCGCACTGACCGTCGCGGTCGTGACGAAACCATTTTCATTCGAAGGCGCACAGCGCGAGCGGATCGCTGCAGAAGCGCTGATGAAATTAAAAGATAAAGTGGACGCGATTATCGTCGTACCGAACGATCGCATCTTTACGATCATCGGCAAAGACACGCCGATCCTCAAAGCGTTCGAAGCGATCGATGATGTGTTGCGCCGCGCTTTGAAAGGCCTCGTCGAAATTATCGCAATGCCGGGCATTATCAATGTCGACTTCGCCGACGTAAAAAATATTATGCAAGACGCGGGCGTCGCGATCGTTGGCGTTGGCGTCGCGAGCGGGCCAGAGCGCGCCGTTAACGCGGTCAACATGGCACTCCATTCGCCGCTCCTCGAAACAAGCCCCGAAGGCGCGAAAGCAATTTTGCTCGGCATCTCCGGCGGCCGCGATCTGAAAATGACGGAAATTAACGAAGCAGCGAAAGTTATCGGCCAGGTCGCCGACCCGGGCGCGCGAATAATTTTCGGTGCGTATTACGACCGGACATTGAAAGCCGGCCAGATAAAAGTGACGGTCGTCGCAGCAGGTTTCAATTCGAGCCAGGCGAATTCTTTGTTTGGGAGTGCGAACGGACCGCTCGCCGGACATTTTGGCGGCGGTACCGCTCCCGGCTCGAACCGTGAGTCGATGTTCGGATCGCGTCCGGAAACGCCATCGTTCGGTTCTTCGAAAAAACCGTATCGCGATCTTGATGAGCCAGCCGAATCGAGCTTCGCCGATGACGCGGCCGTGACTCCTGCGCCGAAGTTTAATCCGTATCCGATGCCGGCGAAAAAAACGGAAACGACAAACACAAACAAAGAGACAAAGGACTCGAAGGACAAGAACGGAAAAGAAAGTGACCCGTGGGACATTCCGGCGTTCTTACGGCGGCGCAAGAGATAGGTCTAGACAAGCGATAGATAATTCGGTAGTGTTTCCGAAGGAGGTTCACATGGCTGGAGTTAGTAATTTAGGAGGCGACGCGCCTGAGGTGTTTGGACATCTTCCAAACTTTCTCGAGGAACCAACCCAAACGTTAGTATCCGAAGAGGAAATCGTTCGTATCATTAAAAAAGTTGAGGACGATGCCAAAAAATCGGAATCGAATGCTACGGGCGTCATCATGATGCTCCGTAATGAATTCAGAAAAATCGGCGTCAACTTTCCGTGACGCGTAAGCAAGGGATGGTTCTCTAGGCGTGCCCTGCAAGCGCGCCTTTTTTGCGCAGAGGAATATATGTTAAAATTTCATTATGTACAAACCAAAGCCAACGTTCGCGTGCGACATGCCGAACTGCAAAGCGGATCCGGCGACCGAGCCGATAAATGTGCTCGTGCTGAATGCGTCATTGAAACACAAAGACGATCCAGCGCCGTCGAACACGGAAGAGGTTGCGCAATTGGTTTTAGATGAAATGAAAGCGCTGGGAGAAGCGGCCGGAGCCGGCGCGGCTGCGATAACCACCGAAATAATCCGGCTCGCCGATAAAAACATTCCGGTCGGTTTGAAATTTAAAGAGAGCGACGACGACCAGTGGCCGGAGATTGCGACGAAGTTGCGCGCGGCGGACATCGTCATTTTCGCGACGCCGATCTGGTGGGGCGGGCGATCGAGCTTGATGCAGCGCGTTATCGAACGCCTCGACGCGTTCGACGAAGAATATATCGCCGAAGGCCGCAGCGCTTTCTATAACAAAGTTGCCGGCATCGTTGTCACGGGGAGCGAGGATGGTGCACTTTCGGTCATGGGCACGATCATGATGGTTTTGACCTGGATGGGTTTCACGTTGCCACCCGAATGCGCAACGTACTGGATCGGCGAAGTCGGCCAGCCGACATCGACCGACCGCGCACGTCGCCTCGCGAACGCCGCGACGCCGCATATGGCCAAAAACATGGCACGGAATTTGTTGTACTATGCGCATTTGCTGAAGCAGCATCCGCTGGAGGCGAAGAAGTAACTTAGTGGTAGCCCCACGGGGAATCGAACCCCGATTTACGCCGTGAAAGGGCGTCGTCCTAGCCATTAGACGATGAGGCCAAAGCGGCTGGTGCCTACTGCGAGCCGCGCTGCATAACTTTGCTATTTTATGATTTTTTAAAGAATTTGGCAATCTAAATTCTTGGCCAGCTTGATATTTCCAGCTAACAGGAGTGTAATATGATACGTTCCTTTGGTCAGCTTTTTTGACATAACCCCATGAAAAGGAGATTAGAATGAATGCCAGAAAGAGCGTACGAACTTCTTCGCCCGACCTGCCGAGGGCTATTGTCACTGAAGTCCCTATTGTTTACGGGAGCAAACTCTATCATGATATTTTGGCACTGCTCCCGGTGTCGAAAAGACGGCGGTTCGAACGTTCCTGCCGACGCGGACCTGCTAAAAAAACCAAGAGATAATTAGTACAAGGTTTATCAAGGCCACTCCGAAAGGAGGGGCCTTTTTCTTCAACATGATTTCATGTCCTCCACCAACTCCGGAAACGTCTCCTGATTGAAGTGTCCACGATCGGCAAAAGTTCGGGCGATAGCGGTTGGCAACGCTTTTTGATATTTTGCTAAATCTACAAACGGAACAACTTTGTCGTCGCTGCTGTGGTAAAGAAAAATGCGCGGGCTTTGTTCAGCAAAATGATCGAGATTTTCCGGCAACACAAAATCTGCCAAAGAATAATCGGAGTTTTTATCATCATAACAAGCGGCGACCAGAAAAGTAGCAGCTATCGATTTCGGCAATGTATTTTCGGAAAGATATTCTGCCAAAAAGATTCCGCCGAGTGAATGGCCGACTAAAATAATTTCCGGCTCGAGATAGGGAGTGAATTTTTCAAACCAGATTTTCCATTCCTCATATTTCGCATTGCTCTTGTCCGGCATGTCGGGTGAAATGATTTCGTATCCATCGCCGAGCGCAAGGCCGAGCGTGCGTTTCCAATTCGGAGTATTGCTACGATAGCGCTCAAAGTCGATTTGGTAGCTATTCAAAAATGAGAGGTAATCCTCATAGCTGGCGAACGTGTCACCGCCATGGATGATGACAACCTGTTTTTTGGCGCTGGGCATTGATGAAATTATAATGAAAATAAGGTAAAATGATAAGCAATGGCACGAGTGATTGCAATCTGTAATGCAAAAGGCGGCGTCGGGAAAACAACGACCGCCGTCAACCTTGGCGCGTATCTCGCTGCCGCCGGCAAACGCACGCTCGTCATCGATTTTGACCCGCAGGCGAACGCGAGCTCGGCGCTCGGTTACGATCCGCGGACAACTGAGATGAGCGTCTACCACGGTGTCATCGGTGCGGTGGAACATGAAGAAATCATTAAACCGACCGTCCTCTACAATTTGCATCTCATCCCGTCCGCCCCGCATCTCGCCGGTGCACTTATAGAATTCGTCGACATGCCCGAGCGCGAATATTTTTTGCGAAAGTTCATCAATCGCATCCGTCATATGTACGACTATATTCTAATCGACCTGCCGCCGTCGCTCAGCTTGCTTACTGTCAATGGCCTTGTCGCAGCAGATGAAGTGCTGATTCCGGTGCAGGCCGAATATTACAGCTTGGAAGGTTTGGGCCAACTGCTCGACACGGTTCAGTTGATCCGCGAAAATTTGCAACATCCGTTACGTGTCGCGGGCGCGGTCGTTACGATGTTCGACAAGCGTGAGCATCTGAGCCGCGAGGTCGCTCGCAACTTGCGCGCAAATTTTCCGCATCACGTATTCGAAGTCGAGATCCCACGCAGCGTCGCGCTCGCCGAAGCGCCGAGTTTTTCAAAACCCGTCATTTTGTATGATTCAAATTCACCGGGTGCACACGGCTATCGTCGCCTCGCCGCCGAAATCATCGACCAGGAAAAAAGTTTCATGTTGCCCGCGACAGCGATCGCGAGCGAAAATTTTGGGGAATTAAATATTTAACGATTTTTTAACATGTTAGGAAAAGGTTTAGAATCTTTAATACCGCCTCAGAAAAATCCGGATCCGGGGAACGGGCTTGGCCAACCGACTCAGCCGACGGAGCCGCAGTCGGTCCAGCCGATCCGTCCGGAGCCAGAGGTTTTATATCCGGCGCCGATGAAAACGCCGCCAGTCGAGCCGCCAAAGGAAACGCAAGTTTTTGAAAAGGCGGTCGCATCGGTTTCGCAAACAGGACCTTCATCCGATTCGATCTTCCATATCGAAGTCGAAAAAATTGTACCAAACCCGAGCCAGCCGCGCCGCGACTTTAACCAGGACGCACTCCGCGATCTCGCGTCATCGATCCGCGAGTTTGGCCTCCTCCAGCCGCTCGTCGTTACAAAAATAGAAAAAGAAACCGTGAACGGCGTCGATGTCGAATATCAGATTATCGCGGGCGAACGCCGTTTTCTCGCATCGAAAATTCTCGGGCTGCGAACGGTGCCGGCGATCATCCGTCAGGTGAAACTCGAGCGCGAGAAGCTTGAACTGGCGGTCATCGAGAATATTCAAAGAGAAAATTTGAATCCTGTCGAAGTCGCGCGCTCATTCCAGCGCTTGCAAGAGGAGTTTCATTTAACCCAGCGCGAGATCGCGTCGAAGCTCGGCAAGAGTCGCGAGACCGTGGCGAATGCGGTTCGCTTGCTCGACTTGCCGGCATATATTCAAGAAGCGTTGCAGAAAGGGGAGATTACCGAAAGCCACGGCCGCTTACTCCTCGCCGTCGACGATCCCGCCGCGCAGAAAAAATTGTTCGATGATATTTCGATGTATCGGCTAACCACGCGCGACGTAAAAGAGCGCGTCGAACGATTGAAGAAGCCGGGCGATGCGCGCGAGCGCGATGGTGAAAATCTCCCGCCCGAGGTGCAGGCGATGAAGGACTCGCTCAGTCAATCGCTCGGTGCGCCTGTCGAGATCAAGAAGGGCGTCAACACTGGCCGGATTTCGATAACGTTCTATTCGGAGGAGGAGCTCGAGAATATTTTGCGGCGGCTTGGGAAGGAGGGGGTGTAGGTTTGTTCGCATATGCACTTGTCTTTTGTCTGAGTATATGCTATAAAAATTACCGGTAGAGAAAGGATTGCCATGTCAATAAAAATTGAATTCGATGGACCTACACCTAGTGGCGTCTTAGCGATAACGGATCTTATCGGTCGGGGTCTTGCAGATTTCTCCGTCAAGCAGCTTTTCGAAGTTTATCGACCAGCGGTTGGAGCTCATCAAGACCTGGTTGCGGGCTATCTGGTTGATTGCGATGTTGCTAACGTCTACGCGGAGTATTTACAAGCGATGAGTTATGATGGTGGCGGTAACTGGTTAACTCGCCAGGTGCCGGCGCTGACGGATGACTCGATAGTTTTTCCGTTTTTATCACTTGGTAAGGCGGGCAGGATGATCAACCTAGAGCACGCCCGGATCGAAGCCAAAAAATGGTTTTTGGGCAAGTTAACACACAGTCAGCAAGTTCTTCTTGAGTTGTTATAACTACGTCACCATGTTCTCAAATGGCTCGGATCCATGTATCCGAGCCATTTTCTATTTGCCAAAACGCCAAAAATGAATAATAATAGGAGAATTGCTGTATTAATCTCCTATGGCGCGCAAAGCTACTAAACGAAAATTGACAAAAAAGCCCAAAACAACGGGACGGAAAGGGGCCAAGAAATCGTTAAAACCGAAGAAGCCGGCGGGGAAAAAGACGCCTAAGGCCGGTGCGAAAAAAGCACAAAAAAACCTGAAGCCGGCGAAGCCGCTTTCGAAGCTCGATAAGGCATTGAAGGCGAATGCGAAGGAGATTGATGAACTGATCGAGCGGGGCCGACCGCGCGGATTCGTGACAGACAACGAGATCCTCTATTATTTCCCAAAGATCGAGGACAACGTCGAGATGCTCGACGAAATTTATGACCGGCTCGAGAAGGCGGGGATTAAGGTTATCGAGACGAGCGCACTGATCGATTTTTCGAAGGATGAGAATGAAAAAGTACTCGATGATTCGATGGCGTTCGAGGGCGACGTGCCGGACGCGGTGCAAATGTATTTAAAAGAGATCGGCAAGACGCCGCTGTTGTCGAAGGATGAGGAGCGCGAGCTCGCGAAGCGGGCGGAGAAAGGAGAAGAGGAGGCGCGCCAGCGATTGATGAAGGCGAACTTGCGGTTGGTCGTTTCGATCGCGAAGCGGTATGTCAATCGGACGCCGCACTTGAGCATTTTGGATTTGATTCAAGAAGGCAATATCGGTCTCTCGCGCGCCGTCGAAAAATTCGACTATCGCCGCGGCTTTAAGTTCTCGACATACGCAACATGGTGGATTCGCCAGGCGATCACGCGTGCCCTCGCCGACCAGTCGCGCACAGTCCGCATCCCGGTCCACATGGTTGAAACGATTTCGAAATACACGCAGGTTCGCCGCCAGCTGATCCAGGAACTCGGCCGTGATCCGCTCGCCGAAGAGATCGCCGCCGAGATGGGCATCGATGTCGACAAGGTTCGGCACATCCAAAAGATTTCGCAGGAAGTGCTGTCGATCGAAACACCGATCGGCGATGAGGATGATTCGACGCTGTCCGATTTCATCCAGGATGAAAAAAATCCGACGCCATCGCAGCTGACCGCGCGCGCGATGCTCCGCGATCTTATAAAAGAAATTATGATCGACTTGTCCGAGCGTGAACAGCAAATTTTGAAAATGCGGTTTGGCCTCGAAGACGGCGTTTCGCACACACTCGAAGAAGTCGGCAAAGCGTTTGGTGTCACGCGCGAACGTATCCGCCAGATCGAAGCAAAAGCTCTCGAAAAAATCCGTGAACACGGCAAGGCCGCAGCGCTCGAAGGATTTGAGAATTTAGGGTAGGGGTGGTAGAATAGGCTTTAGAGGAGGCGTAAGTGGAAACTACACTCAATCGTTATGGTTCGAATCAGATCGGGCTTGGTTGGATGGGCTCGGTGTTGGGCGGGCTTGCGGCAGTTGCTGTCGTGTTGTTTTTAGGAATTCAACTTTTCCTGAATGAGTATAACCAGCTCTTGGGTTGGTGGGCTGTCCTAACGTTCGTCGGGATTATTGCAAGCATGATCACGGCTTATCGGCTTGTAAGGCTCGGTCGATTTCGGTCGTGTTGGTGCGCGTTCAGCATCGCTGTCGTCGCAGGATGGGTCGTCGCGTTCCTGTGGTTTTGGCTGACGGCCTAGTTACATTAACAAAACTCATCCGTAAAACTAGCCCGCCGCATTCGCGTCGGGCCTTTTCTTGTTTGCAAGGATGAAATTTTCAATAAATGAAGCTTGCGCGTAAACCTAAGAAAATGCTTAAATGAACATTATGGAAATCGCTGAAATCCGCAAAAAATACCTCGATTTTTTTAAAGCGCGCCAGCACGTCATTATCCCGTCCGCACCGCTGGTGCCCGAGAATGATCCGACGACGCTGTTCACGGGCAGCGGTATGCAGCCGATGATCCGTTATTTGCTTGGTGCGAATCATCCTGAGGGCGCGCGCATCGCGGATTCCCAGAAAGCTTTTCGGACGGGAGATATCGAAGAAATAGGCGACAATCGTCATACGACGTTTTTCGAAATGCTTGGCAATTGGTCGCTCGGAGATTATTTCAGAGAAGAACAATTGCCATGGATCTTTGAGTTTCTGACGGGAACATCTTCTGGCGGCGGCATCGGCCTCGATCCGAAACGGATCTATGTCACGGCGTTCGCTGGGGATGAAAAAAATAATTTGCCACGAGATACAGAAGCGGCCGAAATTTGGCAGCGGCTTTTTAAAGAGCGGGGAATTGATGCTACAGTTGCACTCATCGGTTCCGAGTCGGATGGCTATCAGCGCGGTATAAAATCTGGCGAGCGAATTTTTTATTACGACGCGAAAAAAAATTGGTGGAGCCGCGCTGGCGTTCCGGATAATATGCCCGCAGGCGAACCGGGCGGGCCGGATTCGGAAATGTTCTACCGCTTCGACGATTCAGTACACACCCCCGCCGAGCAGAAAAAGTTTGGTATGCATTGCCATCCGAACTGCGATTGCGGCCGTTTCGTTGAGATTGGCAATAGCGTTTTCATGCAATACGTTAAAAATCCCGATGGATCTTTTGGATTGCTTCCCAAAAGAAACGTTGATTTCGGTGGCGGTCTTGAGCGCATTGCGATGGCGGCAAACGTGCCCGACATTATCGCGGTATGCCATCGACCCATTATCGACGCGCTCGAAAAGGTTTCGGGCAAAAAATATGTTGGTGGGTTGCTTGCTTCCGAAGACGATATTTCTTTCCGCATCATAGCCGACCATATCAAAGCCGCGGCATTTCTGATCGGCGATGGTGTTTTACCCGGGAACGTTGAGCGCGGCTACTTCGTACGTCGATTGTTGCGCCGCGCGATACGGCATGTCCATAAGCTCGGCATCCGCGGTTTCAAAATAGCATCACTCGTCGATCCGGCACTCGAACAATATAAGAATGCGTATCCCGAAACGTATGTCGCGCGGGAAGCCATTAGGCAAGTTATTGACGATGAAGCATTGAAATTCGGCAAAACACTGAAGAAAGCACTCTGGGCGTTCGATCGCGCTTTTGGTGTCGGGGATTCACCGGAACAGCCGTTTGGTCCGGAAGATTTCGATATGCCAAAAGATATTATCCGCAAACTTCCGAAAAAGGGTGCACCATCCGGCGAGAATCTTGGCGAACTGCTCTTTTATTTCAATCAGTCATTTGGTTTTCCGCTCGAGCTATCGCTCGAAAAAATCCACGAATATGGGATCAAATTTACGGAAGCAGACATCGAAAAAATAAAGCAAGATTATCAAACAGCAAACGATGAACATGTACTCAAATCACGCGCGAGCGTCGAGCAAAAATTTCGCGGTGGTCTTGCTGATCATTCCGAAAAAACGACGCGCTTGCACACGGCGCATCATTTATTATTACGCGCCCTGCAAACCGTTCTCGGCCCGCAAGTGAAGCAGCGCGGCAGTAATATAACGAGCGAACGTTTGCGGCTCGATTTTAATTACGATGGCAAGATGACGGATGAACAAAAGCGCGAGGTTGAAAAAATCGTCAACGAAAAAATTGCTGAGGACTTGCCCGTCATAAGAACCGAGATGGCGCGCGAGGATGCGGAGAAGCTCGGCGCGGAACATGAGTTCGGCGCAAAATATCCGGAGCGTGTGTCGGTCTATTCGATCGGGCCGCGCGATGCGACGCAAGCCGACCCGAAATTTGCAGAGGCATTCTCGATCGAATTCTGCGGCGGCCCGCATGTCACGCGGACGAGCGAGGTCGGACATTTCAAACTGGCAAAAGAAGAGGCGGTTGCGGCAGGGGTGCGGAGGGTTCGCGGGGTGGTGGACTAAAGTCATCGGATAAGGTATAATCTCCATTAGTTGGGTCCGTCGGTCATCAATTCAATATCGTGGAGGAACAACAGTGATGCAGGTAAGTCACGTTTCGATCGGTGAACCGGTCGTTCAGTCAGTATTGAGCGGTCGTTTCAACAAGACGGCCGTGTACATTAACCGTCTGAACTGGAAGCTCTCATTCGATCAAATCATTGATCGGCTCCAAAAAGGAGATTCGTTGGCGTCCATTGCTAAGGATGCTGGCGTGACCAGGCAAGCTTTCCAGCATATGTATGATCTTCGACTCAGGAAGTGTCTTCCTGGCCGGCTGAGCGGAAGAGGTCGCCAAAGGGTTTTTCGAGAGAAGCATCGGGAAGAACGGTCGAAAAACGAAATTCCATCTAATCCCGAGTTCGCAAAGATTATAGAAGAGCTGCGCTCCCGGCAATCCGTGGTTAGCCTGATTCGGACCGCTGATCACGCGAATGCTAAGTTTTGCGAAACTCATGCAGTCATCAATGGTCAATTGTGTTCGTTTCACTGCGTGACACGAAAGACCAAGCACCCACGTGGTAAACGAGAATTTGCTCGTACGCATATTCGTTGCTCCCGGTTGAGAAAGGTAATGTTTGTAATTTTCGCTATTCGAATCGATGGGCTCGAAGCTCAGAATTTCGTCATCCCGGCTGTCGATCTTTTGGCGGACTGTCCAGAAGGTGGAAATAGCGTGGCGATCAGAGTCCCGCTGAAGGATTTGGAAGCCTACAATAACATCAATCCGCGGCGGGATATGCTTAGTTATCAAGATGCATGGCATCTGATCACCGAGAGGATACATTCTTCGCCTCGCTGATCTCAGAACTAAAGGGCACCTTCCAAGCCGAGGGCGCCCGTTTTTTATTTTGCCTCGCCAAGAGATGATGCTAAACTAAACCTGTGACCCCTGTCTCCCAACTCTCCAAGAAAACCAAGCGCCTGCTTGCCCCGCGCGAGAAATTTCTGGTCCTCGAGGTGACGCCAGCAGGGACGAATGCGCTCTTCCTAAGTGTCGACGAGGATAATGTATTGACGATCGAAAAATCGGTCGCCGGCGCAGACCTTAAAAAATTCTTAAATTCACCGTTTCGGAGCATTACACAAAAATCATGGGAAGGAAAATACTTTTTTAAATCACGCCGGAAAGTGATCGTCTCCGCCGACCCTTCGCTCGCGACGACGATGCCGATTCCGCTCGACCTCGCGCGCGACCGGACGAAATGGAAAGATGAAATAACACTCGACGAGCTCGAAAATCTAATAGCACAGGCGATGCAAAAAGTGTTCACGCAGTGCCGCAGCGAAGCGGCAAAGCGGCTCGGCGTCGATGACATCCATACGATTATGGTCGGCGCGAAAGTGAATCGGTTTAAAATCGACGGGCATGCCGTCATGAACCCGATCGAATTCACCGGCAAAAAAATCTCGCTCCTGCTTGAACTGACGTTTACGAGCCGCGACGTCTTCGAAAATTTGAAACAATTTTTCAGTGCGCCCGACGAATTCTTTTTTATAGAATCACCGCAGGCGGCGCTCCTTTCGATCGCCCGCGCCCGCGAATTGCCGATCAGCATCGTGATGGGCAACCAGCTTTTCGTCTTCCAAAAAGTCGAAGGTGACTATCCGGTCTTGTATCGCGAGCCGCTGCCGTGGTCATTCGCATCGATTTTTCGGCGGATCGCCGACGAATTCGGCGTGAGCGAAAAAGTAGCCAAGGATCTCTATTACGCATACCGGCGCGGCGAACTTTCAGAAAGCGCCAAACGCGGATTGAAAAAAGCGATCCAACCCGCGGTTGATAATTTCTTCGAAGCCATCGCAAAAGCAAAACTGACCGGGA
The DNA here is from genome assembly GCA_963725235.1 of uncultured bacterium. Lineage (GTDB taxonomy): Bacteria > Patescibacteriota > Minisyncoccia > UBA6257 > 2-01-FULL-56-20 > JAJXYP01. The sequence goes on from CAVRXN010000002.1 coordinate 275,113, forward strand.
CGGTGTATATCGATACGGCATATCCATTGCCGTTCGATGCGCCACATCGCGAGAGCGGCGCCAAGTTCGAGGAATTGCCGATTGGCGAAATTTTGGCAGAACTCGGCCTGCAGTCGACGACCGACGGTTCAACCAACAGCGAGTTACAAGCGCTGTTCCGTAATCTTGCACCATTCCTCGAATCATATTTCGCAAAAAGCACATCCGAGATCAACCAGAAATTGCGCCGACGTCTGCACTGGCTGGCGGATTAACTATGGTATAATTTTTAATGTAATCGCGTATTAAAAACATATGAAAAAAATAACCGTTGATAAAAACGAAGGGATTGCGGAAGTCATCGATCGGATGTTGGCAACCGAGGACGCTGAAGTATTGCTGATCATACCGAAGGGTTCGGCGCTCGGGAAATCGGCAAGCAATTTTCGCTTATTGAAGCGTGAAGCGGCAGCGGCCGAGAAAACAATCCAGATCGAATCAACCGACCAGGAGGTCGCCGCATTCGCGGAAATGCACGGGCTCGATATGGCGGACACGCGCGCCGGATCGAAGCGGGTTTCGGACATTATCCCGAAATCTGCCATGAATGAGGATGAGGCGGAGGATGAAGAGGGTGGCGAGGCGAGCCGGACGCGCAAGAAGGCAGGGATCAAGCTGACGGTGCATGCCGAGGCAAGCCCCGTCAATGAAGACGATAGCGAAGACGAGGATAAGGAGGAGGAAGAAAAGATGTTCTCCAGCGAGAACCGATTTTTCAAGCCGCGAACCAACATTAGTGCAGGCGCAGGAGCAAACAAGAATGACGACGATGACGATAACGAACGAACGGGCGGCGGCGCCGGAAAAGTAGTTGCCTGGATTGTCGGCGCAGTGATCGTCCTCGCTGCAATATTCTACGGCGTGACGATATTTTTTGGCCATGCCCAAGTGACGATCGACTTCACGCAAACGCCGTGGAACTATCAGGGTAGTTTCATCGCCGCGAAGAATGCGTCGGCTATCGAGGCGAATACGGCGAGCGCGTCGGGCGTTGGTACGATAACCATCCCGGCACAGGTTTTCACGGCGCAAAAAAATATTACCGAACTGTTTCCGGCAACCGGGCCGTCCGTCAGCGGTTCGACGAAGGCGCAGGGGACGATAACGATATATAACGATTACAGCTCGGCGCCGCAGGAACTCGTCGCGACGACGAGGTTCGTAACGCCCGCCGGCCAAATTTTCCGGCTCGTAAACGGCGTCACGATTCCGGGCGCAACCGTCGCGGCAAATGGCGTAATAACACCGTCATCGATAACCGCCGCGATCATCGCCGACCAGGGTGGCTCGGCGTATAACGTCGGCCCGATTGCGAAGCTTACCATCCCTGGATTCCAAAATGACCCGGGCAGGTATGCGGGTTTCTACGGTGCAATAACGGGCATGACGACCGGCGGTGGTTCGGGCACGCATCCCGTGGCGAGCGCCTCCGACATCGCCGCCGCGAAAGCGAGCACGACAGCAATCTTACAATCCGATCTGCAAAGTGGCCTCTCCGGCAGTTACACGAATAATTTTAAAATCCTCGACGGCGCAACCGACATCCAAGTCGGCAAGCTGACCGTCAATACCTCGACCGATGCAAACGGCGACTTCAGTGTCTTTGGTGAAGCATCGTTGACCGCGATCGGTTTCGATGAGAATGCGCTCGAAAACTACCTACTCGCCGCAGCGGAAGCCGCCGCAACGGGCGGCGACGCGAACGTCAGCTCGACGTTTAAGACAATCAATCTTAGCTACGCGAACGTCCAGGCAAATTTCAGCACCGGTCAAGTAAGTTTTTCACTGAACGGCACCGGTTCAATCGAACCCGCATTCTCGCCAACCGATTTTGCCGCCTCGCTCGCCGGCCAAAGCATCAGCAGCGCTCGGACCACGATCGCATCGCTTCCAGAGCTGTCCAACGGCACAATCTCCGTTTGGCCGATCTGGCTCTGGAGCATGCCCTCAAATCCAGACAAGATCGAAGTTACTGCGCAGTAGCGAGTGCCGTCGTCGAGCTCGGCTCGCTGATAATGACGATATTCGTATGGTCCATACCGAACCGGATGGCCGCGTTAACCGACGGCATCCAGATGTCGATCGTATTCTTGATGCGCGTGCTCATGCGGTCCTCGATCGTAAAGATCTGGGCACCGAACAAGGCCGGGATCTCGATCTTGGTGCCGAACGGCAGGATATTCGAGGCGGCTTCGCCGAAATAGACGTGCGTGCCATTTGCCGTTATAAACGGGGTACTGTCGGTCTCGTCGGGAACACTCGCATAGGCCGTCACGCGCATGTAGAGCGGCGTTGGGATAGCTGGGATGGCGTCAGCGGCACTGGCCGCAGTTGAGGCAGTATTGGTCGTATCCACGCCGGGATTACCGCCGGCCTGGGCGACTACAAAGGGCAGGGCGGCATAATAAACGAGCGTAGCCGCCGTGACCAGGTATATAAAGTATTTTCTCATGTGATACAGCCAAATCTTCCAACAAAAAACGCCCTCGCGGGCATTTAAACGTTATCCAATTCAGTTGTAGGTAAAGTATAGCAAACCCACGGCCGAAGTCAAGTCCCCGTTTTGCGACAGATAACTAGACGGCCGTTTGACGGAAAAGGGGCGCCTTGCTATACTTTTCTCCATGTTATCCATCAAGTTACAGCGCATAGGCAAGAAGCACCAGCCGAGCTATCGGCTCGTTGTCGCTGAAGCGCGCTCGAAGATGGCCGCTCCGCCGGTAGAGGATTTGGGTTCATATCAGCCACGCGGCAAAGCAGCTGCGTTTAAGAAGGATCGCGTCTCGTACTGGCTCGGCGTCGGCGCCCAGCCAACCGTCTCAGTCCATAACTTCCTCGTCGCACAGGGAATCGTTACCGGCGGGAAGCTCGCCGTGAAGATGCCAAGAAAACTGGTAGAGCCGGCAGCGAAGGAGGCGGCGGTGGCGGAAGCCGCGGCGGCGCCGGAAACGGCCACCCCAGCCGCGGAGGCCTCGACCGAAACTCCAGCAGAACCCGTTGCGGAAATTCCAGCAGAAGAAACACCGGCCGCGTAGCCGGTTTTTTCTTGTGCTATAATAAAATTTCTAAATCCCGCATGACCCTTCTCTATTCCTATCTGAAGCGCTATCAAAAGCTGTTGTGGCTGACGCTCGTGTTCGCAACGATCAACACGGTTTTTTCACTCGTCGATCCGCAAGTCTTCCGGTTGATCGTCGATAATTATGTTTCGCAGATCGGCACGATCTCCCGCGCCGACTTTTTGCGCGGTGTCGGGCTGCTCCTTGGCGCGAGCGTGGCCGCCGCATTCATCTCGCGCGTCGCGAAAAATTTCCAGCAATATTACGAAAATGTCGTCACGCAACGCGTCGGCACGGATCTCTACGCCCATAGCGTTGCGCACTCATTCTCGCTTCCGTACGCGATTTTCGAAGATCAGCGCTCCGGTGAACTCCTGCAAAAACTCCAAAAAGCGCGGCTCGATTCGCAGCAGCTGATCGTCAACTTTGTCGATATCGTCTTCGTCGCGCTCGTCGGCATCGTCCTCGTCATCGCGTACGCATTCTACATAAACTGGATCATCGGCCTGCTTATATTTCCTTGTCATTCCGATCCTCGGCACCGTTTTATTCTTCATCGGCCGTAAAATCAAGACGATTCAAAAAACCATCGTCGTCGAATCCGCGAACCTTGCCGGCTCGACGACTGAGACGCTAAGAAATGTTGAGCTCGTCAAAAGCCTAGGACTTGAAGACCAGGAAACAAAACGGTTGAATGCGGTCAATGATAAAGTGCTGGCGCTCGAGCTGTCGAAGCTAACGTTAATTCGAAAATTAAGTTTCACGCAGGGAACGACGGTCAACGCAATGCGTTCGGCGATTCTGTTTGCAATGCTGTGGCTGATTTTGATCGGTTCGATTTCGCTCGGTGAGTTTTTGACACTCTGGTTCTATTCGTTCTACATTTTCGCGCCGCTCGGTGATGTCGGCACGGTTGCCGCGCAGTACCAAGAAGCGAAAGGCAGCTTGGAGAAGCTCGAAGAAATTTTGGATATCAAGTCGGAAGAGAAGCCGGCTAATCCGGTCGCGATCGGGCAGTTGAAGGATGTTACGTTCGATCATGTCAGTTTTTCATACGGGGAAGCGGCTGTGGCAGCCGGCGGTAAGGATGGCTTGGTTGTCGCGCTCGCCGATGTTTCGCTCGAGATTCGCGGCGGCGAAGTCATCGCGTTCGCCGGCTATTCCGGTTCCGGCAAAACGACGATGATCAAACTGCTCGTCGGGTTATACAAGCCGACCGTCGGAAATGTTTCCCTGAACGGCGTCGATGGTAACAATATCGATTACGACGTCCTGCGCCAGCACATCGGTTATGTTTCGCAGGATACACAATTATTCGCCGGCACAATCCGCGAAAACTTGCTGTTCGTAAATCCGGATGCGACTGATGACGCGTGCTGGGAAGCGTTGCGCAGCGCCGCAGTCGCCGACGTCGCCGATCGCGGCGGCAAAGGACTCGATACGAAAATTGGCGAAGGCGGTTTGAAATTGTCCGGCGGCGAACGCCAGCGCCTCGCGATCGCGCGCGCGCTCGTTCGTAATCCCGATTTAATAATTTTTGACGAGGCAACGTCGTCACTCGATTCAATAACCGAGCGCTCGATAACCGACACGATCAAGGAGATCACCCGTTCACGGCCGAACCTGATTACCGTGATGGTCGCACACCGTCTTTCGACCATCGCACACGCCGACCGTATCTACGTTTTGCAGAAAGGCAAAATCATCGAGTCGGGCTCGCATGATGCATTATTAAAAAATCATGATGGATTGTATGCGGCGCTGTGGAAAGAGCAGAGTGGTGCGGCTGCCGAACGTGGCGGCGCGACGGCGGGCGCTATCACCGCTGCGGTATAATAACAACATGTATACACCCGACAAAAAGATCATTGAGCGATATGCGGATGTCCTCGTTAATTTTGCATTAAATAAGGGGAAGGGAATAAAGAAGGGCGAAGTGGTGCATCTGATCGCCGAGGAGAGCGCTAAGCCACTTTTTGTCGCAACGCTCGCATCCATTACGAAAGCCGGTGGCCATGCGTTGACGCATTATTCACCGGATCACGATAAGAATTTCAATACCTCACGCGATTTTTATCTGAACGCGAAAGACCATCAACTGAATTTTTTTCCGGCGAAATATTATCGCGGGTTGATTGATGAAATTCATCATACGATCTTCATCGAAAGCGAAGCGGACGTCGAAGCACTGCGCGGCCTTGATCCGAAAAAGATTATGACGAAGCGTCGATCGATGAAGCTGTATCGCGAGTGGCGAGACGAGAAAGAAAATCGCAACGCGTATTCTTGGACGCTCGCGCTCTACGGAACGCCGGCGATGGCGCGTGAAGCCGGCCTCAGCGAAAAGGAATATTGGAAGCAGATTATCGATGCATGCTTTTTGAACTCATCCGATCCGGTGGGCGAATGGCGTCGGACCGTCGCGCGAATCAATGTTATTAAAAAATCGTTAAATAATTTACACATCGAAAAATTACATGTCGTCGGCCCGGATGCAGACCTTTGGGTAATGCTCGGCGAGAAACGAATCTGGGAAGGCGGCCGCGGTGCAAACATCCCAAGCTTCGAAATTTTCACGTCGCCCGACTGGCGCGGGACGGAAGGTTGGATGCGATTCAATCAGCCGTGCTACTCGGGCGGCAACCTAATCAAAGGAGTCGAGCTCGAATTTAAAAAAGGCAAAGTGGTCCGCTCGAGCGCGCGCCAAGGTGAAAAATTCCTTAAGGAACTCATCAAAACCCCGAACGCCGACAAGATCGGCGAATACTCGCTGACCGACAAACGGTTTTCGCGGATAACGAAATTCATGGCGACGACCTTGTACGACGAAAACATCGGTGGCCCGAACGGCAACACGCATCTCGCGATCGGTAGCTCGTACCACGACTGCTACGACGGCGATCCTTCGAAACCGACCAAAGCGCAGTGGGCCAAACTCGGTTTTAACAATTCCGCCGTCCACCAAGATTTCATCTCGACCGCACCGCGGACCGTGACGGCGTACCTGCAAAACGGCAAAGAGAAAGTGATTTATAAGAACGGGATGTTTACGATATAGTAATCACCGCCGCTTTCTCTTGCAAAAACAAACTGCACGGAGTAAAATCCCCGCAGAAGGAGTTCAAATTGAATACACCGCAACTGAAAGTTATACCGATGCCGACGAACGGAAAGGAAATGACGGCGACGCACTACGAGCAAATGTTCCAACTGTCGCGCTCTCCGTTGACGCGCCTGGAAGTGTTTGATCATCAGATACGGCTACTAACCGAAGCATTGCGGCCGTATGGTCTTTTTTATCCGCAGGATATGCTGCCATTGCGCGACCGTTTGGATGAGCTTCCGAACGATCGGTTTCTCGTCGTCCCGTACCAACCGGAGCAGCTCGATTTCGATATGCTGATGTCAAAAGTACATATCGCTGGTCGAACGGGGACTAGCAAAATTCAACGGCGATATCTGGAGGATGTAATGTTATTTCCGAAAGAGCCGATGTTGCTGACCGATGTAGAAGACGGGAGAAGTCGGCTCGGCGTGCCGCTGCAGTTGGCCTACGAAAATATCCGCGATGAGGAGCGTTATCCGTATTGCGTATGGTGGAGTATCATACACGCAATCGTGTTTCGCTGGGTGATGAACCATCACTGCATCAGCCCCGTCGGCTCTCGCCACGACGGATATTTTATCGAAATCAACAAGCGTGGATATACGCCGAGTTTGCACGGTCTCTTCAATCCGTGCACTCCATATCTCGGCGCACCTTCGGCCGGGGGTATTATCCCAATTCGTCGGTGAGCGCGCTGCCGTCGTCCGCGCGGGTATCGGGTATGCGGCAGGGGAGAAATCCTCCGCCGCTTTTTTGTTGTCCGCGAAACAAAAAAAGACGCCTCATTGCGGCGTCTGTTCTCCTTTCGGAAAGAAGAAATGATCGAGGTCGGCACCCCATCGGACCGGAAACGGATTCGATGGGTCGTCCGGACGATATGTCCTGGCACTCAAGGGTACCGTGCGAAAAGCATCGAGATCATGGATGCATCCGCCATACGCCGGCTCTTTCAAGAATGAGAACCCGATATCGTGAAGGCGACTGCGGATGCGAAGCCATCGTTCGTATATTCTCCCACGCAACGATGCTCGAGGGGCGTCGGCTACTAACTGAATGCGTTCGACTCCGCTGATGGGCTGATAGTTTTTACCTTGTCGCCATGCGATAAGCATCCAATCGGTGAGGCAGTTGCCATGGATCCCATGTCCACTCGCGATGACGCCGCAGCGATCAGCCGGAACCCCATTCGTGATCATAAGTTTGATCAAGTTATAGGAGTAGCAGCATTCGCTGACGACGAGCACCCGATTGGGTAGCGAGCCGATTATTTCAACCAAAAGCTTAAAAAGCATCTGTTCGCCATCACTCGAATATGCCCATCCGATCTGGCTGCCGTGGCCGCAGTATCCGAGCAGGATAACGTCGTCCGGGTTAGTTTCCGTCAAGAACGCACTGATACTCATACGTAATTCGAATGGTGACGAGTATGCTGGTTTAGAGAGTTCGATTGTATCGACACCCGCTTCATTTTTGAGAAAATCCCTAAATTCCAGGGCAGTGTCGAGGAATCTCACGCCTGCCCCAATAACTAACAATGCTTTTGTCATATGCCTCCTGAGAGTTGCTGGTTGTGTTATAGCACGGCGGTGGATTGGGGGCAATGTTTTTTGTCTCAAAAAACTTTAGAAAGATTTAATGCCCTTTTTGTTATGATGGACGCATTATGACAAAAAATGAAATAACCCAGTTTATTGGTTCATTCGATGAAAAGTGGGAGCGGACGATCGTAATTGTTGATTTCGGGAATGTGGTCCGATGGGATCGAAGCTTGCGGTGGCGCCGTGAAGCGTATCCTTTACGCCGACGACTTCGAATATCGCTTGAGTATGGACAGATTCCGTTAAAATCAGAAATCCGCCCGAAGGCGGATTTCGATCAAAGTCGAGCAAGCTTGATGCTTACGCAGTAAGTATAGCGGATTGAATGTAGGTGTCAAATAAAAAAGAGCCAGCCAATGCGGCCGGCTCGGATTGCTGCGGGAAACAGGGAGGAACAAGGAGGCGGGGAAGTACGATCAATCGTCGAGTTTAACTTTCATAGCGATCAGAAACTCGTTGTCCTCATCGGTGACCGCTTGCTTCGGCAACGGGGGCACGACTTGGAGGGCCATCTCGGTATTCACCGGGCTGGGGCAATTCGCGTTCAGTTCGGCAATGGGAAAGTCGCAAAATAGATACGCATCGCAACTTTTACAGTGCCCCTGAAGACGAAGCTTTTGCTCACTTGTTGGCCCCCACCTCTCGATATTCAAGACGCCGCCACACTCATCTGCCGTATGAACGATCTCAGGGTAAAAGTTAACTGAAGCATAGTTGCTCATGCGGACTCCTTTCTGATTACATTGTACAACACGATGCAATTTCTTGCATTTTCCCCAAGGGGTTTCTCGCAAGGGAGGCCCTTTTGTTATACTACCTCCATGCGCATAGGAATCGATTTCGATGATACGATTGCCGCGGCGACCAAGGCAATTATCAAGCTGCATAACCGGCAGTACGGGACGAACTATAAATGGGAGGAGGCGACGGATCATCATCTCGAAAATGTTTTGGAGGGAGCCGGAACCAAGGAGGAATGGGAGGCGAAGCTCAACGAGTTCTTTTCGGCGAAGAATATCGAGCATCTCGATCCGGTTGCGGGCGCGATTCCGGCGATCGACGCACTGAAGAAGGCCGGCCACGAGCTCTATATCATCACCGCTCGCTCGGACAGTGATGTCGAGGCGACCGAGCTCTGGCTCGCGCGACACTTCTTTTCTTCTTGGCCGACGACGTTCGCCGGCGTCCACTACGGCCGATCCCGCGACGCAGATCCCACGCGGCGGCGCCTGAAGTCCGCACTCTGCCGCGAACTCGGCATCGAGCTCATGATCGACGACACGCTCGGCAACGCCCGCGATTGCGCCGAGGCAGGGATCCGCGTGTTGCTGCTGGATCAGCCGTGGAATCAGGTTGGCGGCGCTGGTGCTGGCGAGCCGCCGCTGCCTGCGGGTGTGGAGCGGGTGAGGGGATGGGAGGAGGTGGTGGAGAGGGTGGTAAATAATTCTCAAAAGACTTAAAATTCCTGTATGCCAACCGCGACAGGTTTAAAAAAAGCAAAAATAAATGCGCAAAAGAAGCCTGCAAAATCTTTAGAAAAATTTAATGGTGTTTTTGGTAATCTTAAGGAAAAGATTATGCAAAAACCTTATTACGATAATCCAAGTTTTGTTCTCTACAATGGAGATTCTCTAAATATCTTGGCTCAGTTGCCGGAGAATTCAATAGATATGATATTTGCCGATCCGCCATATAACCTTTCAAATGGAGGATTTTCGGTTCATGCGGGCAAAATGGTCAGTGTAAATAAAGGAGATTGGGATAAAAGCAAAGGTTTCCAAGATGATTATGATTTTCACTATAAATGGCTTGAAGCGGCTAGGCGTGTTTTAAAGCCGCATGGAACATTGTGGGTGAGTGGTACTTATCATTCGATTTATCAGTGCGGTCATGCCATTCAGGCGCTTGGATATCATATTTTAAATGATGTAGCTTGGTTCAAACCGAATGCTGCGCCGAATTTGAGCGCTCGATATTTTACGGCAAGTCATGAAACATTGATTTGGGCGCGTAAAGATAAAAAAGCAAAACATATCTTCAACTACAATTTGATGAAGAATGGAGATTGGAATGAAGATTTTCTCAAAAAACCGAATATGCAGATGAGATCGGTTTGGGCGATTGGAACTCCGAAGCCGGCAGAGAAAATTTTTGGCAAACATCCGACACAAAAACCGAGCGCGTTGCTCAACCGCATCGTTCTTGCGAGTACTAATAAAGGAGATATCATCCTCGATCCGTTCACTGGGAGCTCGACGACCGGTTTGGCGGCTCATCTTCAAGATAGAAAGTTTATTGGCATCGATACTGAAAAACAATTCTTAGATTTGTCAATAAAACGGTTCGAACAGTTATCCAGTGTTATGCTAGCTTGATCTTCTGCCCGATTGCTATATATTTGATCCGTACATACCATGCCCCGAGATACTCGAACAGGCGGTGTTCTGGAAGCAATGATTTTGCCGTCTTTGGCTAGGGGCGGTTATCAAGCTCAATCACAGGTGCAAGTTGGCATCCGGTTGGGCGGTGGTGGCCGGCATTTTGTCGATGCAACGGCTCAGAAGGAAGAAAAGAAATATCTCGTTTCTTTAAAATGGCAACAAACCTCCGGAACCGCAGAGCAAAAAGTTCCGTTTGAAATTATTTGCTTAATTGATGCTGTCGAAACTCATGGATACGATAAGGCGTATTTAGTGCTCGGCGGAGAAGGATGGACCTTGAGAGATTTTTATGTTGGAGGTGGGCTGAAGAAATATCTGCCTCATGATAAAGTAGAGGTTATGACGTTGGAAGGATTTGTGGCGAAGGCGAATAAGGGATTGCTGTAATTATTTGACTTTTTATCCTTTGACGAACAGAATGCCACAACACATTATAGAAAGGGCTTATAAAACTCATCAACTGAGGCATTTTGTTGTAAATCGTAATAAGATAAACTAAAAGAATATTTTAGGAATTAAAATTTATGATAGACGTAATTCGCGGAGCTAATAAGAAGGAGAATTCGACGGCACAATTGGTTGAATACCTCCAGAAATATTTTTCATCAGGCACAGAAGCAGTCGTTTATATAGGATATCCCATCTTAAGCACTGCTGTTGGGGGGATAACACTTGACGCCGTTCTTGTCGCAGAATCTTATGGAATAATCGTTTTTGATTTAGTTGAAGGTACGTCATGCGGTGATAGGACCGAGCAGAGAGATCAGTTGTTTGCCAATATGAAATCAAAGCTGATCCAAAACCCTGAACTAATGGAAAAGCGGGACCTCGGAGTTAGTTTAGAAGTTCTTACTTTTGCTCCTCAGGTAAAAAGTTCAGATGACATATCTGAAGACTTTATTAATACCTTAGATCTTTTATCGAAACGCCTTGATAAAATTAAAAATGAGAAAAATGAGAAATATATCAGAAGTCTTATTTCGGTGATACAGGTAGTCACTAAACTTAACAGTTCACGGAGGCGACGTGTAAACAAACCTGATTCAAGAGGTGCTAAACTGAAAGAGCTTGAGGAATCTATAGCTAATCTGGATAGTAGGCAAAATCGAGCGGTTATCGAAACGGTAGACGGGCCACAGCGTATCAGGGGATTGGCAGGATCGGGAAAAACAATTATCTTAGCCTTGAAGGCTGCATACTTGCATTCTAGATATCCAGAATGGGACATTGCCATCACTTTTAATACTCGATCCCTGAAACAGCAATTTGTTGATTTGGTTACCAAATTTACCATCGAGCAAAAGCGGGAAGATCCCGATTGGACCAAATTGAAGATTCTTCAATCTTGGGGTAGCCATGCATCAACTGGAATATATTATGAATTCTGTATGGCAAATAACGTGGAACCTCTTGATTATAAAAACGCAAACGCAAAAGCGCGAAATTTGTCTCCCCTTGGGTACGCCTGCTTAACAGCTTTAAATCATTTGATTGCAAGGAAAATAGAACCTATTCAAAAATACGATGCAATTTTGATAGATGAAGCTCAAGATTTATCGCCTCTATTTCTAAAGCTTTGTTACAAATTCTTGAAACCACCAAAAAGAATTATTTGGGCATATGATGAGTTACAAAATCTCAGCTTGTTAAGGATGCAGTCGCCACGGGAATTATTTGGAATTGAACTAAGCAACGACCAAGAAGCTGCCCAGCAAGATATAATACTTGATAGATGTTACCGAAACTCTCGGCCAGTTCTTGTTACTGCTCATGGCTTAGGTTTTGGAACTGTGCGTGAAGAAGGTTTAGTTCAGATGTTTGACGAGCCGTCGCTTTGGAAGGAGATTGGCTATGAAGTAGAAGGGAAACTAGCTCAAAAAAATAAAGTTTCTCTATATAGAACAAAAGTAACCAGCCCACCCTTTTTAGAGGTACACTCTTCTGAGGATGATTTAATACAATTTCATAAGTTTACAGGCAGAGAAGAAGAAAGTGATTGGATTGCAGAGCAAATAGAAAAGAATTTAAGAGAAGACGAATTAACAACTCGTGACATCGTGGTGATTAATTTAAATTCTCTTACGACGAAAGAAGACACTGCCCTTTTGAGGGCAAAACTTCTCGAGCGTGATATAAATAGCCACATTGCTGGATTAACAACGTCGCCTGATCAATTCTTCAAAGATGATTCCATTGCGGTGACAGGCATTTATCGTGCTAAGGGCAATGAAGCTGCAATGGTTTACGTTATGAATAGCGAATATGCGTATGGAGGAATTGAGTTGATAAAAAAGAGAAATATGTTATTTTCCGCAATTACTCGTAGTAGGGCGTGGGTTCGTGTGGCCGGTTGTGGATTACAAATGGACGCACTAATTAAGGAGTTTGAAGGTATAAAAAATGCAGGGTTTAGGCTATCTTTCATATATCCAACTCCAGAAGAAATGCAGCGAATGAGGTTGATTAATAGGGATCTTACTGAAAATGAAAAAAAGAGGAAACAAAAATCACTTTACGACATTGAACAGCTTACCGCAGCACTTGAAAGTGGAGATGTTCTCATTGAAGATATTGACCCACAGACAAAGCAAAAATTATCCTTATTACTGAAACAATCAAACGATGAGTAGATTAGCAAATGAAATAAGAAGTGAGATATCATCCCTGACTCAGCTTTTGACTCAGGAAAGTCTATCTATCGATTCTCGTATTGCGCAACTCCAGATGCGAAATGGTATCTGCGAGGTGGGATGGTCAAAAAATGGACCCAATATTGCTTTAGCATTAAAAGATATCGGCTATTCGGAGTGTCATAAATATTTTTTTAGCAATCAGCAATATAATTTAATCTTACCTGACGGCGCGTTACTTCAGTTTCTTTACAGATTCGAAAAAGAGAAATTAATAGAGCATAGGGTTTCTTATATGCCCGCCCCTACAGATTTTGATGACAATGAGGAATTCGATATTGCTTCGAACGCAGCTCTACCGATTAGAATCGATTTTTCTCCAGATCAAGCTGTGCTCATAAATCACTCTGCGGCTCATGTTCATTTGGGACACAATGTAGACTGGCGAATTCCGACTTCGGCTCCCATAACGCCTAAAGATTTTACACTTTTTATATTAAGAAGTTTTTATGCAGATAAGCTTTCGCCAAAAATTATAACTGCCCTGTGTCAATCGCGTTCAGCCTTCCCCGAATCCATTGAAGAGATCGAAAAAGAAGCCATATATATTAAAGTACCGAGCATTTGAAAAATCTTTAATGTATGTAGGTTTACAATGAAATAATCTTTTATGAAGAGATTATTCGAAATATTACGGGTTATTAAAACGATTCCGCACTCATTTGCTATCTTGTTTCCTCCACCCCCGCACGCCGTGAGCACGGTCGGACGTGATGGGTAAGGTGTTGTGGGCGATGTCGCAACTGCCGGGTCACGGGGGATTGGTGAGAGGAAGATTTAGATAAATAAAAGGGGGAGTAACCTGGATGGCACTCCCCGGCGGTGACATATTCTTTTTTTGAACAGGATTCACTGCCATTGAGGTTATTTGCGTTTCTCGTCTCGCGCTTTAAACTTCACCTCAACTTTTTCCTTAACCATTTCATGCGCCTTGAAAGAAACAGGGCCGTTCTTGGTTTCAAACGAAACCCGTATGGGCTCTTTCTTTGGCTTTTCGGCGTAGAAATCAACTAAATGTTTTTTAGCCATGGAAATTTTATTAATTTTGGGTAGCTACCGTCGACCTTCGCGGTAGATTAATTTCTAGGATAATCATTGGGAGATATTTTTAATAACATCGATGACCACTCCTTGAATTGCGAATCCAGTATTCCCGCTTCTTACGATAATCGGCTCCATTTTTTTATTTGCTGGTTGCAGGCGAATATGATCTTTTTCTTGGAAGAATGTTTTTAGTGTTGTTTCATAGTTATCGATGAGAGCAACAACTTTTTCGCCATTATGCGCGATAGACTGATCTCTAACTAAGATGATGTCGCCATCATTGATATGTTCATCAATCATGCTTTCTCCAACAACTTTTAATGCATAGATTCCTTCTAGGGACTGAGGTAATCTACTTCTTGGGACGGCGATAATTTCCTGTCCTTCTGTTATCGCTTCAATCGGCTGGCCCGCTGCAACTCTGCCAAGTAAAGGTATCTGAATTAAGTGATCTGATTTGATATGGAGAGAGCGTGCTTTATTTATCCCCGTGCCGAGATAGCCTTTCTCGCGCAATTTTTCTATATGCTCTTGGACGGTTCCTAAAGAGGTGACACCTAAATGATTGGCGATTTCCCTGAGAGATGGAGCTACGCCTCGTTTAGTGATCTGTATTCCAATAAAATCGAGGATTTCTTTTTGACGTTTAGTTAACATGATGTTTTAATATGGTTAATATTGACCTATGGCTTGACTTGCGGGTCATTTACGGGTACTATCTCATTGTAATTCAGGAATGCTGTTTTGGCAAGGAATGATAATTGCTTTATAAAATTAATCAAAAACTAACATGAATGATTTTGAAGAAAAGCTTTTCGTCGATGGCGTTTTAGAAATAGTCGATGAAGCCGATAAGAGATACGCGGCAGGTGTATCCATCGAAAAAAAAGATTTTATACCCCTGACGGATTCTATGCCGCTGGAAACAAATACTTGGTGGAGGGTGGATGACGTGGTGTGCTTGTACATCGACATGAAAGATTCAACCAAGCTATCCGTCCAGCATAAAGATAAAGTTGCGGCAAAGATATATCAATATTTTACGGGAACGGCAGTAAAAATTCTGGATCACTTCGGGGCTTCTTATATCGATGTTCGCGGTGACGGAGCGTTTGGTTTGTTTGACAAAAATAAGATTTATCATGCATTTTCTGCTGCTATAACTTTTAAAACTATCGTTATGAAATATCTCAGCGAGGCCACAAAGGATGACGATGTAAAAATTACTTGCCATCTCGGTATGGATATAAAAACTGTTTTGGTTAAGCGAATTGGTATGCGAAAGGTGGCTGGAAAATCAACAAAACAAAATGAAGTATGGGCAGGGAAGCCGGTTAATATGGCTGCCAAGCTGGCATCAAAAGGAGATGCTAATCAATTGTTAATTTCCGAGCGGGTGTATTCAATTTTCGAGAAAGATGGGTCGGATCTAATTTTGTGGACTTGTGGATGTGGCAACATCGAAAAACCAGGCGAAAAAGTTCCGATTTGGAAGAAGATGGAATTAGAATCACCGATTTTTGATTTTGCAGAAGCTTATTCCATGGAAAATTGTTGGTGCGAAAGTCATGGTAGCGAGTTTTGTTTTGGCATAATGGATTTGGATAAATAATACTTACATGGGAAATACTCACAAAGAAATTACTATTGGGCGCGCAGAAAGCAATCTACAGCGGCAACTAGATTGGATCGGTCGATATGACGCCAGAATTTCGTTTGTAACGGGCATATGCATAGGTATGATTGGTTTATTGGTCGGTATAGTTCCTGCACCCGATAAGTGGACAACGGTTCTATGTATATCATTTTTTGCCACTATTGGCTTACTGATCGTGAGTCTTGTCTATGTTTACCTAGGTCAATATCCAAAAACGGATTCACCGAATCAATCCCTTCTTTTCTTTGGCACGATTGCCAAGTTAAAACATGATGAATTCAATAAAAATTTTAAAGCAGCTTCAGACGATGATTATTTAGAGGATTTGCTTTCGCAGTGTCATATTAATGCTCAAATCTTAAGTAAGAAATTTTATGTTTTTAAAAGAGCCTTGATATTAATGCTAATTGCGGTTGTTCCGTGGGCGATAGCTATTTATATAGTTAAATTGATACCAGTGTCATAATCAAATGGATTGGCCCGAAATATTAACAAATGAAGCCGAGGAAATCTTGACGACTAAATGGGATGAACGCGCTGGAAGTGTTGTCCCAGAATCCGATAGCGTTACCCTTAAGGATGGAGCGGTTAAAATTGATGCTACATTTTTATATGCTGATCTTGCTGGATCGTCGAAATTAGCAAGATTTTGTCCATGGCAGACTACTGCAAAAATAATCCGTGCATATCTTTCGTGTTCGGTTCGGTTAATCAAAGCTTATGGAGGAGAGGTTCGTAGTTTTGACGGCGACCGTGTGATGGGTATTTTTATGGGAGATTTGAAAAATACTTATGCAGTAAGATGTGCACGGGAAATTGATTGGGTGGTAGAAAAGATAATCAATCCGAAAGCCAAGGAAAAATTTGAATCAGTAAGGAAGAACGGAATTGCAATTCGACATTGTGTTGGAATAGATACAGGAGAAACAGTCGCTGTACGTGCGGGGGTTCGCAACAATAACGATCTTATCTGGATTGGGCGAGCGCCTAGCTTAGCGGCAAAACTTTCCGACATTCGCGCCTTTCCATATACTATCTATATAAGCAAAGATATATATGGAGTTTTAGGAGCTACGGAAAAAGTTGTGAATAATACGCTGATTTGGGAGGAGGAAAATTTTATCTTCGCTGGTGATAATTTATCTGTTTACAGAACTTCGTATTATCGAACTCCTTAATTTTATCTTACCCACCCCTCCCAGCCCCGCACCCGCACCCACCTCCAATCTGCCCACGGCGTTGTGGTAGCGCACGGTCATCGTCTGCCGCACCCGCCGGGCCCGCGCGTGCGTGGCGGGAGGGGGATTGGGGGAGGGAATTAAGAGATGTTGACACGATATAAAAAGGGCCTCGACTGGAGTCGGGCCCGTGAAGTATGAACAGAGTGAAAGAACGGGTTGGTTAGGCGATTTTCTTTTCTTCATGCAGCCATCTGGAGTGTAATTTTACACCTTCGACGCTGCAAGAGTCGTGGATGACATAGCGGATGCTCCCCTCATTGAGATGATCTTCGATCCCATAGAGCAGCATCGACAGCATCTTCACGGGATCTTCATCGACCGCTCGTTGGTTGCCGGTAAAAGCCACGATGCGGCGAAGGCGATCAATAATGTCCTTTGGCAGTTCATTCGGGCGTTGCGGTTCATTCATCTGATTGCTCCTTTGCCTGTGCTGCGTCCATTATAGCACGCTCCAGGGATTCCGAGCGCGGCTTCATGATGTTGATATTGAAATGGAAGATACTGCTGACCCAAATTTCATCTTCCAATTTCTTGCCTTCTTCGGCTTCGGCTACTTGCACGACGCGTTTCCAAAGTTCCCGGACGAGGAAACCAAAGATAAAGAGTCCGCAGTCGTCGATCCATTTGGTGATTGAGCCCGCTAGCCGTTTGTAATTTTCTTCGGCATAGCGTCGTTTATCGGCTTTCCATTCTTGATGACGCCCGAGGAAGCGACCCATTTCGCCGTCGCTCCAATAGGCGTCATAGTCGGTATGCCCGTAAATACTCATTACCCAATACAAAATGGCACGATACACGTCGAGATGTCCTGCTTCGATCGCCACCTTTTCTTCGTCGTGATTGAAAACGAAGATGAGCCGGATGATCTGCGTACGCTCCTCATCGATCCGTTGTTTGCCGTCTTGTCCTTTTTTGGCAAGAAATACGCCATCGACTTCATGCATCGACCATCCATGAAAAGGGGATGTATACATCTTCATCCGCGCTTCTGCTTGCTCAAGTGTTGGCCGAACTTTGGACGATTCGGACGATGTGTAACGATCCGGATCGAACCAATGAGGATAGACAGACAGTTCGGTCTCAAGGAGGAGTTGCGCAAGTTTGATGAGCCTCATTCTTACGCGCTCCTCATCAAGGCCATTGCTTAGAGCTTCAAATATCGCGCCTTGATAAGCAACTTTCTTCGGAAAATAAATTTCCGTGAAAATACTTCGCTTGCCTGGCTCGAATTCGTACGAGATAGGCGTTGTCCCATCATTTGTCATTATTCATCCTTTCTGTTGTCGGTTATATCAAAGAACTGAAATTCGGCATGATTATACGATAATTTTGACCGAGAAGCAAATTGTCGCGCGTCTGCCTCCCGCCCCTTTCGCCTCATTCACCACCCTGCCGCACCCGCCGGGCCCGCGCGTGCGTGGCGGGAGAGGGATTGGGGGAAGGATGTTTAGGAGAATACGTCCTTTTCAGGATTACCTCCGTCTGTTATGCTAGAAGAAGATTTTCGCAGTAATAATCCGTGTAGAAAGGAATGTGGGCATGTCTCAGCCGAACAAGAAGAAGCCGGAAAAGAAGTATCTCTATCTGGTAGATCTTATCTGCCTTGAGAATCTGGATCCCCCGATTATAATCCGCGGGTATCTCACGGGGGCCAGTAAGTTTTCCCTTTTGAAAAAAGCTATTAGGTGGCGCGACTTCAAGAGGGAGGAATTTATGAAGGAAAAAGGGGAAGCGGTTCAAATTGCATCATTCGTTCGTTGGAACGATGATGGTAAGCTAAAGACCGCACCGGATCTTACGGGAGTTGAGAACATCGAGGATTTCCTGCGGGTCTTGGATGAGCTGGAAGAGGTGCTAGCGGCAACAGAAGAGTCAGCTCCGCAAGCGGTTCCCGAAGCGTTTCAATCTTTCGAGAGCCAGATGCAGCAATTTCTCAGCCAATCTTCCGGGCAGTCCGAGGGCAGTGATTAGTTCTGTAGAGCGCTTCTTTTCGGAGGAGCGCTCTTTTTGTCTGTGCGTGCTCTGAAGATGTTATAATAAATCCAATGCCTTTTGATTATTATTCACTCGGCTCCAACGCACCGTTTCTTTTCCTGGGCATCCTTCTCGCGGCGATCTTATTGTTCCTGCTTCTGCGCGAGCTCGTGACGTGGTATTGGATATCAATGAGACGATTGAGGTTTTGAAAGAGATCAACCTGAGCCTAAGACATATCGCGGCTGCCATCGTCCAGCACACTAACCAGTCATCAAAATCCCAGTTACCAAATTGACTTCTACGACATCTCCGACGCGGATCATACCCGCTTTGCCGGAGCAAGATAAAAAAGCAGGCGACCGGATGAACGGGCCGCCTGCGGAATATCGCGCCTAAACCGCAGCTGCGAGAATTTGGTTCGCAGATATTGTCGCTTTTGGCGCTGGGCGATAGCAGCAAAGGATCAAATAAGGATTCTTTTGTTCGTCCCTTCGAGGAGCAATGCGGAATGCTTTTCCTTGGTGCACGAATCTCTCGTCGAGCGCTTTGGCCAGGCCGCTCAGCCAGAAAGCGATCGCGCAATCCTGCGTCGTCGGGATAAACGGCCATTCCATCACCCGATTCTCGTCGGGTGACATGTCGTTCGCTGGCTGCTCGAATAGTTCAACCAACTCTTCCAAATAGGGTTTTTCTGACATCGACAGAGTATGCCTCCAAAAAAGATTTAACTATTATTTAATATATCACATTCGGGTGGGCAATGATAAAATGGTTATTATGCTTTTCTTTACCCGTCCCAGCGCGCAGTCGCGTCCTCGCCGCCTGACGCGTCTAACCCGCGCCGACTATCTCCGCAACAAGCCGGCCGCCGCCGCGCTCGTCAGGCAAAAAATCGCGCAGCTGAATACTGCGTACGGTTTCGAATTTCGCGCCGTCGCGATCCGCAACCAAAAAACGCGATGGGGGAGTTGCTCACGCCGCGGCAACCTGAGTTTCAACTGGCGGATCGTGCTGCTCGACGAGCCCGCGCAGAATTATCTGATCGTGCACGAGCTCTGCCACCTCGCCGAGTTCAACCACTCACCGCGCTTCTGGGCGCTCGTCGCACGGACCGTGCCGGAGTATGCCGCGATCCGGCGCCGGCTACGACGCGTGCGACTCGCGGATTTAGTTGCGAGCGTTGAGTCCCAGCGGCCAGCGGATCCGGAGCCGACTTCGCCAGCGCAACCTTCTGCGTCCGTGGCCATTTCTTAATCTCTGCCTCGCGCTTCAGAGCTGCACTCCGCGTCGCGCGCCTTTCAAAATACAAAATTCGCCGCGCACCATGCGCCCGCGTATACGCACCACCCTTGCCGCGCCGATGTTCCTCGAACCGCCGCGCGACATCCGTCGTTATGCCGGTATATATAGTGCGGTCAGCGCATTCAAGGAGGTAGACGTAGTACATATATAGATATTCTACCATTGGCGCTTCGCGGATTTTTCTGCTATACTTCTTCAGTACTGACCCCCTATGAGCCGAGCTCGGGGGCATTTCACGCATTAGCGAGATTAAATTTTTATTAAATTCGCGCGGCGTAAATTTAACAAAATTTTCATGAAAGACAAAATCATCATCAAAGGTGCGCGGGAACACAATCTGAAAAATATCTCGCTTGAATTGCCGCGGGACAAGATGATCGTGTTCACTGGGCTTTCGGGTTCGGGGAAATCGTCGCTCGCGTTCGACACGATTTTCGCCGAAGGCCAGCGCCGCTATATCGAATCGCTGTCCGCTTACGCGCGGCAGTTTTTGGGCCGCCTCGATAAGCCGGACGTGGACGACATCGAGGGCTTGTCGCCGGCGATTTCGATCGACCAGAAATCGCCATTCGGCGAATCCGCGCTCGACGGTCGCGACGATCACGGAAATTTACGATTATCTTCGCGTGCTTTTTGCGCGCGCGGGAAAGCCGTATTGCCCGACGCTGCGGCCGAGAAATCCGCAAACTGACGAACGAAGAGATCGTCGACGTCGCGATCGAGTTCGCGGATGAGAGTAATGACAGGCAAGAAGCAAGTTGAAGTCGCGGTCGGAAAAAAGCGCATCATCGGCGGAAATTTATTGATCCTGGCGCCGGTCGTCCGCGGCCGGAAAGGGGAGTATTACCAGATGCTCTATGATTTCCTGAACGCCGGATTCAGCGAAGTGCGCGTCGACGGCAAATATCATTCGCTCCGCGAGCGCGTCGAACTCTCGCGCTACAAAGCGCACAACATCGATCTCGTCGTCGACCGCATTCCGGGCGGCATGGATTTCAAAGAAAAAGATAATCGGTTGCGCTTGTCCGAAGCGATCGAGTCCGGCTTGAAATATGGCGAAGGCGTCGTCACGATCATTGCGAGCGGCACGGTGCAAGAGAAGAAGCGCCGCTGGAACAAAGAGGTTTCGTTGTCCGCAAAATTCACCTGTCCGAACGACGGCTTTTCGTTCCCGGAAATCGAGCCGCGCCTGTTCTCTTTCAATAGCCCGTATGGCGCATGTCCGGAATGCCATGGCCTCGGCACGAAAGATTTATGGTCCGAAGAAATTTGTCCGGTCTGCGACGGCAAGCGTCTGCGCGAAGAAAGTTTGAACGTTTTGATCGATGGAAAAAATATCGTTACCGTCACGGCATATTCGATCGAGGACGCGCTCGAGTTTTTTAAAAAACTGGAATCATCGTTTTTCGCGCAAAAAAAGAATGCGTCGCTTGCCGAAGTTGCCGAAGCGCCGCTCCGAGAGATTAAAGCCGATTAAAATTCATGATGGATGTCGGTCTGGAATATCTGACGCTCGACCGCAAAGCGGGGACGCTCTCCGGCGGCGAAGCGCAGCGAATCCGGCTCGCGTCGCAGATCGGCTCGCGCCTCGTCGGCACGCTCTATATATTAGATGAGCCGACGATTGGCCTGCATCAGCGCGACAACGCGAAACTGATCAAAACGCTCCAGGATCTGCGCGATCTCGGCAACACGATCATCGTCGTCGAACACGACGAAGACACGATCCGCGCGTCGGATTATCTCGTGGACATCGGCCCGGCGGCGGGCGTGCATGGCGGCCAAGTCGTCGCGCAGGGCCCGATCCCGGAAATATTAAAAGATCCTGAAACAAAATTCGCTCGACGCTGCAATATTTGCGCGGCAAGAAATTTATCGAGGTGCCGGAAAAGCGGCGGCAAGTCGATTTCAAGAAAATCGAGAGTATCAAAGATCCGCGGCGCGCACGCAGAACAATTTAAAAGATGTTAACGTCGATATTCCGTTGCGACGCTTCACGGCGGTGACCGGCGTTTCCGGCTCCGGCAAAGTCGAGTTTGGTCTACGACGTTTTGTACAAAGCGGTTGCGGACAAGCTCAATCGATCAGCGTGAACCGGCTACAAACCGGTCGGCTACAAATCCATCCTCGGCCTCGAATACATCAAGCGCATCATCAACATCGACCAGGCCGCGATCGGCCGCACGCCGCGCTCGAACCCCGCGACCTACGTCGGCGCGTGGACGCACATCCGCGACCTGTTCGCCTCATCCGAAGACGCGCGCGTGCGCGGCTACAAGCCGGGCCGGTTCAGCTTCAACGTTCCCGGCGGCCGCTGCGAAAATTGCGAAGGCCATGGCACGATCGCGATCGAAATGCACTTCTTGCCGACGGTTTACGTCACGTGCGACATCTGCAAAGGCAAACGCTTCGACCGTGAAACGCTCGAAGTGGAATACAAAGGCAAAAATATTTATGACATCCTCCAGCATGACGGTCGAGGAAGCCGTCAAATTCTTCGAAGATATTCCGTGGCTGTTCGAGAAATTTAAAATCCTCGAAGAGGTCGGCTTGGGATATCTCGAACTCGGCCAGTCGGCGACGACGTTGTCCGGCGGCGAAGCACAACGGATTAAGCTTTCCGCCGAGCTCGGCAAGCGCGACACGCGCCGGACGTTATACTTACTCGACGAACCGACGACCGGTTTACATTTCGCCGACATCGACCAACTATTAAAAGTTTTACAGCGCCTCGTCGACCGCGGCAACACAGTCGTCGTTATCGAACACAATCTCGATGTCATCAAGACCGCCGACTGGGTCATCGACCTCGGTCCCGAAGGCGGCGCGCGCGGCGGCAAGATCATCGCGACTGGAACGCCGGAAGAGATCGCACGGAAGGCGGGGAGCTTTACGGGGCAGTACTTGCGGAAAGTGTTGCAGAAATCATGAATTTATGGTAAGATAGAATCCGGACCTTAGATTCGAAAGGGGGATTACATTTGAAGACGATAATATCTGTGTTTGCCGGCCTTTTGGGCACAACGGCAACTATTGGGGGAGGCCTCATGGTGGGATGGATTTGGTATTTCACGAAGCTTCCGCCAAACGTCGTGTTACTGTTCGATTTTTTCGAGCAGTCGTTGCCCGACCCACATAGCTTGACGGGCAAAGTAGTCGGAACAATAATCGGGGTGCTGTTTATGATCGGAGGCCTCTACTGCCTAAAATCAGTTAAGTCTTTCAGATCAAAAGATTCCGAGGAGGACTACGACTATCGCTGCGAATCGGAACAATCACCTCGTGATGCAGCTCGTCGCAGGCAAACCATTTACGACAGGTATTGCGCTGCCAATGGCGATGCAGAGCCGCGACCCGTGCGACCCATAGCGCGGCAGTGAATGATCTTTGGCTCCAACTATCCGCGGCCCGCTCTGTGCGCGGCCGCTTTTTCTTTCTGTCGGATTGCGGTACATTAAAGAATCATGAAAAACCCATTTGCAAAAACATCAATTCCATACAAAAAGCTTCCGGACTCACCGGGCGTCTACATTATGAAAGACGCGGGCGACCGCGTGCTCTACGTCGGCAAAGCAGGCAACTTACGCCGGCGGGTTTCGAGCTACTTCGAGCGGCCACATGATGTCCGGATCGAAACACTTGTCAACAAAATTGCAACAATCGACCACGAAAAAACCGACACCGCACTCGAAGCGTTGATCCTCGAAGCGGAGTTGATTCGGAAGCTGACACCGCCATTCAACATCAAAGAAAAAGATGACAAAAGTTTTTTGTATGTCGGGATAACGCGCGACAAATTTCCGCGCGTGTTACTCGTTCGCCGGACCGACGCTGCATTTTCTTCGCGGACCGCCGCGCAGTACGGCCCATTCACGTCGGCCTCGTCCGCCCGCGAGGCGATGAAAATCTTGCGGAAAATTTTCCCGTGGTCAACACATGATCCCGAACGCATCGGCACATTCGAGCGGCCGTGTTTCGACTACGAAATCGGTTTGTGCCCGGGGACATGCATTGGCGCGATCACGCGTGAGGATTATCTGAAGAACATCGACCGGCTAAAATTATTTTTCGAAGGCAAGAAGAAGCAAGTGATCCGAGCAATCGAAAAAGATATGGCTACCGCAGCACGGGCACTCGACTTCGAACGCGCCGCGAAGCTGCGCCACCAGCTCTTCGCGTTAAAACATATCCGCGATACCGCGTTGATTTCTGATGCGAGCGCGACAATCGTTTTGCCCACCGATGATGAAAAAAATATTAAAACAGGAGGCGTCGGCACACCCTACCGCATCGAGGGCTACGACATCTCAAACATCTCCGGCACATCGGCCGTCGGCTCGATGGTGGTTTTTGAAAATGGCGAACCAAACAAAAACGAATATCGAAAGTTCAAAATTCGCACGATTTTCAAACCGAATGACGTCGGCATGTTGACCGAAGTGCTCGAGCGGCGATTTAAACATGGCACCGAACCAACCGGCTGGTCGCTGCCAAACTTGATATTAATAGATGGCGGTATCGCGCAGGCGAACGCCGCGAAAAAAGTGCTGATGCGGGCTGGATTGCGCATCCCGATCCTCGGTATTGCGAAGGGTGCAGAGCGAAAACGGAACGATATCCTCGGCGCGATCCCGCGCGGCAGCGGCGTTACGAAGGAAATTTTAATCCGCGTGCGCAACGAGGCGCACCGGTTTGCGATCGGGTATCATAAAAAGCTCCGCGCGTGGACGACGCTGCAATAATTAATATTTAGTTAATAATTGTAAATGCCGGGCTGACGATCGGCTTCAAATTGTTGCCGTCGAATGAAACTTCGATCTTATAGCTGCCCGGCACGACATCGGTTTTTTGCGGATCGCTGCGATTGAGGAAAACGTCGCGCGTGTTCCATGTATACGACGTTTGCTTCGGACCGATTTCCGGCAAGATGATGCCGATCGATTGGCCGGTTGCAGCGCTCAAAAGCGAGATCGCACCGCTGACGTTCGGCGCAGCGCTCCACGCAATCGGGTTTTGGTTGCCAATCGTCCAGATGTCGTTCACGACGGGGGTGACGAATTTGATGACCGGGGCGGCTGGCGCAGCTACGATAGGGGCGGAGGTTTTACCGCCGGCGCTGGCAGGGTTTTCGCCCGTGGAAGGGGCTGTTCCGGTTGGGGCGGGGGCGTTCGCGCCGAGCAACGTGCTACCGATCGAATCAGTTGCAGTCGATGACGCGTCTAGGGCGGCCGTTTGGCTGCTGCCCGTGCTTGCGACGATGATCCAAATGATAAGGACGGCTGCGACGACAGCGACGATGATTACCTTGGCGACGTTGCTTAATTTGCCCGTTCCATTCATGCTTAAACAGTAACAAGGATACTATGAGGAGGCAACTCTTGACTGAAAAATTAAAAAAAGGTGAAATCGGCGTCATGCCGACCGACACGATTTATGGCATTGTCGGTTCTGCGCTGCGCCCTTCGATGGGGGAGAGCGAAATTCAAAGCCGTCAACACTTATTAAAATAGAAAATGGGATAGTCGTTACATTGCGCCGATAGATAAAAGTGAGCATGGATTTTGAAAATAAAAAAGGGCGCGCAGGAAAGAGTCTGTTCTTGCGCGCCCAGCTCTGCGACCTACTAATGTTGACTATCCCGCGTCCATTCTCTCTCAAGTTCAAGTAGGTCCTTAGATGGCCTCGATCGCCTACGTTCCGCGTAAACTTGTGGATATAATATATCGATCGGAAGTTTCACAAGGTTATCTGCTTCCAGAGCCGAGATCCATCTAGAATCATCGATTCCAAATGGAACAATAAATTTAAGAAAGGGCTGACATTGGCGGGCAACCTCACGACACCGTGCGCATGGATACACGACGTGGGTCTTCTGAATGATCCCAAGAGAGCCATCTGCCCGGACGGTAACAATCGCAGTGAGTCCAACTTGCAGCTTCTCTGCGACATTGACGATGAGATCAAATTCCGCGCACTGAGAATGCTGCGCGATTTTGGAATCGAATTGCAAACCATAGATAATCTCTTTTCCTCGGGTTAGGGCTGCCGAAGCCAACTGATGATATCCTTTGTCAAAGTGCTTTCGGATGTATTCATCCGCGCTTACCACCAATTTCTTGTCATCGGAGGTAAATGGGTTGAGTGAAACTATTCTCTCAAGGGCATCAAGATAGATTCTTTTAGCCAGATCGTCCATATGTACCTCCTGTGGAGAGTTATAACAAATCGTATATTGTACGTCAACCATTTGTTATTTTATGGTAAACTATGACTAATGCTCTCCGCCGACCTCAAAAAACTCATCCACGGCGACATCGCAACCGACGACGCAACGCTCGCGAAATTCAGCCGCGACTACTCGATTTTTAAAGTCCGCCCGACAGTCGTCGTATCGCCGAAGGACGTCGACGATATAAAAAACTTGGTGAAGTTCGTAACCGCGGCAAAACAAAAGGGCGAAAACATTTCCTTAACAGGAAGGTCGGCCGGCACCGACATGACCGGCGGCCCGTTGACCCAATCTATCGTCGTCTCATTTACAAAATATTTCAACCGCATCGTTGGCATCGGCCCAGCCGAGCACTCCGCGGGTCCCGATGCAAAAAACGACGCTGCCGAAGTCAAAGTCCAACCGGGCGTCTACTTCCGGGACCTCGAAAAAGAGCTAACGGCAAAAGGATTGTTGTACCCACCCTATCCAGCATCGAAAGATCTCTGCGCACTTGGCGGGATGGTTAACAATAATTCCGGCGGCGAGAAGACGCTCGCGTACGGCAAAACGGAAAATTATGTCCGCGCGGTAAAAATAGTTCTCGCCGACGGCGAAGAACACACGATCTGGCCGCTCGGCCGCACCGACCTGCAGTCGAAACTCGCCGAGCAAAGCTACGAAGGCGATCTCTATCGTCGCCTCTACGAATTGATCACGACAAATTATGAAATAATTATGAAAGCGAAGCCGACCGTCTCGAAAAACTCGGCCGGCTATTATCTCTGGAACGTGTGGGACAAAGAAAAAGGAATATTCGACCTGACAAAATTGATCGTCGGTTCGCAGGGAACATTCGGCTTGCTGACCGAAGCGAAGCTTGGCGTCGTGCCGCTTAAAAAACATTCACGCCTCGCCGTCGTGTTTTTGAAAACGCTCGATCCGGTCGGCGATCTTGTTAATGAAGTATTAAAATTTCATCCGGAAAGCATCGAGTCATACGACGATAAAACGATTCAGGTCGCGGTCAATCTCTGGCGGCAGGTGCTCGGTTCGATGAAGGGAAATATTTTCAAACTCGCGTGGCAATTCTTGCCGGAGTCTTGGATGGTTTTGCGCGGCGGTATGCCGAAGATGATTATGCTTATCGAGCTGACGGGGGATGATGAGAAAGCACTTGTCGAAAAACTCGAAAAGCTCGGCGACGCGATTAAAAGTTTTGAAAAAACACATGCTGGTGTCCAGTTAAAATTGCTGAAGCGCGAGAGCGACGAAGAAAAATATTGGACGATTCGTCGCGAAAGTTTTGCCCTGCTCCACAACAATTCCGTCGGCCGCGACACGGCGCCCTTTATTGACGACTTCGTTATCCAGCCGAAAGACATCCACGAAGTCCTGCCGAAGGTAAACGCGATTCTCGATAAGTATAAACGCGACCTGATTTACACGATCGCCGGCCATCCCGGCAACGGCAATTTCCACATCATCCCGTTGATGGACTTGAAATCCGAACGCGTCCGTGCGTTGATCCCAAAAATTTCCGATGAGGTTTACAAAGTTATTTTCCAATATCACGGTTCAATGACTGGCGAGCACAACGACGGCATCATCCGCACGCCGTATCTCGAAGAAATGTACGGCCCGAAAATTGTCGGACTATTTGCTGCGACCAAAAAGATTTTCGACCCGCTCGATATCTTTAACCCCGGCAAGAAGGTCGGTGGGAGTTTGAAGTACGCCGAAGAACATATTGCGGCGACGATCGAGGCGACGCCGGTGAAATAGGCAAAAACACAGTTTTGCTGGCGATTTTTCTTGAGAATTTTTTAATGAGGTTTTTGGTATGATAACACCATGCTGGAATATATTTTCGCCATACTTGAATGGTGCAGGGTTATTATTACTCTTCGAGCCGAAGATAAGAAGGTCCTTTTCAAAGAAGGCGAGATTTGGTGGTGCAGCATCGGGATGAATGTCGGCACTGAGATTTTTGGCAAAGGTCGGCGATTTACCAGGCCAGTTTTGGTTTTTAAGAAATTTGGCTCATATTCTTTTCTCGGTATTCCTATAACAAGCCAAGAAAAAGAAGGTGAATGATATGTGCCAGTACGGTATAACGATCGAAATGATAAAGCGGTCTTGGTACAGGTGAGATCTTTGGATGTTCGACGCTTGATCAAACGAATGGGCACTCTTGGGAGTGAGAATTTTAAGGAGATTCAAGCTGCATTTCTTGCGTTCTATGGGGACGAAACAATAATCGATGAGAGTGAAGTTCTATCTCCGGATAGTATTCACCCCGCCAATGGGGCGGGGATCGGTGGATAATTCCAAAAATATACCCTTATTCTACCCCTTTGAATATTCTTGTCAAATAGTTGTAGGATTGCAGTATGCGGCGCGTCAATATAAAAATCTACGGTGAGGTGCAAGGCGTCGGTTTTCGCGACGCGGCATATTGGAAGGCGCGCAAATCGCAGATCGCCGGCTTCGTCATGAATGAACCTGATGGCTCGGTCTATATTGAGGCAGAAGGAGACGAGGACGCGCTGAAAGAGTTCGTCGAATGGTGCGGGAAGGGACCATTCCCGGCAAAAGTGGAAAAAATTGAAACGGAATGGACGGAAGCCGGCGGGAAGTTCACTGGATTCAGAATCGCTTAGTTATTCCAAGTGATACACAAACATCGTCGTCCCAATGCGGTAATCCGGCGTCGGCACGTTGCCCATCGTGCTGCCGAACCAGTTCGTCGTAGTCGCGATTGGTCGCAGCGCGGTCAGCCAGGAATACGTATCACTCGCACTGCGGCTATCGGACGCTTCATCGGCACCAAGCGGCTCGATGGCACCTTGAAGTTGGTTAACCGAAACGGCGAACCAATGGATGCCTTGCGCAGCGGGATTGCCGTCAGACGATGACCAGTTAACCTCGCGCGATCCGAGATAATAGCTCGGATCACCGCCGCCAAAATAATCGACAGCAATTTTGTCATTCGGACCGATGACACCCGACGTCGCGACCCAATTTTGCAATCGCAGTAAATCTTGCCCCCAGTCATAGTTCGAATCGGTGACGTAATGGTAGCCACCCCAAACGCCGCCGCCGAATTCATTAAAATATGATAAAAAGTATGGCGCGGCGAAGAGGGTTTCGAGGATGAGCCAAATGAATAAAGCGAGCAGAAGGATATATTTGAAGGCGATCGAAATAACGCTGCGCCGCAACGCGAAAATATTAAATTGCATAACCCATTTTTTCCAAACGCCGGCGGCGAGGATGTATATCAGCGGCAATGTCGGGAGAATGTGGCGGATGCCGATGTTGAGGGGCGACTGGATGCTGTAGGCCCAATAGATGACGATGAATGAGGCGAGAGAGAATTCGGTCAGATGGCTGCCGAGGTAATCACAGAAATTTTTTAGATCTTCTCCCGACGTCGTGTTCGATGAAATTTTCTTAAAAATTCCATACAGCGCTAAAGCGAGCGCGACAAAGATAATAATCAACGTCGGGATCGGCTCTTTTAATAGGAAGAGTACGGGGAAATAGATCCAGCCGCCTGTGTTGACGACCCGGCCCAAGAAATAGATCGTGTTACCGCCGGCGGAGCGTTGGAGTGACATCAATAAGCCGAGCAGATATTCCGCGTAAGGCCGCGTCAGGGCGTGCCCTGCACCCCAGATGTCGAGATCGGCGAGGCAGCGCATGCCTTTGCAGAGTTGGCCTGCCGGCGTCGGGCCGTTCGCAAATGAGGTCAGGATCGCCGTCGTATCAGAGACCTGTTTCGCGACAGGGTAATGAACCGTAAACAACGTGTAGACGGGGTAGACAACGAAGACATAGCCGATGACAATCATTAAAATTAACTTAAAAAGCCAGCGGCCGCCGCGCCAGCTCCACCGGCGCTGGACAACGATCATTTCGCGCGCCCATAAAACGAGTGCGATGAAAAGAAACGCGACCGTGATCAAAGGCGTCGAAAATTTCGTTATCTGGCCGATGCCGAACGCGAGGCCGGCGAGCCAGAGGTTACCCGTCGACGGGCGTTCGAGATATCGCAGGAAAAAGAAAAATGACAAAACAGTTGCGAACGCGGCGCCGACGTCGGTCGTAACGTAATGGCCGTGCGCGAGAATCGTTGGGTCGAGAGCGAACAAAAACGAAGGCAGTAAGCTCCACCACGCGCCGAGCCGCCGCCGTGCCAATAAATATATTAAAATAATTGTTAAAATTGTCAGCAGAATCGGGAAAATGCGCGCGGTCTGTATAATCGCATTCGCATCATTGCCGGACTGATACAAAAACTGCGTGCCCATAATCCACTCACCATTGATCGCCGTCGTCCACGCCGCCGACGCCGTCGGAAAATTCGGATGCTCGAACAACAAAACCGGCAGCATCGCGAGTGCTTTCACCAACGGCGGATGCTCCGGGTTGAGATCATATGAAAGCTGGCTGACGTAGCCATAGCCTGCGGGAATATGCGCGAGCTCATCATCAATCGCCGAGTCTGTCCGCGAAGCCCAGAACATCAGCGCGAACGACGCGATGCAAATTAAGGCCAGTGCCCACCAGGCGAGCGAGGATGAGATTTTTCGGAGCTGCGGGAACATTGCTTAGATTATAGCAAATTTCGACGAGCCGTTTTTCATGCTAAAATAAACCCATGGCCAAGCTCCATAGCGACGAAGAAATCCGCGCGAACGACCTCGCGAAGATCATTCAAAAAGAAAAGCCGGATGCGGGCGGCGAGAAATTAAAAGATATCGACCCGACGCCGGAAAATTATAAAAAATTCCATGGCGAAGAACGGTCGCATAAGCCATTGCCGCCTAGCATTAAATGGGGCGTCGCCGGCCTCGTCGTTTTATTTGTCGCCGGCTCGATAATATCATTCTACGTCATTAAAGCGAAGGTGAAAGCGACGATCGCATCGCAGGTCGGGACGCTGCAGGCCGGTGTCGCGGATCTGCAAAATTTCGACACGCAGGATGCGCAGCAGGAATTCGCAATGCTCTCGAGTACCAGTTCCACGCCGAGCTGGGAAAGTGTCCTCGGCATGTTCGGTTTCCTCTATAAAGGTGGCAGCAGCGCCGTCTCATCCTTTACCGACCTCGCCACGCAATTGACGGCGCTCTCGCAAGAAGCCGGCTCGCTCGAGTCCGGCGTTTTCAGTTTTACCGCAAACGGCCAAGGCGGTAATTTGATAACCGGCCTAACCCAGGTCCGCAGCACGCTCGCCGCGATCGACAACGACAGCAACCAGCTTTCGAGCGCCGCATCGCTCGTCGGCGTGAGTGCGAGCTCGACCATCGGCGGCAGCAATTTCTATTTGCCACTTAAAACGCAGATCGAGGGCGCTGAAAATTTCCTGAATGTGTTCATCCCATGGCTCGCGACGTCGACGCCGCATCACGTGCTCGTTCTGTTGCAAAATCCGTCCGAGATGCGCCCGGGCGGCGGCTTCCTCGGCAGCTATGCCGACGTGACGTTGGCCAACGGCAATATAACAAACATTTCCGTACATGACATAACCGATGTCGATAAGGCGTTCACGCAAAAAATAATCCCGCCTGCGCCACTGCAACTCGAGAATAATAATTTCCGTCCCGCCGATGCGAATTGGTTTTTCGACTTTCCGACATCGGCGTCGAAGACGATTGAATTTTTCGAAGACGCGACGTCGACACAATACGACAGCGCGATCGCCGTTTCGCCGCAGGTCGTGAGCGACTTGTTATCGGTCACCGGGCCGATTACAATTTCTTCTACAACATTCACCTCGACCAACTTGCTGACACAGATCCAAAATATCGTCCAGCAGGGGCAAGCAACGACCGCAACCTATCCGAAAGCCGTTATCGGCGACTTGGCACATGCGATCTTCACGCAGCTCGCGGCATCATCGACCGACGAAGCGCAAAGCCAGGAATTACTCGCGATGGCGCTCGATTGGGTGAATAAGCGAAACGTCATGGCGTACTTTACGGATCCGGCGTTCGAAGGATTCGTGCAAAGTTATGGCGCAGGCGGCGATGTCTATCAGTTGCCACAGAATTTCAACGGCGACTATCTCGCGCTCGCCGATGCGGATATTAATAGTGACAAATCGGAATTATATGTTTCTCAGACTGTTGACTGGACGGCGCAGATCAATGCGGATAATACGATAACAGACAGTGTGGTGATAGAAAAAACACATACCGGCAACCAAAGCCCGTATTGGTGGTATCAGACGACGAACCAGGATTATCTCCAGCTCTTCGTTCCGGATGGGGCGGCGCTGACGAATGAAACTGGCGGGTTTTTGAAAAAGATCACGCCGCCGATTAACTATGCCCACAGCGGTTACTCGACCGACCCGATGATCGCCGCAATCGTATCGTCGACCCAGCCGTACTTGTTATATCCGAACGTAACGACGCATGAAGAAGATGGCAAAGAAGTGTTCGCCGCGTGGACACGCGTGGCGAAAGGGCAGTCGACCTCCATCGAGTTCGATTATACGCATCGCGCATTCCTCCCGCCCGTCGCCGGCACGCAGTATCAATTCGTTTTCGAAAAGCAGGCCGGCTCCGCGCGCTCATACAACTTTACCATCGACGCCCCGCTCGGCTTCATCTTCGCCGAGAACGGCCTCGCAACCTATCAATATTCATCCGACGATCCGCCGGGGCGATTGATTATTACACTAACACTGGAGGCGATTGGGGCGGGGGAGTAAAAGAAAAATAAGCTACACCAACTTATAGCTCACCTCCTTCACGCCCTTGATCTTCTTGATCCTCACGATAAGTTTTGCGATTTTGGGTACGTCAACGGTCTGCAGTTCAACCCGTTCGAACGAAAGTTTGCCGCCCTTCGGATGCTCGGCGTGATAACTTAAAATATTTATATGATTTCGTGCAATCAAAGTCGAGAGATCCTGAATGAGGCCGATGCGATCTTCGATGACGATCTTCATCGAGCAGCGCGACGGTTTGTGCCATTTTTGCACGAACTCATCCTTCGCGCGTAAAGCGGCGCGGATGTGGTTGCGCGCGGCTTCGGTTTTGGCAAATTTTAACCAATCCTCGGACGGTTTCTTGCCACGCTGGCGTACGATTTCCACCATATCGCCCGATGCGAGTTCATGGTCGAGGGGCATTAAAATTCCATTAACCCGAGCGCCGGTTGCCTGGTCGCCAAGCTCCGAATGAACGTGGTACGCAAAATCGATCGGCGTTGCGCCGGCGGGAAGGTCGATGACGTCGCCGCGGGGGGTGATGACGAAGATGCGATGCCGGAAGAAATCGATTTTCATCGCCTCGAGAAAATTTTCCGCGTCGACTTTGCCTTCCGCGTCGCCGCCTTCGCTGCCGAACACGCGATCCTGCCATTCGCGCAGCTGCCGCACCCACGCGATATCATGCGCCAGTTTTTCCGGCGACACGCCGCGCCGCTTATCCTTCTCTTTATATAACCAATGCGCCGCGACCCCGTATTCGCTTTCCTCATGCATTTCGCGCGTGCGGATCTGGAATTCGACGAGATGCTCATCCGGGCCGATGACGGTCGTATGCAAGCTGCGATATGCGTTTGGTTTCGGCAACGCGATATAATCTTTGATCCGGCCGGGGACCGGCGGCCATGCTTCGTGGATGACGCCGAGGACGGCGTAGCATTCGGCGACAGTGCCGACGATGATGCGCATCGCGACGAGGTCGTGGACGCTGCCGATGTCCATGTTCCGCTTTAATAATTTTTTGTACAAGCTGCTGTAGCGTTTCGCGCGAAAATCAATCCTGAAATTTTTTATTTCATGTTTTTTTAACAATGCCTCGACCTCAGGTTTGATCGATTCGAGATAGGCGAGTCGCTCGGCATATTGTTCCTCGGTCGTCCGTTTCAACCATTCATATTCTTTCGGCGAGAGATACGCGAATGCGATGTCTTCGAGCTCGCCGCTGACACTATACATCCCAAGCCGGTAGGCGAGCGGTGCATAAATTTCGCTCGTCTCGAGCGCTATACGTTTTTGTTTCACGGGCGGGAGCGCGTCGAGCGTATGCATGTTGTGCATCCGGTCGGCGAGCTTGATAAAAACGACGCGAAGATCTTGCGACAGCGCCAAAACCATCTTCCGCATATTTTCCGCCTTGCTCTCGACGCCCCGATATTTCAGCCGGCCGAGTTTCGTCACGCCATCGACAAGGAACGCGACCTCGTCGCCAAACTCGGCGCGAATCTTTTCGAGTGACACGCCCGTATCCTCGACGGTGTCGTGCAACAAGCCAGCCGCGATCGTCGCTTCGTCCATATGCCACTGGCTCAGGATCTCCGCCGTCGCGAGGACGTGGTTAAAGTACGGTTCGCCAGAGCGGCGCTTTTGCGCGCGATGTGCTTTTTCGGCAAACGCGTACGCGCGGGCGATCAGAGTGTCCGGATGAGTTTTGAGGGATTCGCGGAGGGACATGGGTTTATAGTACTATTATTTACAAATTTATTCATATGGATTATAATAGGCGGCAGATTCGGAAAATTGGAGGTTATCATGGAAATTTGGCGAGTTAAGGATGGACAATGGGAGAAAAAACCATTTGTCTCGACCGAGTATGGCAGGATAGATGATTGTTTTTCGGGTGGAGTTTCGCTTGCGCGACTCGTTACTGAAGAGGCTCGAGGTGAGAATGAAAATTACGGGAAACGCTGGATAGTGTTCAGTGAAAGCGAGACCGGCAAGCTAACGGCGCCCAGCGATAAGTTGGCCGGACGACAAACTCATGCGGTTTTGGACGCGGTGATTATCAGTGTTCGACGGCTTCTCACGGGGAAAACCATAGGGCTAAGCGTTATAACCGTGAATTCAAGCAACCCAATCGCAGTACCCGAACGCATGGGTCGACATCAGTTTGCCATCCAGATAGAGGATTGAAGTTCCTCAGCGCTGGTTCCCGGACTCCTAAGGAGTCCGGACTTTTTTATCCTTCGCCCCCTTCTTCTCCGCTTTCGGCTTCGGCGGATTTTCTTTCCAATTTTTCCATGCCGCGTCGAGCTCTTCCTGCGTCTCCGGCTTTTTGTTCATGACGAACGTGCAGTCAGGGAAGCGCGTGCAGGCGTAGAACGGTTTGCCGCGTCCGCGGGATTTTTTCTCGACGACATCGCCGGGTTTCTCGGCGCGTTCCGGCGTATGCAAACACTCCGGGCACTTGAAGCCGGTTTTGTTCCAGATTTTCGTAATGCCTTTGCATTTTGGATAATCGATGCAGCCGAGGAAGTAGCCGAACCGACCGCGGCGCACTTTCATCGGCTTGCCGCAGATCGGGCAAAGTTCGTCTTTCGTTTTTTCCTCCAGCGCTTTGATCTCGGCCGCTTCTTCCGGCATCGGCAACGTGACTTTCACGCCCGGCTCGGGGCACGCGAGGAATTTGCCCATGCGCCCGAATTTTATGATCATCGGCTTGCCGCAGTGCGGGCAGGGGACATCGGAAATTTCGATCTGTTTTTCCACGCTCGCTTCTTTTTCTTTCAGATTCTTTTTGAACGGGTCGTAAAATTCGCGCGCGACATCGGTCCACTTGATTTTACCTTCGGCGATATCATCGAACTCCTCTTCGATGCGCGACGTGAATTTTAGGTCGACGATTTCGGGAAAGTTTTCGACGAGCAGGTCGTTCACCAAAATGCCGATCTCGGTCGGCGAATATTTCTTGTCAATTTTTTCAACGTAGCCGCGCTCCTGGATCGTCGAAAGCGTCGGCGCGTAGGTCGACGGGCGGCCGATGCCTTCAGCTTCGAGCGCTTTCACGAGCGTCGCGTCGCTGTAGCGCGCCGGCGGTTCGGTGAAATGTTGGATCGGATCGAGCTTCTCGAGTTTCAAGACATCGCCCTTTTCGAGCTTCGGCAATTGGCCTTCGATCTCGCTCGGCGCATCGTCATCATCGCGGCCTTCGGTGTATGCCCGGATGAAGCCGTCGAATTTTACCGTCTGGCCGTTCGCGCGGAAATTTTCTGCGCCGCTCGGTGTCCGCTTCGATATCGACCGCGGTTTGCTCGAGGACAGCCTCGCGCATCTGCGACGCGATCGTGCGCTTCCAGATCAGCTCGTAGAGCTTGTCCGCGCCGCGCGCCGAAGCCGCAAAACCGCGTCCGGTCGTAACGGTCAGATTCGTCGGGCGGATCGCCTCGTGCGCTTCCTGCGCGCCTTTGCTGTGCGTCGCATAGCGGCGCGGCCCTCCGAGCTGATATTCCTCTCCGAACTCCGCGCCGATCACTTCGCGCGCTTGCGCAAGAGCCGACTCGGCGAGGTTCACACTGTCGGTACGCATGTACGTAATATGTCCGTTTTCGTACAGCTTCTGCGCGACCATCATCGTTTGCTTCGCCGACCAGCCGAGTTTGCGCGCCGCTTCCTGTTGGAGCGTCGAGGTCGTGAATGGCGCCGACGGATTCCGGCGCACTTCTTTCATCGTAATTTCCGCGATATGATATTTCGCGCCGGCGAGCTCCTCTATAATATGCTTCGCGTCAGCTTCGTCCGTAATGCCCATTTTGCCGACCGCTTTGCCGTTGATAGCTTGCAAAACGGCAGGGAACGGCGTTTTGCCACGCGCAGCGGGCGGCAAAAACTCCGCCTCAATCGTCCAGTATTCCTCTTTATTAAACGCCTGGATCAGGCGTTCGCGTTCGACAACAAGCCGAACCGCAACGCTCTGCACGCGTCCGGCCGACAAGCCGTAACGGATCTTGCGCCACAAGAACGGCGATAGCTCATAGCCGACAAGCCGATCGAGAACGCGCCGTGCCT
This sequence comes from uncultured bacterium, assembly GCA_963725235.1. Classification (GTDB taxonomy): domain Bacteria; phylum Patescibacteriota; class Minisyncoccia; order UBA6257; family 2-01-FULL-56-20; genus JAJXYP01. The sequence continues at coordinate 312,261 of CAVRXN010000002.1, forward strand.
GTTGAGCGTCAACGAGATTGAGATCGAGCGCGCGCGGATTTTCAAGGGCGTGCAAAATCGCATCCTTTGTAATTTCATGGAAGACGATGCGCTCGATCGGGCGAGCAGTCTTTTTGCCATCACCTTCCTTACCGTCGAGGTCGAGCGCCTTGATCAAATGCCACGCGATCGCTTCGCCTTCGCGGTCTTCGTCGGTTGCGAGAATGACACGCGTCGCTTTTTTTGCGAGCGCTTTCAGATTCTCGACGACGGGTTCGGCTTTCTTCGGAATGACATAGGTCGGCTCGAAATCGTGTTTTACATCGATGCCAATTTTGCTTTTTGGAAGATCGCGAACGTGGCCGTACGATGATTCGACGACGTAGTCCTTGCCGACAAATTTTCCAATCGTTTTCGCTTTGGTTGGTGATTCAACAATAACTAATTCCATAATTTTGTTTGCGTTCGCAAGTTTACTCTATTATATAGCCCGATTCCGTTTCTTTGACTAATCGCTTGAGTAAAAGGAATGAAATCGTTTGGCTTACGACACGGGGTTCTAGTTTAGTCAGTTCGATAATTTTGTCAACATCGAGAGGATGCCGTGCGCCGTGCAGCGCAATTAAAACCTGCTTTTCTTCGGCGGTTGCATCGCGCAGCGCTCGCTCGAACTTCTCTTTTTTGCCGAAACCATACGCTTCGAGAATATGTTCCGGTTCCGTGACGAGCGTAGCCCCTTGACGGATTAAATTATGGGACTCGAAAAAGTTCGGATGCGTGATTGGGCCGGGGACGACGAAGACGTCGCGATTCTGCTCGAGTGCGAAGTTTGCAGTCGCATACGAGCCCGACCGGGCCGGGCATTCTATAATAAGCGAACCGCGCGACAAGCCGCTGATAATCCGATTGCGTTCGATAAATCGGTCCGGATACGGTGGTTCGCCGGGCGGGTATTCCGATATAATTGCGCCGCCGGAATCGAGAATTCGCCAGCCCAAATCTTCGTGCTCGCGCGGATAAACCTTGTCGACACCTCGCGCGAGAACGACGACCGTTTTACCCGCCCCGCTGCTCGCCTCGCCGGCCTCCAGGCATCCTTCGTGTGCTGCTGCGTCGATCCCGAACGCGAGGCCGCTGACGATCGTAAAGCCAGCGGCGGCCAAGTCGCGTGCGAAGCGGTGGGCAATCAGTTTGCCATCCGGAGTCGCACGGCGGGTACCGACGATCGTGAGGGACAGCGCGGCGATCGTCGCCGGCAACTCACCGCGAACATATAAAGCGAGCGGCGCGTCGTGAATATGCCGCAGCAACGCCGGGTACTCCGGTTCATCCAAGAAAATTATACGAATCCCGCGCTGCTCCAAATTTTCCTGCTCGAGCTCAACATCCGCCATATTTTCCGAGTAAGGCTTCGGCGGCGGTCCACCTTTCTTGCCGGCCCGCCGCCCCTGCGGTCCAAGGCCACCATCCGCCGCACCGCTCGCCAAATATTCATACGCCGCCACCCAGCCCGGGAAAACGCCGTCGTTCAGTTTCTTCAATCGCTCGACAAGCAGCCGCATCCCATATGGACTACCCTCAAGCGTCACCGCAACCGCATTATAAAATATTTTTTCTTGCGTTTTTGTATTCATACTCTCACCATACTCATCCCCAAAAAAAGCGCAAAAGTTTCTTTAGATTTTTTTAATTTTGTTGTACTATAGAGCGATATGACTCAGGCGGACCAATATATAAAAGACCTCGATGCGGCACTCGCGGGCGTTATCGGCAAGCTGAAGCAGGACATTGGCGGTATTCGCGGCAACCGGCCATCGCCGGAAATGTTGCAGGATGTTCGCGTTAACGTTTACGACCAGTCGCTGTCGATCCGCGAGTTAGGTTCGTTGTCGGTTTTGCCGCCGCGAACGATCCAGATAACGCTATGGGATAAAGATGCGGTGCCGGCCGTTATGAAAGCGATCGAAGCTGGACATATGGGGCTCACGGTTTCGAATGATGGCGTGAATATTCGCGCGACGTTGTCGCAGCTTGGCGACGAGCGGCGGGATGAGATGGTGAAGCTCGTGAAGAAAACGACGGAGGCGGCGCGCATCGACATCCGCCAGCGCCGCGAGACGGCGATCAAGCAGTTGAAGGATGCAGAGGCGCGCAAGGAGATAACGGAGGACGATGCGTTCAAAGGACGCGAGCGCGTGCAGAAAGCCGTGGACAAAGCGAACAAGGACGCGGAGGCGATGATGGATGGGAAGATAGGGGAGCTGGGGGAGTGAATGCCGCCGGAGGGCGGGGCGCCGGAAATAAAAATGGCTCCATCCTGGCGTGTGCTATGGATGAGTCGTGTGCTAATAGAGGCTTGCTTGCGATTCTACGTATGCCGCCATTCGCTTTTCAAGAGATTCGACGAATGTGTTTTTGACATCAAGAGGCAGGAAAATGAATTGCTTCGCTTCTTCCTGCTGCCGCGGCAACCAGGGGAACACATCGTCATCGACGCTGTCGCATGCGATGACGATGAGCATTATGACAGCCGAAGATGGAACGACCAGGACGAACCAAATGGCCTGCGCTACGAGCGCTAACAGGTTGACCACCGTTATAGCGACTACTTCAGCTATACAAGCGGGGAATCGTACGAAAACAACGTGGGGACGATGTACAGATCGCGATAGCCTTACGGGCATTGAATATATCCTCTCTAAAGATGATTATGAGGTATAATCTATTACTCGTCAATCCCATCCAAGAACCATTAAAAAGTAAAAGCCGTCCGCGACAACATGGTCGGGACGGCTGGAGGGGGCGATCAAATAGATATCGCCACAAGGTACGCTTCGGGTCGGCACCGATAGTGGTGGCGACCGAACATCATGAGTGTGGACTCTTCGGGTTCGGTGCGGTACTTGAGTTTGACCGTGCCGTTCGCGACATCGATAGGTCCATCCACGTAGATACACATCTGTCCTCCGAATGAATCCACTACATAAAGGAAGCAGTCGCCGCCTTCGAGTGGGATGATTCGATAGATATGTGCCTTTTGGCCGTTCAAGCGACATGCCTGAAGGCGAGCCAAGCGGGCGAGTGCGGCGGGATGTGTAAAAAACAATCGCCAAAAATCCTTGCGAAGCTGCTTAAAAAGTTTCACTGATTTACTCCTTTAGAGAACTAGCGAAGTTCAGGCCTTACGGTAGTCTATCCGGATCGATTGTCTGTGCAGGTCGACGGAGCAGGCGAGCGAATCCGATGAAGAGCGCCAGTGCCAATGGCACCCAGAAAAGAAATTGGATTTTATTAAACATATTCTCCCTTATTAAAGAACTGCTGAATTTGGGACTTCGCTTTGCTCCCACTAAAGAATTCTCCAGTGAAAATGCTTTAGTGGAAGGGGAGATCGATTTTTTAAAATCTGCCTCCCCGCTGTAGGAATCAATCACCAAGAGTCATAATGCCTTCACGCGTCCGAGTACAGAAGTACCCCTTTACATGACGAACTTCGCCTCCTGTACGTGTCCATCCTCGGAAAATCCAGCTTTCACCGTCGCCACTTTCTTACTCTACTCCAGTGACGGCGACTTCCATATTCTTGCGTTCCACAAATGTGAAACGAACGGTATGACGTAAGAAGCTCGGATTGCCTTCAAAGAGGGAGACCATAAGATCCCACTTCGATGGCCCACCAATGATGGTCAACTGAACTTGTTGGTTTTTTAGTGCCATACGACACTCCTTTTCAATCTACCTATCCTTGCGGACGACCTGGTCATACGACTCAGGAATTAACTGATACAATTATAGCATGTATAACTATCCTGTCAACCCCTGCAAAATCCACTAAAAATGAGGCATAATAGAGGCATCGCGCTACAACCACTACTATTATGTACGAACTGACTGTGGGGGAATTTAAGGGGCCGCTCGAGAAGCTGCTGGAGCTTATCGAGGCGGAGAAGATGGACGTGAGCGAGGTGAGCATGGCACACGTGACGGACGATTTCCTGAAGTACCTCGACGCGCTGAAGTCGAGCGATTTGTTGGCGGGTGTCGCCGAGGAGATGGCGATCGACAAGGTGCGGCTCGACCTGCGCGTGCTTGCGGATTTCATCGCGGTCGCGAGCCGGCTGATTTTTTTGAAATCGAAATATTTGTTGCCGGGTTTGGCGCTAAGCGACGAAGAAGAGGCGGACATCAAAGACCTCGAAGATCGATTGAAGCGTTATCAGGATCTGAAACCGGCATTACGATATTTGAACCAGCTCTGGTCCGAGCGCCATACATCATATAGCCGTCCATATTTTCTCGGGCAGGGGAAAGGTCTTGCCCCGGACCAGAAAGTTTTTTATCCGGGCGGGAATGTTTCAATCGAGTCGCTGCAAGCAGCGTTGTCGAGGATTTTTGATTCGATAAAAACGATCGAGATCGAGACGGAAACGATCCGCGAAAAGATCGTTACACTCGAAGAAAAAATTACCGAAGTGCTTGGCCGCATCCAAAAAGAGGGCGACATGCAATTCAAGAATCTATCCGGCGACAAATCGCGCGGCGAAATGATCGTCGTTTTCCTCGCAATCCTACATCTCGCCCGCGAGCAGCTGGTCTTAATAGAGCAAATCGGGAATTTTTCTGATATAATGGTGAAGAATTCGCCACCGGAAAAAGTTATTAAAAAATCATGAAAGACATTGACAAACAATTGGCAGGCCTCGAAGCGCTGCTTTTCATCCACGGCGAACCGATCGCATACGCAAAAATCGAGTCAGTTTTAGGATTAAAAAAAGATGAAATCGATGGACTGCTCGCCCAGACTTAAAAAACAGCTCGACGAATCCGACGAGCGCGGCGTCCAACTCGTCATCGGCGGCGGCAAAGGTACAGAAAAAGTCCAGCTCGCGACAAAACCGGAATTTAATGTCATCCTCGAAAATTTTGTCCGCGAAGAGCTTTCCGAAGATCTGACGCCAGCCAGCCTGGAAGCGCTCTCTATAATTGCATATCTCGGCCCGATTTCGCGTGCGCGGCTTGAATATCTCCGCGGCGTGAATTCGCTCGTTATTCTAAGAAGCTTAATGATCCGCGGGTTAATCGAAAGGATCCCAGACCCGGCACACGCAAACGGCTTCGTCTATCAGCCGACATTCGATCTGATGAAGCAGCTCGGCCTGCAGGGCAAAGAGGATTTGCCGGAATTTGCGCGGTTCCAGGATTTATTAAAAGTATTCGAGGCGCAAAACCCCTCGGCGGCACAATCGTCCACGACACCCGCAACAGGCTCCCAGCAAAAATGAACAATAAAAACTTCTCAAAATTATTTTTTACAGGAGTCGTTATCGGAGTATTCATCTTCTGGATCGCCACAAATCCCGGCATTTTTATCAACGGCGGCACGCAAACCGCAGCGGCGAATAGTGCGGCAACTTCGACGACCGTCGCTGGCGGCGCGACAAAGTCCGGCCCGCCAATCTTTATTTTGCCCGCGCTTTCGGCGGACATCAGCCAGCAAAACCAACAAGCAACAGCGACCTCATCAAGTGGCAGCACGGCAACGACAGCGCCAAACGTCGGCGCCTCGGAAATCCTGATCGCCGACCTGCAAAGCGGCGCCAGTTTCTATAGCTTGAACGCCGACCAGCGTTGGCCGATGGCGTCGATCAGCAAGTTGATGACGGCGGTTATTGCGACCGACGATCTCGACCCGATGGACAGAATAACGATCACGGCGCAGATGACAGCGGTCGATCCGAGTGAAAATGTTTTACATGTCGGCGATACGTACACGGTCGAGGATTTGCTCCACGTTATGTTATTGCCGTCGAACAATGTCGCGGCGACGGCGCTCGCAGATTTTTATGGTTATGCAAACTTCATGGCTGCGATGAATGCGAAGGCGCAGGCGTGGGGGATGACGGACACCTATTACGATGACCCGTCGGGATTGTCCGCAGCGAACGAATCGACGCCGGACGATTTATTAAAACTTGCCCAAAATATTTATTCGCAGTATCCGCAAATCTTGGCGATAACGCGCGAGCCGCAGGCGACCGTCCAAAATCTTGCGACCGGCCAACCGGTAATAATTAACAGCATCAACAACTTCGCCGGCACCGCGCCGATTCCTCGGCGGTAAAACCGGTTACACCGACCAAGCCGACGGCAACTTGCTTTCGCTGTTCAGCTACGACGGCCGCCCGGTCTTCATCGTCGTCATGGGCGTCGACGACGGCGTGCGGTTCGATGCGACACAATCGCTGTATCGATTGGTTTAAGGCAAATTTTAAGTAATTTTTAATCCGAGCGATGCAATCAATCATTCTTTCCCAAACGGTGCGCGTGATGGTGCTGGCAACGATCTCATTTTTGGTCGCGCTTGCGGTTACGCCGCTCTGGATGAAGTTGCTTAATAAGTACGGCTTCAGCAAGCAGCTGCGCGAGTCGAAGGATGCGCCAGTATTTTACGAACTTCATAAGAAAAAAATTGGCGTGCCGACCGGTGCGGGCATTATCATTTGGTCGACCGTCCTCGCCCTCGCGATCATCTTCGATATTTTGGGCCACGTTTTTGACGGTTTCTGGCATTACATGAACTTCATTGACCGCCCAGAAACATATTTACCGCTCGCGGCACTTTTCCTTGCCGGTTTGCTCGGTCTGATTGACGATTGGCTTGGCGCCCTGAAGCTTGGCGGTGCATCGGGTGGAGGATTGCAGGTCAGATATAAATCTATCTTCTATGTTCTTGCAGGTGCAGTCGGCGCCTGGTGGTTCTATTTCCGTCTCGGCTTCAACACGTTGAATGTGCCTTTCGTCGGCAACATAACGATCGGTTGGTGGTACATCCCACTCTTTATTTTCATCGTGTTCGCGTCTGCATTTTCCGCGAATGAAACCGACGGCCTCGACGGCTTGCTCGGCGGTTCATCACTGTTCGCATTCTTCGCGCTCATCGCCGTCGCATTCGTCCTTGGTCGCTATCAGCTCGCCGCGTTTGGCGGGGTGATGATCGGCGCACTCCTCGCGTTCCTCTGGAGCAACATCTATCCCGCGAAGTTCATGATGGGCGACACCGGTTCGATGGCGCTCGGTATCTCGATCGGTGTCATTGCGATGCTGACGAATACCGCCTTACTCTTACCACTTTTCATGATCATTCCCGTTATCGAATCGCTTTCGGTCATCATTCAAGTTACATCGAAAAAGCTTCGCGGTGGCAAAAAAATATTCCGGTCTACGCCGATCCATCACCATTTCGAAGCGCTTGGTTGGCCCGAGTCACAAATCACGATGCGCTTCTGGATCATCTCGACCATCTCGTGTGCGCTAGGGCTTGTGCTGTTTTTCCTGTCGCGGGCGATGTAGAAAAAGGACAGGTATATACCTGTCCATAAGTCATCTGCCGATTTTAGTAAGCATCTTTCGCTCAAGCCGCTTGAGTGGCGTGCGTGCGAATTCTACGTAAAAACTCTCCGCAAAATCCGCTAGGAAAATGTTTCCAACATGACCCATCGGGTCAGTCGGCCGCCGCGTCGATGAAAGCCAGTCGTCTTCGATATAAGCGCTTCCGAATGCACTTGCCAGTCGAGGGAATGCCAACTCATTGTGGCCATCGTATCCGTCGACGAGTATAGTTTCCAAAAGTGCATGCTTCAACCGTTGGCGAAATGTCGAGCATGTTGTGCAGGGTTTGAAGCGAACGTCTTGCCTGAGCGCGATCGCGGTGGCTGCTTCGATCGAATGTTGCAACGTGCGGTCGATCGCGTGATACTCGAGCGATTTTTCGAATGACAGCTGGGGCGTTCGTCCGATTTCGAGCGTATGGAACGCGAACACGAATGCCGATTCGCCGATGCTCTGCGCGAGAGCTTCCGGCGAAAACGCTTTATGCACATAGGCAGAGAGCTGCTCATGTGGATCGAAGGTTGGTCTGAGTGATTGGATGAGCGACGAAGAAGACGTCGGGTCCTCTTCCACGAGCGCGGAATAGATATCATCCTGATGTGTACGGCCAAAGGTTGCTCGATTCCGGATGATTTCGCCGAAATGTCGCCATTTATGTTTCGGCCCATTGAGATCGAAATGGATCCACGTTTCCCGTTCTGCTGCTACGTAAATAAGATGGATACTGGGGCGCCCGTCCAACTCACGGCAAGAAAAGGTTCCTGCTGGGCGACCATGACCGATGCGTTCGAAGAAATTATCCTGCGTCCATTCGTCAGGATTATTTTTACATTTTTCGCGAAGCGCATCGCCGCCTTCAATAACGAGAACGCTTCGTCCACGTCCCGATATAAATCTGGCATACGGCAGATCGCCAAATGTCCAACGATATTCGAGGTTTCCTACAAGCGTATGCGGCGCTTCTTCGCCGTGAACGGTCGGAATAAAGAGTCCCGTAGCACCGCATAGTGCTACGAATAAGGCTACGGTCGGTGTTTTCAAATTGCCTCCAGATAACGGGGCGCTTGACTACACGAACCATAGAGCAAAGCGGTAGGAAGGTCAAATAAAAATGCCCCGACGAAGCGCGGGGCATTTACTGCGGATGGCCATCACGGGATCTTCATCAGCGATAGGCGATCGCCTGATGGTCGACTGGCATCGTGAGAGTTTTGGTATCGATATCCACGAAGCCTTTATGATTCTCGGTCCAATCAAGTCCAAGCAAGCGATGCCGGACTATATAGAGAGTTACGGACCTTCCATCCCGACCTTCCCTAGTATCGCGCTCGATGATAAGCGCGTAGTGATCTGGGCGGTGCTTCAACAGAGCTGTGATATTCGAATTTGTCAGCGTCACCCGTGTTACCGTTACCACATCGTCCGTAGAGATGCCGGCCTCATTTCTGACCTCCTCGAATCGAAAATGATCCGAGCTTGGCCCTGCTGCCAAACCTACAGCAGCAAAAGAACAAAACAGGGGAGCGAGTAGCGTGAAGTACGATCGTTGCTGCATTTATTCGGCCTCCTTGTCGCCGATGTAAACTATTTATACTATAATGCAAAGACAGAGAATTGGCAACTTTTAATGTTTGTGCACAGGGTGAGAGTCGAACTCACCGGGTCAATGACATTCGATTTACAGTCGAACCCCGCGCCCTACGGGACTACCTGTGCGATTAAATTCATTTGCTATTATACCTTATACTTTTTATATTTCCTATCCTCGATTGTCAAGCAACTTGTCGCTTCGATCTCGTTCCACGGCAGAACGTAATTCTCATCATTTTCTGTATGAATAAAAAGCACATCAAAATCAACCTTTTCATATTTTCTTGCCGTATAGAAAGATTGATTGCCGCCCATAGTTCGGAGGCTTGCCATACATCTTCCGGCTTGCTTCCATAGGCCGGCATACTTTACTTGCACTCGCGACAATATACCATCTTTTTCGGCAATGAGATCGTAACGACGCTTGTCGCCGATTGGCAAACAAACTTCATAATGGTGACTCATAAAATGGGATATTGCAAAACCGACAGCTAGGTCGCCTCGCTCTTTTGTGGTCATATCTTAATCATGACCAATCATCGGCAAAAAAGCAAAAACTTTTTAATGATTTTTTAATCTTCGGCACCGTCGGCGGAAGCGTCCACGGCATCGCCGCCGGTCGCCGCGTTTCTCCCGCTGATCTCCTTGAAATCAATAGTCGCTTTCTTCTCGCTCGCCGCCTGGTTGTGGTTAATCTTGCGCAAATGTTTGCTGATCACGTTATCAAGCTTCAACGTAAACACTTTAAATTTGCGCAAAAACTTCAAAAGCCACGTGTTGAACGACGCATCGATTTTCTCCGGCAACTCGGAATGTGCCCAGCGGTCGAGAAAGCCGCGCCGCCCGCCGAGGCCGGCCGCGCCACCGGAATCGTCAATCGAAACCACATCAGCCGAACCATCCGCCTCTGCAACGCGCGGCAAAGCCCGCACCATCAAATAGAGAACGGCCGAAAGCGAAAACATTAATACGAGGGTGAAGATAAAGAGGACCATCGAACATTATACCTCGATCCGGTAGAACTGCGTGACGACGACGTTTTCGCCGACTTTGGCGATGACATCGTTCACGATGTCGTGGACGGTTCGCGATTCATCTTTAACATACGGCTGGGCGAGGAGTTCATCGACGTTCGCGGGTGCGGACGCGGCGATCTGCATCGCGAGATCGCGGGCAAGTGCCTGGAATGGTTCGGAGCGGACGACGAAATCAGTTTCGGCGCGGACCTCTAACAAAACGCCGATGCGGTCGGCGTGGACATATGAATAGGCGAGTCCGGCTCCGGTTTCCCGGCCGGCGCGCTTTTCAACTTTCGCGATGCCACGTTCGCCGATCAGTGCGCGGGCGCGATCGAAATCGCCATCGGCTTCGACGAGCGCTTTCCGGCAGTCCATAACGCCGGCTCCCGTCACCTCACGCAATTTTTGCACCATTTCCGCTGTTATTTCTTTTGCCATGTTTTTGTTGTTGTCAAATTCCTTTTAATAATTTTCTAATCTTATTTCTGTGCTTCTTCCGTCATCTGTGTCTCTTTGTCTCTTGTCTTCATCCTTATCCCATCTTCGATCGCTTTCTCCATCTTCGCAAGGAACCATTCGATGCTCTTTTTCGCCTTATCGTTGCCGGGGACCAAATAGCTGATGAGGTCCGGGTCGGCGTCGATGTTTGCGAGGGCGACGATCGGGATTTTTTTGATGCGTGCTTCGCGGACTGCGGTCGTATGCAATTTCGGGTCGATCATGATAAGGAGGTCCGGTTCGTTCGCCATCGTTTCGAGGCCACCCATCAATTCTTCGAGTCGCTGGATTTCGCGGTCGATCTCGACGCGCTCTTTTTTCGTATATTTATCGAGTGCGCCAGAAGCGAGGTCGGCACGGATCTTTTTCAAATGTTCAACGCGACCGGCGATAATCTTGAAGTTCGTGAGTGTGCCACCGATCCAGCGGTTTGAAACGTAAGGCATGCCGAATTTCTTGGCGATGGCGAGGAGTGATGCCTCGGCGGCCGGTTCGGTCGCGACAAACAAAGCGATACCGCCGTTGCGGATTTTTTCCGTGACGAATGCCAGCCGCCTCGGCCAGCGCTTCCTCGGTTTTCTCTAAATTGATGACTTCAATACCGCCGCGGTTCGCGATAACGAACTGGCGCATCTTCGGATTCGTCTTGCTCTTTTTGCGGCCATAAAAAACACCCGCCTCGATCATCTCGCGGGACATTTCGCTCGCACCGGCTGTAGGATATGCCGGTGCCTGGCTGTTTTGGGTTGTGATTTCTTCTGCCATTGTGTTCATACCAATACAAAATCCCCACTGGGGGAACGAGAAGAACTATAGCATGTAAAAAAAGTGCGCGCAAGTAGTGCGCGCACGGATTGATGGAAGCGGTTGATTTTTCAATCATCGCGTTCGGCGGAGGAGTTTTACGAGCCGAGGCCCGGGGCGTTTCATGGATTCAATGTGGATCAGCGCGATCTCGCGATATACGTTTGGCGGCGGTTGGTGCTCCCGGTAGAGTAGGTAGTGCCTGATAGCATGCTCCAACGAGCCCATCATTCGATGCATATCCCCAAGTATAAAATGTATACTCGGGAAAACTGGATCGATTGCAAGTGCTTGCTCAAAGTGTGCTATTGCCTTTTCAGGTTCATCGAGCCGGCGGAAGAGGAGGCCGAGGTTATAATGGGCTTCAAAGCACTCAGGAGCGACTTCGATAGTCCATTCATAATATCCACGCGCGAGTTGCAAGTAATCATGGCCGCGCTTCAACTGTGCGTTGCCCCTGGCAATTAACTGTTCAGGCGTCGGCGCGGCAGAAATCTGCGAGGTCCGATATCGCTCAATATTGATTAGCATAAAGCTCCTGTGTAGTGATGAGATATTCCAGACGGATCATATGGCATTGTAGCTCCTAGGTCAAGCAGTTGTGCTGGACGGGTACATCGGTGACACTTTCTGGTTCTTGTAATGGTACTCGACCGGTACCTCGTAGCCAAGGGTCTGATGGGGACGCTTGAAATTGTATTCGATCAGCCACTCGGTCATCTTTCGATTGAAGGCATCGCAGTCGGTACTCATGTTGCCCAGCTGGAGAAATTCCCGCTCGATGGTGCCATTGAACCGTTCGTCCACGGGATTGTCTTTGGGCGTTCTCGGACGCGAATGGTAATGCGGCAACGAAAGTTCTGCAGCTGCCTCCCGGAAATATTTTGCAAACTCGCTGCCATTGTCCGTCTGGAGATTCTCGATCTTCGCATCAAACAGGTAATTGATCCGCTTCAGGAAATCAGCCGCATGGTTCGACCCGTGCCCCGGATACATCCGCGCAAAGGCGATTTTCGAGTGGACGTCGATCCCCGTGAGGATATATCGCTTGAGTCCGGCCGTATGCCGCACGACGGTGTCGAGTGCCACGAGAAATCCCGCACGTTGCTCCTTCTTGAGCTCCGTGATGCGTTTTTTGGGCTGGTTCTGCTTACGTTTCTTGGCAAGCTTCTCGTTCTTCGCCGGATGGAAATACAGCTGATGCTTTTCGATCACTCGCTGGATTTTCCACGACGAGATGGGCGTGCCATATTCCTGCCCGTACAGAATCCTGAGCTTCATCTTGCCCCAGCGGATGTGGGCGCGACGCAGACGCAGGATGCGGAACTCTTCAATTCGTGACACTTCCCACGTTCGCGTCTTCTTGGGCGCACGGCTTTTCTCCTCGAGTGATGAGAGGTTGAATGGATCATATCTCCGCTTCCATTCGTAAAAACATTCCCGGCTGATGCCGAAGTGGCGGCAGGTCAACGCCGCATTCTCTTTGTTTGCCCGGTAGAAATCAAACCAGTCCAGACGCTTCTTGGCTTCGTGCTGAGCGTGGGAATCCGGGCGAGTTCCATCGCCCCCGGCAGGATATGGGAGGTAGGCATGTTGTGCCCAGCATACCTCGTTTTGCCGCTATTTTTGATCCGTAGTTTGTAGGTCATCGGGCAACACCAGAGTGTCACCGATGTATCTCATCTTCCGCAGCATTGACATATAAGCAAATGCGAATATACTTATAAGATGACTGATTTATGTAATGAAATTAATAAGTTCGGCAGGGGAATGAGCAACGCGGCACGGTATCGGATTATCGAGGCGTTGTTGAAAGGAAAAAAGACGGTAGGCGAGCTTGTAACAATAGTGAAGTTGTCCCAGCCGGCGGTGTCGCAACATTTGAAAGTGTTGAAGGCATCTGATCTCGTGGTCGACGAGCGGCGCGGACAGGAAGTGTTTTATGCGGTCAACACGGAGTTCATGCTGGACTTGCTGACAAAATTGACGAAGGACGTCAGGAAGCAAAAAGGCGGCAAAAATTAAAAATTAATTAAATTAAGTTAAAAAATTATTAAAAATAACATGGACTACACAAAACGTGCGGATGACAATAGCATTGCGGCGACGGTGAAAGCGCTCGGCGAAAAGAATGTAGAAGCGATCGTTGTTGCGACGAAAGATGAGGCGCTCACGAAAATAAAAGAACTTATTCCGGCAGGCGCATCAGTGATGAATGGCTCGTCACAGACGCTTGGAGCGGTCGGATTTATCGAATATCTGAAATCGGGAACGCATGGCTGGAACAATCTCCACGCAGCGATTGTTGCCGAAAAAGATCCAGCGAAGCAGTCGGCGCTCCGCAAGCAGTCGGCCTTATCTGACTATTACCTCGGTTCCGTACATGCACTCGCGCAAACAGGAGAGTTCGTCGTCGCGTCCGCATCCGGCAGCCAGTTGGCGCATATCGTTTTCACGTCGCCGAATTTAATCTTTGTCGTCGGCACGCAAAAGATTGTGCCAACGCTCGATGAAGCTCGGGCGCGCGTCGCGCAATATGTTTTTCCGCTCGAAGACGCACGCATGAAATCGACCGGGGCACCAGGCAGCGTATTTTCCAAAGAATTTATTTTCCATACCGAACCGGCTGCAATGGGCCGCAAGCTCCGGATGATCATCGTAAAAGAGCCGCTCGGATTCTAACATACTAAGATAGAGGAACCATGAATAAAAATATTCTCATCGGCGAAACACCCGCATATCACACCTATCCCGACGGCACCGGTGGCGATACCGTCGCCCAAAAACATCCCGGCCTGATCGTCATCGAAGAAATCTGGGGCGTGGCGGACCATATTAAATCGGTCGCCGACCGATTTGCGGCGGAAGGATACAGCGTGTTGTCGCCAGAACTGTTACCGAAAGGCCTGCTCGAAATACTGACGCCCCAAATACAAAAAGATTTGTTCGATCCGGAGAAGCGTGATGCGGTTCAGCCGAAACTGCGCGAAGCGATGCAGCCGATCCACCAGCCAGAGTATGCCCGCAACGCGATCGCGACATTGAAAGCGTGCGTCGACTACTTAGCCGCGGACGAAAATGTCGACGCCACGCACGGCATCGCCGTCGTTGGCTTTTGCTTTGGCGGAACATACGCGTTTCATCTCGCAGCGAACGACTCGCGCATCCGCGCCGCAGTCCCGTTCTACGGTCAAGCACCGACGCCGGAAGAAATTCCGAACATCAACTGCCCCGTGCTCGCGTTCTACGGCGATCAGGATGCACATTTAATGGAAACATTGCCGGCGCTGCGCGAAAACATGGCGCGCGACGGCAAATCGTTCGAAGCCGTCGTCTATCCCGGCGCCGGTCATGCGTTTTTTAATGACACGAACGCGCGGATGTATCGCGCCGAGGCGGCGGGGGATGCGTGGAAAAAGACGCTCGCGTTTTTGGAAAAAAGTATATAAACAATCCTAAACCTTAGCGGAGGGGGTGGGATTCGAACCCACGGGTCCCTTTCGGGACGTCGCATTTCAAGTGCGATGGAATGAACCGCTATCCGACCCCTCCTTGCTCTGCAGATTATCATGAAACGAAGCGACTGGAAAGTCCAGTGCGCGGCGCTCATCCACACAATAAGAAACCCCCTCGCAGGGAGGGGGACAAAGACACAGCCGCCTTGTCTTTTTAGAACCGCCTACATCGGTACGACTTTAGCGGAGAAGCTCTGACGTCGGAGCTTTCTTTTTTGGAGTTGTGTAACCACATTTTCATCTGCAACCCAGGCGATTCTTTTGGCCTCGGCTGCACATATTACTACGCCCGTGAGCGGGAAATATTACAAGACGGCAGGAGGAAAAAGTGGACCGTACCGGATTCGAACCGGTTGCCTCCTCATTGCAAATGAGGCGCTCTACCAATTGAGCTAACGGCCCGAGTGAGGAGTAAATAAACATATTGCTTCATATGTTTATTTATTACGAGCGATGGGCTGTGTGGCCGCTTCGGCCACTGCGGCCCATTGGACTGAATGCACTATTGTTTATAACCTATTCGCACCAGATTGACAAACGATATTTTTTCGAATACAATGGAACATATTAAAACATCATGAAAAAAACCATCCACCCGACATATTTCCCGCAGGCGAAGGTCGTCTGCTCGTGCGGCAACTCGTTCACGGTCGGCGCCACAAAGCCGGAACTGAAAGTTGAAATCTGCGCGAAGTGCCATCCGTTCTACACCGGCGAAGAGAAATTGATCGATACGGCGGGCCGCGTCGAGAAGTTCAAGAGCCGCCGCGCGAAAGCAGTTACCGAACCGAAAGTGAAGAAAGTGCGCGTGAAGAAGAATTAGGCGAATGCCGCCGGTTGAACCCGGCGGTGTTTTGTTTTATTATGGTGTTACGTTTGCCGACCCGCAGCGCTTCGCGTCTTTAGCTCAGTGGTAGAGCGTTCCGTTCACATCGGAAAGGTCGGAGGTCCGATCCCTCCAAGACGCACAGTTACTTCTGTAGCAGCCACTCCGAAATATATCCTGCATATCGCTCGCGAACTTCCTGTGGCATATTTTCATATCTGCCTATAAAATTTCGGCACGAAGCTGTTCCACATTTACATGCCATCTGCCAGCCGTACTGATTATTCTCAGTCATTTCATAATCCCAGGTAAGTTCTTCGCCTGTAGCAATATCACGCATCGCAACGATTTCAAATAAATTTTTTATGCCACAATTCGGTTCGCAGGAATGATTGAGGACGCGTGCAAGGCCGGCCGAGTCGCGCCATTTTTCTTGCTCGAATTGGATTGCGTGATTAAGATTTCGTTGATCCCAAACGGAATCGGCGTCGTAAAACGGTCCATCGAACGCAGCGATAAGTTCACCTTTGCCAATCATCTCTTTCGCGAAAACTCCTTGGCCGCGACCTCTGGTTTCTTTAATCAAAACTTTCCGGCTATCCATAGGAATCTTTATCCCTTTCTTTCCCCGATAATAAATTCATTCCGAATACCGTAGATCGTAAGATGCATCTTCGGGAATGAAAGCTGACGCCCGGACCTGGAGATCAAATTTTTTATTTCGCCAAGTGAGGGAATAGTGGCATTCGTAAGCCGCAAAGGAGTTTTAATCTCCGAGCCGAATATATGTGGATAAACCCTAGGGTCATCCAATTTAATAGATGCAGGATATGCGTCAAGCGGTTTTAATTGATCACCATATTTCCCAGGAAGCTTGCGATACCATTCTTTAAATTCGCGTTTTAACAACTTTTCCCAGGCCGTACACCAAGCTTCATAGCATAAAGCTTCTTCATGCATCGTCCCGGTGCAAATCCTGCTTCCGCAATTGCAAACATGCTTACTGCATACGATATCTTTTTCATCCGCTTCTCCAAGCCCATAGTTTGCAGTGATCTCTTCTCCTTTAAATACTTTACGCATAGTGACGTAAAGTATATGTCCGCGATATGGGTATGCGTCAGAATTATTGGCGCAGGAATGATTGATCCAATGGATGCCTTCTTTCTTGGGATTGGCTAAAATATCATAACGAAGACCGCCACGCATGTCATACAATCCATTTTTATTTTCATCGCTGCTGTCTGGTTTTATGATTTTCCCAATGTAATCTCCAACGACAACTCCGGGTTCGATGTCGCGAGTCGCAAAGATTCCACGACCGGTTTTTTTCGATGTCCGCACCACATAATCCGATTTTGGTAAGGTAAGCATGCATATAGTATACCGATATGGTATATTTTTTCTATAGCATGCAGGGTCGTATCGCAAAGAAATTAATAAGAGATCTTGAAGAAAATGTCTATTGCCGACTTCGTCCGTCGAAAGTGCATGGTATAGGCGTCTTTGCTATTCGTGATATACCCAAGGGGCAAGAGTTATTTAAGAATTTTTTAAGCTACAATTTGACCGCGTTGCCACTCGAAGAACTTAAGAAAAATCCTAAAATTGATGAATCGGTCCTGCAGTTGGCATGGGACGTATACCCGGTTTTTAAAGGAAAGTTATATGCGTATCGAGCCGGTCTGAATGCGATTGATATTTCATTTTTCCTTAATCATTCGGAAAAACCAAATGTTACTACCGACGAAGAAAGCGACGCATTTTTTGCAGCAAGAAGGATCAAAAAAGGCGAAGAATTGTTTTCTGATCACCGTACATATTCCGACGTAGCGGATTATTATAAAAAATAATGAAGGTCTTTGAAGATACTATCAGCGAGCGAGCAAGGATTAAAAAAATCATTGATGCCTATGGCTATTCACCGGAACATAATCTAGAGTGGTATGAATATTGTCGCGATGAAGGGGACGCCAATATCTTCTTTGAATCGGAATCCGGCGAAGGGGGAGTGCTTACGATGAAAAATAAAAATGGAAAGGACCACTACGTCTTCTGTGGTCCACTCGCACCGCCCGAACGGCGACTAACTGTTTTGCAAGAATATATCCAAGATGTATTCCAAAAATTACAACCAAAGAAAATTTGGCTGGAGTTGGAACCATCGCTGCGTCGTGAGTTATTAAAAAATCTTCCGGAAGGTTATAAGGCGAATCGGATCAATTATACGCTGACATGGCCGGTTATGGATTTAGACCAGTTTGATCCCGAGCTACCCGGCGGTGGTTCGAAAGCGATGCGCAAAGAAAAGCATAAATTCTATCGCAATCATTTGGTCGAGGTTCAGGACGCAAAAGCGTTTGAAGACAAGCAGGCATTGCATCAGATGATCGATACGTGGATCAAGAAGCGTCCGACGAACGACCATGTCTGGCATGCTCGATATCGCAATATGATCACGGGAAACTTTGCCGGCATGGATGAAGCGCGAGTTTTGGTTGTTGACGGCAAGCCGGTAGGCATCAATGCTGGCTGGAAGATGCCGAATAGTGATTGTTATTACGGCGGCATCGGCATCCACGATTATTCCATTGAAGATATCGGACTAGTTCTCTATTGGGAAGATTTGATTTGGCTCAAAACACAGGGCTACAAGCAAGCTGACATGGGCGGGACGTTCGGCTCTTCATTATATTTCAAAAATAAATTTCATCCGACGTCGTGGTATAAGACATTTGTATTTTCTATCGAGAAAAAGTGATACAATGTAATTATATGAAAGAGCATGGCTAAGGAACCGAAAACAAAATTAGCGAACGCGGATCTGGCTGAAGCGGTTGTCGAAACCGATGCAGTTGCGGCGGCTCCGTCGACGACCACACCGTTAGTTACAACATCACGAACGAACGAAGTTCTTACGCTAGATGAAAAGCCGGAAGAGAAAGAAATCGTCGCGAAAGAACCGAAAGAGCCCAAGGATTCCCCAGCGGAAACCACCTTCTCCAAAAAATTCTTATTCGTGACCGAAGAAGCGCTTTCGATCGATCTCGCTTGGAAGATGAAGCAAGAGGGGAACGAGGTCAAGTTGTATATTGGCAACGAGGATGACTACGATATCGGCGAAGGATTCGTCGAGAAATGTGAGGATTGGAAAGCGTGCATCGATTGGGCGGACGTCATCGTTTTCGACGATGTTATTTCGGGCGTCGGCGGCTTCGGGAAAACGGCTGATGAGCTGCGAGCAAAGGGCAAGCTCGTCGTCGGCGGCAGCGAATACACCGACCGGCTCGAAACGGATCGCGAGTTCGGGCAACAGGAAATGAAAGAGGTCGGCATGTCGGTCTTGCCACACTGGGACTTCGACAATTTCGGCGAAGCGATCGAATTTCTGAAAGCGCATCCGGACCGCTACGTTTTCAAGCCGAGCGAAGGCGATCTCGACTGGCACATGAAAAATTTGTTATTTATCGCGCACGAAGAAGACGGCAAGGATCTCCTCGAAGTGCTCGAACATAATCGCAAGACCTGGTCGCGCAAAATCAAGCGCTTTCAGCTGCAGAAAGTCGCGAGTGGCGTCGAAGTCGCTGTCGGTGCGTTTTTCAACGGCAATGAGTTCATCACGCCGATCAACGTCAACTTCGAACACAAAAAATTATTCCCGGGCGACATCGGGCCGCCAACCGGCGAAATGGGAACGCTGATGTTTTGGGAAGAGCCGAATGGATTCTTCGGCGCGACGCTCGGCCGAGATGACCGAAAAACTCCGCGCGAGCAAATACGTCGGCTATATCGACATCAACTGCATCGCGAACGGTAAAGGCATCTATCCGTTGGAATTCACCGCCGCGTTTCGGTTATCCGACGATCTCGATTCACATGGAAGGCATCAAGAGCCCGATGGGTGAATTTTTATATTCGATCGCGCGCGGCGAAAGTATCCGCTCCGTACGCAAAAGGGATTTCCAGATCGGCGTCGTCGTCGCGACGCCACCATTCCCATACAGCGACGAAAAAATGTTCCAGGTCTATAAAGACGCATCGATCTTGTTTAAGCCGTGAGAATTTCGACGGCATCCATCTCGGCGACGTGAAACTCGTCGAGAATGACTGGAAGCTCGCCGGCAAAAGCGGCTACGTCCTCGTCGTCACCGGTTCCGCCGGCACCGTCGAAGGTGCGCGTCGGCAAGCCTATCGCCGCGTTGAAAACATCATGTTGCAAAACATGTTCTATCGCACCGACATCGGCGCCAAGTGGTTCGAAGAAAGCGATGAATTGCACACGTGGGGAGTGCTGTAGGACAAAGTTGACATATAGCTTAAAGCGATATAATATCTATATATGACCAGCCAAATTATTTTCAAAATTGAGAAGAAACTGAAAGATAAGGCGATGAAAAAGGCACAGAACGAAGGCATCGCTTTTGCTGCTGTTTTGAAGCTTGCTACCCAGGCCTATATCAAGGGCGATTTGGAAGTTGAACTGGTTTCTAGGCCGAAGCTAAATGAAAAAACTCGGCGGAAACTTATTAAAATTTCAAAGGATATTAAAGCAGGTAAAAATCTTTCGCCCGGATTTAGCCGGGCAAGCGATGCCATCGCTTACTTGAAAGCATTATGATTATAGATTTTCATAAGAACTTTCAAAAAACCTTTAAACGATTGCCCATAAAAATTCAAAATAAATTCTACCTCCGCCTGGCAATTTTCGAACAAAATCCGTTTCATCCGGTGTTAAATAATCATGCAGTCGATGCCGCTTATCCGGGGCATCGGAGTATTAATGTAACCGGGGATTATCGAGCATTGTACGAAGCATACGGCGATAGCGCCGTAATTTTTATGGAAATTGGAACTCACGCTGAGTTGTACTAATGTGCAATATCGTTATCTGTAATAAAAAATACCTCACCAAGAGCAACCCGCTTCAACTATCCAATTAAGGAAGTGCGAACTTCGCACGTTTCATTAAGTAGATTGCTCTTGAGGAAGTATTAATTTAATTATAGATCTATAGGTTTCAATGTCAAATTGTTGACTTACCACATCATATCTGATATTCTATGTCCAGCAGTTTTTACAACTGCAAATTTAAAAATTCAGGAGAAACCCAAATGTCAGATAGGGAAGACGGAAACGATGTTCATCAAGACGGCATCGATCCCGAACTCGCAGAAATGTCCAGACAGGAGCGGAAAGCGGCGCAAGCTAGTCCTTCGGCTTTTGTAACGGATAGTGCTCTTTCAATCGAGAAGTTGCGCGTTGCGGCGCAGGTGCGGAAAACGCATCTCGCCCGCAATAGTCGCGAAGACCGAAACACAGATATAATTCTCGAACGATTGATATTGCTCGAAGCTTTTGTCGACAACCTACTTGGCGATATCGTAGACGCGCATCCCGCCCAGCCGTGGTTCTCACGGGTAAAAGGCGTCGGGCGTGAAAACATCGGCAAGGTGCTCGGACCGATCGACATCAGGAAGGCACAGACAATTTCCGCTCTCTGGAAGTTCTGTGGTATGCACGTTGTCGATGGGCATTCACCCAAAGCCATACGCGGCGGCGGGAAGCTCGAATACAACAAGCAGCTGCGTTCAATGTGCTGGCGACTCGGCGTTTCGCTCATGAAAGGAGGTGGCAAGTTCTATGAGCTGTACGCTCGCGAGAAAGCCCACTTACAAGAACGCTACGCGCGCGAAGGGAAAAAGATCGTGAAAGCGACCGAGCTCCCTACGAAACTCGAAAAAGGACGGCGCATTCGTTTCGAACCGCCGGACATGATCAGTGAAGGTCACGTTCACCAGCAGGCGCTCAGGAAGATGATCAAAATCTTCCTCGGTTGCCTCTGGCTCTATTGGCGGAAAGTGGAAAGCCTGCCCATTCGCGATCCGTATCCGATAGAGAAGATGGGACATACCACAATCATCAGTCCCGATGAGATGGTGGATCGCCCATTGAAGAAAATCCGAAGGAAGAAAGTCGCCGCCTAAGTAACCCAAACTAGTCCGCGAAGGGTATCACAAGATGCTCTTCGCGGAGATTAAAACGAGCCGAGGTGATAGAGAAAACCAAGGAAGGTGAGCGAGCCAACAACGGGGAGAAATCCAATAACGACGAGCGAGTCATATCCTGCGAGAAAACCACTGAATCAGAGCGAGTCAAAGGTCAGGAATAGCCCAATCTGAAAGAGCGAGCCATACAATTCGAAAACCCAATGAAGCCAGCGAGCCGAGAAAGACAAGTAGCCCAACAACGAGGAGCGAGTCATGGTACACGAGTAATCCAATGCTATGGAGCGAGTCGTAAGATAAAAGTAATCCATACGCCCTGAGCGAGCCATAGGCCGGAAGTAACCCATTCAACTTAAGCGATTCAATTTTAGTAGAGCCCCGTTTAAATGCGGGGCTTATTTTATTTGCGTGAATTTTAGAAAATTAAAAATTTCTTAAAAAATCTGGTGGGGAATTGAAAATTTCATAGAATTTCCCAACAAACTTAACAAGCTGTGGATATCTGACGACCTCAACGGCCGCTTTTTTGTAAAAACATAAGCAAAATAAGGATTTTCGCGGGCATTATCGGCATCAAAAGCCATCAGCGGCCTATTTGTAATAATTTTCAGGTGGTGTAGTATATAAGAGAAGTGGGGAGTTGTGGATGAAACTGGGGATAACTGACCATTTCTGTGCATAACTAATATGTTACTAGGCGAATTCAATCACAATTTAGATACCAAAGGTCGGATGGCTATTCCGGCTAAATTCCGCGACAAACTGACGGCCGGAGCCATCATCACGCGCGGAATTGATAATTGTTTGTTTGTGTTTGCGCCGGCGGAATGGGAGAAGCTCGCGAGCAAGTTGGTCGCACTCCCGCTCGCGCAGGCAAACTCGCGTGCGTTTGTTCGGTTAATGCTCGCGGGTGCATCGGACGTCGAGCTGGATAGCCAAGGTCGAATATTAATTCCTGACTATCTGCGCAAGTATGCGGGTCTCAAGAAGGAAGCTGTCGTTGCGGGACTGTTCAACCGCATCGAGATCTGGGATGAGGCCGCGTGGTCGACGTACAAGACGAAAACCGAAAGTTCATCGGAGCAGATCGCGGAGCAGTTGGGGGAGTTGGGGATTTAATGAAAATTTAATTTTCACCTAATGTCCCACCAGCCGCACGTAAAGCACAAGCCAGTTCTTTTAAACGAAGTTCTCGAATATTTAAATCCACAGCCGGGAGATTTCATGATTGACGGAACCATGGACGGAGGGGGTCACGCTACGGCCATCATGGAAAAAATCTTGGCGGGCGGCGCGGCGGGAAAACTGCTCGGCGTCGATTGGGATGAGCGTATGGTCGCGCGATGGCGTGCGAAAAAAATCGATCGAAGCAAAGCGATATTCGTTCACGGCAACTACGCCGACCTGCCAGAGATTTTGCGGCAAGAAAAGTTGCCGCTCGCGGACGGCTTGCTGATTGACCTCGGATTTTCATCCGAACAGCTCGGCGGTGAAAGCGAAGCCAGGGGATTCAGTTTCAGCGAAGCGGCAGCAGACGAACCGCTACTTATGACGTACGACGATTCGCAAGT
This sequence comes from uncultured bacterium, assembly GCA_963725235.1. GTDB lineage: Bacteria > Patescibacteriota > Minisyncoccia > UBA6257 > 2-01-FULL-56-20 > JAJXYP01. Next base: position 335,457 of record CAVRXN010000002.1, read on the forward strand.
GCCGGTTCGAGAAATTTTGCGAGAAATCGACGAAACAACGCTCGCGAACATCATCTACGAATTCGGCGGCGAACGCGGATCGCGACGAATCGCGAAAGCGATAAAGGAGCAAGAGCGGCGAAAGCCGATCCTGACGGCAGGCGATCTGGCGGCAACAATCCGCCGTGTGTTGCCGAAGAGCTACGAGCGTGGGCGAATCGATCCGGCGACGAGAACATTCCAGGCGCTCCGCATTTACGCGAACGATGAATTAAAAAATGTTAAAAAATTACTTGACGAGGTCGCGGAGGGAAAAATCATTAAGCCAAAGGGAAGAATAGTCATCCTCAGTTTCCACTCGTTAGAAGACAGAATCGTAAAACAATCATTTCAAAAATTAGCGAAAGAAAATAAAGCAAAATTATTAACCAAGAAGCCGATTCCGGCGACACGCGAGGAGATTAAACAAAATCCGCGAAGCAGATCGGCAAAACTACGAGCTATCGAACTATTATGACCTTCATCCAACCCAGCCATCAAAAAGATCTTTTGAATCGCATCATCATCGGCTTGGCTTTATGCACAGTTTTGGGCGTATTTTGGCTCGTTTTGCTTTACAATAATATAGTAGACCTGAATCACAACATCGCGGCGACGAAATCAAAGCTTGATTCGATCGGCGCCGCGAATACAACGCTGAACGCAGAAACCGTTGCCGCACTCAAGGTCGTCCAATCGGGCGATCTCGCAGCAGCGGACGGTTTAGTAGCTGATAACCACCCGCAATACTTCACCCAGTCATGGCCTATCGCTTCGCAACAGTAATCGCCATACTCGTATCGGCCTACGCTTTTTTATTATTCCATCTATTTCAACTCCAGCTGGTAAAAACCAGTTTTTATGCCGCCCAAGCGGACTCGGAAGCCGCATCGCTTGCGAATGCCAATGCCAATCGCGGCGCTATTTATTTTACCGATGAGAACGGCAACCTATTGCCCGCGGCCGTCGACCAAGAATTTTCCAATCATTTATGCCGTGCCGAGCGTGATAACCGATCCGGAAACTGCTGCCGCAACCGTCGCACCGATTTTAAGCATGTCGGCTTCGACACTCGATAAAATATTTTCGGTCGGCGGCTCCTATCATCTATTAATAAATAAAGCGCCCGACTCCGTGGCGCAGGCGATAACGACCGCAAACATAAAAGGGGTTGTCGCGGACTATGAGTCCGAGCGTTATTATCCGATGTCGACGATCGCATCGCAAGTCCTCGGTTATGTCGGCCCGAATGCGACGAACACCGGCGAGAGTGGGCATTATGGCATCGAAGGACTCGATAATGCCCAACTCGCAGCAGGAAACGATGTAACGTTGACCATCGATCCGAACATGCAAACCGAAGCAGAAACCGTCCTCGATAATCTCGTCACGGCGAACGGTGCGACCGGCGGCAGTGTCATCGTCGAAGATCCGCAGACCGGAAAAATTTTGGCGATGGGCGGCGACCCGAGTTTCGATCCGAACAATTATGCATCGTCATCACTCGCCGATTTTTTGAACACGAATATCCAGTCGCAGTATGAGCCGGGTTCGATCATGAAAGTATTAACGATGGCGGCGGGTATCGATTCCGGACAAGATCACGTCCGGACACGACGTATGATGATAAAGGATATGTCGAAGTGAATGGCGCGCATATCACAAATTACAATTTGACGACGGAGGGCGCATACGGCCCGGACACGACGATGACGGAAGTGATCGAGCATTCCATCAACACCGGCGCGATTTGGGCCGAGAACCAAACTGGCAATTCGACATTCTTAAGTTATTTGAAAAAATTCGGCTTCGGACAAAAGACCGGCATCGATTTGCCGGGCGAAGTTACGGGCGACATGAGCCAGCTGACGCCGAAAGCGCCGGCGGTCGATTGGGACACGGCGGCATACGGCCAAGGCGTCGCGGTAACGCCGATCGAACTCGTGCAAGCGGTTTCCGCGATCGCGAACGGTGGCTTGTTAATGCAGCCGTACATCGTTGCATCCGATACGCCGCAGGTCGTTCGCCGCGTGATCAGCACGCTCGACCGCCGCAACGGTTTCGCAGATGATGGTCGACGCCGTCGATCTCGCGCAGGTCGCCGAAATTAACGGCTATTCGATGGCGGGCAAAACCGGCAGTGCGTACATTCCGAACCCGAATGGCGGCGGCTATCTCAACGAGTTGACCGACTCATATATCGGCTTCGGCCCGACGTGCGACGATCCGAAATTCATCGCATTCATCCGCTTGAACACGATCCCGGTAACATCGCTGGCGGCCGAGACCGTCGTTCCGGCATGGGCGCAGCTCGCGCAATGGATCATCAACTATTATAATATTGCGCCGAATCGGACGACGAAGGATGTCATTCCGAATTGCCACGACCTTATATTGCCCGAATTAAATTTTGATGAACTCTACTGTACATTTTGCGAAATATTTTACAGAAGCTCGCACGCCTGACGATCTGGCGTTATCGGCCGGGGATCATCGGCGTAACGGGAACGGTCGGGAAAACATCGACGAAGCTCGCGATCATGGCGGTTCTCGCGAAAACGCGGCGTGTCCGCGCCGGTCGCGGCAATTTAAATAATGATCTCGGCATGCCGCTTAGCAATCCTCGGTGATTTGGACGGAGGACGATCTCAAGCTCGTCAGCCGCGACACGCCGGCGGGGACGAAGCGTGCGCAAAAAATAGGCTTTTGGCTGAAAGTTATTTTCGGTTCGCTATGGCGGATTATATTCACGAGACAAAAATTATCCGGAAATTTTGGTTTTGGAATACGGCGCCGACCGTCCAGGCGACATTAAAAATTTATTAAAAATAGCGCGGCCGAACGTCAGCATTATCACGGCCGTCGGCGATGTTCCGGTCCACGTCGAATTCTATGCGGGGCCAGAAGAAGTCGCGCGCGAAAAAGGACGGCTGATCGAATATTTACCGGCGGCCGGGTTCGCGATATTAAATTATGATGATGAAAGCGGTGATGAATCTCGAACAGCGGACACGCGCGCATTTGATGACGTTCGGATTTAACAAAGGCGCGGAGATAAAAATTAGCAGGATGGAAAATCGGATCGAGAATGGTCGGCCGATCGGGATTTCGTTCAAGCTCGAGTACAAAGGTACATTTGTGCCGGTGCGGTTGAATGGCGTGTTCGGCCGGTCGCATGCGTATGCTGCGGCGGCTGCGGCGGCGGTTGGGATCGCGTTTGGGATGAACCTCGTCGCGATTTCGGACGCGCTCGCGAACTACACGCCGCCGGAGTCGCGGATGCAGTTGTTGCCCGGCGTGAAAGGGACGTACATCATCGACGATTCGTATAACGCGAGTCCGCTGTCGATGCATGCGGCGCTCGATGCGCTGCGCGATCTGCCGGCGAAGCGGCACGTTGCGATTCTTGGCGACATGCTCGAGATCGGGAAGTATACGATCGAGGCGCATGAAGCGATCGGCAAGCTCGCCGCGCAATCGGCGCAGATTCTCGTTACCGTCGGCCCGCGCGCGAAATTTATTGCGGAAACCGCGCATGCGGCTGGCATGCGCCCGCGTTCTATTATCTCATTCGAAACCGCCGACGAGGCGCGGAAGCCCGTGCAGGATTTGATTCGAGCAAGGCGATTTGATTTTGATAAAGGCGTCGCATGCGGTTGCGCTGGAGAAGATCGTTGAGGAGATAAGGGCGTTTTAGGGCTTGAAATAGTTTTAGTTTTTTTGTATAGTCGTACCAGTTATCTGTTGGATGAAAAGGAGAAATATGCCTGCACCTCAGCTTCCAAAAGTCGAACTTACATTTTCTGAACTGCTTCTTCTCAGATTCGAGAATTATCACAGAAAAGCGGTCTTTCAATTCAGCAACTGACCACATACGGGCTTGCATTCGTGAAGTTCTATGTCGATGCTCGATCAAGGGGTCAAAGAATTTGCCTTTGCGATTGTTACGGTCGTCCGACCTCTGAAATTGCGATTCCAGTTCTATCCACGAGATAGTTTGAGATCGTCAATTTGTAAATCGTTTAACTATCATCAAGCACGCCAAGCGCCCGGCGTGCTTTTTCTTTGGTAATTCCTTTATGTTATACTTATTCCTATGCGCAAACATAAGTGGCTCGAAACGACCTTAACGGTCATCGTCGCGATCGTACTTGTTTATGGCGGATTCTCAATCGGTTATCAAACAGGTCGGCAGGTGCCGGAAAATATTCAAATAACCGGGCTCTCAAACATGACCGGCAACGGTTCGACAACCGCGCCGACCGACTTCGGCACGTTCTGGCAGGCATGGTCGGACATCAACGCGCTCTATCTTCGCAATCCTTCGACGACCGATGAACAAAAAATCCAGGGCGCGATCGGCGGCATGGTGAGCTCGCTCGGCGACCCGTACACGGAATATTTCCCGCCGGCTGGCAACACGGAATTCCAACAGGACATAACAGGCGACTTCGGCGGCATCGGCGCCGAGCTCGATACTGACGCGAGCGGCGATATCCTCATCACGGGCAACTTTGGCCGGCACGCCCGCGCAAAAAGCCGGCTTGATGGCGAAGGACATTATCGTCGACATCAACGGCAGCTCGACCGCTTCGATGTCGGTCGACGATGCAGTTGCGCTCATCCGCGGAAACGTTGGCAGTGTCGTCGACCTGACGATTGCGCGTCCCGGCACGTCGCAACCGCTCGATTTCAAGATTACGCGCGAAGATATCAACGTCCCGGACGTCATCTTCACCATGAAGGGCGATATCGCAGACATCCAGCTTACCGAATTCACGCAGGACTCCGACTTCGAATTCTATCAGGCACTCGTTCAAGCCGAACAGCATAACGCGAAGGGAATCGTCCTTGACCTGCGCGGCGATCCGGGCGGCTATCTCGAAGTCGCTGTCGACATCGCGGGTTATTTCCTGAAGCCCGGCACGCTCGTCGTCAAAGAAGTCGGCCGCACCGTTCCTGAACAAGACTTCACGGCAACCGGTGATGGCTCGCTCGCCAACATGCCACTCGTCGTCCTGATGGACAGCGGCTCGGCATCCGCCGCAGAAATCTTGGCAGGCGCTCTGCATGACGACCGCCAGACGCCACTCATCGGCACCCAAAGCTTCGGCAAGGGCACCGTCCAGCAGCTCGAGCAACTCTCCGATGGCTCATCCATCAAAATTACCGTTGCCCATTGGGTCCTCCCATCCGGCGAAATCATCGATCACATCGGCCTGACTCCGACCGATTTCGTGACATCGACGCTCAGCGCGACCAGCACGGTTGATGCGCAGCTGAATAAGGCATTGCAGGTGATACAACAGCAGATTGGGCAGTAGAGGATTACCCTTGGCGCATACCCCAATCAAAAAACCGCTCTTTCGAGCAGCTTTTTGATTGGGGTTCTTTTGGAACCTGCTTTCCTACCAACTTCCCATTCATTTTACCTGAGTCAATTTATCTGTCAATATGCTTCAAAATCGTGGACTACCTGCGAGTCCATTGGAGCCAGTTTATAGCCGAAATGCAGGAATGGCAACGGTTAGGCAAAGAAATTACACAAAGCATTTAAGCCTGATACCAAAGCTCTCTATCGCCGTTTGGCTTTTTTATAACCTTCTTTGTTTTAGCGCTCCAGCTGCGACTTGCAATTGGGTAGTTAACGACCAAAATAGCGAGGTCGAACAAGGTGTTGAGAATAGTATTTATTGGGTTCGGAAGGAAAAGGCTGACGATGTAGATTGCAATAATCCAAACAGCGGCAAGTAATATCTGTCGGGCATAATTGACAGTGTAAACAGTGTAGGCGCCTTCCTTGCGGACATTGGAATAAAATAACTTTGAAAATAAATTGAGGAAACTATTTTTGGAAGTCAGCGCTTCAGTGGATTCAGTAAGGCCATGGCCAATCTCGTGTTGAGTCATTTCGCCGTATGCAGTCCCGCCAAGAATACTTACAACGATGATTCCAAGAAGAACCCATAGGTAAACGGGCGATGTGCCGCTGATACTATGCTCCATAGCTGGAGCGATAATCCATGCAAATAAAGCGAGGCCAACCACTAAACAGCCCAAAGCATAAAAGAAAACTTTTCCATGGTGCGAGAAGAACGCTCCGAGCAATGCGCCTACGACAAAAAGACTTAAGAGGAATAGCCATCCAGCTGTTGAATCTACCAACCCTTGATTAGGGTTTTGGATAATATATTTTGCAAACAGCAAAATACCAGCTGGCACTGTGATCACGCACCCGAAAAAAGCAAAAACCAGTTTCCTCCCCATAGCTTTGATTGTAGCATACCCTCCTACGAGTCCGGAAAAGGATTTGGAGCCGCTCGTTTGGGTTATATCTTCGAGGTTAATCGACGATTTGGTGAAGTGGAATCACCAGTGGTGGACCCACGGGGAATCGAACCCCGACCTGCTAGTTGGTAGAAAAGCCGTGATACCATTTCACCATGGGCCCATGTGTACATGAGTCCATGCATAATAACAAAAACATCATTAAAAAATTTATAAGATTTTATGAAGAAAATTTAATAATTACGGTCGAAATAGCCAAACAAAAGAAGCCACTTTCGTGGCTCTTTTTATATCATACCTACTCCGCCTTCACCAAAATCTTCAATTCCGCCGTAACGCCTTTCTTGAAATCGATTGGAATCTTGTATGAGCCGAATTCCTTGATCGGATGATCTAAAGTGATATCAACGCGCTCTTTGGTAATAAGCTTATGTTCGCGCAGCGCCTTCAAAATCGATTCCTTGTTGACGACGCCGAAAACAGAGCCGTCTTTGCCGTGCTTCAGGTCGAACTCGATGGTCATTTCGCTAACGCGTCGCGCGAGTGCTTCGAGGTGTTTGTGTAATTCGATCTCTTTCGCATTATGCTCCGCCTTCAACGCCTCGAGTTTTTTCAACGACGTCGCGTTCGCCGGTTCGGCAAGCTTGTTCGGAAACAAAAAATTGCGCGCATATCCAGCGCTGACATCTTTCACGTCATATTTTTTGCCGACACCGCGAACTTCTTCAAGGATTATTATTTTCATTTTTCCTTTAAATTTATACGAGGAGCTGATTTGATCAGGCCAAATCCCTAAGCCTGGTCAAATCAGCTCCTCGTATTACTTTACGCTGACCATCGTCGCGGCGCGGCGAGAGCCATCGAACTTTGTTTTCGTTTTGGATGAAAATTCTACGACGCCGTTTTTGCCGGCATACAGCGTGTCATCGTCCGCACGGATGACGTTCATGCCCGGCAAATATTTGGTGCCGCGCTGGCGAAGGATGATCTGGCCGACCATGGCTTTCTGGCCATGATTAATTTTGACGCCAAGGCGCTTTGCGATGGAATCGCGGCCTAATTTGGTAGAACCTATTGCTTTGGTATGTGCCATAGTAGAGTCATTTTATGCTAGAATATAGCCAATGTCAACAACAAACAAGTTAGTATTGGATATCGAGACGATCGGCGAGGATTTTGACGCACTCGACCACGCGACGCAGGAAAACCTGACGCGCTGGATCAAAAAGGATTCGGACAGCGAGGATGAGTACAAAATCGCACTGCAGGATCTGAAAAACGGGCTCGGATTCTCGCCGCTTAACGGGCGAGATCGTCGCGATCGGCCTCCTCGATTACTACAAAAACGAGGGTGCGGTATATTACCAGGCGCCGGGACAAGAAAACAAAGAGACAAAAGAAGACGGGATACAATTTAAGCAGATGGACCGAAAAAGTGATGTTGCAAAAGTTTTGGGAGCTTGCGACGCGCTATCAGGTGTTCATCACATTCAACGGTCGCGCGTTTGACATGCCGTTCATCATGGCACGGTCGGCGATCCACGGCATCCGGCCGACGAAGGATTTGATGCGTGGGCGATACTTGTATCAAAATAATCCGGACGCTTTGCATATTGACCTGCTCGAGCAGCTTTCATTTTACGGCGCGACGCGGCGCAAGGGGAGTTTGCATCTTTGGTCGCGTGCGTTTGGCATCGAAAGCCCGAAATCAGCTGGCATCACCGGTGATGACGTCGGGCCGTTGTTCAAGCGCGGCAAATTTCTCGACATCGCGCGCTACAACGTCGGCGACATCCGTGCGACACGGGAGCTGTATTCGAAGTGGGAGCAATATTTGAGTTTTTAGGGTGTGTCTAGGTTCAGATACATATGAGACAGTTAGGTTTGTAAGATAACGACGTTTTTGGTTGGTAGTCCATTCGCTTTGATCTTGAGGGAATATTCGTTGGGCGTGAGCTGTCCCAGTGATTCATGCGGCCTCACCGTGTTCCAGATGTTCTCCCAGTCCCTGATCCTCCGCTGCATGACGGGTAACAGAGAAGATACGTTCCCTTGCTGGTAAAATTCGCGTTCATCGGCGCCATGTGACCGTTCGACGTAGGTGTTTTCCTTTGGAGTACGGGGATGGATAAAGTACTGCGTGATCGATCGCGCCTTACATGCCCGCTCGAATTCTTTCTGAAATGGCGCGCCATTGTCCGTCTGTATCGCCTCAATGGGATACGGGAATGACATCACGCATTCCCCAAGGAATCGTGCGCCGCTCCGTGATGATTGCGACGGGTAGACTCTGAGTACGCGCCGCTTCGAAAGGACATCAATTGCGGTGAATTGGAAGAATTTCCGTCCGCCGGGAAGCATGATGTATTTTGTATCCATCTGGATGAGCTGCCCTTCGTAGTGGATGCGCAATCCCCTGGGAAAACGAAGCTTGGGGCGCAACGCAGACTTCCGCTTCTTGCGTGAAACTTTCCGGTCAATGAGGCCTCTTCGTTTCAAGATCCTGCCGACCGTGCTCGCCGAGACGATGATTCCTTCACGTTTGAGCATCACGGCAAGCTTGTATTTCGACCATGCCGGATATTGCTTGCGCAAGGCGACAGCCCGTGTGATGACTGGCCATGGCGTTGTTGGTTTGCGCAATCGTTTCGGTTTGCGCGAACGTTCATTCAAGCCGAGAACGCCCCGATCCGCACATCGTTCAAGCCAGCGGATGAGCGTCATGCGCCCGATGCCGAAATGCCGGGCAGTGAGCGATTGGTTTTTCCCATGTGCCCGATGCCAGTCGAGAATCTTGATGCGACGCTTTGCCTGTTCAGTGAGTTTGTCTGCGAGGGCGGAAGATGCTGCGATACTCCCTGCCCCCGGAAGGAGGTTGCCGTATATGGTCATACGGCAACCCTGATATTTTCCTTTCATATTTTCAAGGGTCTGCTTGTATCATATGTTATGGACCAGTACAGGGTGTTGACTATTATTCGGAATGGCGTAGTCTATAAGAAGAGCGAAAAAAATATAACAAATTGAGAGTTTTAGCTCAGGTCATTTCGTCAATTCAGTCGGTCATACCTCCCCCAATTTTCTTAAAAAGGAGAACTTAGATTGGCAAGAAGGATTGAGAAACTTCAAGCCGGCAGAATCGCCGCTTTTCATCGTCCCGATAGATGGGATCCAATTGTGGCTCCGATTGCAGCAGGGGGGATGCCTTCGTCGGCGTCTCTAATGCAGATCGCACTTGCACAGTTGAGGATGCCCGGAGAAATTCCTCCACAAGCGCTTCGTGGGCCGTTACGTCCACCGGGACCTTTTTCCGGAGAATCATAGTTTCAAACAGTGGGCATCCTCCGGGGTGCCCTATTTTTTTCTTTCGAACTGCCGAAAAAGAAAACCGCTTTGTTAAGCGGTTTTCTTTTGCTGAGGCCCCATGGCCGAAGAGAGCGGAGTCGGTGCACTTGCTTGGCTGTTATTCGTGGCGGTCGTTCCGGATGATTGAGTATTCATCTGGAGCGGCTGCTGCTGAATCGGTCTCTGCGGATTGTTTGAGGTCGCAACAGTGCGAACAGTCGGCTTCTCCTCGCTGTCATCCCACCAGAGCCAGATTGCGATCGCGGCTATGATAAGAATGATAACGACGATGAGCGGCCAGTTCAGCTTGCTCCATGCGAATGACGAAGACGCCTGCGCGGTCTGCGGCTGCTGTGTCGCTGGAGTTGTCGCTGCGACTGGAGCCGTTGTCGGCGTGGTCGCTGCTGCGGACGGACCGGTTGTCGGGTTCGCTTGCGCAACACCCGTACCAGTCATCGAACCGCTTCCGGTTGAACCAGTTGAGCCGGTTGAGCCCATAGCCATCGAGCCCGTACTCGGGGATGTCATCGCAATGTTGCTGCTCTGGATTTCGTTGCCAATCGTGCCGAGCGTTGTCGCGATGCCCTGAAGGGTCGAAACGAAGCCAGCTGGATTCGAACCAACGAGTTGCGGATTGGCTGCCACCTCGGATTGGATGGTTGCGAGCGTCGTCCGCAATCCATTCAAAGCCGTGCTGACCGAAGCGATCTGGGCTGCGGTAAGCGTAAGCTGTGTCGTCGCCGTTGTCGGGGTCACGGTTACGCTAACAGCCGGAGCCGGCGTTGTCGCACCCGGCAGTGAATTATCACCGGCCGGAACCTGGCCTTCCTCCATCTGCAACTGGATCAGCTGCGCCTTCGCAACCTGAAGCTCCTGTTGCATTGCGGCGGCTTGCGACGGCGTAAGCGACTGGGCATTGGCTAAGGTCGCGGTTAATCCAAAACTCGCAATGGCGATCAATGTTGCTGCGAGAATCAATATTTTTTTCATAATTATTTAATGTTATTCTGTGACGGCCTTTGAAACAAAAATATAAAGCTGTCAAAGAACGATGGTAAATTAGCTGCCCTGATTATACTAGAGGTTTTCAGCCAGTGCAACTTCGAGCGGAACGATGGCAAACGGGGAATAGCGCATTTCCGCATAAGCCCGAATCAGGGCTTTTAATATCTTTATAATGAACGCAGTGTCGGCGGTCACGCCAAGCTTTTTCGCCGCCGCGATTTCGTCGCGCGTCAATTCTTTTTCGAACGTCATTTCGAGCGCCGGATTGATCTTTAGCGAGAGAATTTTGCGGAGATAATGGATAAGATCTTTCGTAAATTGGACCAGGTTATGGCCTTCATCTTGCAGCTCGGCAATCTGCACGAGTGCAGCCTTGATGTCTTTTGCAAGGATCGCCGTTGCGAGGTCATGAACCTTCGCGATACCGGTGCGCCCGGTGATCCGTTCGGCGGTTGCGAGGTCGATCGTTGCGCCGGACTTTTTGCCGTTGGCACCGGCAATGGTCGCGCCTGCGAGCGAGGCGATTTGGTCGAGCAGCGATTCGGCGTCGCGCGCGCTTCCCTCACCGGCGGCGGCGATGAGTTCGAGCGCGGCTTCATCAATTTTTAATTTCTCCGCGCGCGCGATCGTCGACAGTTTTTCCATGATCGTCGCCTTGGATAATTTTCGAAAAACAAATCGCTGGGCGCGCGACGTTATCGTCGCCGGCAATTTTTCGAACTCGGTTGTCGCGAGGACAATGACGGAATGCACCGGCGGCTCCTCCAAAGTTTTTAATAACGCATTGAACGCAGCGCCGGTCAACATATGCGCCTCATCTATAATATACACTTTGTGCGCCGCGCTCGTCGGCGCAGTGCGGATATTTTCTTTCAAGTTACGGATCTCATCAATGCCGCGGTTTGAGGCTGCGTCGATCTCGATGACGTCAAATGAATTTTGCGCATCAATCGAGAGGCACTCGCGACATTCGTTGCACGTCTCACCAAGCTTCGCGAACTCCGGATCATCGCGCCGGCGCTCACAATTCAATAATTTTGCGAGCAATCGAGCGGTTGTCGTTTTTCCCGTTCCGCGCGAGCCGTAAAAAATATATGCCTGGCCGAGCCGCCCGGCAGCGGCAGCGTTCCGCAGAATTTCTACATTCGTTTCCTGACCGAGGACGTCCTCAAGTTTTTTCGGCCGATATTTACGATAAAGGGCTTGCATTAGCTATAGGATACGCAATTTTGCCAACAAAAACAATCTTATGCACAGATGTAACGAAAATGTAATCATTTTTGCTCTATAATGAGAGCAACGGGTCGACGGCACCAGTTTTTTGCCGTTGACAATATTTTCATGCCGACTAAGCGCACCACAACAAAAAAGCCGAAACAGAAGAAGTTAAGTTTGAGTGCGCGTTTGAAAATGCACGCCGGTCAGCGTAAGACGCATGCGATAGCGAAGCCGAAATCAAAGGCAAAAGCAATACGACCTGCAAAATTAAAAAAGAAAGCACCGGTTCTACCGCCGGTCGCACATGCGAATCCCGATCTGCTTCGGAAGCACGACGCGAATCCGATTATCGAACCGCGAGCGAGGAATTATTGGGAGATGAAAGCGACCTTCAATCCGGCGGCGGTATATGCCGACCGGCGTGTGCATCTATTATATCGCGCGATCGGCGGCGATGATATTTCCGTTTTAGGATATGCGGCGAGCAGCGATGGGATGTCGATTGATGAACGATCTGAAGAACCGGCGTTTACACCGATCGTAAAGAAGAAAACGCCGGAGGAAATTGTTGCGGCGAAAGTTGAAGCGCCCGCATATTCTTCCGGCGGCGGATGGAATGGCGGCTGCGAAGATCCGCGGCTGACGATGATCGACGATAGGATTTATTTAATGTACACGGCGTTCGATGGATGGGGTTCGATAAGGATTGCGCTTGCGTCAATCGGTACGGATGATTTTCTCGCGCGGCGATGGCAGTGGAAAAATCCGATGTTGCTTTCGCCGCCGGGACAGATCCACAAAAATTGGCTTTTGTTCCCCGAAAAGATTAATGGAAAATTTGCCATACTGCACGGGATTACGCCGACCATCATGATTGAGTATCTCGACTCACTGGATTTTGACGGCGATGTTTTCATAAAAAGCGAACGGCCTCCGAATGAATATGTTCAAACGAGAAAAGAAGGATGGGATAGTCGGTTGCGCGGTGCCGGCCCGCCGCCGATCAAGACGGACGAAGGGTGGTTGCTCTTTTATCATGCGATGGATATGCGCGACCCGAACCGATATAAACTGGGAGCGATGATCCTCGCTTTAAATGATCCGACAAAAATTTTATATCGTTCGCAGGCACCGATACTCGAGCCGGAAGAATGGTACGAGAACACGGGTTGGAAGTCGGGTGTTGTATATTCCTGCGGAGCGGTCGTGAAAGATGGCGAACTCTATGTATATTACGGCGGGGCGGACTCGGTGGTCTGTGTCGCCATGGCGAATCTGAATGAATTTGTTAACCATTTGAAGAATGAAGGAATCGCAAAATTAACACCGCAAAAATAATGCCATCCATTAAACGCTCGCCCGAAAACCCAATCCTAGCGCCGAATCCTGCGGTCCCATGGGAAAGCGCGGCCACCTATAATCCATCGGTCGTCGAAGGCGTCGACGGCAAGATTCACATGTTCTATCGCGCGACTTCAATGACTGAAAAAGCCGGCGATACGGGCGTATTGATCTCGTCGATAGGGCGCGCCGTAAGCAAAGACGGGATCCATTTTACCGAGCGCGACCAGCTCGTCTTCCCGATGCGCGACTGGGAAAAGTTCGGCTGCGAAGATCCGCGCGTCACGGAGTTCGAGGGCAAATATTATATTTTCTATACCGCCGTTTCGGAATTTTCCGCGAACGGCATTAAGGTCGCGCGTCGCGATCACGCGCGACTTGAAAACGATAGACGAAAAACATCTAGTGACGCCGTTCAATGCGAAGGCGATGGCGTTGTTTCCGGAGCGGATCGGTGCGGACAAAGATGGCAAGGGCGGCAAGATCGCAGCGCTCCTAACCGTGAACACCGATAAGCCGCCGGCAAAAATCTGTCTCGCGCTGTTCGACCGCATCGAAGACATATGGTCGGAAGAATATTGGAAAGAATGGTATGAGCATTTCGAGGATCACGCGCTCGACATCGAGCAGAATGAGAAGGACCAGCTCGAGCTCGGCTCGGCGCCCGTAAAAACCGAAAGACGGGTGGCTCGTATTTTATTCATATATTTATAATTATTTTTCACCAGCCGGCGACGTTTGGCGTCCAGGCGATTTTGCTCGACCAACGCGATCCGATGAAAATTGTCGGCGAAGTGAAGCGGCCATTTCTCGTGCCCGAAGATGAGTATGAAGCGTATGGCCGCGTGCCGCAAGTCGTTTTTCCATCAGGCGCGCTTATACAAAAAAATCAAATATATCTTTATTACGGCGCGACGGACACGACGTCGTGCGTCGCGACGATGGAATTGAAAGAGCTTCTCGAGGAAATGAAATTTGTCACGGCGCGGCAATTGGTCCGATTCGAGAAAAATCCGATCATCGTGCCGATGGCCGAACACAGCTGGGAATCGAAGGCGACATTTAATCCGGCCGCGGTCTATGAAGGTGGCAAGGTTCGTATCTTTTATCGCGCGATGTCGGATGACAATACGTCGACGATCGGCTATGCGAGCTCAGCAGATGGCGTCGATATCGAAAAGCGTGAAGCCAGATCCGGTCTATGTCCCGCGCGCCGATTTCGAACAGAAGCATGTGCCCGGCGGGAATTCGGGCTGCGAAGATCCACGCATGACGAAAATCGGTGACGTGCTTTATATGTGCTACACGGCTTTTAACGGCCAAGATCCGCCGCGCGTCGCATTCACCTCGATCGGCATCCGCTGACATGCTCGACCACAAATGGAACTGGTCGAAGCCGGTTTTGATTTCGCCGCCGGGCCTCGACGATAAAGATGCGGCGCTTTTCCCGCGAAAAATCGATGGGAAATATTGGTTCCTGCACCGGCTCGGCTCGGATATCTGGATCGATTCAGTACCTGATCTAAATTTCGACGGCGAGACAAAATTTATCGGTGGAAAAATTTTGATGCGGCCCGCGCGACACAGCATGGGATTCGAAGCGGATTGGTATCAGCGCGCCACCGATCGAGACCCGCGACGGCTGGCTCTTGCTCTACCATGGAATTTCGAAACGAACGAACCACTATAATATCCGCGCGGCGTTGCTCGATCTCCGCGATCCGTCAAAAATTTTATACCGTACGCACGACACATTGCTTGAACCAAAAATGCCGTACGAACGCGAAGGCTTGGTTAATAATGTCGTCTTCCCATGCGGTGCCGTCGTCATTCGCAACCAACTTTTCGTCTATTATGGCGGCGCAGATAAATACGTCGCCGTCGGAACGATTGATTTGAAAGCGCTCGTCAGCGGGCTTGTCAAAGAGGCGAAGTTTCAGGTACAATGACTCCCGATGGCACTCGCATATACTGATTTAGTCAAGGGAACTTTGTTCATTATGGATGGCGCACCGTACGAGGTGATCGACATGCATTTTTTGCGCATGCAACAGCGGAAGGCGACGGTGCAGACCCGGATTCGCAACTTGATCACGGGCAAATTGCTCGACCGCAATTTCCAGGCGAGCGATAACTTCGAGGAAGCCGAGATCGAGCGCAAAAACGCGATGTTTATTTACGCCGCGAAGGGTGAATATTGGTTTCATGCCGAAGGCGATCCGAAAGCGCGGTTTTCACTGTCCGAAGAACTCGTCGGTGACCAGGGCCAGTTTTTGAAACCCAACACGAAAGTGCAGACGATGGTGTTTAACGACAAAGTTATTAAAGTTGAAATTCCAATCAAGATGGACTTTAAAGTCATCGAAGCGCCGCCGGCCATCCGCGGCAACACTTCGCAGGGCGGCACGAAAGTCGTCACCGTCGAAGGCGGCGCGAAAGTAAACGTTCCGCTCTTTATCAACGAAGGCGAGACCATCCGCATCAACACGACGACCGGGGATTATGTGGAGAGAGTGTAATTTATGGCAATAAAATACGATAAATCAGTTGATGCTTTATATATCACCCTTAAAAAGGGGAAGGTTTCTAAGACCAAAGAGGAAAGTGGCTATCTTGTCGATTACGACAAGCAAGGCGACTTGCTTGGGGTTGAGATTTTGCATTACTCTAAGAAAGCTCCGGTATTGGGGAAAATGACGGTCGGGAAGATTGCGAAGTCGGTTGCTGGATAAGAAAAAGGCGCAGTCGAGTGAACGACCGCGCCGAGTAACAAGGTAGAGGAATAAAATCATCTAGCCCTTCGACGAGAAAACAAAAGAGTGCGCATTCCATGGATGGACACCGTACCGATTGCTCCCGCAAGAACATACGGATAGTCTTCGTGTAGACCAATGTATTGCGCGACGCGGTAGGCGAGAAAGCCCATAAGGACTGCTACGATGGCAACCGCCAAAAACTTTCCAATCAAGATACCTAATCTTTGGGGCATCGAAAAACTCCTGAATAGGAATTTACCCTTTATATAAAAGAATGTCAATGCAATCTAAAACTGTCTTCGTCGGCATGTCGGGTGGAGTGGACAGCTCTGTCACGGCATTGCTACTCAAGAACCAGGGCTATAACGTCGTGGGTGTTTTCATGCGCTGTTACAATCTCGACGGCTGCGCCGAGCGCGACGCGGAGGATGCCCGGCGGGTCGCGGAACATATTGGCATCCCGTTCTATGTTTGGGATTTCGAAGAAGAATATAAACAGCGCGTGGTCGAATATATGATCGACGGTTATCGTGCGGGCATCACGCCGAACCCGGATGTCATGTGCAATCGCGAGATTAAATTTGGATTATTCCTCGAGAAGGCGCTCGCGGCTGGCGCGGATTTTGTTGCGACGGGGCATTATGTAAAGATTAAAAATTCATTAAAAGGTGGTGTTGCCAGCGCGAAATTATTCGCCGCACGCGACAAAAACAAAGATCAGTCCTATTTCCTCTGGACGTTAACTCAGCAACAACTCCAGCACTGCCTATTTCCAATCGGCAATTATCTGAAGCCGGAAGTTCGTCGGATTGCTGCGCGCGCCGGTTTGCCGACCGCGACAAAAAAAGATTCGCAAGGAATTTGTTTCCTTGGCGACATCAGCGTCGTTGATTTTTTGAAACAATATATTCCCGAAAAACGCGGTGCACTCGTCACGACGACTGGTGAACGAATCGGCGAACATTTTGGCGCCGAATTTTATACCATCGGCCAGCGGCATATCGATGCCGACTTCAAGTTCCCGAAGACCGGCGGCGAGCGCCACAATCGTGAGCCATTCTATGTTGCATCGAAAGATGCAGCGACGAATACGGTCGTCGTGGCGGAAGGTGATGAGAATGAGGCACTGTATCGACAGGAGGTTGAGCTGACACAGGTGAATTTTTTGGCCGATGATGGAAATAAAAAGAAAAATGTCATTTCCGAAAAGCCGACCGCTGTCTTCGCCCGCATCCGTTATCGCCAGCCACTTGCGCAGGCGAAACTTTCGCAATCAAGTGAGGGCAACGCGGCGCACCTCGAATTCGTCCGCCCGCAAAAATTCGTTGCATCCGGCCAGTCGGCCGTTTGGTACTCAAAAACCGGCGAAATGCTCGGCGGCGGCGTTATTTTATAAATTGAGTTGATAAAATAAAGAATTTGCTGTATCGTCTAAACAGGAGGAAAAATGTTCTTTGTCGGTTTTCTTGATTGCGTTGCGAATGTTTTCACTTCGGGCATCAGTGGTGCTGAAGTCGGTGTGCTTACCTGGTTTGGGTCGTTCGCCGTGTACAAGTTTTTGAAAAGATCGTAGTTCAGTCGAATCCTGCAAAGCCGGCGAGCACCACGCTCCGCCGGCTTTTTTATTACGCCAAAATACGCTATGCTATGGCAATAACCTTCGCGCCACGCAAACATGGAAAGCAGCAAAAACATTCGCAACTTCGTTATCATCGCGCATATCGACTCGGGCAAATCGACGCTCGCCGACCGCTTGCTTGAGATAACGGGAACGGTGCCGATGCGCTCTATGAAAGCGCAGTATTTGGATCGGATGCCGCTTGAGCGCGAGAGGGGGATTACGATCAAGATGGCACCGGTACGGATGGAATATGAAAGCGCGGCGATGGCCGGCAGCGCGGGCGCGAACGCGGGTGCGAACATTAAATATATATTAAATTTAATCGACACCCCTGGCCACAGCGACTTTGGCTACGAAGTCTCACGTGCACTCGCGGCGGTCGAAGGCGCGATCTTGCTTGTCGATGGAACGAAAGGCATCCAGGCACAAACACTTTCAAATTTACGAGGTGCGCAGAAAGCGGGCCTCAAAATTATTCCTGCGGTAAACAAGATCGATCTTGGTTTGCCGCAGATCGAGAACGTCGTCAACGCAACGGCCGAGTTGCTCGGCGTTGATCGCAGTGAAGTTTTTAAAATCTCGGCAAAAACCGGTGCAGGTGCAAAGGAATTGCTCGAAGCCGTCATCGAACAAGTTCCGTCGCCGCGCAAATTGCCCGGCACCGCCGCGAAGGCGCTCGTATTCGATTCATTATACGACGACCACAAGGGCATCATCGCGTTCGTTCGCGTGTTCGAGGGTGAGTTCAAGGCGGAGGATATGAAATTCATCGCAAGCGGCGCGAGCTTCAAACCGAAAGAAGTCGGCTATTTTTTCCCGGATTTAAAAGTCTCTCAGAAAATTGCGGATGGCGAGATGGGTTACGTTGCCACGGGGTTAAAGGATCCGTTGCTCGTCAAGATTGGCGACACGCTTGTTATAGGGAATGGCGCCACTGCGGCGGAAGCCCTTCCCGGTTATCGCGAACCCGGCCCGGTCGTGTTCATCTCATTCTATCCTGACGGCGCAACGAAGTTTGACGATTTGAAGCGCGCGTTCGAGCGCTTGCAGTTGAACGACGCCGCGTTGTCGTTCGAACCGGACTCGAACGAGGCGCTCGGTCGCGGTTTGAAAGTTGGGTTCCTCGGCCAGCTCCATTTCGAAATAACATCGGATCGGTTGAGCCGCGAATATAATCTGGAATTTTTAACAAGCTTCCCATCGATCGCATATCGCGTGAAAAATAACGGCATCATAGAAATAATCAAGCAGCCACAAGATTTTCCGGATAAACCGGAAAAAGTATGGGAGCCACTCGTCGACCTCGAAATATTGGTTCCGCAAAAATATTTGAGCGCCGTGCTCGCACTCCAGACGACGTTCGACCTGGAGGTCGGCGAAGTAAAGACGCTCGGCGACAATCTTCTCATCGAATCAAAAATGCCGTTACGCGAGCTGATTCGCGATTTCGATGACCAATTGAAATCGTCGTCACAAGGATACGCATCATTTACCTACGAGCTCGCCGGCGAACAGGAAGCGGAAGTGGAAAAATTAGAAATATTAATTGTTGATGAAGTCATTCCGGCTCTGACACGAATCGTGCCCAAAAAAGATATCGAGCGCGAAGGGCGGCAGACCGTCGAACGTTTGAAAGATTTACTGCCACAGGAACAATTTTCGCAGGCAATCCAGGCGCGAACGCAGGGAAAAATTATAGCTCGCGAAACGATTACAGCTATAAAGAAAAAGCTTGGCGATTTCGGAAAGAACGGGGGAGACCGGACAAGAAAGATGAAGCTATGGAAGAAACAGGAGCGCGGTAAGGAACGCTTGCAGGGCACCGCCCGCGTCGATATCTCGCCGGAAGTGTTCCGCGAAATCCTTAAAAAATAATGGAATTTTGTGCAGCGGATTTGGTATAATAAAAACGAAGGGAGACAAATGAATAGGCATCGTATAGTCGTGATCGTAATTATGTGGCTTCTCCTTTGGTTTTTGCTGTTGAAACTAACCCCGGCAAAGGATGACAAATCCGTAATCGCCTATGGGGGCGCTGCTCTTTTTTGTAGCCGTATGTCTCTACGTAGGTAGATGTACCATACGGAGCAGGAAATCGCACTCGGGTTGAGTGCGCCTTGCCATTGCTAACAGGCGCGGTTCCACACGGACCGCGCCCTTTTTCTTCCCCACGATCGTATAAATAATATAACCGAACCGAGCGCTTGACAAAAAATCATTCATCGGCTATAATCTAAACACAAATTAAGAAAAGGTCGCAGGAATACAGAAAAATCAGCTAAACCAGTAATTCAATGGCGAATTCATCTACGGCAGACCAGGAATTTCTCGAGTATCTCGTGAAATCGTTGGTCGACCATCCGGAAGATGTGAAGGTCGATCGAAAAGTCGACGAGATGGGCGTCCTGCTCTCACTTCACGTCAACTCGCTGGACAT
The DNA here is from genome assembly GCA_963725235.1 of uncultured bacterium. Lineage (GTDB taxonomy): Bacteria > Patescibacteriota > Minisyncoccia > UBA6257 > 2-01-FULL-56-20 > JAJXYP01. Next base: position 355,486 of record CAVRXN010000002.1, read on the forward strand.
GGGCCAGGTCGTCGGCCGTCAGGGTGCGACGGCGAAAGCCATCCGTTCGCTCTTGCGGATCGTGGGCGTAAAGAATAACGCGCGCGTGAACCTCAAGATCGAGGAGCCGGAAGGCAGCACGCGTCCGCCCCGCGCGGAACGCAGCGAGCAGCAGTAAACAAAAATCCCCGAGCAAAATCGGGGATTTTTGTTACTTGCTTTTCTTCTCCAGCAGCTCCGCAAACTCCTTCTGCAATTTTTCCACCTTCGGTTCGATAATCAATTGGCAATACGGCTGGTTGGGATTCTTCGCGAAGTAATCACGGTGATAACTTTCGGCTTCGTAGAACTTGTCGAGGGGTTTGATTTCCGTCACAACCGGCCGTCCACCGGGATCGGACGCATTAAGTCGCGCGATAAACGCGATCGCAGCGTCGCGTTGTGCATCCGTCGTATATAAAATGATCGAACGGTATTGCGTGCCGACGTCGTTGCCCTGGCGATTCAAGGTCGTCGGATCGTGCGTCGCAAAGAAAACGGTTAAAAGATCATTAAAAGAAATCTGCGTCGGGTCGAATTCGATCCGGGTTGCTTCGGCATGGCCGGTCGTTCCGCTGCAAACCGCTTCATAGGTCGGCGCCAGTGCGCCTGCCGGCGTTGCGGGTCCGCCAGCGTAGCCAGGCATGACCGAGATAACACCACGCAATTCCTTGAAGACCGCCTCCGTGCACCAGAAGCATCCGCCGCCGAAGACCGCTGTTTCATAAAGTTCGGGCATGCCATCTATTATAACTCAAATATGACCCAAAAGCCCATAATCAGGGGTCTTAGACGGAGGGAAACGAGATCGTGCCAACGAAAACGCAGGCGCGACCTCCCGCTACGGCCCCTGGCTACGGGTTTTTCACGCCGTGAATTCTGCGCGTATTATAATCGTTAACGCAAAAAAATCAACTGCGTCCGTTCGCGCGTCGCGGCAGCGGTTCCCCGTGCACGGTCGAATAGACGATCTTACCGCCTTCGAAAATGTGTAGATCGTCGGTTTCTTCCGAGACGGTGAAAATTGTCGTGCCATGAAATGAATACGAGCTCGTGATCGCGGCGATGTGGCGCATGTGCACCTTGTGCTTGAAACCGAACTGGGTCGAAAGGTCGGGCGCGCGACGCGGATTTAATTTATGCGCCGTCGCACGCGGACGCAGGCCTTCAATCATTGCACCGGAATGGAGAACGTTGCCGCGCGCGTCGATAAGGATCGCGCCGTCGAAATTGATCGTATGGATGATAGCCTCACGGCGTTTCTCTGTGGCGTATGCTCGCTGCGATGTCACGTTCCCTCCCGATGCCACCTGGTCAGCGGTCCGCATAATATTGATGTTGTGCTGCTTAAAAATATCCTGTGATGCATCTGGCGTGTCGGCATATTTCTCCCAGCGCCGATCGTTCCAGCCAAGTATCACAAATAAGCCGAATTTTTTACGGCGTTGCATAAGGTTAAGGATGAGCGCAGCCATCCGTAATTTGAGCGGCAGGGGAGCCGCGCCGGTGGATTTTGCGAGTGCCTTTTCGATCCGTTGCAGCTCCTTCTTGGAATCCCGTTTCATTGTTATTCATTATACGACGGACGGCAAGAAAAAGTTTAGAAAGATTTAATCACCTTTTTGGTATGATGGGCGGATGAACAACAAAAAAATTATTTCAGGTGCGGTTTGGACGGTTGGTTTGCTTGCGGTGGGCGTCGGTGGGTTCTGGTATTTTTCGGGCGGAGCGGGTCCGGGCGGGAGCGTCGCATGGTCGAACGGCGTCGCGCTCGTCGAGAGTTCGTGGGATGAAGCGGTCGGGTTGCCGGCGGGGACATCAACGGTCGCGGCTGCGCTGATAGGGAATTCTGAGAGCGACGACGATCAGGGCTCGAATGAACAAGCCGCGCAAGCGACGGTGACGCCACCGTCGCCTCCAACGCCTCCAGGGCCGCCGCCGGTCTATTCGATAGCGGATGTTGGCTCGTTCGGATGACACGGATAGCTCGACGACGATAACGACGACTTCGGTTGCTATCTCTGCGGTGGCGAGTTCGACACCCTCATCTTCGCAGCCGGCATCAGCGCCAATTGCGGCGCCAGCTCCGTCGCCAACCGTTTCTTACTCTGCGCCATCGAGCTCCAGCCCGGTTGCGCAGGCGGCTGCAGCGACAACGACGACGGTTGCTACGACTACGCCCGCAGACGTTTCGACGACGCCCGTGACGACAGTCGTCGTAACGACGACGTCAACACAGCCGACATCTACGGCACCAACTCCGACTCCACCATCCACGCCCGCACCAGCTTCGATTGACCACCTCGTCATCGTACAGGTGCAAATCGCGGGCGCAGCGAGTACCAATGATTTTGTGAAAATTTTCAATCCGACTGGCGCGGCAGTCGATTTGAGCGGTTGGAAGTTACATAAAAAATCGAGTACGGGAACGGATTACTCGCTAAAAACATTTGCGACTGGCGCAAGCATAGCATCGGGTGGTTACATAACCTGGGCAAATTCGGAAAATGGATTTGCCGATTCGATCGGTGCCGACGTATCGAGTACGGAAACGCTATCGGCTGACAACAGTGTCGCGCTGATGGACCCGAGTGAAACGGTAATCGATGCGGTAGCATGGGGAACCGGCACAAATCAATACGTCGAAGGCGATGCGTACCCGGACAGCCCGACTGCAAACCAAGTTTTGGTCCGGAAATCAGTCGCAAGCACCGTTGTCGATACGGATGATAATGCAAATGACTTTACGGCGCAGTAAACGCCGGCGCGCCGCTACATTCTCCGCCACGCTCGCCACGCCCGCACGGGTGACATGATCATGAGGAGATAATACAGCTCAACGAACCGACTGAACTCCCAGCCGAGCCATCCATCAAAGACAAACGGGCCGAGCTTCGCGATCGCCCAATTTTCGCCGGCGGGAATAACCCAAGGATATTCGCTCGGACGGTAAACGCTCGCGAGGAATTCGTGTGCGCCGAGTTCGGTGCGCTTGATTTCGGCGATGACGTTACGTGCGGCGATCTGGCCTTCGAGAATTGCAATGTGTGCGACGGCGGGAACGGCGCGGCCGGTGCGCGGGTCCATGAAGCAGACGCTGTCGCCGATACCGTAGACCATGGGCGCGATTTTTAGATCGGGCGTTCCCGCAACGCATGCCATATCGTTTTTCGCGAGCGGCTTGCCGCGCTGGTCCTTCGCGACGGGCAGTGTCGTCAGCAGGTCGGGCGTTTTCACGCCGCCGGTCCAGATGAACGCGTCGAACGGGATCGGCGCGCTTTCGGCAACGGCAATTTCATTCGTCGAAACGCCGGTTATTTTCATATTGGTTTTTACCTCGATGCCGAGCTTGGCGAGTCGTTGGGCGGCGATTTTCGCGGCGCGTGCGTCAAATCCATTCAAAATACCGGGCATCGCTTCGACGATCGAAACCGAAACGCGCACATTCCGGTTTTCTTTTTGCACGCGATTTGCCCAAAGCCGGATCTCGGAAGCGAGCTCGATGCCATTCGGTCCGGCGCCACCGATGACAATTTTTATTTCCGCTGCGCCCGGCCGCGAACCTATGTCGAACGCCGCCTTGATTGTTTCCCGGATCTGCAGCGCACTCTCGAGCGTTTTCAGTTGCAAAGCGTTTTCCTGCATGCCCGGTATCCCGAAGAAATTGGTCTCCGAGCCGAGCGCAATAATGAGATAATCGGCGTGAAGATTTTCGCTTGGCAACCCTGCTTGCTTACCGCTGGATTTAAGATAGATATTACCATCCGGAAGATTGAGGGAGGCAACTGCGGCAGTCACGAAACGGATGGGTAGATCCTCGAGAAGCGTTGCAATATCGTACGTGCAATTTTCTTCTTCGTCGGCAGTCGGCGATGCCGCAACTTTATAAAGCAATGGGATATACAGATGACAATCATTTCGGTCGACGAGCACGACTTCATATCGGTCGAGCAATTTCAACCGGCGTAACGATTTCGAAACATCCATCGCGGCACGCAGGCCGCCGAACCCTGCGCCGAGAATCACCACACTCTTTTTTGCCATAGTTTCAATTATATCATTTTATGCCGTTTGCCATGATATACTATAACCAATGATCCGATATTTAAGCGTGGCGAAAACAAAAGAGTTGGCGGGAATTGCTTTAGTGCGCTTGGACTTTAATACGGAAGACGATTGGCGCATGCGTGCCGTTGTGCCAACCCTTAAATTATTATTAAAACATTCGGCGAAAATCGTCATCATGAGCCATCGCGGCCGGCCGGCGCCACTACGGAGCAGCACGGCGAAGATCGACAAGAAATTCAGCTTGCGGAAAAACGCCCAACAACTCGAACGGTTGCTTCGCCGAAAAGTAATTTTCATACCCGATTTTAATTTTACGAAGATGCGCGCCGCGATCACACACGCGCCTCGCGGCTCTGTTATATTGCTCGAAAACCTCCGCTTTGATCCGGGCGAAGAGAAAAACGATTCTCGATTCGCCCGCCAACTTGCCTTGCTCGGCGATTTTTATGTTAACGATGCCTTCGCGGTCTCGCATCGTGCGAACGCGTCGGTCGCCGCAATAACAAAATTTCTGCCGAGCTATGCCGGTCTCGAGCTCGAGGTCGAGATAAAATCGCTGTCGCGCGCGATGCGCTCGCCAAAGCATCCACTCGTATTTATCGTTGGTGGAGCTAAGGCAGAAGACAAGCTCGAAGTTATTAAATATTTTCACGGCCGGGCCGATTGGCTCCTGCTTGGCGGCGGTCCCGCAAACACGATATTGTCGATTCGCGGTGTCAATGTAAAAAAATCGGTTCGCGATACGAATCCGAGCGACCTCCGCGAAATGCATTTGCTTTCCCGTTCCAAAAAAGTGGTGATCCCAACCGATTTTGTCTGGCACGGCGATTTCATCTGGGATGTCGGTCCGAAAACCGTCGCCGAATTTTCAAAGAAGATCGCGACCGCGCGAACTATTTTATGGAGCGGCCCACTCGGTTTGATCGAAAAGCCAGCATACGCACGCGGTTCGATCGCCATCGCTCGCGCGATCATACGTGCGACCGCCGCGCCTCGCCGCACATTTTCGATCAGCGGCGGCGGCGAAACAGTCATGTTCTTAAAAAAATATGGCTTCGATAAAAAATTCAGCTTCATCTCGACCGGCGGGGGAGCAATGATTGATTTTCTCGCAGGAAAAAAGTTGCCGGGCATTGCGGCGCTCGAAGGCGGCGTTCGTGCCCCGCACGAGAGCGGCCGCAAAAATTAAATTTTGATTAAATGAACTACGACATTTATTTCCATAACGATTTCGATGGGCGCGCGGCAGCAGCGGTTGTGCTTGCATTTTTGCGCAGCCGTGGCGACGACATCGAGCATTTTGTTCCGGTGAAATATGACATCATCCCAAAGTGGCTTGATGAAAATTTTATGGTAAAAAATAAATTATTCCGCGGCAAGCATAATCCGGCGATTGTCGTCGATTTTCCGTATCATCCGCAAGCCGCGTTTTGGTTCGACCATCACGTCCGCCCGTTCCGCAATCCCAGCTGGGAGAAAAAGTTTAAACCGTCGGCCGGTCGGCGCTACGACGATTCATATCGCTCCGCATGTCATCTTGCATATGATTCACTGCGCGCCGATTTCGGCTGGAAGCCGCCGGCGCACCTGCGCGAGTTGGTTACGTGGCTCGACGTTATTGATTTCGCAAATTATAAATCGGCACGGCAAACGATCGAGATGAAAGAAGCGGCGATTCAGGCGAATGTATTTATCGAGAACGGTGGCGATGCGGCGCACGCCGGCGAAACGGTTAAATTTCTTGCAACCCGCCCGCTGACGACGTTCGTTAAAACGGTACGCGTAAAAAAGTTTATCGCACGCATGCGGCGCAACATGGCGGCGAGCATTCGCTTTCATGAAAAAAATATTAAAATCGACGGCCGTGTCATGGTCATCGATCTCGCCGGCGACAAGACCGAAGACCTCGCATATTTCGCGCCCTACTTCTTGTACCCGAAGATGTTATACACGGTCCGCTTCCATAGTTTTCCAGGCAAACCATCGCTATTCCATATTAATGTTGCCGTGAATCCCTGGCTGCGCGCGCAGAATCGTAAAAATATTGGGACATTTTTGAAGCATAATGGCGGCGGCGGACATAAAGACGTAGGCGGCACGGAAATTAAGGGGCGGGCGGCGACATTGAAAGTTATCGGCAAAGCGGTGAAATTTTTAAATAGTTAAATATTTATTAAATGCGAGCAAAAAAAATAAAATTCTACGCATACTTTGTCCCGGGCGGTGCGAAGCCGATCCAGGGCGTGACAGGTAGTTGGAAAGAATGCGAAAAAATGGTTTCGGGAAAAGTTGGCGCGCGCTTTAAGGCGTTCGAGTCGCGCGGCGAAGCTGAAGCATGGCTCGCGGGCGGCGCTCGATACGAAGCGCGACCATCGCTCGCGGCGCGAAAACTCGAACCCGGCATTTACTTCGACGCGGGCACCGGGCGCGGCGAAGGCGTCGAAGTGAGCGTTACCGACGAGCGAGGAAAAAATTTATTGCATAAAGCGGTTTCAAAGCAGCAGCTGAACCAGTTCGGTAAACATGTGATCGCGAGCGATACCGCGACGAATAATTATGGCGAGTTGCTCGCGTTACGATATGCACTCGAGATCGCGCGAAAAACCCGCATTAAAAAAATATTCGGCGACAGCCGCCTCGTCATCGACTATTGGTCAAAGTGGCGCATCAAACGCAACGAATTACCGGAGGAAACCGTCGAACTCGCGAACGAAGTCGCCGAACTGCGCGAAAAGTTCGAGTCCGGTGGCGGAACTATCGAGCGCATCGGCGGGGGACATAATCCAGCGGACTTGGGGTTCCATAGATGATGACGATCGCAAAATTCCGAAAAACCATCCGTGCCCATTACCGAACGCACCCGCGCCCCATGCCCTGGCGCCGGACGCGTGATCGGCGCGATCCATACAAAATTCTCGTTTCCGAAATCATGCTCCAGCAAACGCAGGTCGCGCGTGTTATTCCGTTTTATGAAAATTTCATTAAAAAATTCCCAGATTTTAAAACGCTCGCACGGGCAAAAACGAGCGAGCTACTAAAAGCCTGGCAGGGCCTCGGCTATAACCGCCGTGCGCTCGCGCTACAAAAACTCGCCCGCGAGGCATTAATAAAATATAACGGCAAACTCCCACGCTCCACGGATGAACTAATAAAACTCCCTGGCATCGGCCCATATACAGCCGGCGCCATCCGTGCATTCGCATTCAACGAGCCGGACATTTTTATCGAAACAAACATTCGCCGTGTTTTTATCCATTTTTTCTTTCCGCCGGCAAAAAAATCGAGTAAAACTGCTAAAAAAGTAACCGACGCATCGCTGCGCCGTTACATAGAGCGAACCCTCGACCGCAAAAATCCTCGCGAATGGTATTGGGCGCTTATGGATTACGGAGCGATGATGGGTTCCACGAAAAACCCAAACCGCCGGAGTGCACATTACACGAAACAATCGAAATTTGCCGGCTCCGACCGGGAAATCCGTGGAAAAATCCTGCGTGAACTGATTGCGGCGGACGATGCGGGCGATGCAGGAAGCAAGAAAAAAATCAGCATATCGTCTATAATAGAGAAGCTCGTCGAACCACCTACGAAGGTTTCGAAAATTCTCCAATCACTTGCCCACGAAGGTTTCATTGTGAAAAATGGGCGACACATTCGTATTAATAATTGATTAAACGCCTTTAAATGCCCAAAAAAATTCTTATTATTGGCATAGTACTGGCGGCATGCGTGCCGATCGGCGTTTTTGCAGCGACAACCCCATTTTATTATGGCGTCTGGCTGCCATACTGGCAGGGCCAGAACGGTGCGGCGAACATTTCTCAAAATCTGGACAAGCTTAATGAGGTGAGCCCATTTTCATACGAAATCGGCAGTGGCGGAGCGCTGATTGACGATCTGAATATTGGTAATGGCAGTTGGGCGCCGTGGTTCAGCGCGGTCAAAGAGGACAATATAAAAATAATTCCGACGATTGCCGATTTCGATCCGACCGCGATCTATAACCTGCTGTCGAGCACGGCATCGCGGCAAGCGGAAGAAAATAGAATTGCTGCACTCGTCAAAGCGCAAAATTTCGACGGCATCGATATCGATTTCGAAAGCATGGATTCGGACACCCGCCCGTACTACTCGTTATTTATAGAAGGCCTCGCCGAGCGTTTGCATCCTGCCGGAAAAGAATTGACCTGCACCATCGAAGCGCGCACACCGCCCGTCGATCTGTATCAAACGATCCCGACGAATATTACGAGCATCCCGTATCCGGAAAATTACAGCGTGCTCAACCAATACTGCGACGAAGTGCGTGCTATGGCCTATGACGAGGATACGATTGATGTTGAACTGAACGCAACGAAAGGCGATGGCCAACTCTACGCACCGGTCGCGGATCCGGATTGGATAAAGCAGGTGCTGAGTGATACGTTGCCGTATATCAATCCGAAAAAAGTGATGCTCGGTATTCCGACGTATGGCTATGAATATGAAGTTTCATGGACGAGCGGCGTTACGACGTACACGCGTGTCCGCGCATTCGATTATCTCGATGCGATGGAGCGCGCTGCCTCGATGGACATAACACCAACGCGCGACAATGCGGATGAGCTGAGCTTCGTGTATACATCGTCAACCTATCTATCCGAGCCGCCGATCTTGGTGACCGATGTTCTTTCGACGGAGCCGCTGATTTTCGACACGCCTCCGCCCGCGAATGCGACGACGACATTTTTCGTCAGCTTCCCGGACGCGACGTCGATTGCCGACGAAATTAAAGTGGCTAAAGCCGATGGCCTGCGTGGCGTCATGCTCTTCAAAGCCGATGGCGATATCGATCCGGCGACATGGCAGTATATGTAAAAACGAGGATGGTTGTCGGAATCGACGAAGTTGGGCGCGGAGCGCTCGCTGGTCCGGTCGTCGTTGCCGCTGCAGCAATTGGCGGCCGATTATCATTCGCGACCAACCTCGTCACATTAAAAGATTCTAAAAAACTGAGCGCGAAGCAGCGGGAACAGTGGTACAAATTATTTATCACGCATCCAAAAATCTCATTCGTCGTCGCGCGTGTATATCCCCGCCAGATCGAGAAACGGAATATTTCGCAGGCTGCCAATTTGGCGGCGCAGCGTGTAATTAAAAAATTATTAAAAACCGGCGAGCGATTTTCAATTCCGATATTCCTCGATGGCGGCCTCTATCTCGGCAACAAAAAATGGCAGGCAAAAAATACTGCGGCGAACACGATGGTCAAAGCGGATGAAACTATTGAGGCCGTCATGATCGCTTCGATAATCGCCAAAGTCCATCGCGACCGATTCATGAAAAAGCTGGCAAAGCGGCATCCGAAGTATGGTTTCGAAATCCATAAGGGCTATGGAACAAAAATCCACCAGACGGCAATTGCGCAATACGGCCCATCCGTCGTCCACCGATTGACTTTCATCAAGAAAGCCGCTACAATCTAACGATAAACCAATGGGAGGCGTACCAGTAAAACATCATTCCAAAGGCAAGGTCGGCCGCCGCCGGTCGCATTTGGCTATGAAAAAGGAACGCTTGCTCGTTTGCAAAAACTGTGGCGCGCCGAAGATGGCGCACCGGGTTTGCCCGCAGTGCGGCAAGAAGTAGCGGCGAGCCGCAGGGCGGCGCCACGCAGTTTGCAGTATTTCGGAAACAGGAGTAAATTTACAAGTAGATGGCCACTCGGCACCTTATACGAACAGTAATTTTGCAATCGTTATACGAGTGGGATTTTTATGGTCAAAAGAAAGATGTGACGGCGATACTCGAGCGAAATATGGCCGAGTTTGCGCCCGGCGTTGATGAGCCCGAGTTCGGCTGGAAAATTATGCAGGGCGTCGCTGAACATTTTAAAGAGATAGACAACATCATCCGGAAAGCCGCTCCCGAATGGCCGCTCGAGAAAATAGCGATCATAGACCGCAACATTTTGCGCATCGGTCTCTATGAATTACTGTTCGCAAATCCGGACGAGGTGCCGCCGAAAGTGGCAATCAACGAAGCGATCGAATTAGCAAAAAATTATGGCGGACCGAATGCCGCACGGTTTATCAATGGCGTTCTTGGAACGATCTATCGCGAAATGCATCCGGCAACTGGACCTGAAATGATCAAAAAATAATTAACCACAGCTACCATCCTCACGGACGCGGGTTCGCCCGTTTTCATGAGAATGGCAGATGTATTTTCCGAATATGGAGTTATCTGCATTAGAAAAAAAACTCGGCGTCAATTTTAAAAAAGAAGATTTATTGACAGAGGCACTTACGCATCGTTCATATTTGAACGAGTATCCGCGTTGGCGCCTGCCGCATAACGAGCGTCTCGAATATCTCGGGGACGCTGTTTTAGAGTTGCTCGTTTCCGAAGAATTGTTCGAAAAATTCCCGAAGGAACCGGAGGGCCAATTGACGGTTTTGCGCGCCGCACTCGTCAACTACCAAATCCTCGCGCGCGTCGCCGAAACCGTCGGCCTCCAGAGTTTTATTTTAATGTCGCGCGGCGAGCGGAAAGATACCGGCCGCGCGCGTGAAGTTATTTTGGCGAATGCGATCGAAGCGGTCATCGGCGCGATATATGTCGACCAGGGTCTCGAAAAAGTCCGCGGTTTTGTAAAAAAATTCGTGATGGCGAACCTCGACGACGTATTGGAAACAAAAAGCTATCGCGACGCAAAAAGTGAATTGCAGGAAATTGTCCAGGAAAAATTAAAAGTTACGCCGAACTATAACGTACTCGATGAAGCGGGCCCGGCGCATAAACGGACGTTCAGGATGGGAGTTTATTTTGGCGGCAAGCTGATCGCTTCTGGCGAGGGGCCGTCGAAGCAGGAAGCCGAGATCGAGGCGGCGAAGAATGCATTAAAGAAATATAAATAATTTTTTCCATGCCCCATCTATTGAAACGGCTCGAACTGAACGGCTTTAAATCTTTTGCAGGGAAGACGGTCTTGGAATTCCCGGCGGGAATTATAGGTATCGTGGGTCCAAATGGATCCGGCAAGACCAATGTTGTCGAAAGTATTCGGTGGCTGTTGGGTGAGCGCGACAGTAAGAACCTTCGCGGAGGAAAAGTGGAAGATTTGATCTTCGCAGGGACACCGAAGCGGGCGCGGGTCGGCGTCGCAAGTGCCAGTTTATATTTCGAAAATAAAAATAAGTTTTTTCCAGTAGATTTCGAAGAAGTCGTTGTTACCCGCCAGATCTCTCGCGGCGGCGATAGTAAATATTTTTTAAATAAATCAGAGGTTTTATTACGCGACCTTGTCGATTTTTTTGCAAAAGCACGTCTCGGCAGCCGCGGTATGGTGATCATCGGCCAGGGAAATAGCGACCTTTTCGTCCGCTCAACACCGACAGAGCGGCGCGAGATGATAGAAGAGGTATTGGGCCTCCGCGAATATCAAATTAAAAAAGCCGATGCGGAACGGCGTCTGAAAAATACGCGGATCAATCTCGAGAAGACAAAGGCGCTGGTAGGGGAAATTCTGCCGCATTTGCGTTCGCTGAAGCGCCAGACGAGCCGCTGGGAACGGCGCGATGCGCTTGAAGAAGAATTACAGACGCTCGAAGGCCAATTTTTTGGATCGCAGCTGCATGAAATTTCAATTAAAACGGTGGCAGCTGAAGCGGCAATCACGGAAAACAAAAAACAGTTCGACGCGCTTGAAAAGGAATTACACGAAGCCGAGGCGCGTCAGGCGAAAGTTGAAGCGAGCCAGCCGGAAGAAAAGCGTGAACTGGCAAAAATAAAGGAGACCGTGCGGGCGTTGCTCGAGCGGCGGAGCGAATCGCAGAAAGATCTCGGCCGGCTCGAAGCGCAGATCGAAATTGCTCGGTCGCAGCCCGCGACGGGCACAGGTGGGCCAGCGGAGAAAAATAATCGCAGTGCGGATGACGATGACGAGCTCGAAAAGTTAACCGATCTTATAAAAAAGTTAAAAACCGAGCTTGAGTTGGCGTTGAACGAAGATCCGCGTGAGCTACAAGCGGTCGTCGAAACGATTATCGAAGAGATGCAGTTCGTGATCGAGGATGCGGAACGGCGTGAGAAGCGTGCGGCGAAGGCAGGTGCGCGAGCGAACGATGAGGAAGAGGCACCGATGAAAAAGTCAGGCGTGCCAGAAGGTATGAAAAAAGAACTCGAAAAACTGACGGCGGATCTTCGCATGCTCGAAAAAGAACTTGCTGATTTGCGCACGCAGGAAAAATCACTCGAAGAAAGCCAGGAAGGATTTTATAAAACCTTCAAGGATGCAGTCGCGGCGGTTCAAGCGGCGAAAAATAAAATAGGGGAATGGGAAAATCGAAATCGCGAACGCGTGCTCGAGAAGGAACGGCTCGATTTGCGGCGCGAGGAGGTTGTTCGGCAAATCGAACAAGCCGGGCGGCATGCGGAGGATTTTGCTATGGCGGCAAAAAACGGCGATACAAAGGTCGCCGCGGAAACTTTCTCATCCGTCGAGCTGCAGGATATGGAGAAGCGCCTATTCCGGTTGCGCGGCGAGCTGGCGTCGATCGGCGAAGTGGATCAGGCATTAATGAAAGAGGCACAGGATACGGAGACGCGCTATGCGTTTTTGACGAAAGAATCTGAAGACCTCGAGAAAGCTGTTACTGACCTTACCGCGTTGATGCATGAGCTTTCGGAAAAGATTAAAACCGAATTTGATAAATCCTTACATAAAATCAACGACGCATTTAATGAATTTTTCAAAACTATGTTTGGCGAGGGCGGGGCGAAGTTGAAAGTGCAGAAGCCGAAGGAGATTGGCGGGGGCGCCGGTGAGGATAATGAGAACGGGGCGGACGGCGAGGGGATAATTACTGACGCAAAAGACGAAGAAACCGACCCGCTGTTGCAAAAGCCCGGCGGCGTCGAAATCGAATTGAAGCTCGCGCGCAAACGAATTACGTCGCTCGACGCGCTCTCCGGCGGCGAACGTTCGCTCGTCGGTATCGCCGCACTGTTCGCGATGGTGTCCGTCAGCCCGCCGCCATTCCTCGTCCTCGACGAAATCGACGCGCCACTCGATGAACGCAACGCACGCCGCTTCAGCGAAATGTTAAAAAATTTCTCGAAACACACGCAATTCCTCGTCGTCACGCATAATCGCGCGACCATGGAAGCCGCCGACATCCTCTACGGCGTGACGCTCGCCGAAGATGGCAGCTCGAAGGTGGTGTCGTTGAAGTTGGAGAATTAATCGTGTGGACCCAGGGAGAATCGGACTCCCGCCTCAGCAATGCGAATGCCGCGTAATACCACTTTACTATGGGCCCGAAGCGAGCTGGCAACAAATAAGCTAGCTTATTTATTGTCAGCGAACGAGGGCGCACGCGGCTGCCGCGGGGGCCCGAAAATCTTTTATATAGTATGGTAAAATTCCATTATGCGCAAATTGATTGTAGCGAATTGGAAGGAAAATCCTGGAACCGAATCGGCAGCGGCAAAGCTATTTAAAGAAATCGCAGCGATCAAGCGCCCGAACGCCGACGTCGTCGTTTGCCCACCGTTTGTATATATCGAAGAGATTACCGAAGCGTATCGAAAAATATCAGCGCGGGCAAAAAAAGACCTTGCAATCGGCGCGCAGGATATTTTTTGGGAAGAACGAGGTGCGTTCACGAGCGCCGTCGGCCCAAGCATGGTAAAAAAGCTCGGCGCGAAATACGTTATCATCGGCCACTCGGAACGCCGCCGTTATCTGAAAGAGACCGACGAGATGATAAATGCAAAAATTAAATTGGCGTTAAAAGACAATCTGAACGTTATTCTCTGCGTCGGCGAGCCGATCGCGGTTCGAAAAAAGGGAATGGCCGCCGTAAAAGCATTCATTAAAAGTCAATTAAAAAAAGACCTCCCCGGGATACTCGCCGGGATAAAAGGAAAATTGACCATCGCCTACGAACCGATCTGGGCGATCGGCAGCGGACGGAATGATAACCCTGAAGACGCACGGGCAATGGCAAAATTCATGAAAGACGAAGCGAAGAAAATAAGTGGCGCCAAAATCATATTTCTCTATGGCGGCTCGGTCAATGGCAAAAATGCGGGCAATTATATACAATATAAAGAGATCGATGGCGCACTGGTCGGAGGCGCAAGTTTAAAGCCGGTAGAGTTCGGAAAAATAATAGCGGCAACAGCAAAATAAAATAATTAAAATAACATTATGGACAAATCAATGAAACCGTTTTGGGGAGTGATGACAGCGTTTATAGCGATTCTAATCTTGTTTTTAGTGGCGTTTGCGATACCGGCAACGCTCGCATGGCAGGGTTCGTTCACGCCCGCGCGGACGATAACCGTCAGTGCGCAAGGGATGACGACAGCGACGCCGGATGAAGCGGTCGTCGATTTCTCTGTCGTAACGCAGGGGACGAATCCGCAGACGCTGAGCGACAACAACAATACAAAGATAGGCGCGGTGATGCAGTTTCTCGGCGCACAAAACATCGCGTCGAGCGATGTTGCGACAACGGGCTACGACCTCCAGCCGAATTATATTTACGATCAGGCGTCGCAGCGGAATGATATAACAGGTTATACGCTGACACAAACCGTAGAAGTCAAAATCAAGGACCTGACGCAAGTGGCAACGGTTCTCGGCGGCCTCGCACCGCTTGGCGTGAACCAAATTGGCGGCGTCAACTTTACATTCCAGAATCCGGATGAGTTTACCGCGATCGCGCGTGGCATCGCGCTGACGAACGCCTCGACCGAAGCCGGCCAGATGGCCGCGCAAGCGGGCGCGTCGCTCGGCGAAGTCGTGACGGTAAGCGAGTCATCAAACATCCTGGTGCCGGGACCACAGCCGGTGTACGCGATGGCTGCGGGCGGGGCAACGAGCGCACCGGTTACTCCGTCGCTCGCACCGGGAACGCAGCAAGTTACGGATAACGTGACGGTGACCTACGAGTTAAAATAACGCGATCATGACGACGATGCCGCGGCGCGACCTCTTAAGCGGTTTTATCATCGGCGCCGCCGTCGGATTGCTCATCCAGCCAATTCTCGCAAACAATGTGCCGGCGCATGACCTGGCGTATCTTACGCCGCTGGTTCGCGCCGGCATTTTTGTTTTCTTCCTCATCCTCGCCCCGCTCGCCCTCTGGATTATAAAAATGCTGGCGACAGCCGTCCGCGGTTTGCGCGGCCTCTACCAATTCGCCCAATTCGCCGCCGTTGGAACGTTAAATAGTTTCATTTACGCCGGCATATTAAATCTCGAAACCTTTTGGTATGGCTCGGCCATGATAAGCAACGTGCGTTTCGCCGTGTTTGTGGCGATATGCTTTTTATTTTCGACAACCAACAGCTTTTTCTGGAATAAATACTGGACGTTTGACGTGCATGGAAAAGCGAACGCGGGTGAGGTCAGCGGTTTCTACGGGGTCGCGCTCGTAGGATTAGTGTTAAGCACGGCAGCGGCGACCATAACAAAGATCCTTGGCCCCGCCGATTCGCATATTTGGATCAACATCGTTGCACCGCTCGCCGGCATCGCCGTTTCGTTCATATGGAATTTTTTCGGCTACAAGTTTTGGGTGTTTAAGAAGCCCGCCGCGCCGCGCGAATGATGAATATGATATAATAAAAACATGTTCCCGCTCTACTTCCTGTATGACCAGTGGCCGGTGCTTATCCTTCGCATCGCCCTAGGCGCCATTTTCATCGCACATGGTTGGCCAAAGATTCGCAACCTGAAGCAAACGGCAAAGAATTTTGATGCGATGGGCTTCAAGCCGGGCAAATTGTCCGGAACAATCGCGGCGCTGCTCGAATTCTTCGGTGGCTTCTTAATTTTAGTCGGCCTCGCCACCGGTCCGGTCGCAGCACTTTTTATAATCGAATTCGTAGTCATTATCATCTGGCGTCTCGCTAAAAAAATGCCGTTCATCGGCGGCTGGGAACTCGATCTCCTGATTCTCGCCGGTGTCATCGCGCTATTCGCCCTCGGCGGGGGAATGTATTCACTCGATCGGCTATGGTTCGGTATGTTATAATAAAAGTATGAAAAAATCACGATTGATTCTGGGTTTCGGCTTCTTGCTTCTTGCGCTATGCTTTTCATATGTGCAGATAGCTCATTCCAACGCTGCCACTTCCGCTTGTAATTATGCCTGTTGCAGCAATGCTGAATGCACCGTCGGCGGCCAATATTGTTTCAACCCCGGAACCCCTCAGGCAGGCTGCACGACTCCGGCACAATGTGGCGGTGCAGCAGGTTGCGGCATAGGATATGCTTGTACGAATGGCTTATGTCTCCCGTCGACACCGAGTCAAACTCCTACACTCGCTTCTGCGCCAACCCAGACGACGTCGGCATCAACTGGCGCGAACGTATATTGCAGCAGCGATACTGATTGCGCCGTTGGCAAAAATAATCCTACGTCCAACGGGATCAACACGACCGTATGTTATTATCCTGGAACAACAGCTTCATATTGCGGCACGCCACTTTCGCCGGGCGATTCATTGCCAGCATGTTCATTCCCAACGAGTACGTTTAACCAAGCAGGCAATGCGGCAATCCAGATCGCTTGCCAAGCCTTATTCGGGGGAACCTACAGCGCTTGTGTTGCCAACCACCAAGGCCTCGACTGCGCATATACAAATCAGACACTTGCAGCAAACTGTGGCATGCCGGGCGCAGGCATGGGTGGTCCCGGCCTATGCGTCCCCGGTGCGTTGGTTCCCGGTTGTATTGCGACGATGACCGAAGCCCAGCTTGCGACAGCTGTTGGAGCAAGTTGTTCTTCCTTGACTTCTTCGAGCAGCACCACCCCGCCGCCGCCGGCAAATCCATCGAGTACAACTTCAACAGCTACCAACCCGATCACCGGCATGCAGGGCTTCAATCCCGCGACCGGCGATTACACGAACGGAACCGCTGTCCAGAATACTTTCATTGTCCTGTATGGAAACTTCGGCACCATCGGTAATGTCGTGAAGATTGATGGAACGCTCGTGACGCCGAGCTACCAGAGTATCAATCAGATTAATGTTTCTATTACCGGAATCGAACCAGGCAACCATTCCGCCAGTGTCGCTGCGACGCTCTCGGGAGTTCCACCGACAACGAAAACAGGATCGATCACGTTCGCGGTGACAGCGACAAGCGGCAAGGGGACGCCGCTTCAACCGGAGACATCGTTCGGCTCTTCGTTGGGTGCGGCATATGCCATGATTACCAACGTAGTCCAAAGCAATGGGTTAGGCACTAGCGGCAGCGGCGGAAACTCTCCCCCGAGCGGTTGCTCGGCGGCCGCGGCGGCAACGACACTTGCAAGCTTGGTCTCGACGTTACAGGGAGCGCTCAATGTCTTGTCTGCGGGTAATGTTTCGCCCGCTGTTACGTCCGGAATACAAAGCTTGATTACAACAATCGGCCAGATCATTCCACAGCTCTCGAGTTGCACTCAGTAGCGTAGTTAAGTAGAATTGGGCGGATGCTACGTGTACGCCTCTATGAAGTAATCCCGGCAGCCCTGACCTGGGCCACGCTTCTTGCGATGGTCCTTTTCTCTTGGCTCCTGCCGGTCTGGGTTTCGATTTTTATCATCCTGTTTGATACGTATTGGCTGTTAAAAACGGTCTACCTTTCATTCCATCTCCGCGCGACGTTTACACAGATGCGGGCGAATATGAAAACGAATTGGCTCGAGAAAGTCCGCGAATTGCCGGCTCGTGAATCTTCCTGGCAAGATTTATATCATCTGATCATTTTGCCGATGTACAATGAGCCGTATGAAGTCGTTCGCGAAAGTTTTGAGTCGCTGACGCGGGCAAACTATCCATCGGATAAGTTCATCGTTGTTCTCGCGCTCGAAGAGCGGGCAGGGGATATGGCACAGGAAGTTGGGCGGAAGATCGAAAAAGAATTTAGTGGGGCATTTCACAAATTTTTAATAACAACTCATCCGGCCGATCTGCTCGGCGAGATTCCCGGCAAGGGATCGAATGAGGCATGGGCGGCAGCTCGCGCGAAAGAGGCGATTATCGATCGCGACCGCATCGATTATAAAAAGATTTTGGTTTCGGTGTTCGACGTCGATACGCAGATTTTCCCGGAATATTTCGGCCGGTTGACGTACGTTTTTTTGACCGCACCCGATCCGCTGCGCGCGATCTATCAACCCGTCCCGCTTTTTACCAATAATATTTACGAAGCGCCTGCGCTCGCGCGCGTCGTTTCGTTTTCCTGCACGTTTTGGCAAATGATGCAGCAGTCGCGTCCGGAGCGTTTAACATCTTTTTCATCCCAATCCATCCCGTTCCAGGCACTCGTCGATATCGGTTTTTGGAATCGCAATATCGTGTCCGAGGATTCGCAGATTTTCTGGCAAGGATATTTCCGGTACGGCGGCGACTTCCGTGTCGAGCCGCTCTTTTTTCCGGTTTCGATGGACGCACCAATCGCGCCGACGTTTTGGGGCGCATTAAAAAATATTTATAAACAGCAGCGGCGCTGGGCCTGGGGCGCAGAAAACGTGCCATACCTACTCGAAGGATTTCATCAAAATCCGAAAGCGAAACGCCGCTGGTACTGGACGTTCAACGCAATCGAAGGTTATCACTCGTGGTCAACAAATTCACTGATGATTTTCGCGCTCGGTTGGCTGCCGCTGTTCCTCGGTGGCCGCCACTACGGTACCTCGCTCCTCGCATACAGCTTGCCGCACATAACGCGCTGGATCATCTCACTCTCGATGGTCGGCGTCGCGAGCTCCGCGATTATGGCCCTTATGTTTTTGCCGCCGCGGAAAAATGGCAACGTAGGCGCGATGAATTATTTAATTTACGTTTTGCAGTGGATTTTGATGCCGTTCACGCTGATCGCATTCGGCGCCATCCCCGGCATCGAAGCACAAACGCGCCTCGCACTCGGCGGCCGCGCGCGACTCGGCTTTTGGGTCACGCCGAAAGGACGGCGCGCGGTCAGCGCGACGCCTACTCCCGGTGCACCGACTTCTTGAAGTCGTCGAATCGTTTCTTTAACGCGCCATATCCAGCGAGCGCCGGATCTTTTGCAAGAATTGCCGTTGCCGCCTCGCGCGATGATTTCACGAGCTCGGCATCCTGTAACGCGTTCATCGCCGCATCGGGAAACCCAGTCTGCACATCCCCGAAAAATTGTCCCGGCCCGCGAAGCTCGAGATCTTTTTCTGCAAGCTCGAAACCATTTTTCGCATCTATAATTGCATGCAGACGTGCGCCGCTCGTCGCGGCCGTCGAGTCGGTGAACAAAAAACAATACGACTGGTGTTCCCCCCGCCCGACGCGCCCGCGAAATTGATAGAGTTGCGCAAGGCCGAACCGGTCGGCGCCTTCGATCATCATGATCGTCGCGTTCGGTATGTCGACGCCGACTTCGATAACGGAGGTTGATACGAGAATGTCGATGCCATCGGCTTCGCCGCGCGCGCCGCGCCGGTCCTTAAACCGACGCATGATTTCCTCCTTCTCGCGCGGCTTCATCTGGCCGTGGAGCATCGCAACGCGCAGCTCCGGAAATATTTTCTTCGACAGTTTTTCATACTCCTCCGTAACCGACTTTAACTCGCTCTCCTTTTTCTTGCCCTCCTCCTCTTCCGCTGGGTTGATACGTGGACAAATAACGAATGCTTGCCGGCCTTCGCCGATCTGCGCGCGGATAAAATTATACGTCGCCTGGCGCTCGATGGGCGAAACGATTTTTGTTTCGATCGGTTTCCGGCCGGATGGCAGTTCGGTTATTAAAGAAAGATTAAGATCGCCGAAGACCGTCAACATTAACGTGCGGGGAATTGGCGTTGCGGACATCGATAGAAAATGTGGCATCAGTTTCCCGGTGCTGTTTCCTGTCGCGCGCGCGAGTGCCTGCCGCTGGCGGACGCCGAACCGATGCTGTTCATCGATAACAACAAATCCCAAGTTTTTGAACGCGATATTTTTTTGGATAAGCGCATGAGTGCCGAAAACGATCATAATCTCGCCTGCGGTAACTTTTTTATTGAACGCATCCTTCGACAATTTCGATTCCATACCGTCGCCATAAAAAGCGACAGCTTCGCTCGCCGTTAGCAATCCGATCGACGGCTTTGCGCCGGGCAATTTCTTCATCGTCTGAAAATGCTGCCGCGCCAAAATTTCTGTCGGGGCCATGAACGCAGTTTGATAGCCGTTTTCGGCGGCCATGACTGCGGCGATTGCGGCAACGACGGTTTTGCCCGAGCCGACGTCGCCCTGCAGCAAACGGTTCATCGGCCGTGATTTTTCCATATCTTGGATAATTTCCCAAAGCGAGCGCTTCTGCGAAACCGTCAGCTCGAATGGTAGCGCAGCGAGCATCATCTTGACCCGCTCGATGTCCGTCGCGATCGGTGCCGCATGCTCCTGCGCCATTTTCATCTTTTGTTCATAATTAAAAAGGTGCAACAAAAATATATTTTCGAAATCGAATCGACGACGGGCGACCGCAGCATGCTCAATCGTCGGCGGGAAATGGATCGCATGATACGCCTGGTTGACTTCCGGTAGATCGAGCGCCGACAACGTCTCCGCCGGTAACCATTCCTTCATTGATTGCACGCGCCGCAAAATATTTTGCATGACGAACCGGATGCCGCGCGAGGTCAGCCCGCGCGTTTCGGGATAGATGGGGATGATGCGCGCCGTGTGGCGCGTTTCTACGCCCACGCCATCCGCGCCGATCGTCGACGATTTCAAAATCTCATACGCCGGATGATTTAAATATAATTCGCTTTCGTCCGAGATAGAAATTTTTCCAGCAAAATTCGCGATACGACCCGGCCGTAGCGCAGTTGCGACGAATGGCTGATTAAACCAAACCGCACGGATCGAGCCGGACTCATCGAGCAGTGTCGCTTCGACGATTGTCAACCCGCGGCGCGTGCGGCGCGTGCGGACATCCTCGACGGCAGCTTGGATGGTTGCTTGCTGGCCCGGTTCGAGCTCGGCGACAGTATAGACCTTCGAGAAATCTTCGTAGCGGGTAGGGAAGTGGGCGAGCAAATCGCCGACCGTATGCAGGCCGAGATTTTCAAGACGGCGCAAGTAAGGAGCTTTGGCTCCAAGTGCTTCAAACAACGGTGTCTCAGGGGCAAGCCGTCTCATCGGTTTGCCCATAGTATACCATATTCACGCTGTGGATAACATTATGGTAAAATAAAAACATTATGATGAAGCGATCTGCTTGGGTTCTCGGTGTCGCCATTATCATCGCCGCCGGCGTGTTCGCGTTTTCAGCAATTGCCATTCCTCATTCCCGCGCGGCAACCACTCCAGCGCCATTCATCGCCTGCAGTAGCGACGCCGATTGCGCCGTTGGCGGTACTACGTTCAACCCGACGTCCAATGGGATCAACACGACCGTCTGTTATTATCCCGGCACGACGGCCTCATATTGCGGCACGCCACTTTCGCCGGGCGATTCATTGCCAGCATGTTCATTCCCATCAAGTACGTTCAATCAATCAGGATACGCGGCAATTGCAGTCGCGTGCCAGGCAAAGTTCGGTGCGACGTATGATGCCTGCGTAGCCAACCACCAAGGCCTCGACTGCGCATACACCGATCAATCGCTCGCATTCAACTGCGGCATGCCGGGCGCAGGGCAGGGTGGACCGGGATATTGCATCCCCGGTGCGCTCGTTCCTGGTTGTATCGCGACAATGACCGAAACGCAGCTTGCGACTGCGCTCGGGGCGAGTTGCTCCGATCTTACTCCTGCGACTCCTGCGCCACCAACGCCTCCCGCCCCGCCAGCCACTCCGACCAAAACACCCTCTGGATCGACCAACTCCATAACTGGCATCCAAGGTTTCAACCCTGCAACCGGTTTATATACCAACGGAACCGCCGTACAAAATACCTACATCGTCCTCTATGGATATTTTGGTGCAACGGGCAATGAGGTGGTGATTGATGGAAATCTCGTCGTACCAAGCTACCAGAGTACAAACCAGCTCAATATTCCGATCGGCGCCATCGCGGTCGGAATTCATACGGTGGTTGTGTCATCGCTCCTTCTCGAATCGCCCGAATCCGGTTCGGCAAGTTTTACCGTGACGACGAGTGCGGCAGGATCGTGGGCTACTCCCGATGCGCTCGATGGCCCCGGCATAGAGACGATTAACCCGGCAATACAGAATTTCTTTTCGAATGGAGGAGCCGGTTCGCCGGGAGCGTCTGGAGCGTCCGGGGCGAATACCACCCCAGGAGCTGCGAACACCACTCCTGTTGCGAATTTCCCCGTAACGATCCTCGTAACCGCGGCGTCGTTAAACGTCCGCTCCGCACCGAATACGACCGCACCACTCGCCGGTTCGCAAACGCTCGTGCAGGGCGATACATTCATCGCGTCAAACGAAGTCACCGGCCAAAGCGTCACCGAAGACGGCGTGACGACCGCCCTCTGGTGGGTGTCATCGCTCGGCAATTATGTTTGGTCGGGAGGCACGACGGTTGAGGGGAGCGCTCCGGCTTCGGGCGGCCCGCCGGCGCCAACCGAAAAAGGATCGCCGCTCGGCGCACAGACGACGGCGAGCAATCCGAGTATTACGTATGCCTATGTAACTCCTCCGGCATCGTTACCAGTAGGGGGTAGCTACTACCTCTCGATTGAAGGAGTATTTGATAACTCGGGAAACACAGTTTCGTTCAATGGGCAATCGATAGCCGTTCTTGTTCAAAATCAATCATTCATCGAAGTCTCACTCGGGACCACCGCGCCAAGCCAATCTTTTACGGTCACCGTCAGTGATTCCCACGGAACCTCGCCCGCCTACACGTCTACAACCATCGCGCCGCCGGTTCTGAGCTCCGTCCAGGGATATAATCCGACAACCAATCAATACGAAAAAACAATAAACATCGTTAACCCCGGTGACGCCGATCTTATCCTTTATGGCTCTTTCGCTTCTTCCACCTCGGGATATATCGTCATCATGAACAATCAGATCGATCTTCCCATTACATATCAGGGTTCAAAGCAGATAAATGTTTCGCTCGCCGGCATCGCGGCAGCTTCCTCGCCGTTCACTGTCGAGGTCAGCAATCCAGGCGTGGGAGTTTCTGCGACGGTTCAGGTGGGGGTGGGCGCTGGGGCAAGTATTAGTACTCAAACGATGTCGGTTTCCATTCCGGCTATTTTAGCGCAGTTGCGCGCAGCATCCAGTCTCGCCGGGGCATTGAATATTGTACAGAATGCCGGATTGACTATCTTGGGAGGAGTAACGGATCAGGATGGCGACGTTTCCTATCTTGTTACAACACCAAACGGCACGTTTGTTGCGGCGATCGGGGATTATGATGCAAGTACGGCTGTTGGCGCGCCAACGCTTGATGGATATGTCTATAACAACACGGCAGATGCGAGTAGCGATGAATTTTTGTGTAAAGCAAATATAGGTAGCGCAACGGCGGCCGTTAACACATTCCCTAATGGTAAGGTCTATGGCCTAGCGAACGCTACAAATTATAGTGTATCAATAGATTGTCCTTCGGGGTCTAACCCCTCCGGAATTTCTTGTTCAACGACAGAATCTGCAGCAAATGGGGCAGCTGCGACCATCAGTGCAGCAGGAGCGCCACCTGTTGTAAGCAACAGTAGCGTGGCAACAATTAACGTCATATGGGAAAATTCTTTAATTGATAATGATGCATCGGTTTTGGCTCAATCAATCCCAATTGTTCTCGTGGATGGAACGAGTGTTTGCAATATCGATTTATCCACGCCCAGTTTGGGATCGGAATATGCAGCTCAAGTTGCAAAAGGAAACAATGGATTCTTACAGCAAGTCATCACACATGAAATGGGCCACTGTATGGGTCTAAGTCATGCATCCACTCCTAATAGTGTTATGTATTATGATGCTTCATCCCAACCTGCTGGGGCTACATTTACATCGGATGATAAAGCTGTTCTGGCAGATCTTCGCTCCAATACAAATATTCCGGTAACGTGCACGAGTGCCAATTTATTGGGATGGAGTTGTGAAAATCCAACGCAAATATTATTGCAGAGTCCAGGTACGAATGCGTATTCTTGCCAATCATGCCCAGACGGACAACTACCGATTGCAAATGCACAGGGTGCAGTGTCATGCCAGAGTTGTCCTACGGGAAATTTTTATCAAGAAGTCACGACGAATAGTGACGGCAGTCTCTCAATTCGGAATGAATGTAATGATTCCTGTTCGACGACCGGTCTCTATAATGTCGTTGGGCTCAACTGTGTTTCGTCTTGTGGTATGAATCAAGTTGCAAGTGAGAATGGGTATCAATGCGAATGTGAACCGGGGACGACATACGACATGCATTCAGCCAAATGCGTCGAAGGGGGGAGCTTGTCTAGCCCCGGTGGAGATTGCAATTCAGGATTTTTATCGTCGAGCGGGCAATGCTATGCAACATCAAACGGAACCTCTACGAGCAATTTATGCTTCGAGTTGAGTGATGGCACGACACAGTGTAGTTGCGCAGATGGGTATGATCAGGAAGGGAACTCTTGCGTGCCAACCGAATCCTCAACTGAGCCCCCATCCGAAGGAGGCGCCGGCTACACGTGCGCGAGCGACGGATCTTGCATTGCGGTTGAGAACGGCGCTACATATCCAGCCGACGATTCGACATGCAGCGATGCATGCGTCGCCGAAGCTTCTTATCCACAGTATTCCTGCGAATCAAGTGTTTGCACCTATACAGGCCAAGGACCAAACTATTCAGATCCTTCATGTAACGGCGGCTGCAGCGGGGAATAAATTAAGGACTGAACCAAGGTGTGCCCCCACGAGGATTCGAACCTCGGACAATCTCCTTAAGAGGGAGCTGCTCTACCAACTGAGCTATAGGGGCGTGCTTCGTATGAAGCGGCTATTGATTTCCGCTCCGTTAAAATTTATATCATTTTCGGATTTTTGTAAAATTGCCGAACAAAAAGCTTGCATAAAAATGGGAAATGATGTATGGTTTTCGGCAGGAGATTTATATGACCTTTTTGGAACAGTGGTCAGACGAAGAGATAGAAGAGAAGTTCAACGTATATCATCTCGAGCTGAATGGAGAGGCAGCCATCGTAGAAGCTAAAAGGGTGAAAGTCCCTTGTGGCTCTTGCTGTGTCTTGCGTGCCGATTTCGGAGCGCCCCACCAAGCCTCCATCGGCTGTAGACTCGTACTCCAAATTGATGGTGACTTGCAAGAATTGACCGTCCGCAAAATGCTGGATCTCGTGGTTGACTGGCCATTCCTCTTAGATGGAGTGATTCAACTCAGAAAGCGTTTCGTTGCGCGCATTTTAGAGCGGCGGGGTAAAATGCTTTACGTTCAGATGGAGAAGCATACGATAAAAACATTTAAGAAGATTATCACGCTTCAATCTTCTGCGTCTGGGGCGGGCGGTTCCGGAGTGCGAGAAATTGGGCCCAGGCTCGAAGGGCGTGCATCTTTCGTCTAGTATCTTTTACTCGGACATGATCGAATCAGGCTGCCTGCGTTGCGGGCGGCCTATTTTATTTCTGTTGCGGCTTTTCGAATGTGCCCTCGGAGGGAATCGAACCCCCACTTACTGCTTCGAAGGCAGTCGTGATATCCATTTCACTACAAGGGCATCATGCTCATGTTACAATTATTCCCATGGATATTGCAATCGTTATCTTCGAACTCCTCGTTCTGCTCTTTTCCGCGATCCTCCACGAGATCGCACATGGCTACATGGCCGAGCGACTCGGCGACGACACGGCGCGGCGCGCGGGGCGGCTGACGCTGAACCCGATCGTCCATCTCGACCCGTTCGGCTCGATCCTGATGCCATTGTTGTTGCTCTGGGCGACCGGCGGTGCATTCTTTTTTGCGGCGGCGAAACCGGTGCCGTACAATCCGCGTAATTTGCAGAATCCGCGCAGCGGCTCCGCAAAGATCGCGCTCGCCGGACCGGCAACAAACTTCGGCCTGGCGCTTATCTTCGGCATTATCGTCCGGATTTTAACCGTCGTCCCGGCGTTCGCCGCGAGCTCAACCGTCGCGACGCTCGCTGGCCTCCTCGCCCTCGTCGTCTACATCAACATCATTTTAGGAATTTTTAATCTCGTCCCAATCCCGCCGCTCGACGGCTCGCGAATACTTTTTGCCGCTTTGCCACAAACGCCGGCAACATTCCGTGCATTCTATTTCCTTGAACGTTTCGGCATCTTTATCGTTTTAATTTTTGTGTTCTTCGGCTTCCAATTGCTCATTCCTTTGATCCAACTAATTTTCACGCTGTTCACCGGACAATCGTTCGGAATGTAATCAGCGTGCCGCGCCGCGGTGCGTCTGCGCCTCGCTATTTCGGCCTATTCGTGCTACATTAAATTTATATGAATCCTCCTCGTAGCGGCTTTCAAGGACTCGGCATCTCGCCGAGTGTTTTAACATTACTCGAGAAGCTGGAATTTAAAACACCGACGCCAATCCAGGAGCAATCGATCCCGCAAGCGATCGAAGGCAAGGATGTTATCGGTGTCGCGCAGACAGGAACCGGAAAAACTTTGGCGTTTGGCATCCCGTTGATCCAGGCATTATTAAAAAATCCTCGCGCCCGCGCTCTCGTTTTGCTGCCGACACGCGACCTCGCGCTCCAGGTTGAAGAGTCACTCCGAAAAATCGGCACACCGCTCGGGCTAAAATCCGTCATTATCGTTGGTGGTGACTCGATGAACCGGCAAGTTCGCGAACTCGCTCGTCGCCCACAAATTTTGATCGCAACGCCGGGCCGCATGATCGACCACTTACAACAGAAGACAATCAATTTATCCGATGTTCGCGTTGTCGTTCTCGATGAAGCCGACCGGATGCTTGATATGGGTTTTGCACCGCAGCTGAAACGGATTTTGCCGCTCCTGCCAACGGAGCGCCAGACAATGTTGTTTTCGGCGACGATGCCGGAGAGCATCATCGGCATGGCTCGAGCGTATATGAAGTTACCCGTTCGTGTCGAGGTAGCAAGGCCGGGGACTGCGGCGAAAGATGTTACGCAGGAATTATTTATCGTCGCCCAGCCCGAGAAGCCGCGCTTGCTTGAAAAAGTTTTGCAGGAATATCGCGGATCGGTTTTGGTGTTCGCGCGGACAAAATTCTCAGCGAAACGGATCGCCGCACATCTCCGTGCGCTCGGTCATCAGTCAGTCGAATTCCATTCCAACCGTTCTTTAAGCCAACGCAAGGAAGCACTCGACGGTTTCAAAAACGGCCGCTATCGCGTTCTCGTCGCAACCGACATCGCTGCCCGCGGCATCGACGTCAAAAATATCGAACTCGTCATCAACTACGATCTGCCAACCGTCGCCGAGGATTACGTCCATCGCATCGGCCGCACCGGCCGTGCCGGTGGTTCTGGCCACGCGATCTCCTTCGCGCGTCCCGATGAGCGCCGTGACGTCCAGGCAATCGAGCGCCTGATGCGCTCTACATTATCAGTTTCACGTTTGCCGGAATTGCCGCCGATGCGACCGGGTGTCGTCGCGGCGCCGTTAGATCGACCTGACAGACCGATGCATCGCGGGGGTGGCTCCGGCGGATATCGAGGCGGTTCAGGTGGCGGCTCACGAGGGCCAAGTCGCGGGCCGGGTGGACCAAGTCGTTTCCAGCGTGGCGGCCCCAGCAGAGGACCGAGGCCAGAACGGAGAGGGAGGTATTAATTTTTTATAATCTTAAATGGATATCACAAATTGTGATATCCAAATTGTTACCGATCCAAGGTCACAGAATGTGACCTTGGAAGTCTTGACGGAAACGTTTTTTCATATTATATTGGCGGCAGTAATCGAGCACGAGTTAAGGAGATTTATAGTGAAGATTTTATTAGTAGACGACGATCCTGACCAGCTACTGCTCGGCGTGATACGACTATCTCGAGATGGTAGATGGCAAGTCGAAACGGCACGAAATGGAAACGAAGCTCTTTTGAAGATTCAAACATTCGCCCCGGACGTACTCATCACCGATAACGAGATGCCTGTGATGAATGGCCCCGAACTCATTCGGTGCGCAAAGGAAATAAATCCGAAGATACTGGCGATACTTCTCAGTGGACTTTCAAGCGTTCACGAGCTCGCGAGTAGTTGTGGCGCAGATGCGTCATTTCAGAAGCCATTCCGTTGGCATGAAATGCTTTTTCCGCTTCTGGTCAGTTGGGATAAATAAGCGGCAGTATTGTCCGTTCAAGGATTAAAACTTTGGACGGACGTTTTTTACTGCAAAGATAAAAAGGAGGCGACGAAAGTCGCCTCATCTGTTGTTCCGTCCATCAATGCCAACTTAAGCGGTCACTTTCAGCCGATCCAACCAATTGGCCGCAAATTCTCGCATAGCATCACCTTTCAGCGGTTCGCGCTCTGCGAAGATGATTGCATCATTGTATAGGCAAAGATGTCCGTATCTCTCGCAAACGCGAGCCATCCTCAGCGCGGAATTATCCGTACTGGAAATGATGGAGCTGTAGTAGACGATTCCAGGTTGTCTTTCCATAACATCGCGGGGAAACGCCCATATCCCTGCGATAAGCTCGATACCCTTTTCCGCGGTAAGATCTACGATGGTTGGATACCAAGTAGTAAAGTGCTGCAACGTAAAATTCTTAGACGGCAAATATATTGTTAATGTCACGTGATGACCTCTTCCGGGATTGTAACAAATCTCTACAATTTCTCCAAATCCAGCACCTGATCGATCTTGATCTGTTTCACGAATTCCGGCACGTGGCTGACGAGCACCATCGCGCCTTCGTAGCGATCGAGCGCTTGGGCGATGATGGGGATGTGGCGGAAGTTAATGTGGTTGGTAGGCTCGTCGAGGATTAAAAGCCCTGGCCGCTCGAGCACGAGCTTGGCGAATGCGACAAGGCCTTTCTGGCCTTCCGACAAAACGCCGACGCGAGCTTTTAACATTTCGGCGTTCATCAAAAATCCTGCCGCGGTCGAGCGCAGTTCCTGTTCGGTTAAATTTTTCCCACCGACATCGATCGCATCCGCGAGCGTCTTATAAACCGTTTCATCAAAATTTAATGTCGAGAAATCCTGGCGGTAGTAGCCGATCCGGACACCTTTCGCTATATGTTCGCCGGTTGCGTGACCGCTCGCCAATTTTTCGAGGAGCGTCGTTTTGCCGATACCGTTCGGACCGGACAACAGCAAGCGCTCTTTTTTCTTGAGAATAATGCCGGCGTTTGGTAATTTTTTTGTAACCGGTTTGTGTGCCTTCATGATCGACACCGAACTCAACTCCAATATCGTCCCGCTAATATCATCCTGCACTGGGATCGCGAACTGCCGGATCGTTTTATCTTCCTGCCGAACCTCGACGATATCTTCTTCGAGCGAATCGATTTTTTCATTCATCTTCCGCGCGACGTCGCGCATGTGGCCGCCTTTTTGCGCGAAAAAGTTCGCCTGGTCTTTGCGGTGCTGAATATCTTTCTGCAAGCGGACATTTAACATGCGTTCACGTTCCAACCGCGCGCCGATTTCTTCGACGACTTTCAAATAGTCACCGGTGTACTGCTCGACTTTGTGCGTGAAGATGTCGAGGTAGAGGACGCCTTGCGTGAATGAGTTTAAAAAGTCGGCGTCGTGCGAGATGACGATGACGGTTTTCTGATAGTCCTTGAGGAACTGGGTTAGGTGCGCGATGCCCTGCTTGTCGAGATTGTTCGTCGGCTCGTCGAGGAGAAGAATGTCGGGATCTTGGATGAGTGCCTGCGCGAGAAGGAGGCGCGCCTGCTGGCCGCCGCTGAGCGCAGAAAGTTTTCGATCTTGCGGGACGACGAGATGCACGACGTCGAGAATTTTCTCGATGCGCGGTTCGATGTCGTACACTTTCTTGCCCGGGAATGCTTTTTCGAAAAATTCACGGACCGTGAGCGTCAGTTCGTCGCGGGGGAGCACCTGTCGCGCGATCGCGATCGTCGAGCCCGACGCGATGTTGATCGCGCCTTCCTCCGGCCGCAGTTCACCCGTGATCATCTTGAAGATCGTGCTCTTGCCTGCACCGTTCTGGCCCATGAGCGTAATCTTCGATCCCTCGCGCACCGAAAAATCCGCCTCGGCGAGAATTGGCTTCTGGCCGAATTCGAACGAGGTCTTATTGAAGCGGATGATGACGTTGGTGGATGGCATATGTGTAGTTGGCCGGCACCGCGCCGGCATTATAAGAAAAAGCCCTTTCCGGGCGAGTTCAAGGATAGTTTAACAGGTTTTTAAGGATTTGGGTAGGGGAGAACAGGTTTAATAGATAGGTTATAATTAATTCCATGGGGTACGTTACCACGTCGAATCCAACAATAAACCTTTTAGGCTTCCCAGTAGATCTTGGTAGTTTTCTGATAACCCTCGGCGTACTTATCCTTGTTTTTTTCTTAGTTCGAGAAATTCTTTGCTGGTATTGGAAGGTTAATAAAATCGTAGAGCTTTTGGGAGACATCAAAGATAACACCTCGACTTCCAAGGCGCTTCTCCAAAGAATGATCACAGAACCTCAGGTGCCGGCGAAAACTTCGGAGGCGGCTCCCACTGATCAATCAAAAGTTTAGATCAAAGGTTTTATGCCAAAAATTCAATCAAAAAAGATAAGAGCCGTCTTGCGACAGCTCCCGGTTTTACCCATGCTTTGACACTCAAGGATTTTAGAGCAACCTTTCGGATGGGACAGCTTTTCTGGTCTGTGAAGTCCCTTTACCTGTTTATTTTTCGTCGGACGCAGCAGGCACCGACTAAGAATCCGTGAAGTACTATTTCTTGGATTCTACGGCTTGTCGAACCGTCTTGGCATCAAGACCGTACATCACCATGGTGGTTGCGATGAGCAAATGCAATGCATATGCGCCGCAACCATTACATTCGATGTGGCCATCTTGATCTAAGAAGAGAGGACGACTGTTTTCCGTGTCACGGGCAACCAACTCATTGGCTACCGCAACAATGTCAGCAATGTTGAGGCCGCCGAAATTATCTTCGACGTAACGGACGCTTTTTTCAAAGCTCCGCATATCAACACCACAATCGAGACATCCTCCCAACTTCAATTCAGAGCCAAGCGATCGACCAAGGCCGAGTACTACCCAGTCTAAACCGGGCAAACCCTGTCTCGTCATCATGCTGGATACAGGATAGCATGATATGTTTATTTTGTCAATATCAGTTTATGTAGGTTTTATGGGACTTATTTATCCACAACCTGTGGATATGTTGATTTTTCTGTGGATAAATGTAGAATATAAATGTAAGCTTTGGCTTACCCGATTTTGATCAAAACCCGCCTTTCGGCGGGTTTTTGATTTAGTTAAGTATTTGATTAGCAAGTATGGTTGATTATTGCCAATTTTTTGATAAAATATCTGCATGACTCACGACGATATAAAATCTTTTCTTGAAGAATTTAGCCCAAAACGTGATCGAACTATCGTGATTGTTGATTATGGAAATGTGGAAAAATGGAAACATAGTTTGGGATGGCGCGTAGGAATAAAAGAATTAGCTGAGCTTGTTAAGAAGTTTTCGATCGGAAAGCAGCCTCTTCGAAGATTTTATTATGGGGCGGATTATGGAAAAGATGAAAAATCTGGGCTACTTATTCCATGGTCGAAGGCTATTTTGGAAATGGCAGCAATGAATCGATTTGAAGTTATTAAGAAAAGAGTTAAGTACATCCATAATCCTGACAATACTCAGGGATTTGAAAAGAAATGTGACCTTGATGTGGAGATGATAGTAGATTTGATAAGAGAAAGAGATAATTATGACAACATTATCTTATTCTCCGGAGATGGGGATTTGATGTGTGGCATAAAATATCTATGTGAGGAATATAAAAAGTCGTGTATGGTATTTGGGGCAAGAAATCATACTGGTCGGGAAATTTTTGATGCGCAGACTGCTGGATATGTCGCTAACATTTTTTATGCGGAAGATTTCGAATATCGATTAAGTCGAGATAGGCGGATACTTCCACATCGTTGATTGTGAGGAAGTTATTTTCTAATTGATTTCCCTTTAATCCCATTCAGCACCTTCTGCACTTTCTTGATGCTCTCGTCATCCGCGATCGAAATGGCCATGACTTTTGGGTTTAGTTTCTTCAAAACAGTCAATCGCTTTTTTAATTCTTTTTCATCTAACAAATCTGCCTTCGACAAAAATAAATACTCAGGTTTCTTCAACAGCATCTTATTATATAAACCGAGCTCGCGGCGGATGGTTGTGTAGTCGGCGGCAGGCGACGCAGATTCGGCTGAAACGAAATGAAACAAAACGCCGGTACGTTCGATGTGCCTCAAAAACTTTATACCCAAACCGCGGCCGGTAGACGAGCCCTCAATCAGGCCAGGGATATCGGCGAGCACCAACTCATAGTAGACGCCGAGGTTTGGCTCCAATGTCGTGAAGGGGTAATTGGCGACTTTTGCGCTCGCGCGGGTCAGCGTGTTTAACATGCTCGACTTGCCGGCGTTCGGGAGGCCGACGAAGCCGACGTCGGCGATGAATTTCAGTTCGAGGCGCAGGTCATAGCTTTCGCCGGGGCGTCCGGCGTCGGACTCGCGCGGCGAGGTGTTGTGTGCGGACTTGAATTGCAGGTTGCCACGGCCGCCGATGCCGCCCTTCGCGAGCGCGATCTGAACGCCGGCCGCGACGATTTCGCTGTCTTCGCCCGTCGTCAGGTTATGTATGATCGTTCCGACCGGCAGTTTCAAAACTAAATCGGCACCGACGTGGCCATCGCGGAACTGGTCGCGCCCGTCGCGCCCATTCTCAGCGGCGAACTCTTTTTTGTAGCGGAATTGTCCCAAAGCAGAAAGATCCGAAACGCCGACAGCGAAAACGCTGCCGCCTTTGCCGCCGCTTCCGCCAGCAGGACCGAGCGACATCATGTTCTTATTAAACGCCACCTTGCCAGCACCACCGTGGCCACCGCTGACTTTGATTGAGACCTCGTCGATTAGCATGAACGTATTATAGCTCTATACTACCTGCATGGTATACTTATCACAAGGTCGATAGTTAACGAAATTAAAAAATCATGAAACAAATGACGTGCCCAGCGATGGGAGGACCTGCGACGTGTACTGCGACGCTGAGCGGCAATACGCCGGAAGAGATGGTTGCGGATGGTATGAAGCATATCGAGACGGCTCATTCGGATATGGCAGCGCAAGTAAAAGCGATGTCGAAGGAAGATACCGAGAAATGGTTTGCAGAATTCAAGACGAAGTTCGATGCTTTGCCGGAATTGCCGGCGGCACCCGCGACTCCCGCAGCTCCGACGACGCCGACGATGTAGGATTTGGTTTCGCTGTCAGAAAAATCCGGCTCGCGCCGGATTTTTAATACAATCTTATTGCTGGCTGCTGCCGCAAACCTCGCCGTTCATGAACGCACTGCTCGTCGCATAGGGATCGTATGCGGCGACCGGAACGGTGCAGCTCCAGGAAATCTGTGGCGCGATAAGTTTCGTCGCTATGCCGTCGCTGACGGTTACGCTGCGGAGTGTGACATTAATCGCCGGATTCGTACCGCTGACGGCGAGGATGCTGACGCCGATCGCGTTGACCGGCAACACTTTTGCCGTGTTGGCGGGGATGGTGAATAACAAGGGAATGGAAACGCCGGTTGCGGAGCCGTCGGCCGCGGCGGTAGCGAGCGGGTAATCATAGAGCGATGCGCCGCTCACGGGGTCGGCGAAGCGCAGGACGAGCAGGCCGGTCGAGGTCGCGACGCCGGTATATGAGACGTCGACGGTCAGGCCCGTGATCGTTACAGGTTGGCTGTCCTGGTTGTCGAACGTGAAGCCGCCGTTGTTCGTGTTGTCTTGGAGCAAGCTGTCGGTTTCGGCCGCGACCGAGGCGACGAGGCGGCCGGGGTCGGTCGTGAAGTTAAAATCTTGCGAAACCGCGCGCCGGTCTGCGCCGGATTGCGGCGTGAGCGATACGGTGCAGACGTAGGCCGTTCGGACAGCGAAAATCGGATTTTGATTAGGGTCGGTCGCGAGCGCTGCCGCTGGCGGTGGAGTACACGACGTCGAAACTGCAAACCCGGCGGTTGAAGTAGTCATTAAATTCCAATTAATTTTTCCTGCCGCGCCCTCGTTTGTAACAAACGTCAGCCGTTCTGTGCTATCGAGCCCCTGCACGAGCGATACCGCCGTTTGGTCGAGGAATGATTGTGCGGTTAGGGGAGCGGTCGCTGCAGGCGTTGGTGTCGCGGGTGCCGGCACCGTTGCAAGGGATGGTTTTGCCTGGACAGTTTTTGCGACGACCTTCGGCGCTTTTATTGCAACCGTAGTTGTCGCGGCCGTCGTCGTCGCGGTTAGTGGGAACGGCGGCAACTTAACCATCGGCAATAGATTCGGGATCACATTTGCAGTTCCGGCCGGCGTCGGTGTGGTCGAAGTTAAATTTGTCGCGGTCGACGAAGCGACCGTCGACGTCGTAAAAACCGGCAGCGGTATCATCGCGCTCTCAATAATCGCACTCTGCGCCGAAATCGCGACTGACGAAGTCGCGGCAGCAGCAGGCGTCGAGGTCGACACCTGACATGCTAAACCAGAATAGCCCGCGATCGAAAGCGTCAGCGCAATCGCCATTTTTTGGAGAAAACCATGAACGACGTTATCAAGCAGATTGGACATCGCAAGCATTGTACTATTATACCTTACCGGATGTCGATAATGCGATATTCCTGTTCAGTGCCTGTGCCTGCTTTTATTTTCACGACATCGCCTTTCATATGTCCGATAAGCGCCGCGCCGAGCGGGGATTGGTGCGAGATACGTCCGTGCGTCGGATCCGTTTCGGCCGGACCGACAATTTCATATTTTTTTAATTTTTTGTTCAACTCCAAAACGACCGTCGATCCGAGTTGAATCGTTCCATCCCGGGCCGGCCCCGATGGAATCGCAACCGCGCGCTTCAGCTGTTGTTCGATTTCAAAAATCCGGCGATGCGCAAACCGCAGTGCACCTTTCGCCTGTTTGTACTCCGCATTGTCCGACCGATCACCATACGCAGCCGTGCGCGCCGCTTCACCCGCAAGCATCGGCACGCGCAGTTTCAAATTCGCGAGCTCCTTCTCGAGCCGCGCAATACCTGCTGGTGTCAGATGCACCGGTTCGCCATCCTGCTCACGCGATTCGTCATTTCGAAGCTTGTGGAGTTGCATGGGTTAATACATCTCGTCCCTAATCCTCCCCAACTCCTTCACCACCTCCGCATCCGTAATCCGCATAAACCGCGGCCTCGTCACCCCATCCTTCGTCACATCCTCCATGAACATCCCGAGTGGGCGGAGATCGAACGATTTTCCGGCAATGTAAACGGAAGCAGTGTCGTACAGCGGCCGATAGACAACCATGTTCGCATCTTCTGGACGACAATCATCTTCCGTATGATGACCGACGCCCATAACTTCGTACGCATAGTTATTGATCGCGCCGTTCGGGTCGTGCTTATAGTGATAGTAAAAACCTTTTTCCGGAACGCGGTCGGGAATTTTTAACATGATAAAATTTAATGAAAATTTAATAATCGCAAAGCGAGCAAACAATTACTGATACTGAATATAACTCGGTTGCGGGCTGAGTTTCAATACCTGCGCCGGCGTCATCAAAGCGCCTAAAGGCCCAGCCGCATCATTCTTGTAGAACAACTTGAACCCCGTAAACTGGACGGGATAGGGGACGATAACCTGCTCGTACGTGTTGATCTTTTTCGCCGGGAAGCCGAAGCCGTCCATATCCATGACGATCTGCACCGCCGGCAGCGGTTTAATCTCCGAAGTGTTCGTCACCATATCATCCGTGAACCGATGCACCACCAAGATTTTCGGCGGCAAATCATTCGCGGCGACGATGCTCGCGAGATAGTTCGCGGCCCAATTGATATCCGACG
Organism: uncultured bacterium; assembly: GCA_963725235.1. Taxonomy (GTDB): domain Bacteria; phylum Patescibacteriota; class Minisyncoccia; order UBA6257; family 2-01-FULL-56-20; genus JAJXYP01. Next base: position 391,511 of record CAVRXN010000002.1, read on the forward strand.
CATCCATCGTTCCGATAACGGTACCCGGCCGTTCGCCGTTGTGCATATCGAATTCCGGATCGAGCGAAAGTTCGACATTCGGCAGCGCTAAATATTTCTCTAAAAGCGGCACCTCGGTTTCAACATTACTCAAACCGACCTGAACATCGAGAAAAACAATTCCGTTAACCTGCTGCGCCATCGACAAGATCTGTTGAACCTGCGAGTCCGGCATTCTCAGTCGATATTTCCCATCCGGGCCCGGCGAGGCCTGTGCGGACACTACTATATAGTCGAGCGCCGGAACGACCGGCGTCGATGGATCCGCCGCAGCCCACATCGCCGTCGTCGACTCGAGCATCGCCAGAACCTGCGCCGGTGGATACTCGCCCAAAATACCCATCTGGGTCGAATACAAATTGCCGTAATACGCGACGATGCGATGCGATGGCAATAACGCACCTTCGTCCGGATACGGCGCATTCTTCACCGGCCAACCGGTCACCGCAGTCGAGGTTACCATTATATTATGAAAAACAATCGACGATGTGCCGGTCGTCGGGTTGATAAATGTAGATGAAACGCGCAACGTCTTCGTAACGACCGGCAAGTTCGCGAGTGCGAGCATTTTCGTGTCGTACGCCATTTGCTCGGCGGATGTCAGCGGAATCAATGGCGTTGAAGAAGCGAATAAAGGAACATCCGAGACCTGCGTTAAAATCGGATCACTATTACCGTCCATACTAGTCGAACCGGTCGTGCTGGTCGCTGACGACGTTGCAGTCGTGGCCGTCGAAGTCGTCGAGCCAGAGTCCGCACCCGTATGCGAATTTTTAATAACTACAATATTCGAATTATTCATCGCAAAAAAGATAATCGCGACGATCACGACCAAAAAAAGGATGCCGCCGACCAACCACCAAGTTCGTGATTGCTTCATTACCACAATTATATCAGAAAACTTACAAAAAGAAGCCGCTATGAACGGCTTCGTATGATATTCGCCGAACCTCGACGATTTTAGCTGCCTTGTGGCGGCGTTCGATCGCTCACCACCACACTGAAACTACCATCCGGCTTTTCCGTCGCTACGACGTTGCAGCCGTGTGCCCTATGGTACTGAGCTACTAGTGACTCCGCTATGGTTTTTCTGATTTCTGGGTCTTGAGATGCGGTTTTGAAATTGCTAACCAAGACTGTATACATACATTCCCTCCTCAGGAATCATAACATGAACTCAGTTATTATGTCAACCGTCAGCATCCCCGCCGCCGAACTGCGTTCGATAGAGCGTCGCGTACAAACCGCCGGCGGCGAGTAATTCCTTATGTCGTCCATGTTCGACGATTCGGCCTTTTTCGAGGACGAGAATTTGCGCAGCGTTTTGGATGGTCGAGAGGCGATGGGCGATGACGAGCGACGTGCGGCCGGCGAGCGCATGGGTGAATGCCTGCTGGATGAGGCGTTCGGATTCGGAGTCGAGATGCGCGGTGGCTTCGTCGAGGATGACGATCGGCGGAGCTTTTAATAGAACGCGCGCGATCGCGATCCGTTGTTTTTCGCCGCCGGACAAACGATACCCACGCTCGCCAATTACCGTATCGACGCCCTGCGGCAATGATTCGATCAGCGGCAAAATCTGCGCGTCGCGCAACGCGGCCGTTATCTCGGCATCGGTCGCGCCCGGCCGCGCGTAAACCAAATTCGCACGGATCGTGTCGTGGAACATATGCGCCTCCTGCGTAACGACACCGATCATCTCGTGCAGCGAATCCTGTGTCGCCTCCCGAATGTCGACGCCATTAATTTTTATCGCGCCCTCCTGAACATCGTACAGTCGTGGCACGAGTTGGGTTATCGTCGTTTTGCCCGCGCCGGATGGTCCGACGAGCGCGGTCAATTCGCCCGGCCGCGCGATAAAATTAACATCATGCAAAACTTCTTGCTCCGGCGCCGAGCTTAGGACGGCAACCGACTCGAGCGATGCGAGCGAAATTTCACTCGGGCGCGGATAACTGAACGAGACATGATCGAATTCGATTTGCGCCGGCCTCTTTGGCAACGCCCTTGCGTCCGGCTTATCCACGACCATTGGCTTCAAGTCCAAAATCTCAAAAACGCGATCGAAAGAAACAAGTGTCGTCACGATATCGACTTGAACGTTCGATAACGCAGTTAGCGGCCCGTACAAGCGTGCAAGATATGCTGCGAATGCGACGACGGTACCGACGTCGAGCAGGCCATGGATCGAGAGCACGCCACCCCAGCCATATGCTACGGCGACGGCGACCGATGCAATGAAGCCGAGACCAACAAAAAAGAATCGCGTATAGTTCGCGAGCTTGACGCCGATATCTTTGACACGCGCCGCGCGCGTGCGGAATGCATTTTCCTCATCCGCACTGCGGCCAAAAATTTTCGCAAGCTGTGCACCCGCAACATTAAACCGCTCGACCATCAGGTCGTTCATCTCCGACGCGAGGTTGTACGATTCGCGCGTGAGCGCCTGGATGCGCTTGGCTATGAAGCGGGCTGGGATGAGAAAAATCGGGATTAAAATTAAAGCGATGAGCGTCAGCTTCCATGACAAAATAAACATCGCGATCAAAATTAATAAGCTCGTTATAAAATTGCTGACGATCGTCGAGAGGATGTCCGTGAATGCGCTTTGTATCCCGCCGACGTCGATGTTCAGGCGCGAGACGAGAGCACCGGTGCGCGTCCGGGTAAAGAATGCGAGCGACATTTTCTGGATGTGTGTAAAAACACGCGTACGCATCTCGTAGAGCATTTCTTGGCCGATGCGGACGGCGATGCCGCGTTCAAGGAACGTGAAGATCCCGTCGGCGAGCGCGATGAGCGCGATCCAGATCGCGACGAAAATGATCAAATGTTCATTATTTTTTAATATTCCGTTATCTATAATATCGCGATATAACAGCGGATTGATGACGCCGACGACGGCGTCGAGGATGACCCAAACCAAAAACAGGGCAAGCTGCCACTTGTATGTTTTGCCGAATTCGATTATACGTTTAGTTGTTCCGGGCGGGATAGTCTGCTTTAGGACGTCGCTATCGCGGGTGAGCGAGCGAAAGCCACCACGGCCGCCGGCGCCTCCAATATTTGCCATGAGCGTTAAGAATTACTATTATACTACAGAGTGCTGCAAAAAGATATTAAAAGGATATGAAAAACGATAAGGAATTGATCACGGGTTTGGCGGCGCGGGCGGGGATTGCGATCAATGGCGATGAGCCGTGGGATATTAAAGTGCATAACGAGGATTTCTATTCGCGCGTTTTACGGCAGTTATATTTAGGCCTCGGCGAATCGTACATGGATGGGTGGTGGGATTGCGACCGGTTGGATGAATTTTTTAATAAAACGATCCGCGCCGATCTCGAGGATGAACTAAAAAATTGGCGGCTGGCCGTACATTTTTTGAAAGCGCAGGTCGTCAATCGCCAGAAACGGTCGCGCTCCGCCGAAGTTGCACACAAGCATTACGACATCGGCAACAATTTATACGAACACATGCTTGGCGAGAGCATGGCGTATACCTGCGGCTATTGGAAAGATGCGAAGACGCTCGACGAAGCGCAGAACGCGAAGTTCGATCTCGTCTGCCGGAAAGTTGGTTTGAAGCCGGGGATGAAAATTATCGATCTCGGCTGCGGCTTTGGCGGTTTTCTGAAATATGCCGCGGAGCATTATGGCGTCAGCGGCGTCGGCATGAACCTTTCGAAAGAGCAAATTGCATTCGCGCGCGAAAAAGCAAAAGATTTGCCGCTCGAATTTCGGCTCGCCGATTATCGCGACGCCCGCGGAAAATTCGATCGCGTCATTTCGATCGGCATGACCGAACATGTCGGCCATAAAAACTATCGTTCATTCTTGCAACTGGCACACGATCTACTCAAGGATGACGGACTATTTTTGCTCCATACGATCGGCAACAATACGTCGGTGACTTCCGTTGATCCGTGGAGCGACAAGTATATTTTCCCGAACGGCAATATTCCGTCGATCAAGCAGTTGGGCGGCGCGATGGAAGGATTGTTCGTCATGGAGGACTGGCATAATTTTGGCACGGACTACGATAAAACGTTGATGGCGTGGCATGAAAATTTTGTTAAAAACTGGGCGCACATTAAAAAAGATTACGATGAGCGATTCTATCGCATGTGGATTTATTATCTCTTGTCCTGCGCGGGCGCATTCCGCGCGCGAAAAATCCAGCTCTGGCAGGTAGTGTTATCAAAACAAGGCGTTCTCGGCGGCTATCAGACGGTTCGTTAACTATGGAAGCAACATACGAGGCGAGAAAAGCGCGTTTGTCGGAACAAATGCGGCAATCGGGAAACGTACGGCTTGGCAAGCAAACGTCAAATCTGTTTCGTGAGCGCGATAAAGGCTCGGAGCAAACTCTGACTGTCCGTGATTTTAATCATGTTTTAACAATTAATATCGAGGAAGGGTGGGCTGAAGTCGAGGGAATGACGACATACGAAGCGTTTACGGATGAAACATTAAAATATGGTTATATGCCGGCAGTTGTTCCGCAACTGAAAACGATAACCGTCGGCGGTGCCGTTGCCGGCGTCGGCATCGAATCGTCATCGTTCCGGTATGGCCTCGTCCACGAAACAATGTTCGAACTCGAAGTGTTACTCGCAAGCGGAGAAACGATCGTTTGCAGTCCGGCGCAGAACGCGGATCTTTTTTACGGATTCCCCAACTCATATGGAACGTTTGGCTACGCACTTCGGCTGAAAATGAAAATTGTTCCGGTGAAGCCGTTCGTGAAAATCGAACACGCGCGCTATCGCAGCACGGAATCGTATTTCCCCGCGCTCGAAAAAACGACGAGCGGCGCGACGGAAAGTTCGGCAGCAAATCAGGCCGATTTCGTCGATGGCACGATATTCGATCCGGATGAACTGTATATTACGAAGGGGACATTCGTCGACGAAGCGCCGTTCGTCAGCGACTACACCTACATGGATATTTATTATAAATCGATTCGCGTCCGGCACGAAGACTATCTCTCTGTACGCGATTATATCTGGCGCTGGGACACGGATTGGTTTTGGTGCTCGGCGGCGTTCGGCGCACAGCATCCGTTGATCCGGTGGTTGCTCGGAAGAAAGCGGCTTAATTCAGCCGTGTACTGGAAGATTAAAAATTTTGCGCAGCGGCATCCGATTCTTATGAAAACATCCGCCGGTTTTTCGCGCCGCGAATATATTATCCAAGACGTCGACATTCCAATTGCGACCGCGCCGAAGTTTGCCGAATTTTTCTTTGAAAATATTACCATAGGGCCCATATGGATCTGTCCGTTTCGCGGTTCGCGCGAGGCCGAGAAATTTAATTTATACTCATTCGGCCCGGACAAACTCTATGTCAATTTCGGTTTCTGGAATTCCGTTGCAACCAAACAACCGGACGGGTATTACAACCGGATGGTCGAAAAGAAAGTCGAAGAACTCGGCGGTAAAAAAAGCCTCTATTCAGATTCTTTCTATACACCGGAAGAATTTTGGAATATATTCGATAAGCCGATGTATGATCAGATGAAGCAGAAATATGATCCGCAGGAGAAATTAAAAAATTTGTATGATAAGGCAGTCCGCCGAAAATAAAAAGTGCGCACGATGAACAAAGAAAAACTCCATAGATTTTTCGAGGCAGGCGTCATTGTCAAAGCAATCGATAGCATTATTGAAATAACGCTTGGCATCCTGTTCTTTGTGTTGAGCTCGCAAACCGTCAATCGCGTGATATTTTATATTTTCGGCGATGAACTGGCCGAACAGCCGCGCGACATGATCTGGAACATCCTCCTGCATAACTTTAACGGATTATCCGCCGGCTCCCAACAATTTTGGGCCATCGTTTTCGTTGCGCACGGCATCGCGAAAATAATTTTACTCATCGGCCTCGTCAAAAGGAAACTGTGGATATATCTTTTCTCCGCCGTCGCCTTCGGTGCGTTCGTCATCTACCAGACCTATCATATTATTTTTTATGCGCCATCTATCATCCTCGCGCTGCTTACCGGCATCGATGCCGCCTTTACCGTCCTGATCGTGTTTGAATATCGATATCAGCGGGGGAGGGAACTGGTGGGTTAAGTGTTTTAGCTAGGCTGCGGGACTAGGATTCGAACCTAGATTGATGGATTCAGAGTCCATATGCCTACCGTTAGCAGATCCCGCAATGAATCCGGAAGCATTTTCATTATATTGATTTTCAGGATTTTATCAACAAAAAAAGACCCCATCGCCCGCGAACCGGATTTCGGTTCGAAGGGATGAGGTCGGAAAACAATAGAGAACGTAAGGAGCTAAATCGCACCGCTCGGTACATTCACCCGTTGCTGCTGAACGGGAATGGGCTGGGCCGGGGATGAAGGAGCGGTAGGAGCTCCCAGAACTCCAGCAGGAGTCGATTGCGAAGGACTATCGGCACCAGCAAGAGGTGCGGGGATGATGTCCGTAAAAAACTGCAATTGAGTGAGCGCCGCGACACTCGCCTCATCCGCCCCGCTGATCGCGAAGAGCGGAATTGATGATGGTGTCGAAGGGGCAGGGGTTGCGAGAGCCGTCGTTACATCAGGCGCTGCCGTTGCTTCAGGCGATGCGGTCGGTGTGTCCACCTGTGCTTCTTCAACGGTTGGCAGGTTTAATACGGCGAAATCGGCATCTGGATACTTGACCCAGGTTTCTTCCACTGGCGCCGTCGGAAGGAATGCCAGCAAGGGCCGTTGCGATTTTCGGATCGGCGGATGATAGCCGCACTCAGGTGTTTGCTTCGGGATGAGGAGCACGAACCCTGCTTCCAGTTTTGTGTCCAAAGACATCTGATTCGCAGCTGCTATTGCAAGAGCGGCATGCGAGTTAAAGCGGTGAAGATCGTGAGCGACGTCAGCGAATGAAAGTTCGTTTTCGCGAACATATCGGCTGAGTTCACAAGCCGATTCGGCTTTGGCTTCCTGGGGTATTGGCGCAGCTTTGGCCAATTCGATTTCATGCCGGATATCTTCGTTATCCGAATCGAGAGCGGGTTGCGGGGTCGGAGCCGGTGCGGAAGTTTTTATCTCCGCTGGCGTTGGCGTTGATATACTTTGCGAGTCGGGTATCTGCTGATGATACACCGGTTTTTTCTGTAGCATCGGAGCCACAGCAATCCAAAGCACGAAAAGTGCCATGGCGCTAATAGCGCCGAGGGCAAAACGGTTTTGGAAGCGCTTCGTTCTTTCGTGTTCACCTACGATCATTATATTTCCTTTCCGAAGGATCTTCGGCAAAGGGACATTTCGCTCAGTGTATTCAGTACGCGTTCTCGCCTCCCAAAGGGATGACAATCCACGATATGAATTTAAACTGTTATTCAGTACGCGTTCTCGCCTCCCAAAGGGATGACAATCCACGATATGAATATACTCAGCGATATGACCATCTGCACTTTGCGGAAAGCAGCTTTGCTTGCGCTCGGCTAGCTTCCGCAAAGTTTTTCTAGATACTTCTTTTGTAAATGAGTTTCGGGTTTGCCGTCGCTAAGAAACGACAGCTTGAGATTCAAGATAGCGGGCGTGCAGCTTGCTTTTGATCACGGTAAACCGTTCACTCCAGCGAACTGTCATATCGAAGCCGATGTACTTCACGAGGGTTGCTTGATCGGCGCCGCGAACTTCGATGACAGCTTCGTATATTTCGTCGAAGTCCGAATGCTGGAAGCGTGCTCGGACGAAATTTCCGTTACGCTTAGCCGAGTCGCGCACTTTTTCCATGGTCGGGTTGAGCGGCGGCTCCATCAACACGGTTGATGATTCAAGGGTTTCCAGGATGGTTTTGGTTGTTGCCCCAGCCCCGTTCCTCTTGAGATGGAGGAAGATAGCCCCAAGGCCTACGAGGATCAAGAGGGCGAAGATGACGATAGAGATTTGAATTCGCGCCATCGATGTCTTCGTCAGGGTGCGGGTCTCATTAGTCGCGTCCACAATCGCACCTCGTGTTTCTTGCTGGTCGTTCGCTACTGCCCCGAGAGTTTGGCTCTCGTGTTTCGCTGAGCGCTTTTCCGCGTCGGTTTCGACTTCTTTTACGGCTGTCGTAACAGCCCGCTTCACACCATTTAATTCAGCGTGAAGTGCCTTTCGGCTTATTCCTGTTGCTGGACCTGCATGCTGTTGTGCTGCATCGCCTTGTTGGGCGACGAGCGGCAACACTGCCATAAAACTCAGAGCGAAAGCAATCGTGATGCGTTGCATTGTTGAACTCTCCGTGTATTAATATTAAATTGTGTAAGGGCTGCTCGGGTGCCGTTTTCAAATGCACCTCGAGATATATACTATATACCACAGTTCCATGCGCAAGTCAATGAAAAACGCCCCGGGCAAGGAGCGTTTTTTTGTGAAGCTATTTTGCGAGGCAATACGGATTTTTAACTCTACAATGTCGATGTTACCGAACCCGATGTCGTGCCACTTGCCGCCGCCGAAACCTTCAGCTGGAACAACGCCTTCACGATCGTCCCTGCATCGGCGCGAGCCGCGGTCAGGTCGGCCTGGGCTGCCTGGATTTTCGTTCGTGCGTCCTTCAGTGCCGCAGTGTTCGAAGCCATGATCGTCGTATTGCCGTTGTCCGGCTGGAGCGATGCGGTTTCGCTAACTGCTGCGTTCACCTGTGTCTGCGCATCGGCAACTTTCGCGTTCATGTCGGCGAGCGCCGAAACCGACGTCGTCATATTCGCACCGGCATTTTGTGCCGCCGTGATCCGCGTTTGCAAATCGCCCGAGAGCGTCGTAAACATTCCGGCGATGTCGAGCACGCGGTCAGCCGCGGCTTCGATTGCGCCCTGCGGAATGATGAGTGCGAAGATGCGGTAGGATTTCGTGATCGACTGAATGTCCGCCTTCAGCGACGTCGTCGAATTCGCCGCCGCATCGGCCGCGATCTGCGCCTGCAAATTCGTCATCGCCGTCACCTGCGCTGCGATCGTCGATGAGAGCGTCGCCTTATCGCTCGCCGAAATTTTCACCATCGCGTTGATGCGCGTACTGAGTGCATTCAGCGCATTCACGCGGCGCGTGATTTCGGCGTCGGCGCGGGTCTGGGCGGTCGTGACGAGTTTTGCGAGAGCGGTTGCCTTCAGGTTCGCGTTTGCGGCAGCATTCGCCCCGGCTCCGACACCCGTTCCGCCGACCGTCGCACTCGTCGAGGCGTTGACCCCGAGGCCAACGGCTGCGGCCGGCATTGACAGTGCGACTCCCGAAACGAGAAGCGCTACTCCCGCTCCTGCGGAAATTAATTTAGTCAAATTTATTTTCATGATTTTTTAATATGAACCGTTAGATAGAAAACCTTAGAATTGCGACTGCTGGACTTCTTGGTCGTTCGACCCCTGAGTGATGCTCGCGTTATCCGATGAGAAACCATTCATCTGCCCATCGATATTCGAGAGGTCGGTTTGGAGCGCCGCGTTCGAACTGTCCGTTGCGGAAACTCCGGATCCGGAAACTCCGTTCGAGAGAGTCGACGTGGAAGTTGGCTGGTTCGCCTGGCCGGTCGTCGGCGCTGTCGCCGTCTGGCCCATGCTCCACCACCACCAAACAGCGCCGATGACGACAATCGCAATGATTATCCACAGTATCGTTTTCGCTTTAGTAGTCATTATATTAGTTGGAAAAGCTAGATTCGACCTTTTCGTTTATATATACAAATTGTAGCAAAAAATATTAAAAATGTGTTAAAATGCGATTTGGTATGAAAAGGCGACTTTTAAATCGTAATGAAGTGGTCCAAGGCCCATCGCCCGCGGCCATACAAGCTATCCGGAAATTCAATCCAGGGAAAGCATCACTCTATTTTGATGGTTACTATGGATCATCGCTCGTCCCCGAACTGGCCCGGCGATTTAAAGTAGCGCCGGCGCAAGTTTCGGTCGGCTACGGTATAGAATTTTTTCTCCGCGCGATTTTCGATTCGCTCGTACCGCAACGCGACATTATTTTAACCAACGTACCACACTACGGTTTTTACTCGGCGTACGCGAGCGCTAAAAGCGTGCGTATAGTGACATTTCAGATTCTCGACCGCAGCGGCCATTTCGAATTTGACATCAATGACTGTTTGCAGAAAATAAAGAAATTTCATACGAAGGTCATTTTAATAACATCGCCGAATAATCCGACCGGAAATTCCATGGGCGCGGGGGATGTTGAGAAAATTTTAAAGTTAACCAAGTCGGCAAAATCAAAATCGTTGGTAGTCCTCGATGAAGCATATTGGGGTTTCGATCCAAAGTATGATGAAGCGACGACCATGCGATTATTAAAAAAGTATGAAAATCTGGTCGTGTTACGCAGCTTTTCGAAACGATATGCCCTTGCCGGCCTTCGGATTGGATTCGCGCTGTGGGGGAAAGCGGCAAAAAAGCTCATTCGCTACGACGACCTTTATCTCGGCGGTAGCCGGTTACTTGAAGAAGTCGCCGTAGCGGCACTGCGGTCGGAAAATTATTATAAAAAACTTTCTACGGATATGATTGCTGAGCGCAAGCAATTTATTGCTCGCGTCGACTGTTTACAAAATTTTATTCCTTATGAATCGAATGCAAACTTTGTTATGGTCAAAATCGCGGAACAGGCGATAGCGGAGTTTAAAAAGCACGAAGCCAAGCTGTCTGTTACGATTTCGAAATTCACGACCCGACAGTTCATCCGAGTTTCGCTTAGTTCGCGAAAAGACAATGAAAAATTCATTAAACTTCTCGAATCGATTGATGAAAAGCTTATTAAAAAATATGCCTGATCCATGCCTCGACTGCGGCGAATATCCAGTCAATCATCCGAGTGAATGGTTTTCGGCGTTGTTCGAGTCGGCGATGGCGCCGGTTTCGACGGGCGTCGAATATATGATTCGCGGGGTGAAGCCATCGATTTTACGACGCGCACCCGACAGCGCGGCACTGCCATTTCTCCGCATACTGGCCGCGCTCCGGCTCGGTACGATAAAAACTGATGTCGATGAGTATGACTCCGGGCGAAATCGGTGGCTGTGGGATGCGGCGAACCGACGCGGTGTCGAGATGTATCAATTCCGATTGCTCGGCAAGCCGGATGGTACGGATTTTTTTGTTGCGCGGCTCAATGGGAAGACGGTTGCGTTCGAAGGATTGCCGCGGCCGGATCGCGGCGTTTCAAAATCACTCGACTGGATGGATAACAAAGCAATCCTTAAAAAAAGATTAACTGCGGCAGGAATTCCGATGGCGCGCGGGCGCGCGTGCAGGACATATGACCAAGCGCTCGCGACGATGCGCGAGGTTGGCCGTGCGGAAGACGGCGCTGGGGGCACAACGATAATTCCCGTAATAACAAAACCGCACATCGGTTCCCGCAGCCGCCACTCGACGATCGGCATCCGAACGCCCGAAGAATTGTGCGTCGGATTCGACAAGGCGAAGCGATTATCGCCCTGGGTAATAGTAGAGCAAGAGCTCCAGGGATATTTATTCCGCATCCTGCTCGTTCGCGGCGAAGTCGCTGGCATCATCCGTCGTGAGCAGGCGCATGTCGTAGGCGATGGCGAGGCGACGGTCCGCGAACTGATCGAACGGGAAAATAAAAATCCTCGACGCGGCGGGCCGACATTCCATCAGCTGCCGACCGATCGAGGGTCGGACCAAATTCCTGCCCGCGGCGAAACAGTTATCTTGAACGAACATATCTCGCGTTACTACGGCGGCTCGACCAGCGACTTTACTAACCGCGTCCATCCCGACAACGCCGAACTGTTCCGGCATCTCGCCGACGTCCTTGGTGACTCACTCGTCGGCGTCGACTTCATCATTGGCAACATGGAGAAATCGTGGCGCGAGCAAAAACTCTGTGGCGTTATCGAATGCAACAGTTTGCCAAACATCGATCTGCATCACGACGTATTATATGGCGAGAGCCGCGACATCGGCGGCCTATTACTCGACATCGCATTTGAAAAATGATAAACTAACCATCAATGGTTCCCACTCTCATCGCTGTCTTCGGCGTTTTTCAATTGATTTTGTTTTTAATGCATGCGGACATTTACCAAACGCTTGGCGCGGCGTTCGGTTGGCATTTCTCATGGCTCGAATGGCTTTTTGTATTTCTGTCGATAACATTCGTCAGCTCGTCGGTGCTCGCGTTCCGCTTTTGTAACCCATTAACCAAATGGTATTACCGTTTTTCGATGTACTGGTTTGGCCTGACGCAATTTCTCTTCGCCGCTTCGCTCGCATATTTTATCGTCGAGTACATCGCCATTGCAGCCGGTAACTATCTTTCTCCGGTGCTCGTTGGCGGCACCTTTTTCATAATCGCAATTTTGGTCCATACGTACGCATCGTGGCAAACCGTTCATCCGCGAGTCACCCGCATATCGGTTGATTTGCCAAATCTGCCGGCAACATGGCGCGGCAAAAAAATAGTATTTGTAAGCGACGTACATCTTGGCGCCATTCTCAGTGTCGGTTTTGCACAAAAAGTTGTTTCATTCATTAAAAAAGAACATCCCGAAGCAGTTCTTATCGGTGGCGACATTTTCGACGGCGTAAAATGCCATTCCCAATCGCTCATCCAACCATTCGCGGAGTTGCGACCACCGCACGGCGTCTATTTCATAAGCGGTAACCATGAATATATAGAGGATACAGTGGAAGTGTTAAAGGAAATCCCGAATGTCGGCATTCGGGTTGTACGGAATGAAGTTATCGATATGGCCGGCATCCAGCTCGCTGGCGTTGATTGGAAAGATGCGTATAGCAAGGACCAATTTGAAAAAATAATGAGTGACATCACAATCAATCATTCGAAACCGAGCATTTTAATGCGGCATGAGCCAAATCACCTCGAGATTGCGGAAAATGCCGGCATCTCGCTTACGCTTTCCGGCCACACGCATCAGGGGCAGATCTGGCCGCTGAAATATATAACCCGTCGCGTATTCAAAGGTTTTGATTACGGACTCAAACAGCACGGCGCTATGTCGGTCTATACCTCAAGCGGCGTCGGCACATGGGGTCCGCCGCTGCGATTCGGTACAAAAGCTGAAATCGTGGCGATTACATTGCATTGATCAAAATTAAAAAATCATTAAACAGACGATGACCATCGACGAATTTAAAAACTGCGACCTGCGCGTCGGAAAAGTGATAACCGCCGAGCGCGTCGAAGGATCGGAGAAGTTGCTACGTTTGCAAATCGATCTTGGCGAAATAAATGGCTCCGGCGAAACCAGCGAACCGAAGTTGCGCCAAGTCCTTTCCGGAATCGGCAAAGTATATACGCCCGAAGAGATGGTCAACAAACAAGTCGTCATTATCGCCAACCTCGATCCGCGCATGATGATGGGATTCGAAAGCCAGGGTATGTTACTTGCGGCGAGTGGTGCCGATGGAAGACCCGTGATTTTAACGCCCGTGAGCGAAGTTGCACCCGGAACAAAAATCACATAGAATAAAATTATTAAAAAATCATGAAAAGAACTGTTTCGTTTATCTTATTCGCGATTATCGCAGTTGCACTCATTTGGTTCGGGGCATGGTATGATAATCAATCGACGGCATCGTCGAACCAACAGGAACTCGCGGCAGGTCAGGCAGCACAGCAAGTGCAAAATAATCTCATGGCAGAACTTACAATAAAAGATGATGTGGTTGGAACCGGAACGGTCGCGCAGGCGGGCGACACGATTTCCGTTCTCTATACCGGTACGCTCGACAACGGAACAGTTTTTGATGCATCGTCGCTCCACGGCAACCAGCCATTTTCGTTTACGCTCGGCGCCGGCCAAGTTATTCAGGGTTGGGATCTCGGCGTCGTTGGCATGAAAGTTGGCGGTACGCGCGAACTTATCATCCCTGCGAATCTCGCCTACGGTAGCAGTTCGCCGTCTTCGGCGATCCCACCCGGTTCGACTTTACACTTCAAAATTCAGTTTCTTTCAGTTAGCTCGACCCCGCAGTAAACGCCGCGACGCCGAGTTGACAAGGTTTCTCAGTTTGCTACAATAGACCCCGTGCCTGTAGCGACTGGAAGCCGCGATTTTTTTTCGAGAACTTTGATAACAATAAATGAATTAAATTAGTAGAGAGTTTTTTAGTTGTCCCAAAATGTTTCTTTAGTTTGTTAGTGTTAGTCATTCGAACCCCTCGATCGAGGGTTTGAATGCAAATTCAAATTCTTTTCAGAGGATTTGATCCTGGTCCAGGATGAACGCTGGCGGTGTGGATAAGGCATGCAAGTCGAGCGCCCCGCAAGGGGAGCGGCGAACGAGTTAGTAACACCCTGGTACGTACCTCGAAGTCGGGCATAGCTCGCCGAAAGGCGGGGTAATTCCCGATAGTCCCGCAAGGGTAAAGGTCGCAAGCCGCTTTGAGATCGGCCTAGGTCCGATCAGCTAGTTGGTAAGGTAACGGCTTACCAAGGCTATGACCGGTAGGGGAGGTGAGAGCCTGACCCCCACCGACGAGACTGAGACACGGCTCGTACTCCTACGGGTGGCAGCAGTCGAGAATATTCGACAATGGGCGAAAGCCTGATCGAGCGACACCGCGTGCAGGATGAAGGCCTTCGGGTCGTAAACTGCGGTAGTATGAGTAACAATGCAAATGACGTGCCATATGGAAAGAGGTGGGTAACTACGTGCCAGCACCAGCGGTAATACGTAGACCTCAAGCGTTATCCGGATTTATTGGGCGTAAAGAGCATGTAGGAGGTTTTGCGCGTCTTTTGTTAAAGCCCACGGCCTAACCGTGGAACTGCAAGAGAAACGGCAGAACTAGAGGGGGTTAGAGGTGCATGGAACTCACGGTGTAGGGGTGAAATCCGTTGATATCGTGGGGAACACCAAAGGCGAAGGCAGTGCACTGGGACCTTCCTGACTCTGAGATGCGAAAGCGTGGGGAGCAAAAAGGATTAGATACCCTTGTAGTCCACGCCCTAAACGATGTCTGTTTGCTGTTTCGAGTATCGACCCTCGGAGTGGCGTAGCTAACGCGTTAAACAGACCGCCTGGGAAGTACGGTCGCAAGGTTAAAACTCAAAGGAATAGACGGGGACTCGCACAAGCGGTGGAACATGTGGTTTAATTCGATAGTAAGCGAGGAACCTTACCAGGGCTTGAAATGTACGTTGACGGGTCGATGGAAACGTTGCCCTTCTCACAAGGACAGTGTACGCAGGTGCTGCATGGTTGTCGTCAGCTCGTGCTTTGAACAACTTCGGAGCCTTCAGGAGTAATCTTGAAGTAAAATCTGGCTCATAACGGGGGAACCGAGATATAATAAGTATTATGATTGGCAATCCCGTGGGAAGTTTGGAAGTTCCAACAATGCTTCGTGCAAGGAAAAACTTGAAGCTCGCGATCAGCGAGCGGCAAAGGAATATTTTGATTGGTTGTGTATTGGGAGATGCATATATTTCTCCGAAAGGAAAAATCCGCATCGAACAATCTACAAAGCAATCTAAATATCTTTGGTGGAAATACGAAGAATTACATTCTTTAGCATATCCATCATTGCCGAGAGAAATTAAACACATTCACAAACCTACAGATCGAATTTATTCGTCGGAATTTTTTGATTTACGACAATATTTTCGACCATGGCGATCAATATTTTATCAAGGGAAAAAGATTTTTCCTGAAATGTTATTGATTGATTCGCTTTCATTAGCGGTATGGTATATGGATGATGGTTGCTGGACCGGTAAAAAATCGGTTATAGCAATAGAAGGATTTGATGATGAAAGCATCGAGAGAATCCAACAAATGTTTCTAAATCATCTTGAAATAGAGACAATCGTTGGAAAGAATCGAAAACTTATCATCAGAAAAACCTCCCATGAATTATTTTATGGATTAATTTCTCCTTACATTATTCCTAGCATGCAGTATAAACTTCCAAACCCCGTAACGACTTATCCGAAAGGATGGAATGAGATTTTTGAATCTCATTAAAACGCCAGCTCCAGTGTAATGAAAATTACAGCTGGATGAAGGTATAGTCTGTGTTCTGTGAAACTTCGTTTCACGGATTGGTTCGCTCATCGAAAATGAAAATAAATTTTCATTTTCGCTTCGCTGCCAATCCTAAGAAATTTAGAACGGAAGTGTTCCCTTAAGTGGGGTAACGAGCGCAACCCCTATTACGCGTTACAAGTGTCGCGTGAAACTGCCCCCGCTTTTGTCCGAGAGTGAATTCGACGATTGAATTCATAAACTCGCGGCCAGAAGCGGGGGAGGAAGGAGGGGATGACGTCAAATCAGCATGGCCCTTTGATGCCCTGGGCTACACACGTGTTACAATGGCGGTGACAATGGGTTGCCAACCCGCAAGGGGGAGCTAATCCCATCAAACATCGCCCCAGTTCGGATTGGGGGCTGCAACCTGCCCCCATGAAGCCGGAATCGCTAGTAATCGCAGATCAGCCACGCTGCGGTGAATACGTTCTCGAGTCCTGTACTCACTGCCCGTCAACTCAAGGGAGCCGGTAATGGGCAAAATCTCTTTTCGGGATTAGTTCAAGATCGGTGACATGGAGTAAGTCGTAACAAGGCACCGGTAGCGGAAGCTGTCGCGTGGATCAATTAAACTACTACATCTAAGCAATGTAGTGGTGTCGCCAGCCAGACCAGTAGGGTCCGCTGAGTTTGGGGCAACTAAAAAACTCTTTAGGTTTAGTGTGGGTATGGTATAATGAAAACATGCCTGACGGAATGAAAACTATTATGATCATAGAGGATGACCGGTTTTTATCATCGCTTATGAAAGCACGCTTCGAAAAAGATGGATTTTCCATAATCCAGGCATTCGATGGCGAAGAAGCAATCCAGGTTTTTAAACAGCAAACGCCAAGTCTGATCATTCTCGACCTCATCATGCCGAAAGTGACCGGCTTCGAGGTTTTGCAAACGATCTCGATCACGCCGCAATTGGAAAAAGTGCCGGTCGTCATTTTGTCGAACCTCGCGCAGGATTCGGATATCGAAAAAGCGCGAGAGCTCGGTGCGAAGGAATATTTTGTAAAAGTTAAGGTTTCAATCGACGACCTCGTTGGCCGCGTCAAAACCCTGGTCGCGTAGAAAAAGCTGGGCTGTCGAAGGCAGTTGCTTTTCTATGCCAAATCTGTTATTCTAACCCAATCATGATTCCTGCAGATATAATGCAAAAAATAAAGCCGGGTGCGAAAGTGCGCGTCTTTGAAGGAAAAACCCCGTTCGAGGGGCTCGTTATCGCGCGTAAGCACGGTTCGGAAGCCGGTGCGAGCTTTACGGTCCGCTCGATCGTCGCTGGCGTCGGCGTCGAAAAAGTGTATCCGATCCACTCGCCGGCTATCGTAAAGCTCGAGGTTGTTTCCGCCCCGAAGAAAGTCGGCCGCTCGAAGCTCTATTTTGTCCGTACGATGTCGGGATCGCGCATTCGGCAGAAGCTTGACGTTTCGCTGTAATTATTAAAATAATATTAAAAACAAACCCCTTCCCACCGCGAAGGGGTTTGTTTTATATCGTGAATCGTGTAAAATAGAACCACTATGTTTGGCAAAAAAATCGGCATCGACTTGGGAACGGCGAACACCGTTGTTTTTGTACCCGGCCGCGGATTTATCATCAATGAACCGACGATCGTCGCGCTGACACGTCCGGACAATGTCGTTCTCGCCGTCGGCCTCGAGGCAAAAGAAATGATCGGTCGGACGCCGGATGAAATCGTCGCATATCGGCCGTTGAAAGATGGCGTCATCGCCGACTACTATATTACGAAGGCGATGCTGACGTACTTCATCTCGAAGGCGATCGGTTGGTTTAACATGATGAAACCCGATGTCGTCATCTCGGTTCCGGCGGGCATAACACAGACCGAGCGCCGCGCAGTCATGAACGCCGCGCGCGAAGCAGGCGCCGGCCAGGCATTCATTGTCCGCGAGCCGATCCTCGCCGCGCTCGGCGCCGGCATCCCGATCAACGCGCGCTCGGGCAACATGATCGTGAACATCGGCGGTGGCACATCCGAGCAAGCGGTCATCGCGCTCGGCAATATCGTTTCATGGAACTCGTTGCGAATCGCCGGCAACAAGTTCGACCACGCGATTATGGATTACGTTAAAAAGAAATACGCACTCGCGATCGGCGAGCAGACGGCGGAGACGGTCAAGATCGCGATCGGTTCTGCGCTGCCGACGAAGGAGAAAATGGAATATCAAATTCGTGGGCGTGACCTTGTAACCGGCCTCCCAAAGGATATTACGATAACATCAAACGAGATTGCCGAAGCACTTAATCCGCTTTTAATAGAAATCGCGCACTCGATCCAAAACGTTTTTAACGTCACCCCACCCGAACTCGTCGCCGATATTATGGAAAAGGGCATCATCCTGTCCGGCGGCAGCGTCCAGCTGCATCATTTGCCAGAATTCCTCGAACGCTTTTTAGGCGTCCAGGCCTACGTCGCCGAGGATCCGTTATTCTGCGTTGCAAAGGGGACTGGTTTGATTCTGAATCATTTGGATACATATAAGAGGACGTTGCTGAATAAGAGGTAAAGTATGATCGGCCATCAGAAAATCTTTGATGATCTGCAAAGCCTTAATGACCGGGGCTCACTCGGCCACGGTTATATTTTCCACGGGCCATCGATGGTGGGTAAAAAGCTCGCGGCGATCGAGTTTGCCAACTATCTAGAAAATGGAGTATTCGAGTCGGATAGTGGCCGCATCCTCTCCGACATGATGCTCGTCGAACCAGTCGGCAATGGTTCGATCGGAATCGATGCGGTTCGCGAGATTAGGAATTTCCTCTGGCAAAAACCGAACGCAAGCTCGAGGCGAACCTTGATTATTGACGACGCGGAACTCGCAACAACCGAGGCGCAGAATGCGTTATTAAAAATTACCGAAGAACCACCGGTCTCGTCGCTGTTAATTTTAATAACATCCGACATAGAAAGTATTTTGCCGACGATTGCCTCGCGCTTGCCAAAAATATATTTTGGGACAGTGCCCGAAAAGGAAATTGCGACATGGCTAAAAGATCCGAAAACAGCAAAAAAAGCGGCAGGGAAACCGGGGCTCGCATGGCGATTGCTCCACGACGAAGATTTTCAAGAGCAGCTCACCCTGGCCGAAAAAGTCCTAAAATCACCCGCACCAACGCGCCGAGATCTTATTAAAAAAATATTAGAACCGGAAGATTTCAATTTCAGAAAGTTTTTGGATGCGATCATTTTGCAGCTGGCATGGCGCGAACAAACCAGGGCAGTGGCAGCGACCCAACAAGCAGCCGCACCGCTCTGGCATAAGGCGCTCGCGCTCTACGACCGCGAAACAAATTTTTCGTTAAACCCGCGGCTGCAACTTGAGGCGTTATTGGCGGGTGTTTAAGCTCGTACCGGAACAAGTGTATAATAGAGTGAAAGAGTTAACGAAGGAATGTCCCAACCCTATCTTTCCATTATCGTTCCCGCCTACAACGAGGCGGAGCGGATTCCGAAGTCGCTGCTTGATATGGATAAGCGGCTTGAGCATGCGTCATATTCTTATGAAATTGTCGTCGTAAACGATGGTTCAACGGATAATACGGCGGCGATCGTTCGCAATCTAACAAAAGCGATAAAAAACCTGAAGCTGATCGACCTGACCGAAAATAGCGGCAAAGGTGGAACGGTCAGGCAGGGCATGTTGCTATCGGCCGGCAAGATCCGAATTTTTACCGACGCCGACAACTCGACATCAATCGACCAGTTCGAAAAAATGATGCCGTTCTTTAAAGAAGGCTACGATGTCGTCATCGGTTCGCGAGCCGTCAAAGGCGCTGAGCTCGATCCACCGGAATCATGGTACCGGCAGATTGCCGGCAAAATATTAAATCTTTTGGTGCAAGCATTGTTGCTGCCCGGGATCTGGGATACGCAGTGCGGTTTTAAGGCATTCACGCAGGAATCAGCGGAGAAGATATTTAAAATCTCAAGCATATCCGGCTGGGGTTTTGACTTTGAAATTTTATCAATCGCAAGGAAGATGGGATATCGAATAAAAGAAGTTCCCGTACATTGGGTTGACGCTGCGGGTTCACACATGACCTTGTCGGGCGGTTTGCAATTCCTCCGGGATATCGCTATAATTCGCTGGAGGTTGTGGCGGGGTGACTATGCTGCCGCGACCGATAAAGCCGCAAACGATGCGGCTCAAAATAAACTACCATGAGCAAACAATACCTGACCCAAGAGCGCTTGGATGAGCTGAAAG
This sequence comes from uncultured bacterium, assembly GCA_963725235.1. Lineage (GTDB taxonomy): Bacteria > Patescibacteriota > Minisyncoccia > UBA6257 > 2-01-FULL-56-20 > JAJXYP01. The sequence goes on from CAVRXN010000002.1 coordinate 411,777, forward strand.
TGGAATTGGATGAGTTGAAAAATAAAAAGCGGCAGGAGGTTGCGTTGCGCTTAAAAACCGCGAAAGAGTACGGCGATCTTTCGGAAAATTCGGAATACGTCGAAGCGCGCGAAGAGCAGGCGAACGTTGAAGCGCGCATTTTCGAACTTGAAGAGTTGATGAAAGAAGTCGTCACGATAAAAACCGGCGAAGGCGGCGATATCGTCAGTGTCGGTTCCGTCGTTACCGTAAAAAAAGGCGACAAGACCGTGACGTACACAATCGTCGGTTCATACGAAGCGAAGCCGGAAGAAGGGCGCATCTCGGATGAGTCACCGCTCGGCAAAGCGTTTCTCGGCAAGAAAGTCGGCGACATGGTTTCAGTCACGACACCCGGCGGTGCGATGAAGTACGAAGTATTAAAAATTGGTTAAATGTTACCCGCGCAATGCGTCAGTCGCAACTTTTCACAAAAACCGAACGAACTGCTCCGAAAGATGAGGTGGCGCTCAATGCGCAGCTTCTGACGCGGGGCGGTTTTATTTATAAGAACTCGACAGGCGTGTACTCGTTTTTGCCGCTCGGCCTCCGCGTTTTGCGGAAAATTTCGGATATCGTACGCGAGGAGATGAATAATATTGGCGGCCAGGAAATAGCAATGCCGCTTTTGAACGATAAGCACTATTTAAAAGCGACGGGACGCTGGGATATTGATGTCGTCTATAAAGCAATAACCGGCGAGGAAAAAGATCCTTCGTTTAGTATTAGTTGGACCGGGGAAGAGATTATGAGTGAGATTGCAACACGCTACGTCGGTTCCTATAAAGATTTGCCGTTTGCCACATATCAAATCCAGACGAAATTCCGACATGAACCACGAGCAAAATCAGGATTGCTTCGAGGTAGGGAATTTTTAATGAAAGATTTATACAGTTTCCACACGGATGAAGCTGACCTTAAAAAATATTACGACCATGCCCGCGACGCATACTTTAAGGTATTTGAACGTTGTGGATTAAAAGCGATTTATACACTTGCTGCTGGCGGGGATTTTACCAGCAATCTCACTCATGAATTTCAAGTGGTTTCGTCGGTTGGCGAAGATACAATTTATGTTTGCGAAAAGTGCGGTTACGCTGAGAACGACGAAATCTCGAAATTAAAAGAAGGGGAGGCATGTCCGAAATGCGGCGAAAAGATTCTTAAGGAAAAGGCGATTGAGGTCGGCAACATCTTTCCGCTGGGAACAAAATTTTCAGAAGCGTTCAATCTGAAATTTAAAGACGAAAGCGGCGAATCGAAACTGGTCGTTATGGGTTCATACGGCATCGGCATCAGCCGCCTCATCGGCGTCATTGTCGAAAAATTTAACGATGAAAAAGGTATTATTTGGCCCGAATCGGTTGCACCGTTCCGCGTACATTTGCTGGCGCTCAACGGCGCCGATGGCAGCGCGGTTTACGAAGATTTACAGCACGCGGGAATCGAAGTATTATATGACGACCGGGACATGTCGGCGGGTGAAAAATTTGCCGAAGCAGATCTCCTCGGCATCCCGTGGCGCGCCGTCGTCAGTCCGAAAGTCGGCGAAGGAAAAATCGAGTTAAAAAGACGCAGCGAAAAAGAATCGCGCATTATGGACATCGCGGAAATTAAAACATTATTAAAATAAATTTGACATCAGAACCGTATGGCACTCTTCGATAATATTTTTAAAGACATCGGCATCGACCTCGGCACGGCGAATTCGCTTATTTACCTGAAACATAAAGGCGTCGTCGTGAATGAGCCGTCGGTTGCGGCGATGAACGCAAAAACGAACGCGATTTTGGCCGTCGGCGATGAAGCAAAAAAAATGCTCGGTCGCGTGCCACCGCATATTACGGTCGTCAGGCCGCTCGTCAACGGCGTGATTTCCGACTTCGAAATGACTGAGGAGATGCTCAGGCATTTGCTGAGCCGTCCGAAAGCGAACGGCATGACGTCGTATCGACGCGCGCTGCTCGCGATCCCGAATAATTTGACCGAAGTCGAGCGAAAATCGGTAGAAGATGCCGCGCTGAACGCTGGATGCGCGAAAGTATATCTCGTCGAGTCGCCGACAGCGGCCGCACTCGGCGCCGGTTTGCCAATAACACTCCCGGCAGCCAGCTTGATCGTCGACATCGGTGGCGGAACGACCGACATCGCAGTCATTTCGATGGGCGGCACCGTCGTTTCGCGGACGCTGAAAACCGCTGGCGATAAATTTAATGAAGATATAATAAGATTTGCACACGACGAATTCCATCTCGCGATCGGCGAGCCGTCAGCCGAATACGCGAAAATCGCGGTCGGTTCAGCGATCCCACTCGACGAGCGATTGGAAATTGCTATCCGCGGGCGCGACATGACAACCGGCTTACCCCGCGAAGTTATGATGAAAAATAATCACGTGCGTATGGCCATCGCGAAATCGCTGCGGACGATCGTCGACGCAGTGCGCGAAGTGATTGAGGAAACGCCGCCGGAGCTCGCGGGCGACGTCTTGCATCAAGGGATAACGCTGTGCGGCGGCGGTGCGTTGTTGCGCGGACTCGACGAGCTGCTCGAAAAAGAAACCGGCGTCGCGGTGCACATCGCCGACGATCCGCTGACCTGCGTCGTCCGCGGCCTCGGCCAGATGGTCGACGACTTCGACGCACATCGCGAACTGCTCGACAATCCGCTGAAACCGATCGCGATCAGTTTGTAGTATGCTTAATCGGAAGCGACATGTATGGATTTTAATATTGTGCGTTCTCGCGCTCGCAATTTTAATATTCTTTGAACCAAGCTACGGCTGGCGACTCCGTGCCGCATTAACGCAGCACGACATTATCTCCGCCGATGATCCGACCTTGCCGGCGCAAAATCAAGCCCTGCAGGCGCAAATCGCGCAACTGCAAACGATAGCTGCCGAGGCGCCGCAGGCGACAACGGCAAACACGATTACCGCGATGGTGTATTCGCAATATCCATTCGGTTTCAAAAATGAATTATTGATTAACGCCGGCACGAATGAAGGAGTCGCGACCGGAAGTGCGGTAATGTATCAAGGCGTTTTTGTCGGTACCGTCACGCAGGTCTTCACCAACTCAGCGGCCGTCCAAACCGTTTTCGATCCAAACTTCAAGATGGCGGTCCGCGTCGGCAACGGTGGCATCGACGCATTGTTACAAGGCGGTGCCTATCCGAGCGCCGGCTCGATCGCCAAGGGTTCAGCCATCGCCGCCGCCGACATCGTCTACACCGCCGCACCCGGCATCCCATACGGCCTCCCGGTCGCCGTCATCGCCGCAACGAGCACCTCCGCCGACAATCTCTTCGAAAACGCTTCATTAAATTTTGCCTACAACATCAACAACATTCAGGCCGTCGTGATACAAAAATAATGCGCTGCGATGATTAAATTTTTCTCTGCCCTCGCCATCTTACTCCTCGCGCTCTTTGCTGAAATCGTTCTCGCCTCCGTCGGTTGGCATTTTACGCTCGCCCTCGCCGTCTTGATCGCCTTTGCCTTCGTCCTCGATTTTTGGGAATTGCTCATCCTCGACCTCGTCGCCGTGTTCATTCTCAACTGGCAGCCGGCGGCGAGTGCCGCGTTGATCGCGTTCGCCCTCGTACCGCTTCTGGCGTTCGCGTTTTATAAATTGACGCATTGGCATGGGTGGACCGGCGTTCTTGTTGCCATCATCATCGGATATTTGATTTTTTATATTGCTGCCGCGCCAGAGCAATTCGCCGGGAATTTGTTATCGTTCACACTAGATTTAATTGTCGGATTGTTAGCAGGGGAAGCAGTGCTGGCGGGGGTGGGATGAAAAGATTATCATATACCCCATGGCAACGCATCGCAGCGGGAAAGGCGGCAAAAAAGATAACGACCTCGCATTCGAAGACGCATTGAGCGACGACTGGAACCGTGATATCAAAGTCGCGGAGGTGCCAGTCGGCAACCGGCCATTGCTCGCGCTCGGCATCGGCGTCTTGGCAATCGCGCTCGCGATCGCCGGGCAGATTGTTATTCTAAACATGACGAAAGGTTCATACTACGAAGCGCGCGCGGCGGACAACGTCGCGGATGAAAATGCGACGCCGGCACCGCGCGGAGAAATTTTAGACAAAGAAGGCACGGTGCTTGCCGACAGCCAAGCGGCATTCGCCGCGCTCCTGAATGCGACCGCATATATCGATGGCGATTCGATTTTACAATCGTCGACGGTCAGCGCCGCGCAATCGATTCTCGGCATCTCGACAACAACCTTCGGCGGTATTCTCGCGCAAGCGAACGCATCCAACTTTGCCGCACCGATCGTCTTGCAGGAAAATTTAACACAAACCGAACTCGTCAATTTGCAGGCGCTCAACTTGCCGACGATTATCATCCAAAATGATTTCGAGCGCTCATACCCGAACGGCCCGATCTTTTCATCCGTCGTCGGCTACGTCGGCCGCCCAACCGCAGCCGATCTCCAATCCGATTCGACACTAACAAGCGCCGGCTTCGTCGGCAAAGCTGGCATAGAAGAATACTACGACAACGAATTGCAGGGGACGCCGGGCGTTGATGTCCAGTATAAGAATGCGCAAGGGCAAGTGCTCGGCACGGGAACACAATCGCAGCCGAAGATCGGGCAAACGATAAAGCTGACAATCGATGGCGGGTTGCAAACGGAATTATATAACGCGCTGTCGAACGGCCTCAACTCGCTCGACCGCAGCGTCGGCCTCGGTCTCGCCATCGATCCGCAAAATGGCCAAATGCTCGCGCTCGTCAATTTGCCCGGCTACGACAATAATGTCTTCTCGCAATCGAATTCTAGTACAGCAGCAATTATTAAAAATTTATTAACTTCGCCCGATGAACCATTGTTCAACCGGACCGTCAGCGGTTATTACAATCCCGGCTCGACGATCAAGCCACTCGATGCGGTCGCCGGACTAAAAGATGACATCATCGACCCGACGCAGGAAATCAATTCACCCGGCTACTTGATGGTTCCCGATCCGTATAACTCGTCGACGCCGACAAAGTATCTCGACTGGGAATCGCACGGCAACATCGACCTCGCCAATGCACTCGCACAATCATCAGACGTCTATTTCTATCTCGTCGGTGGGGGTTCGCCGCAATCGACGCCGATGCTCAACAGTCCGCTCGATTACGGTATCAGCGGCCTCGGCATCACGAAGCTCTATCAATGGTGGCAAACATTCGGCCTCGGCAAACCGACCGGCATCGACATGCCCGGATGAATCGTCCGGATTTTTGCCAACGCCAGCGTGGAAGCAATCAAAGATGGGCACGCCATGGCTGCTCGGCGATACCTATAACGTCTCGATCGGCCAGGGCGATTTACTGCTCGGGCCGCTCCAATTGCTAAGCTATATCGACGCGATCGCGAATGGCGGAACGATTTGGCAGCCGTATCTGAACGCCAGTTCGACGCCAACAGTTAATGAAGATTTAACATCTTTATATCCGCAAATTCAGGACGTGCAGTTCGGCATGCAGGCCGGCGTCGAGTCGCCGCGCGGAACGTCGTATACGTTAAACGATTTGCCATTCGCGATTTGCGCGAAAACCGGTTCGGCACAGGTGCACGACAACTCGCAGGAAAACGCACTGTTCGTCGGCTATGCGCCCTGTAACCCGGCGCTGTCGAACGACGACATGCCGCAGATCGCACTGCTTGATTCTGATCGAAAACTCGAAGCAAGGGAGTTTGAACGCCGTTCCGATAGCGAAGCAAGTATTAAATTGGTATTATGAGAATAGGATGACTAACACAAGTACAACATCGTCATGAGCGAGCTACGCCAAGATCCTATTTCCGGCGATTGGGTCATCATCGCACCGGGCCGCAACGCCCGGCCCCATTATTTAGATAAAAAGAAAGCGAAACGCAAGCCGACGCCGAAATCGGCATGCCCATTCGAAGACCTCGCGGCTTCTCATAACGACCCGCTCGCGTTATATCCGAATGATAAAAAATGGCAGATCGCCGTAATTCCGAATAAATATCCGGCGTTCGCGCATGAAAACGAATGCGCCGTGCCGATAGCCGAAGGCATTTACGAAAAAATGGAAGGTGTCGGCGAACATGTTCTAATCATCACGCGCAACCACAACAAACATCTTGCCGAACTCAATCTCGACGAAGCAACAGATGTCTTTAAAGTTTTCCAGGATCGCTATCGTATCGCCGCGCAAGATCCGTGCGTTCGCTATGCAACCGCATTCTATAATTTCGGTCCCGGCGCCGGCGCCTCAGTCTGGCATCCGCACTATCAATTTATGGCTATGCCCGCGATTCCGTCGCATAGCGTTCATTCGCTCGCCAACGCCGAAAAATATTATAAACAACACCGCCGCTGCCTGCGCTGCGATGTCATCGCGTTCGAGCGGCGAAAAAAAGTGCGTGTGTTCGCGGAAAATAAACATGCCATCGCAATCGCGCCCTATGCGTCGAAGCTCCCATTCGAACTCGGCATTATGCCCAAACAACATTTCGAATCATTCGCGACGACACCCGAGCCGATCCTGCGTGCGACCGCCGAGCTGACACAGCTCGTGATGCGTCAGCTAAAAAAGAACGTCAATGACCCCGATTTAAATTTTTTCATCCATAGCACCTCGATCGACGGTAAACCCTACCCGCACCATCATTGGCATATCGAAATTTTCCCGCGCATCTCGACGCCCGCCGGCTTCGAGTTCTCGACCGGCATGTATATCAACACGGTCGCGCCGGAAGATGCCGTGAAGATTCTTAAAAAATGATTAAAAAAATCGCCGCTCATCGGTTAATAACCGCACTCAGCGCTATAGCCATCGCATTCGTCATCGGCGGCTGCCTCTGGGCCTGCGCCGAACTCGGCGGTATCACAGGCAACCCGCTCATCCTCCACTTCAACGACTTCAACGGCATCACGCAGGTCGGGGGACTGGCAACCCTCGCATTCATGGGCGTCTTCGGCACACTCGTCGTCCTGATGAACACCGCGATCGCACTCGAGTTCGCCGACCGCCCCGGTGCGTCCGCCCACGGCTCAGTCAATGGCCGGTTTTTCGGCAAATTCCTCGTCGCCATGACCCTCGCCTTCGCCGTCTTGCTTTTTATCGCGTTCGCGGCTATAATAAACGTCAACGTTTAGTAAAACCAGCGCAAAAATATGGCAACCAAGGACTTCGCAATTATCGCAACAGGCGGCAAACAATATCGCGTTTCGGCGGGTGAAAAACTCATCGTCGAAAAACTCGACGCCTCCATAGATGCCGACGCCGGCAAGCCCATCGTCTTCGACGCCGTCTTGCTGCGCTCAATTGGCAACCAGGTGACCATCGGTGCGCCGCATATCGCCGGCGCGAAAGTCGAAGCCAAGCTCATCGGTAACTTCAAGGACCGCACCAAGATCGTTTTCAAATACCACGCTAAAGCCCGCTACAAAAAGAAAAAGGGCCACCGCCAGCCGCATACGGAGGTGGAGATTGTGAAGATCTAATCTACATAGAAAATCGTCCCACTCGGCGTCCCAGCCGGAATCGCGCCGATCTCATCGGGCAATAAGTAGTGAATGTTATTGACATCCTTCTGCGCCACCGCATCCGGAACGAATGAGTTCGTAATATACATAACGGTTGTTGCGGGAACGGGGATGCCGTAATCGACGACACCGCCGGCTTCTACGACGACATATTTTTGCGTCGATGGCGGCAACGCGTTGATCTGTTCGCCTATCGCGACATAGTTCGCGCTGAACGCACCAGGGACGTTCGGGTTCTGTGCCCAGACGACGAAGTAATCATAGTAGCCATAGATGGTAACTGCGACGAGGAAGATGACGGCGATGGTATTCGCGATTGCTTTACCCCAATTTTTCCAGACGAAATAATGTGTTAAAAAAATATAAAGCCAAATGCCTGCGATCGCGGCGAAGACCATCGTCGGGACGACGGCGAGCAGTGAGCGGAGTGCGTGCGGGATGCCTTCGTCGGACAAAATTTCGGGCAACAGACCGAGGATAAACCACGAACCAAGTAAACAAAGGCCGAATTCTGATTCCGAGCCGACGGCCCCGCCGACCCCAGATTTATTCTCCTTCGCACGAATCTGCATGCCGCGGAAAATCCAAACGATCGCGAGCACGATACCGAGCAGGAACAAGATGCCGACCGGCCACCAGAGTTCCGGCGCACCGGCAACGTTCTGCCGCCAGTTGCCATCGCCGCGGAAGTTGAACATCAGTGCGGTCTTGCCGACATTAATTAAAAAATCATGAACGGGGCTCGCTGCGCTCGTTACGGAAATTTCCGAAGTACGGCCGAAGAACGCCGATGGGTTTTGGACAAAGAACAAGCCGATCGGCAACGCGACAATAAAGGTTGTTAATAAAAACATAATCGCACGTTGCCAGAAGCGCCAATTTTTTTTGAAGAACGGGAGAAAAACGAGCAGCAAAAGCGGAGCGATGCGAAAGGCGATGTACGTATAGAAACCGGCGCCGAAAATAATACCGGCGGCGATGGCGTACCAGAAGGCGGCGGGGCTGTGGTTTTTACCTTCGCGCGGTTTGGCCCGCAACGATTTGATTAAAAACCATAACGACCATGTTAAGCACAGCGGCGCGAGAATCGCACGGAAACCGATCCTAGAAAAATTAATGTGCCAAAACGATGTCGCCAACAAAAACGCAGCGAGTAGCGCGATCGCGTAACCCTCGTCACGCTCGCGGAACAGTTCAGCGACGAGTAAGTAAACGCCGAGGATAGTCAAGACACCCGCGACTGCGGCGGGGAAGCGAACGGACCACGGTGCGGTTTCAGGAAGCAAATGGAACTTGAACGCGATGGCCAAAATATTTACATATAACCCTTCGCGGCCGTTATCTTCTGGATAGAAGACCTTGAACTGGCCGGTTGCAGCAACATTCTGCGCATTCACGCCATCCATCGCTTCGTCAGGATACAAACCGGGCGGTGTGCTCGTCAGTTGATAGAAACGGAAGAAAGTTGCCAGTGCCAGGATTCCGACGAGCAGCCAGATGCGCGTTCGTTTAGACATGCTATAATTGTAGCAAATGGATACCCCCTCATTCGAACAATCGCTCGAAACCGACATCCAGCGCCTTGCAACGGAGATTAAGACACAGCAGGAGCGGCCGGAGATGAAGAATGCCGCCGAACAGGAATTAATTAAAGAAGCAATTCGGGCGTTTCCGGAAATGAAAAATCAAAACGAGCAGCCGCAGGCGGCCGGGTCGACAATGACTACGACGGCAAGAGATCAATTAACCGGCAACCCATCCAGCCCACTCCCTGTTTACGCACAAAATGCGCCAGCGGAAATAAAACTCGAAATCGAATATTTACTCGATATCGCTTTCAAGAAAGGTATTGGCACGGCTCTTACCGAATCCCAGAAATCACCGGCATTTGTACAGGATGCATTTCATGATGCTTTGGCCGGACGATTGTATCCTGAATTGCAAAAACGTGGAATTGTGAAATAATTAAAGAAAAATTAAAACTATGGCAAAGGCACGTGTAGCAATTAACGGTTTTGGGCGGATTGGTCGGTTGTTTTTCCGGCAGGCATTTGAGGCGAGCGACCTCGAGATCATCGCGATCAACGATTTGGGCGATGTCGAAAATTTGGCGTACCTTTTGAAATATGACAGCGTCTATGGCCGGTATGGAAAAGAAATCACGACGGTTGCCGCGACGGCGGGAGAAAATGGCGCACCGGGAGCGCCGGGCAAGTTAATCGTCGACGGCAAAGAAATAAATTTCATCCAGGTCAAAGATCCGGCGCTGTTGCCGTGGAAGGATATGCAGATCGACATCGTCGTCGAGTCGACGGGATTGTTCGATGCGTACGACAAATCGAAGATTCATCTGACAGCCGGCGCGAAACGCGTCGTCATAACGGCGCCCGCGCGCGACGAGGATGGTGAAGCGGGACAGACCGTGTTGAACGGCGTGAATGAAGACAACATGAAGCTCGCGTCGATAACGTCGAACGGTTCATGCACAACGAACTCAGCCTCGCCGGTTATCCAGGTTTTAGAAGAGGCGCTCGGTATTCAGAAAGCGATGCTTTCAACGGTTCATGCGTACACCTCGACGCAGTCGCTGATCGACAGTCCGATTCGACCGGGCAGCAAGGATTTCCGCAAAGGCCGCGCGGCGGCGCACAACACGGTGCCCGAAACGACCGGTGCGGCAATTTCCGTCGCCCGCGCGATTCCGTCGCTCCGCGGAAAGTTCGATGGCGTCTCATTCCGCATCCCGAACATCACCGGTTCGATTTCGAGCTTGGCGATTTTGACGAAACGCCCGACAACGGTGGATGAGATTAAAAAAATGTTAACTGATGCAGCGGCAAGCCCCCGCTGGCAGGGGATTTTGAAAGTGACGAACGACCAGCTCGTTTCATCCGACATCGTCGGCGAGCCGTATGGCGCGATTGTTCCACTCGATCTAATTAAAGTTGTCGACGGCGATTTGATCAATGTTTTGTCGTGGTACGACAATGAGGCAGGGTACGTGTCGACACTGATCAAGCACGTCGAGAAAGTATCCGCACTAACAGCGATACCAACACCGGCATAAGGACTATGACTATCTATCTCGGCGCCGACCATCGCGGATTCGCACTTAAGGAAAAGATTAAAGCTTTATTAACCGGAGACGCATATGACGTTGTTGATCTTGGCGCAGCTACACTTAATCCAAGCGATGACTATCCGGATTACGGGAAAGCGGTTGCCGAAGCTGTCGGAAAAAATCTGGGATTAAACGAAGATAACGACGGCGACCGCGGCGTTATTATCTGCGGATCAGGCATCGGCATCGATATTGCAGCGAATAAATTTCCAGGCATCCGCTCGGCGCTCGCATCCGTTCCTGACCAAATATACGCCGCGCGACATGACGATAATGTAAATATTCTCGCGCTTGCCGCAGATTTTACGGATGAGGAAACGGCGATAAAACTTGTTAAAACATTCCTTTCGACGCCGTTCGCGAAAGAAGAGCGATACCGACGACGGATCGGTAAAATGATATAATACAATCATGGCGCTTATACTACTGGTCGATGATGAAGAAGAATTTTTGGAAATCGCGTCACTGAAATTAAAAGGCAAAGGCTTTGAAACCATGACGACAACCGATGGGCGTATAGCCCTCGCGAAAGCCGAAGAGCTCCAGCCGGCGCTTGTATTAAGCGATATTTTCATGGTTCCCGGACCGAGCGGCTGGGAACTCGCGCTTGAACTCCATCGTAATCCAAAAACACGCGCGATCAAGCTCGCTTTTTTCACCAGCTTGCGCAACCCATGGGCGGAGATCCCAGTTGAAGCGCGGGATAAAGTCGCCGCTGAGCTTGGGCATCCGGTTTTTTTAAGCAAAGTTGATGACGTGGAAAGATTGGGGGAGAGGGTGGGTAGCTTGCTGAATTAATATGGACGATATCGCCCACCTGACTGAATTTGATAACCATGAGTTGGTCTCACTTATGGTTGATGAAATAACTGGCCTTTACGGATTTATCGCTATACACAATATCAATCTTGGTCCGGCTGTCGGAGGAACACGTTACTGGAACTATTCGAGCGAACATGAGGCATTGAAAGACGTTCTTCGATTATCCCGGGCTATGACTTATAAATGCGCGCTTGCGGGAGTTCCATATGGTGGTGGGAAGGCAGTCATCATCGGCAATCAAAAAACGGTAAAAGATGACAAATTTTTAAAAGCATACGGCGGGAAAATTAATTTATTAAGAGGAGGATTTTTTACCGGTGAAGATGTTGGCATCAATCAAACTGATGTTGATAAAATAGCAAATTACTCTCCGTATATTATCGGCCATAAACGTCTAGCGGGTGATCCAAGCCCATGGGCAGCGCTTGGCGTATTCAACGCACTTCTCGCATCGGTAAAAGAAGTTTTTGGCAGCAACGATCTTCGAAATCGAACTATTGCAATCAAGGGACTGGGCAAAGTTGGTTTTCATTTGGCGCAGCTCATTGCGGAACAGGGAGGGGTAATTACTGCGGCAGATATTAACCCAGAAGCTGCACGGGCAGCCGCCAAAAAAATAAAGGGTCTTAAAATTGTCGATCCAAAAGAAATCTATCGACAAAAAGTGGATGTGTATAGTCCTAATGCTCTGGGTGCTGAAATAAGCGAACATACGATGAATGGCCTACGGTGCCATATTATTTGTGGTGGCGCGAACAATCAGTTGCAATCGGATGCTTACGGTGGCGTATTGCAACGCCTCGGAATTCTTTATATCCCAGATTATATCGCCAACGCTGGTGGACTTATTAATGTTATTGATGAATTGGACAAAAAGGGATATTCGAAAGAACGTGTAAAGCGAAAGGTGCTGGAAATACGGAAAACGGTAAGCAGGATCATAGAGTTGTCAAAAGAAAAGAAAAAACCAACCAACCAAATTGCTGACGAATTGGGGCGTCAAATATTCCATGCAACAAAAGGATAAAAGCTTAACCTGGGAGAAAGAACGTAAACGAAATGCGCTCGAGCTATTTCATAAAGCAGCGCACGAAGTTCCGGCGTATAAAGATTTCTTGAGAAAGAATAAAATTAATCCGACAAAGATCAAGACCTTTGCCGATTTCCAATTCGTACCTCCAGTTAATAAGAAAAATTATTTGCGACAATATCCGCCCGACAAATTGGTTTGGGGAGGCAAGCTCAGCAATGCAACTGTCTGGACGTCCACTTCAGGTTCTACCGGAGAACCATTTTATTTCCCGCGGACAGAGATGCTGGACAAACAATATTCTGTTTTAGCAGAAACATTCTTAAATGACAGTTCGTATGGCATCGAAAAGCCAACGCTCGTCATCGTCGGATTTGGTATGGGTGTCTGGATTGGCGGCATCTTAACTTATAAAGCATTCGAGATTGCAAGCCAGCGGGTAAAACAAGTTGTGTCTATCATAACGCCGGGAATCAATAAAGGTGAAATTTTTCATGCGCTGAAATCACTTTCGCCGCGATTTGGTCAAACGATACTGATCGGCTATCCGCCATTTATTAAAGATGTCCTTGAGGAAGCACCTGTGCAGGGGATTGATCTTAAAAAACTTCATATCCGTCTCTTGTTTGCAGCAGAAGCATTTACCGAATCCTTTCGCGATTACCTAGCAAAGCAAGTAGGTATAAAAAACGTATATCGCGACACGCTGAATATTTATGGTACCGCTGACATTGGTGCAATGGCATCCGAAACGCCAACAAGCATTCTTTTGCGCCGGCTTGCATTAAAGAATAACCATCTATTTGAAACACTCTTCACTAAAATAACCAAAACTCCGACGGTCGCACAATATAATCCGACGTTTATAACATTCGAGGCTCCTGAAGGTGAAATCCTATTGACCGGGAACAATACGCTACCGTTGATTCGCTATGCCGTCGGAGATCATGGTGGTATCTTTTCGATGGATGAGATGCGGGAAAAGCTCACCCAACATGAGATGGATTTTGCAGCTGTAGCGCGACGCGTGCATGCGCCAATTAATGAAATGCCGTTCGTGTATGTCTATGAGCGCAGCGACTTCTCAGTCAAATTGTATGGTGCAATTATTTACCCTGAACACATCCGCGAAGCCCTTGCTCATCCAGCCCTGCAAACCTTCGTTACCGGTAAATTCACCATGATGACAAAATTTAATAAAAAGGAAGATGAATATTTGGAGATTGCCATAGAAATGAAACGCGGGAAGAAAGTATCAAAGTCCTTCACGCAAAAGATACAGCATCATATCGTTGAATCACTATTAAAACGGAACGCCGAATATCGCAATAATTACCATTCCATGCCGCATAAAGTAACTCCCACCATCGTTTTGTGGAACTATGAAGATCCGCTTTATTTCCGCCCCGGCATAAAACAAAAATGGGTATTGAAGCCAATTTGATATAATAAGAAGATGGATGGAATACTTGAAGAAAAATTAACTACCACGCACGGAAGCTCGCAACCTGAATTGTTTGACCTTGCCCAGGAAAAAGATATAAATCACCTGAGCCAGCTATTCGAGGCGCACGTTATCCAGAATGTTGCCGACGATTATGAGGAACAGATACGCGAATTGTTTGCCATTAATAATCCATCGCTCGTCTACACACCCGCGTTCAAAGAGCAAACAGAAGCTCATCTTGCCGATCTAAAGAGAGAAAAACCATTGTGGCAACAAGGCCGCTGGGTTTTTTATCCATGGCTTTCGACGATTGTGCATATTCTTACCGACGAGGACTTCCAAAAGGTCCGTACGGCGCGAAATAAAAATCTTATTAATGCAGACGAGCAAGAAAAATTTTATAATGCAGTTATTGGTATCGGCGGTCTGAGCGTCGGCAATAATGTGGTTCTTGCAATTGTCCAACAGGGAGGGGGGGAACATTTTCGGATCGCAGACTTCGATCAATTGGCGCTGACGAACATAAACCGTATCCGCGCCGGAGTTCAAAATCTTGGCCTGCTAAAAACTGAGATGACCGCACGGCAAATTTATGAATTGAACCCGTATGCAGAAGTGGAGATTTTTTCAGACGGCCTTATGAAAGAAAATCTGGAAAAGTTTTTCGCCGGGCCGCCAAAGCTGGATGTTGTCATTGACGAACTCGACAGCTTGGGCGTAAAACTTCTTATCCGTGAACAGGCCAAAAAATATGGCGTACCTTTGGTAATGGCTGCAGATAACGGGGACAACGCAGTTGTTGATGTTGAACGATATGATAAAGATCCCAATCTGCCGTTCTTTCAAGGCAGACTTGGAAATGTTACGTACGAGGAATTGACTTCACTCGATAAATTCGGGATCGGCAAAACTATTACGAAACATATCGGGCCTGAAAACATTACATCCCGAATGCAACAATCTCTACTTGAAATGGGCAAAACCATTGTCTCGTGGCCTCAGCTTGGAGGTGCGGCATGGTTGAATGGAGCCGCAGTCGCTTATTGTGTCAGAAAGATTGTGAATGGTGAACCTGTAGAATCGAACCGAGCCCTGATATCGCTCGACGAAAAACTTATTCCCGAATACAACTCTCCGGCTGCGGTGAAAGAGCGGGCCGATGTCGCGGATGCGTTCAGGAAAATGTTTGGGTTGTAAGATTGAGGCCGTTTTTATTGTTTCCTTGCGATGATATGAAAGATATGTATGTGTAGCGGTTTTAAAGAAAGGGTTGTGTAATCATTTTTTTCTTGCTCAAACAGTTCAATGATTTCCATATCTGATAGCAATGCTTCTACCTCTGTCTTTTTTTGAAAAATGATACTTCGCGACGGAGTATTCCTTTCGTCACGCTCTCCAAAAAGTTGACCTACAAAAATACCATCTTTTACGAGTGATTGTTTTATTTTTGCAAATATAGAGTCAAAATTTTTTTTGGAAGAAAAAGGTAATGCATATTGGGCATTCACAATATCATATCGATCCTCAGGAAATTCGAAATCTTCGAAAGACGAAATAATATAAGAGAAACGATCAGTTCGTAGTTCCAATGCTATTTCTTTGGCGACAGGCTCTTTATCGACTGCCGTGACATGGCGAAATCCTTCTTCCAATAGATATTTGGTATCATTCAGTGCGCTTGCACCAAGATCGAGCGCCTCATCTTGTCGAAGAACATAAGCCAGAGCTTTCACTAAAAGCTCCCGAGGTGCTTGTCCTTTTGTCTTTTTAAAATATTCTTGCCAAGAATTATCAAAGCTTTTTTTCATGCGTAAACTAATTTTATATTAATTTTAATTTTCTTATAACATAAACGAGTAAGGGACTCTCCTTGCGGTTAGTCCCTTGGTCGTTGAATCATGCGAAAGCAGGATTCATGAATTCTGTGCAATGCGTTATCTTGCCGCAAGCGCAGCAGCAGGTAACGTTCTCTTCGAGTCGCATCAGGTCGTGCCGTAGGTTTTTCCCGAATGTCGCCTCGAGTCGTCTTAACGCATAGTTGGCGTAGACCCGCTTCGCTTCCTGGGAATTTGCAAGATCCGCCGGATCGTGATCGACGAATCGTCCTGCGAATTCTTCACAAAATTCACGATAGAACTGCGTATTCAATACAAAGCTATGCCAGATGCGATCCACTGATTGAAGCATTTGGATCGGTTGTGTTGCTTCCGGGACGAGCGAAAACCATTGCAGAAACGCATCCAAAAGTTCCTTGGCGCGCTTCTTTGATTTTACGTCGCATTCACGCATGGCGGTTTCGAGGATGGGAGAATAATCTCGTGCCCTCTTCATCTTCCGATACAATCGATAGGTTCTTTTGTCAAGATCCGTCATCTAGACACCCTCCTGAGGTGCTTTCGTTAGTATGGCATATATAAAATAGACGTCAAATCTTTATAAAATCTGCTATACTGAAAACATGAACCCAAATTATCGCGCCTGGGATGTTCCCTTTGATGCTTTTCCTCTCGGGGAAACTGAAATGGATAAGTTAAAATTTTTACTCCGTTTTGCTATACTGGCACCTTCTGGACATAATACGCAACCTTGGAATTTTTCGATCACTAGAAATGAGATTTCACTTTTAGTGAATCGTGAACGCTCGCTTGAAGGAAGTGATCCGCATAGACGTCAACTTTTGATTGCTTTCGGATGCATGATCGAAAATTTATTTATTTCTGCAAATCATTACGGCTACGAAGCTAATATTAACTATTTTCCCAATTCGCAAAATCATGATCTGATTGCCAAGATTTCTATTGTTGAGAGCAGTGGAAATCATAAAAACAATAACAATGATTTATTTTTTGCAATTTCTGCGCGCCATACGAATCGGGGAAAATATCTCGACCGATCACTGCCGGAGAATTTTCTTCAACGCATCGAGCGATACGAAGAAAAAGATTTAAAAATTTCTATCGTCACAGATAATGCTCAAAAACATATCATCGCTGACATCATCAATGAGGCGCAGATCGAAACTATGGATAGTTCAGAATTCCGCGAAGAACTCTCGCAGTATATTAAATCTAGTTTTACTCGGGAAACTACTGGCATGCCTGGTTTTGTATTAGAGATTCCTGCGCCAATATCTCTTTTTGCTTCTCGCTTAATAAAAAAGATAAATCTTTCTCGGAAGAGCCGAAAGAAAGATGATGCCTTACTTAAACAATATACCCCGGCCGCTTTCATAATTATTAGTTCGCGAGATAATGACCGAGGAAGTTGGCTTGCGGCTGGAAGATTATTCGAGAAATTATGGCTCACTGCTACGGCTGAAGGGTTAAATTGCTCACCGATGGCCGCAGCAATACAATCCCCAATATATAATAAGAGGCTTCGGGAATCTCTCGGTATCGATTTCGAGCCCCAGGTTTTTTTTCGCATCGGTTATGGGCGGAGACAGTTTCACCATAGCCCTCGATTTTCCGTGGAAGAACTTTTAAAAAAATAGATGTCTACCATCACCAACATCGATCTCTTCGCTGTAGGTATCGTAGCGGCCGCAAGTTTAATTTTAGGCATCGCGGTTTTCATTAGTAATCGAAAAAGTGTAACTAGCACACTCTTTTTATTTTTTGTACTAATGAGTGTTGCTTGGAGTATCGTTAATTATCTTAGCTACCAAACTAACGATCTCGATTTCAAGTTATGGACAATTCGACTTGTATTATTCTTTGCGGCATTTTTTGTCCTTTCGTTCTTCATGCTTATGAAAACATTTCCTGAGGAAAAAATGGATATGTCATGGAGTGCAAGATGGATTTTATTAGGGATAACCTCTGCCGTCGCGTTTTTCAGCCTTTCTCCATACGTCTTCCCAGACGTCATTCTAAGCCCAACTAGTCAGATAGCTCAGCCAGTGCCAGCATTTGGCATAGGAATATTTGGAATATTTGTAGTCTCGCTGATTATTGCTGGTATCGTGTCTCTAGTTAAAAAAATGAGAAGTGCTGAAACTCATCTAGCAAAAGTGCAGTTCGGCTATCTTTTGATTGGAGTGACGATAATGTTTGCGTTAATCATAGTTTTCAATTTTCTTTTTCCGGTCATTCTGCAGGATTCAAGATTTGTACCACTCGCTCCCATTTTCATTTTTATATTCATCGCATGTACCGCCTACGCCATTTTTAAGCATCACCTTTTAAACGTAAAGGTTATCACGACGGAGATTTTGGCCTTTTTGCTTACGGTGGCAACTTTTTCAGAAATAATATTTTCACAAACTTTGGTTGAAGTTTTATTTAGGGTTGGCGAATTCATCTTGGTCCTAATTTTCAGCCTACTCCTCATTAAAAGCGTATTAAAAGAGGTGGAGCAGCGTGAAGAGCTCGAACGCCTCAACAAACAAATCAATGAACAGAACGCCAAACTCGAAGATCTCTCGCACTTTAAGTCAGAGCTGCTCTCGCTTGCGTCACATCAGATAAAATCACCACTCGCGGCGATCAAGGGTTTTGCATCGCTGATCGGCGAAGGTTCGTATGGCGAGGTTGGCGCGCCCGTTAAAGAAGCGATCGGTAAAATTCAAAAATCGGCGGATGGCCTGATCGGCCTCATCAACACGCTCCTCGACGTCCGCAAAGTCGAGGAGGGCAAGATGGAATACAAGTTCGAGCGGACGGACTTGAACGCGATGGTCGCCGGCTTTATGGATTTACTCAAACCGCTCGCGGATCAGA
This sequence comes from uncultured bacterium, assembly GCA_963725235.1. GTDB lineage: Bacteria > Patescibacteriota > Minisyncoccia > UBA6257 > 2-01-FULL-56-20 > JAJXYP01. The sequence goes on from CAVRXN010000002.1 coordinate 430,466, forward strand.
AGAAGCTCGAATTTACATTCGTCTCGCCGCGCGACACCGATGGCAAACCGAAGCCAGTCTGGGTGAACGCCGATCCGGAGAAGTTAAAGCAGGTCGTCCAAAATCTTACGGATAACGCGATCAAATACACACCGAGTGGATTTGTTAAAGTTACATTAAAAGAAGGGCCGCCAGTTCCGGGCGCAGCAAACGCCGATGCAAATACAGCCGGCGCAATCGGCACCGCCACCGTCTCCGTCAACGACTCAGGCCTCGGCGTCGCCGCCGACCTGATCCCGCATCTCTTCGAGGAGTTCGTCCGCGATGAGCGCGTCAAAAAAGAAATCCGCGGCACCGGCCTCGGATTGTATATCGCGCGGAAGATCGCCGAAGCGCACGGCGGCAAAATCTGGGCCGAGTCACCCGGCGAAGGCAAGGGAAGCACGTTTAGCGTCAGCGTGCCGGAAATTAAATAATTGCTACTCTATTCCGCCTATGGTAAAATAGTTCCATGGCGAAAAATTGGGTCACCGTTTGCCTCGGTTTTTGGCTGATTATCTCGCCATGGATTCTCGGCTTTGCCGAAATCTCGGTCGCGAAGTGGAGCAATGTGCTGATCGGGCTCATGCTGATCATAATAAGCGTATGGGGAATTTCTGGAAGCACTGCCGTGGATACGGAAAAAGGTCGGGGAGAGCAATCGAAGATTAAAAAATAATTAAATTAATATATGCATAAAGTTATCATTTATACCACCCCATCCTGCGTTTATTGCAAGATGACAAAAGATTTTTTTGCGAAAAATAATGTCCAGTATGAAGAGAAAAATGTAGCCACCGACATGCAGGCTCGCGAGGACATGCTCGAAAAGTCCCAGCAGCTTGGCGTTCCGGTCATCGAAGTCGACGACACGATCATTATCGGTTTCGATAAAAAGAACTTGGAAACGGCGCTCGGATTAGGCGCAGCGGCGAAATAGATTGATGTGTGCGGCAATTTCATATAATTTTAACGAGCTATGTACGACCTCATTATCATCGGCGGCGGACCCGGCGGCGTTGCTGCCGGTGTTTACGCTGCCCGGAAAAAGATTAAAACATTATTAATAACCGACACCTTCGGCGGCCAATCTTTGGTTTCGAACGATATCCAAAACTGGATCGGCACGAAATCGATTTCTGGTTTTGATCTTGGGAAATCGCTCGAGGAACATTTGCGCGCGCAAGAAGGAATCGAGATCGTTGATGGTGAACTCGTAGTAAGCATTTCAAAAAAAGATAACGCTGGCGCGGCGAGCAGTTTCACCATAACAACCAACGGCGGAAAAACATTTGATACAAAATATATTCTTTTAACGTCCGGTTCACGCCGGAAGCGGCTTGGCGTACCCGGTGAAGACCAGTTCGACGGCAAAGGCGTCGTGTTTTGCACGACCTGCGATGCGCCTTTGTTCGGCGGCAAAACCGTTGTCGTTGTCGGTGGTGGAAACTCGGCGCTCGAGGGCATCCTCGACCTGATCCCGTACGCAACGAAAATCTATTTAATGGTTCGCTCCGAGGTTTTGCGCGGCGATCCGACAACGCAGGAAAAAATAAAATCGCATCCGCAAGTCGAAATTTTATGGAACAGCGCGATCGAAGAGATAAAAGGGGATAAGCTCGTAACGGGAATCCGTTATAAAGATTCGAAAGCGAACGGCGGCGCAGGCGAGTCAAAAGATCTCCCACTCGACGGCGTCTTCGTCGAAATCGGCCTCATCCCAAACTCCGATTTCGTCAAAGATCTCGTGAAGCTCGACGATTATGGTCATATCGCTGTCGACCATAAAACCCAAGCAACCTCGCAACCCGGCATCTGGGCCGCCGGCGACGTAAGCGATGTTTTATATGACCAGAACAATATTTCGGTCGGCGACTCGATCAAAGCCGTGCTCAATATCTATGATCAGTTGAAAAAGACCTGAAATCGCCGACAAATTTTACATTTTTGCCCATTTTTTGCCCAAAGATTAAAAAAATATTAAATGATTTTTGACGTTAGTTCTTGATGTGTTTACACTAAAAGAAAAGTCGTAAAAAGTTATAAATAATATATAATAAGAATATGGAAAACCAAGGTGTAACACTCGAAAAATTGGGCGAGGGAATCGAAAAACTAAATAAACGGTTTGATAAGGTTGATAAACGTTTTGACAGTATGGAAAACAACGTTAATAAGCGATTTGATAAATTAACCACAGCTTTTGGGTCGCTGGAAGTCGATATGATTGATGTAAAAACAGATCTTGCGGGGATGGATAAGAAATATGATGGTGCATTTGAGAAGCTCGATAAATTCCTTGGACGGCTGACAGATCAGGAATCCGAGTCAACGCTCCTGAAAAATGAGCAGAGCGTCATAAAAACAGCCCTAAATCATAAGCTTGGCTTGAATATCGACTCTCCAGAATTCCGTTGGGGTGCGAAAGATTAAAAAATCATTAAAAAGTTTTTGGCAGATGGTAATCGACCTCTCTATGCTGAATAGAAAGGTCGATTTCGCGTCCTACTCTGCGAAAATTGCGGCAAATACATCAAACGTATAACTTTATTTCGCCACGATGGATATAAAAAGAACCGGGGCGATGCGATATGCGTCGCGCCCGGCTTGTTTCTCTTACGAAGCACCAAGAGTGCCCAATTGAACTTGTAGTGCCTTAATAGTTTCTCTAACAATCTTTACTGCCTCACGAGTACAGGTCAATCCAGGCTTCAGCTCCTCTAGCTCCTCTAAAACGGCGACCCGCTCTTCTTCTGGGATTACCATTTCTCGCAAAAGATAACAGCATGCGTGGATCTCTCCGGTTGCACAACCAACGGCGTAATCCGTGAGATAATCTCGACCGCAGACTTTTCGCAAACAATCTAGCGCGGCTCGATATGGTACTGAGGGCATTTGGAATACCTCCGCTTAATAATTTGCATCAAGAATTTTCATTTGTCAATATTGACTCGAAAACTATTTCGGTTACAATTCTCATTGGCACTCCGCGGTCGTGAGTGCCAAATTGCCGGCAACGGCAGTTTTAATAAAAATTAAATCAATAAAATAAATGGCATTTAAACCATTATCGAATCATGTGTTCATCGAAGCGCTCGAGGAAGAAAAAACAACGAAGAGCGGCATTGTTTTGCCAGATAGCGCCGAAAGGAAGAAGCCGATAAAAGGAAAAGTGCTCGCGGTCGGCCCGGGCAAGATACAAGAAAATGGGACAGTCAGACCGATGGCGGTGAAAATCGGCGACCAGGTGCTTTTTAAAAAATATGGTCCGGATGAAATTGAGATCGACGGGAAGAAATATTTGGTTGGCGACGAAGACGACATTTTGGCAATTATTTCATAATTTTTTAATCAAGCGTAACAAACCACCACTATGGCAAAACAGATTAAATTCAACGAAGACGCACGCTCGGCGATCAAGCGCGGCATCGATAAACTGGCTCAGGCGGTCATCATGACGCTCGGACCGCGCGGCCGGGCGGTTGTCATCGAAAAGGGCTATGGCGCGCCTCAGGTGACGTTTGACGGGGTTACGGTCGCGAAGGAGATCGAATTCGAGGACAAATGGGAGAATGTCGGCGCGGAATTCATCAAACAGGCAGCCGACAAGACGAACGACGTCGCGGGCGACGGCACGACGACAGCAACGGTTTTGGCGCACGCGATGATCGACGAGGGCGAAAAAGTGATCCGAGAAAAAGGTTTTAACGTCATCCAACTCGCGGAGGAATTGAAAAAAGCGGGCGCGTCGGTTGTTAAAGCGCTCGAAGCCCAGCGTGAGGTCATTAACGACAATCGCAAAATAAAAGAAGTTGCAACGTTGTCGGCAAAGGATGAAGAGATCGGCGCGCTAATCGCAACGGTCATGGAAAAAATTGGCAAGGAAGGCGTCGTAACCGTCGAGGACTCGAACACGATCGGCAACTCATTCGAAGTCGTCGAAGGCATGCAGTTCGACCGCGGCTACACGTCACAATATATGGTGACGAACCAAGACCGGATGGAAGCCGTGCTCGAAGATCCGTATATCCTCGTAACCGACAAAAAGATCTCGTCAATCCAGGACATTTTGCAATTGTTGGAAAAGATCGTTGCAAGCGGTAAAAAAGAATTGTTGATCGTTGCCGAGGAAGTTGAAGGGGAAGCGTTAACGACGTTGGTGTTAAATAAACTGCGCGGCGTGTTCAACGTCCTTGCGGTCAAAGCGCCGGGCTTCGGCGATCGCCGGAAAGAAATGTTGCAGGACATCGCAATCGTTACGGGTGGAACCTTTATTACCGAAGAGCTCGGCAAAAAACTTGAGACCGCAGAAATCGAAGATCTCGGCCGCGCACATCGTGTTGTTTCGAACAAAGATACGACAACGATCGTCGGAGGTAAGGGTGAGAAAAAAGACATCGATGCACGCATTGCCGCGATCAAGGCGCAGATAAAGAAAACGGAATCCGATTTCGACAAAGAGAAATTACAGGAGCGCTTGGGCAAACTTTCCGGTGGCGTCGCTGTCATTAAAGTGGGCGCCCCGACCGAGTCGGCGCAGAAGGAATTGAAACAGCGCGTCGAAGACGCGGTTGCCGCAACCCGCGCCGCGATGGAAGAAGGTATCGTCCCGGGCGGCGGCATCGCGTTGTTTAACGTCATCATGGATCCCGCGATCAAGCTCGATCCTGCCATCGTCCGCATTCTTGGCCGCGCTTTGCAGGCACCGATCCGCGCGATCGTCGAGAATAGCGGTGAGTCACCGGATCGCGTCGTTGCCGAGCTCCAGACGCGTAAGAACACGCCGTGGATCGGCTTCAACGCCGTCACGAACAAGATGGCCGACCTCAAAGAAGCCGGCATCATCGACCCGTTGAAGGTTACGAAGATGGCGTTTACGAATGCTTTATCCGTCGCGGCCAACTACTTAACAATCGGCGCGGCGATAACGAATGTTCCGGAAAAGAAAACCGCCTCGGGTGGAGGCGGAATGGGGGGCGGCATGCCGGGCATGATGGGAGGGGAGGATTATTAACTACTCATACCTCAGCGCCTCTATCGGACTTTTCCGCGCCGCCTGTCGCGCAGGATAAATCCCGAACACAATACCGGTAACCGAAGAAACAAGCACGGCAATAATGACCGCGGACAACGGGAATTCGAACGCCCACGCGGCGACGGCGAAAATCTTCGCGACTAAGAGATAAGTGAGCGCAACAAAGAACGCACCGATCGCGATACCGATGATGCCGCCGATGAACGTCAGCGCGACGGATTCGACAAGAAATTGTTGGAGGATATCGTTATCGGTGGCGCCGACAGCTTTGCGCAAACCGATTTCACGCGTGCGCTCGATGACTGAGACAAGCATGATGTTCATGATGCCAATGCCGCCGACGACCAACGAAATCGACGCGATGGCCGCGAGGAAGATCGTCAAAACAGAAGTTATATTGCCGAGGAGCGAAAGGATGTCGGCTTCGGTTTCGATCGTGAAATCATATTGGTTCGGGTCGGTGATGCCATGGTCTTGAGCGAGGACGGACGTTATACGATCCTGTACGAAGGTGATATCGTAGCTCGGATTTGCCTGTACTTCCATCATCTGAAAATATGTAATGCCAAGCATCTGGCTTTGCGCAACCGTTATCGGAATGAGCGCGAGGTCATCCTCATTCACGCCGCCAGGCCCGGTTCCTTTCGGTTCGAGGACGCCGACGACGCGAAAGTCGACGTTCGCCAACCGGATCGTTTGGCCGACCGGATCGCTATTGGCGCCGAACAGTGTTGTCGCCAAATCGGAGCCGATGACTACAACGTGATTCAAGGAATCGACGTCGTTCTGCGTAAACGGATAACCCTGTGTCACGCCAAAGTTTTGAACCGGGAAAATGTTCGCGGTCGCGCCTTCGTAGGTGACGATCAAACTGTTGTCGCCATAGATGGCGTTGCCCTGGCCGCGCACGATCGGAACGACAGCGCTGACGGACGGTTCGCGGGCGAGCGCATCGGCGTCCTGCTGGTTGAGCGTCGTGATGACAATGCCTTGCGCCGAAGCCGGCGATGAGAATTTTCCATTCGTCGTTCCGCCCGGAATGATGAAAATAAGGTTCGAGCCGACGCCTTCGACTTGATTCAAAATATATTGTTGTGCCGACGCACCGATGGACATCAAAATGATGACCGACGAGATGCCGATCACGATGCCGAGCATGGTTAACAAAGAACGCGTTTTGCCGTGCTTGAGCGTCGCTCGTGAAGATTTAATTAAATCGTTGAATCGCATCGTGATCGTTTAATAATTATTTAATAAACTCATCCGTAGAATGACGGGGGTTCGCGACTGGCCGGTCACTTTCAATCAACCCGTCGCGCAACGTAAGAATGCGGTCCGCAAACTCGGCGGTGTTGGTTTCGTGGGTAACGAGGATAATCGTGTGGCCGTGATGATTCAGGCCATCGAGGATCGCCATAACCTGCGCGCCGGATTTAGAATCGAGATTGCCGGTCGGTTCATCCGCGAAAATGATGTTCGGCTTGTTAACGAGCGCACGCGCGATCGCAATACGCTGCTTCTGGCCACCGGATAACTTCGCCGTCTCGACGTATAATTTTTCCGAGAGGCCGACCGAAGCGACGGAGTCTTCGATAAGTTTTTTTCGCGCCGCCGGTTCGACATCGGAGTAAATCAGGGGAATCTCGACATTCTCGTAAACTGTTAAACGGGATAGTAAATTGAATGATTGGAATACGAATCCCATCTCTTTATTGCGGACATGGGCGAGCTCAACGTCAGACATCTGGTCGATGCCTTTGCCGTTAAATTTATAGGTGCCACCGGTCGGCCGGTCGAGAAAGCTTAAAATCTGCAACAAGGTCGATTTTCCAGAACCCGAAGGGCCAATAATCGAAACGAAATCGCCTTTGTTGATTGTGAAAGAGACGCCGCGGAGCGCGGACGTTACTTCGCCTTCTTCGTCGTAATCTTTTTTAAGTCCTTTAAGTTCAAGCATGGAGACATTCCGGGGCAGCTATTGCGCTTTTAATCCGATGTTAATAACTTGTTCACCGGCGGTAACTCCGGAAGTAATCTCCGCATTGCCATTATTATCCTGGATGCCAAGCGTGACCGGAATCTGCGTTTCGGCGCCATTCTGCAATACGGCGACGAACGTTCCGCTCGCGTTCTGGATAATCGCGTACTGCGGCAAAATCAAGGCGTTCTGGTCGGTTTGCGTATCGATCGTAAGGTTCGCCGTTAATCCACTTTTAATATTCGCGGCACTCGCTGCGGTCGAAGTCGGCGTATCCATCGAAACCTTAATTAAATAATCAACGACGCCACCGATGTCCGTCTGTGCGGGATCAATATAAAATACTTTCCCGCTAAAGGTCTGGCCGGGAAACGCGTCGTACGCTATCGAAACCGGATTGCCGATTGCAACCTTGCCGATATCGGTTTCCGGAACATCCGCATCGACTTCCAAATTATTGCTCGAGATAACCGATGTCATCGTTTGCCCGGCGACCGCGATCTCGCCAACTTTTGCATTCTGGACCGTCACGACGCCCGCGATGGGGGAGACGAGTGCGGCCTGATTTATCTCAACCTGGATTTGCTGGGCGCTCGCCTGCGCCTGCGCGACAGCCGCTTGCTGGGCCGCAATATCCTGCGACGTCGAACCAGCGAGCGTAACATTTAACGATGCCTGCGCCTGCGCGATCGCCGCCTGATCCGAGGCGATAGCTTGTTGCGCGCCACTGACGGAACCAGCCGAATCCTCGACTTCGCCAATCGCCGTCGAAATATCATTCTTATACGTAGCCGCAGTCGCCGCCGGCAAACTGATCGCATCATTCGTCGCCACCGAATCCGTTTCGAGTAACGTTTCAATAACCGTCAGATGGTTGGTCGCGTCGATTAATGACTGCGCAAGCGACGATGTCGAAATATTCGGAGTAAAATTCATAATCTCGGCTTGCCATGCGTTCAATTCACCACTCGCGCTCACCCGTTCGAACTCCGCATTGTTCAAGACCTGCGAATCACTGACCGAGAACGTGAGCTGCGGATTGCTGGACTCCGGATTGGCATAAAAAGCTGAGAGTTGGTTGCGGACGGCATCATTGGCTTTTGCGAGTGCCGCCGTCACCGTATCTTCAACGCTGCCATATTCGTTAGCCAGCGATTGCTGTGCCGAAGCCAGCGCCGTTTGCGAAACCTGGATATTTTGCGGCGTCGGCCCCGCTTGCAAACCTTCGAGCTTCGCCTGTTCCGCTTGGACATTAGCCTGCGCCTGCGCGAGCTGGGCATGCAAGCTGCTCGTGTCGAGGACGGCTAAGGTATCGCCGGGCGCAACCGTATCGCCCGCGTTTCTATAGACCGCAGCAATCGTGCCGCCGCTCTGGAACGCGAGATCCAAACTGTTGACCGGCGTCGTATTGCCCGTGACATCGACGGTTTCGGTAATCGATCCTTGGGTCACGGTAACAAACTGATACTGGCTGCCACGATTCTTGGCGGCGGAAAAAATAATGATGCCGACGACAGCCACGATACAGACAAGAACGATAATTGTTTTGCGTTTCATTGTATTATTCAGTATAGCACGGATATCTGCTATCCACAGGCAACACGTTGACAGCAGATGGTTAACTGATAGAATAGTTAAGTAACTTAATAATTATTATGGAAAACATCATAGAAGTCAAACAGTTGGTCAAGAAGTTCGGAGATTTCACGGCGGTCGACGATATCTCGTTTTCGGTTAAACCGGGCGAGATTTTCGCGTTTCTCGGGCCAAACGGCGCCGGGAAATCGACGACCATCAAGATGCTGACGACGCTGTTGCATCCGACGACCGGTTCGATCGTCCTGAATGGTGCGAATGTCGTCGAAAATCCCGAAGAGGTCCGGCGCTCGTTTGGTATCGTGTTCCAGGATCCGAGCTTGGACGACGAACTGACCGCAAAAGAAAATATGGAGTTCCACGGAGTGTTATACAATGTCCCGGCAAAACTTCGTCACGAACGCGTCGAGCAGCTGATGAAATTTGTCGAACTCTGGGATCGGCGCGATAGTTTGGTGAAAGAATTTTCCGGCGGCATGAAACGGCGGCTCGAGATCGCGCGCGGCCTATTGCATCATCCGAAAGTAATTTTCCTCGACGAGCCAACACTCGGCCTCGATCCGCAGACACGCAACCATATGTGGAGCTATTTGCAGGAATTAAATAAAAACGAAGGCGTCACGGTCTTCTTTACGACGCATTATATGGAAGAAGCCGCACGCATCGCCCAGCGGATCGCAATCATCGACCATGGCAAGATTATCGCTTCAGGCACGGCGCAGGAATTAATGGCAAAAACCGGCAAGTCGTCGCTCGAAGATGCGTTCCTCGAATTGACGGGGAGTGAGATTCGGGATGAAGATGCGAGCTCGGCGGACCACATGCGCCAGGCGGGTAAAATGTTCCGTGGAACTGGTCGCCGCTAGCGCAAAAATATTTATTAAAAAATCATGAAAACCATCTACATAATGTGGCTCCGCGAATTGAAGCGATACATCCGCTCGAAATCACGAATCCTTGGCTCGCTTGGCCAACCGCTCTTATTCCTGCTCGCACTCGGCTACGGACTCGGCTCGGTCTTCGCGGCAGCAGGGCAGGGGAATTATTTTAAATTTCTCGCGCCGGGCATTATCGGCATGAGCATTATTTTCACCGCAATCTTCTCCGGCATCCAATTGATTTGGGATCGCCAATTCGGCTTCTTGAAAGAAACGCTCGTCGCGCCTGTCAATCGATTCAACATCATGCTCGGCCGGACGCTCGGTGGCGCAACCGTCGCAACCATCCAGGGCATCGTCGTTTTTCTTCTCGCCGTCATCTTCGGCTTCCGCCCCGATAACTGGGCGCTTCTCCCCGTCGCCATAGTCTTCATGCTCCTCGTCGCCCTGCTTTTCACCGCGCTCGGCACCGGCATCGCATCGCTCCTGGACGACATGCAGGGCTTCCAGCTAATCATGAACTTCCTCGTCATGCCGCTATTTTTCCTTTCCGGCGCACTCTTCCCATTGACCGGCCTGCCCGCTATCCTTTCCGACCTGACAGTCATCGATCCGCTCTCGTACGGCATCGACTCATTCCGCGCCCTGCTCGTTAACAGCACCCACTTCGGCCTCGTAACCGACACCAGCGTCCTCGTCATCGTTACGCTCGTCTTCCTCGGCATCGGAACGTATTTGTTCTCGAAGATTGAGGTGTAAGTTTGTTGCAAAAAAAGGACGATAACGCTTACGCGCAATCGTCCAATGGTTTCCGTTGCATTACGGGATCATGTACATGCCAAGAATATTGGCCCCAATAGCAAAGACAATGCAAGGATAAGCAAAAATCTTGTGGAACTTCTCAGACCGAGTTCCGGAAAAACGAAATTTGATCAGGGAAAGCGTAATCGCAAAACCCGGCGCGAAAAAATACAGATGGGCTTTGACGATCGGTGTATTTCTGTCGAGAGAAGGAAGAAAAGCGATGGACACGAGGACAGCTATAACGACCGCAACCGTCACGTTGAACAGCCCAATCTTTCCGTTGACAAGTACCCGGTGAAGATCGACGGCTGGCATATGGCGGCCGCGGTTAAGCTTCGTCCAAATCCCGGTCGTTGCGATACAAACGACTAGAAACAATGACCAAACGGTCGCAACATTCATGAAACACCTGAAAAAAACTATCATACCGCTCCTTTCCGCGACTAATATCGCATTTGAGCTAATGGAAATATAGCATATAATTACATCATGCAAAAGCTCTCCCGTTCCAAGCTCGAGTTATTTACCGAGTGCCAACGCTGTTTTTGGCTGGATGTAAAAATGGGCGTCAAGCGGCCGCCGGGGTTTCCGTTCACGATCAACAACGCGATCGACTTCCTGCTCAAGGCCGAGTTTGATGCCCATCGCGAAAAGGGGACAAAGCATGCCGTCATGGAAAAGAATAAGATCGACGCGATTCCGTTCGCGCACGAAAACTTAAACAAGTGGCGGCATAATTTTACCGGCATCCAGTTCGAACATAAGCCGACAGATTTCCTCGTCTATGGCGCCGTTGACGATCTTTGGATCAACCCTGATGGCGAACTGATGGTCGTCGATTATAAAGCGACGGGCGCGAAACAGCATCAGATTTACGATTCGTACGGCCGGCAGATGGAAATTTATCAATGGCTCCTGCGCCAAAACGGTTTCGAAGTCTCGCGAACCGGCTACTTCGTTTTCGCGCAGGTGAATAAAGGCGAGGGATTTGGCAATGGAACTGCAGCGCTTGCATTCGATCTCTACGTCGAGCCATACACCGCCGCGGACGATGGCGGCGAATCGTGGATCGACCATGCTCTGATGAACGCCAAAAAAACATACGATAAAACCACCGCCCCCGAAGCAACGCCAACCTGCGATTACTGCAATTATCGCGACGCGGCGGCGAAGGCGACTGGGTAACAAGATCTTAACAATGCCATTCATTCAAAAAACTAAACCGTTTAGTTGGACTGCGCACGCGAAGGCGAAAATGCAGTTTTATAAATTGTCGCCATCACGCGTGCGGCATGTCCTCCATACGCCAAAGCGTATCGAGGAAGGTGTCGCGCCAAAAACGGTTGCGGCCATGCAACCCGGCTCAATCAAAAAAGTCGGGCAAAAAGAAATATGGTCGCAGGAAATCTGGGTGATGTTTCAGGATTCGCCACGTGAGCGGAAAATAATCAGCGCCTGGCGCTATCCGGGAGTAACAAAACCACGCGATGTGATGGTTCGAAAACTGGTCATGCAAGAATTAAAGGAATATCGTGGTACTAAATAACGTCATGCTTATTACCAGCCCATCATTCGAAAACGACGGCACAATCCCGAAAAAGTTCACGTGCGAAGCAGGGAACATCAATCCCGAATTGCAGATCCAGAACGTCCCGCCGGGTGCCAAAAGTTTGGCGCTTATTATGCACGACCCCGATGCACCACGCGATGGGGGATTTACGCACTGGGTTGTGTGGAATATTGACCCTGCAACGCCGTTTATAAAAGAAGAAAGCATTCCGGCCGGCGCGACCGAAGGAACGAACGGCGCGGGAAAAATTGGCTACATGGGTCCATGCCCGCCGCCCGGCCATGGCGTCCACCATTACCAGTTCCGGCTCTATGCACTCGATAGCCTGCTCGACCTGCTATCGACAACGCCCGTGGTGGCTCTGGAAGCCGAAATTGAGAAGCACTTGCTAGAAACCGCAGAATTGGTAGGATTATACAGTAGGGAATAGTTAACTAACTAAACCATGGAATTAACAAGCTTAACCGACGCACAATTAGTAATAGAATCGCTGGCCGGCACGCAGGAATCGTTTGCGGAGTTGGTGACCCGGCATTTAAGCGGCGTGTACAATTTTTCATATCGCTACGTCCGCAACGCAGCAGATGCCGAGGATATCGCCCAGGAAACCTTCGTCCGCGCCTGGAAGAATTTAAAGAAGTTCGACACGTCGAAGAATTTGAAAACGTGGCTGTTTACGATCGCGAAAAATGCTTCGCTCGATATGTTGAAAAAGAAAAAACCGATGGCGTTTTCGAAGATTACAGAAACCGAAAGCGAACTCGAATCGTTCCTCGCGCCGTATGTCGCGAGCGGTGAACTGCCGGAAGCTGCTGTCGATGCAAAATTATTAAAAGGGGATATTGATGAAGCACTCGCAAAACTACCACCGGCCTATCGCGCCGTCCTCGCGCTTCGCTATAACGAACATTTGAAGTTTCGCGAGATCGCCGCAACGCTCGGTGAGCCGATCGATACCGTCAAAAGTAAGCATCGCCGCGGCTTGGCTCTGCTAAAGAACATCTGGTTTTCATAACAGAGAGTGGCTTCCAACGGCCATATGTGCCACATCCGCACCCAAACCACACGCTCGCTCGTATGTAAAGCATGACCGAGCTCGAGCCACCGAAAATTCAACATCGGCCTGATTTGCAGGAGAAAATCATGAAGCGGATCGCCCGACGCGAGCGGCGCGTCCTTGTCGTGAAAACGAGCGGTTTCGCCATGGTTTTCGTCGGCTCAGCGACATTCCTCTTCGACGCCTACCTCAACCTCGCGACCGCGCTTACCCAGTCCGGCTTCACGAGCTTCGCCGGCCTCTTTTTCTCCGACTTCAGCGCAGCTATGTCGAACTTCCAGGACTATGCTTTTTCGATTCTCGAATCTTTCCCGGTATTCTCGGCTGCCTTCGTCGTAGGCGGCCTGATCGTCGTCATCTGGTCTGCCTCGAACCTCATTCAAGATATCGATATTATCCGCCACGGCCATGAACGACTTCTTCAAACCACCTAAAACCAAAACCTTGCTCTGGATTCTTACCGGCCTCCTTGGCATATTAATCGTTTTTGGCCTTGGTATTACCGTCGGCTATCGCCGTGCGATTTTTTCATCCGACTTTGGCGCGACGTATTACCATGAAATGTACGGTACCCCATTCGGCAAACCGACCGTGATGGTTATGTCGAACGGACCGATGGCAATGCATGGCGTCGCGGGACAAGTAATCGATGTCGATAGCTCGACGATATTAGTACAGGATCCAAACGGAGCTGAAGAAGCCGTGTTCGTCGCCTCCGGAACCACCATCAGGGAAATGAACCAGGATATTGCCCCGAGCGGCATCGTGGTCGGCGATGGCGTTACTGTTATCGGTGAACCGGATACTAATGGCCAAGTCGAGGCACGATTCATCAGGGTCTTCGAAGTCAATTCATCAACCAATTTTTAATATATGTTTAACATGTCGAACATCAAGCAGTTTGCGAAAGCACATAAAATAATAACGACGATCATTATCATCGTCATCGGCTGGGGCGGATACACGGTCTATGCCGACGCGACCAAACCCGCACCCGTAACGAAATACGTCGTCCAAGCGGCATCGCAGGGGACTGTCATCGCTTCAATATCAGGCAGTGGCCAGGTAGATGCCGATACGACAGTCGACATCAAACCGCAAACCTCAGAAAACGCTACGAGGATCTACGTAACTCCGGGCGAGCATGTTGTGGCGGGACAGATACTGGTCCAGCTCGATACGACAAATGAGCAGAAAGCCGTGACCCAGGCGCAACTTTCCCTGCAATCGGCGCAACTTTCACTTGCGAAGCTTGAGGAGGTGACGACGAGCACGGTACTACAAGATGAATCGAGCGTCACGAGCGCAGAGGAAAATCTGGCAAATGCATCGACGTCGCTTACCAAAGATTACCAAAGCGGCTTCGATACAATCGCCAGCACGTTCATCGACCTGCAAAATATTATGACAAACCTCCAGGGCTTCGTCGGCGGAACGCAGGTAGATAAAACACATGACAACCCTGATGCATATGTCGACCTGATGCCGGGCTATCTCCAGCCGACGGCCGAGCCATACGCAACAGCGCTCGAGGCAGATTATCAAGGTGCGACCGCCGCCTACGGCCAGAATCTTGCCGATTATCACGCTGCAAACCGCAATTCCGATCCGACCACAATAGCCAACTTGCTGACCGAAACGGAAAATACCGTGAAGACAATTAGCACTGCCATAAAAGCCGGTAACGATCTTCTGAATTACGTCGTTAACAATTACCCGACATCACAAGGACTTGGTAATTTGCCGACTATCACGACAACGTATCAAACCAATTTCGGCAATTATACGAACACGATCGATACTGATCTAAATAATGTCACGGGGGCGCTAACGACGATAACGAGCGACCAGCAATCGATAACAAACGACCAATTCGCACTCGCGCAGGCCAGCACGAGCTACGCAACACTGGTCTCCGGCCCCGATCCACTCGATATCCAATCGCAAAATATCAGCATCCAGAACGCACAAATATCGCTCCAGACCGCACAGGAGAACTTGGCGGACGATTCCATCACGGCGCCGATCGCGGGTGTCGTCGCGTCGGTTCCGGCAATAATCGGCGAAGCCGCGCCATCGCCGGCGGTAACGATCGTAAGTGACGGGCAGCTGGCGCAGGTAACGCTTAACGAAGTGGATGCGGCGAAAGTGCAGTTAAGCGATAAGGCAACGTTAACATTCGACGCATTGCCCGACGTTTCACTCGCAGGAACCGTAACCGAGATCGATCCGGTAGGAACCGTGAGCGCCGGCGTCGTGAACTATAATGTCCAAATCAGCTTCTCCCAGCCGGCGAATACGAGCTCGAGCAACTTGATAAAGCCAGGCATGAGCGTAACGGCAAATATTGTCACGCAGGCAGACCAAAATGTTATCGCCGTGCCGAACACAGCGGTGCATACGAGCGCCGGCGCGAGCTATGTTCTTGAACCGGCGACGCCGCTTTCGGCAACGGATCTCGCGGCGAGTGCAAGCGGCGGCATACAACTTTCAGGCGGAACAAAAATGGTTCCAGTCACGGCCGGCATCTCGAATGATACCCAGACCGAAATCGATTCAGGCATAAACGTCGGCGACCAGATTATCACGCAAACAATCCAATCGACGGCTTCGAGCGGTTCGACAGTGCCAGCTGCAGGTGGAACGAACGCACTCCGGGCGCTCGGCGGTGGTGGAGGAGGCGGGGCTACATTTATCGCAGCTCCGGGCGGCGGCGGTTTCCGCGGCGGTGGTGGTGGATAAGGCATTCCAGAACCTATGAAAAATATCATCGAGTGTAAAGATATTAAAAAAACCTATCATACCGGCGGCATCGACACCGTCGTCTTGAAGGGGATTACCTTTGCCGTCGCGGAAGGTGAGTTCGTCGCGATTATGGGTCCATCTGGTTCCGGCAAATCGACCTTGATGCACATCATCGGCGCGCTCGATACGCCGACGTCCGGTGAATATTTCCTCGACGGGAAAGATGTTTCGAAGCTGACCGACGAGGAACTCGCCGATATCCGGCGCGAGAAGATTGGCTTTGTGTTTCAGGCATTCAACTTACTCCCACGCGCGACCGTGTTAAGAAATGTTTCACTCCCGCTCGTATATGCCGACGTCCCAAAAGAGAAGCGTGAAAAAATCGCCGAAAAAGCCCTCGCCGATTCCGCATTCCCAAAAGCATTCTGGCAACATCACTCGAACCAAATCTCCGGCGGCATGATGCAACGCGTTGCGATCGCACGGTCGCTCGTCAATGATCCCGCGCTAATCCTGGCCGACGAGCCGACCGGCAACCTCGACTCGAAAACCGGTGAAATAGTTCTCCATACATTTCAAGCGCTCAATATGGAACATGGCAAAACAATCGTTCTCATTACGCATGAGCCGTATGTCGCACAGCATGCCGACCGAATCATACATATTCGCGATGGCAAAATAATGACCGATGAAAAAAATCCGAAAAAACTTATCGCACGCCACGAGTCAGAGATTACGGAACAAACGTTCGAAGCGGCCGGCACCGCTACCGCAAGCCATACCCATAAAAAATGACCACGCAAGACCTTTGGGAAGAAACCTATAGCGCCGTAACCGTAAACAAAGTGCGGTCCGGCTTAACAATGCTCGGCATCGTCATCGGCATCGCATCGGTCATCGCGCTGACCGCTGTCGGCGCCGGCGCACAATCGTCAATCTCATCGAGCATCAATTCGCTCGGTGCAAACCTCCTTATCATAACGCCCGGCGCATCGAAAACGTTCGGTTCAACGGTCAGCGCCGGACGCGGTTCGGCGGAAACATTAACGCCGGGCGACGCGACCGCGATCGCGTCACAGGTGTCGAACGTCGAAGCAGTCGCCCAAGAAGTTACCGCAAACGAACAGGTCGTCTACGAAGGTAATAATACCCGTACGAGCATTCTCGGCACAACGCCCGCGTATACCCAAGTCCGCAACGTGCAGGTCGCCGACGGCTCATTCTTTACCGATGAAGACGTCGCGAACGGCAACCGTGTTGCGGTCATCGGCCCAACGGTTTTGCAAGACCTGTTTGGCGATCCGACCTCGGATGCGACGGTGACGCCGGATGTTGCGATTGGACAAACGATTCGTATCGACGAACAGGATTTTACGGTCATTGGCGTTACCGTCTCGAAAGGTGGCAGCGGTTTCAGTAATCAGGATAATATGATCTTCGTACCACTGACCGCTGCCCAGCATTATTTCTTGGGTTCAACCGCCTATCTTACGGAAGTCGACGTCGAAGCCGCATCGCAAGGCGCCATGACGCAAGTGCAAAACGACATTACAAATCTTTTGCTCCAAAAACATAATATCTCCGATCCAACCCAGGCCGACTTCAGCGTCTTAAACCAAGCCGACATCGTTTCGGCGGCATCATCCGTAACCGGAACCTTTACGACGCTTCTTGCTGCGATCGCCGGTATTTCGCTCCTCGTCGGTGGCATCGGTATCATGAATATGATGCTTACGACTGTTACAGAACGAACGCGCGAGATCGGCTTGCGCAAAGCGATCGGCGCAAAGAAAAGGGACATCACGATGCAGTTTCTCGCCGAGTCCGTAACGTTGACGTTCACCGGCGGCGCAATCGGCATAGCGCTCGGTTGGACCGCCGCATTTATTGTTTCCACGTTCGCCGGCATTTCGACGTCGGTATCCATAAGCTCGGTGTTGCTCGCATTTTTCGTTTCCGCCGGCATCGGCATCATCTTCGGCTATTATCCTGCCCGCCGCGCTGCGGCGTTAAGTCCGATTGAAGCGCTGCGGTATGAATAAAAAGAAAAAGGTCGTTTAATCGAAATTTAATTTTGTTAAAAAATCATGAAAAAATATAGAACACAGATCATTTGGATGATTGTCGCAGTTGTAGCGCTCGTCGGCGGCTTCTTTTGGGGTAAAAGCGTCGGAGCTTCGGCCGTAGCTGCCGGACGCGCAGGAGCCGGGCGGTTTGCTCTCGGATCCTCGACGGCCGCATTCGCTGGCCGAGCCGGTTTCGGCGGGGCCGCAGGCGGCGGTTTTACCGCTGGCCAGGTGCTTTCAGTTGATTCCGACAGTTTAACTCTGCAGCTCGCGAACGGAAATTCGGAAAACGTCTTCTTCTCGAGCTCAACGCAGATCAGCATGCCGGAACCGGTGCCAGCGTCAAGCATCCAGTCAGGAACCATGGTCATGATTACCGGCACGACGAATTCGGATGGCAGCGTGACAGCATCGACTATCCAGGTCCGCGGCAGTGCATCCGGCAATACCGGCAATACGACTACACAGTAGTGGTATAATTGAGAAGTATGACGCTTCTCATTAAAAATGTACGCATCATCGGCGGAGCACGACAATTTCCCGATGTGTGCGACGTCTTTATAAATGACGACAAAATCTCGGCGATTGGAAATTTTCCGGACAAAAAAGCCGCGATAATGATCGATGGCCAAGGCGCCTATTTGAGTCCCGGCTTTATTGACGTCAATACCGATTCCGACCATTATTTAACATTATTCGACCATCCCGGCCAGGAAGATTTTTTACGCCAAGGCGTCACGACTATCTTTGGCGGCATGTGCGGCTCATCGCTCGCCCCACTCCTATATGGCACGCTGGAATCCATCCAGAAATGGGGAGGCTCTGTCGATGGAATAAACGTAAACTGGCACACGATGGCAGAATTTTTGGCCGCCATCGATCGCAGGCCGTTTGCGGTTAATTTTGGCACCCTCGTGGGACAGAATACAATCCGCCGGGCGCTCGTCGGTGATGCCGTGCGCGAATTAACAAAAAATGAGATCTCCGTATTTTCGGAAACGCTCCGTAAGGCGATAAGCGAAGGCGGGTTCGGATTGTCGACCAATCTCGGATCGGTTCATGCGCAAAAGACATCACACGTCGAGCTGAAATCGCTCACGCAAATCGTACACGATGGCGGGGGAATTTATGCCACCCATCTGCGAGATATGGGCACGGGCATCGATGGCGCGGTCGAAGAAGTAATCAAGCTCGCGAAGGAGACCGGCGTCAAAACGATGATCAGTCATTTCGTCCCAATTCGCGGAAGCGAAAAAGAATATGAGCGAGCGCTCGCGATGATCGAATCGTTGCCAACATCTGTCGATCTAAACTTCGACATCTATCCATTCGACGACCTGCTATTGCCCTTTTATACTTTTTTGCCGGACTGGGTGCGCCTCGGGGGCTTCGAGATTATGCTCGCCAATATCCAAGAAGCATGGCTCCTGCCAAAAATTTTAAAGGAGATGACGCCGATAGCAGGGGAGCGGTTTATCGTCGCACAGGCCCCAGGCAACGACTTCCTCGTCGGCAAGTCGCTGGCCGAGCTGAAAGACATGTACGGCGTCATGGACGAACGCGAAGCGCTGCTCAAGCTGATGGTTACCACGAAAATGCGTGGCGTGGGACTCTATAAAAATATTAATGGCGATTTAATGAAAAAAGCGCTCGCGTCGAAACGGGCATTCATTTCATCAAACGCCGCAAGCTTCGGCGATACATCCCGCGGCCCCACTGCAGCACTGCGAATCACGCGGCAGTTGAAATCCGACCGCACGACCTCGACGTTCCCACAATTTTTAGAAATCGTTATCGGCGAACGAATCATGTCGCTCGAAGATGCTATTAAGAAAATAACACTTGAACCGGCGCGGAAATTCGGGCTTGCTGGGCGCGGCGAAATAAAAGAGGGGAACTTTGCCGACCTCACCGGCTTTAAGAATAATGAAATAAAATTTACTATCGTTAACGGAAAGGTCGCAATGAGGGATGGGGAATTCGCCGAGAATTTTGCCGGCAAAGCGCTTCGTCACGGCCAAAAGACCTAATTCTCACGTACAGAAACAATGCCCCGCTCCCGCAATTCTGCCGGCACCCCCGATCTTTTTTTTCTCGCCGTTGTCGTGGCGCTTTTAGTGTTCGGCCTCGCCATGCTTGCATCGGCCTCATCCGACCTCGGCAAAACATTATTTAATAACAGCTATTATTACCTTGAACACCAAATCGAGTTCGGCCTGACGCTCGGCGCACTGGGCTTCGCCGTCGGCTATTTTATTCCATATCAAAAGTTTAAAAAGATCGCCTTCCCACTCCTTATCATCAGTATCGCATGCCTCGCCCTCGTATTTACCAAATTTGGCTCAACAATTAATGAAACAAATCGCTGGCTGCGCCTCGGACCACTCAGCTTCCAACCGGCCGAATTGATGAAATTAACCTATTTAATTTATCTTGCCGCATGGCTTTCGAATACAAAAATTAATCGTACAAAAGATCTGCAGAGTGGCTTTCTGCCGTTCGCGCTTGTCTCTGGCCTCATAGCCGTTTTATTGTTGCTCCAACCGGCAACCAGCACCGTTTTCATTTTGCTCGCGTCGGGCCTCGCCGTCTATTTCGTATCCGGTGCGCCCGTTAAATATATTTTGGGCATCGTTGCCGTCGGCGTCGTCGGCGTCGGCATGCTCATCCTTATAACACCGTACCGCCTCGCGCGCATAACAGGTTTCCTCCATCAAAGCTCAAATACACAAGGCCAAAATTTCCAAGTAAACCAAGCACTCATCGCCATCGGCTCCGGCGGCCCGACCGGCCAGGGCTATGGCCAATCGACAACGAAATCGATTCTGCCCGATCCGATCGACGACTCGATTTTCGCCGTCGTCGCCGAGGAACTCGGCTTCGTCGGCGCCGGTGTCTTGATCGCACTTTTTTGCATGTATACATTTCGATTGTATTGGCTTGCGCGGCGAACAGGCGACCGTTTCGGCCGCCTGTTATTGATCGGCTTCGGCACCGTCGTCGCCCTGCAGGCATTCGTCAACATGGCATCAATATCCGGCATCATCCCGCTGACCGGCGTTCCGTTGCCGTTCGTAAGCTATGGAGGAACCGCGCTCGCGGTATTTCTAACGATGTCAGGCATCGCATTAAACGTTTCGCGGTATAATTAATTCTATGGATGAAAAATTTCGAGTCGTTTTGACCGGCGGGGGCAGCGGGGGACACATCTACCCCCTGCTTGCCGTTGCCGATGCGCTCGCCCATAAATCGGTCGAGATGAATTTTAATTGTGAAATGACCTATCTCGGCCCGCGCGACAGCTATGCGCCGCTTTTCGAAGCGCGGGGGATAGCGATCGATTCGATCGCCGCAGGAAAGCTACGCCGCTATTTCTCTCTCGAAAATTTTCTCGATGCGCCAAAATTCTTAATCGGCTTCATCCAGGCACTCTGGAAATTGTATCGAATCATGCCCGACGCCATTTTTTCGAAAGGCGGTACCGGCGCATTGCCGGTTGTCGTCGCAGGCTGGTTCTATCGGATCCCAGTTGCGATCCATGAATCGGATGCTATTCCGGGACTGACGAACGCGGTCTCGGCACGATTCGCGCGAAAAGTATTCGTCAGCTTCCCGGATGCGGAAGATAAATTCGATGCGAAAAAAGTTGTCATGACCGGCGCGCCGATCCGGGATGAATTGTTGACGAACCGTCCGAGGCCGGAGCTCGCGAAGGAATCGCTCGGTTTTAGCTCGTCGCATCCTTTAATGTTAATTCTCGGCGGTTCGCAAGGCTCGATGCGCATCAATAATTTCATCGTTACGAATCTGCCGGAAATTATGAAAATAACGCAGGTCTTGCATCAAACCGGCGTCGCGAATTTCCTCGAAGTGCAAAAACTGGCTCATGCGGCATTGCTCGAACAACCAGCAGATGGCAATCGCTATGTTCCGATAAATTATTTCACGGATAAAATGGAAACGGCATATGCGGCGGCGGATGTCGTTGTTTGCCGGTCGGGCGGTACGATTTTCGAAATCGCATCGTTCGGCAAACCGGCGATCTTAATTCCGATCGCCGAATCGGCAAATGATCATCAGCGCGCCGATGCCTATTCCTTCGCGGAAGCCGGAGGGGGAGTAGTTATAGAAGAAACAAACCTGTTACCGGGAATATTTCTAACTCAACTAAAGGCAATTTTAACGGACGACAATCGGCGGGCGAAAATGTCCGCGGCATCGGCAAAGTTTTTCGTGCCGGACGCAGCGAAACGGATTGCGGATGAAATCTTGAAATTTGCCGTGTAAATCGGTAAAATAAGGGCTATGGCAGCGAAATCGACGGCAAAGCCCAGCGAAACAATCCGTGTCCGGATGGCACCGAGTCCGACCGGGTTTTTGCACATCGGCACGGCACGAACGGCACTTTCCAATTTTCTATTTGCCCGAAAAAATGGAGGTGTGTTTATGCTTCGTATTGAAGACACCGATGCCGAACGTTCAAAGACAGAATTTGAGGTGGAGCTTATCAAAGGATTGCATTGGCTTGGGATAGAATGGGATGAAGGACCCGATTATGTCAATGGCACATTGATTTCGAAAGGATCGTTTTCGCCATATCGCCAAAGCGAACGGCAGGACATTTATAAAAAATATGTCGATCAACTTTTGGCGGAAAACAAAGCGTATTATTGTTATTGTACGAAGGAAGAGTTAGAAGCCCAACAGCAAGTCATGCTGGCCAGTGGATTGCCGCCTAAATATAATGGCCATTGTCGCAGCCGAACTGAGCCACCGGCAAATTGGGCATCCAGAGTAGTCCGTTTTAAAACGCCTGAAATTAAGGTTTCATTTAAAGATATCATCCGCGACAAAGTCGAATTCGATGCCTCATTAATTGGTGACATGATTATTACTCGTTCGGATGGAAGCGTTTTATATAATCTTGCGGTCGTAATAGACGACCATGTGATGAACATCACCCATGTTATCCGAGGCGAAGACCATATTTCAAACACCCCCAAACAAATTCTTTTCCAGCAAGCTTTGGGATTCTCGACGCCTATGTACGCACATCTGCCGCTTATCCTTAATCCGGACAGAACTAAATTTTCTAAGCGGAAAAATAAAGCTTCACTCTTGGACTATCAAAAAGATGGCTATCTGCCCGAAGCCATTATAAACTTTTTGGCCCTCCTCGGTTGGCATCCGAGCGATGATCGTGAAGTAATGAATATCAATGAACTGATCAGCGAGTTCGACCTTGAACGCGTACAGAAGGCTGGCGCAGTGTTCGACAAGGATAAACTCGACTGGCTAAATCGTGAGCATATGAAGGCTTATAGCAACACCGAGCTCGCGAAGATGGCAAAGCCTTTTATTGAAAATAAATTTGGGGGCTTACTGCCGAACTCACCGGCCTCGGACGACATTTTTATCGAGCGCCTGGTCGCTGTCGAACGGACGCGCGCCAATACGCTCGCTGATTTCGCCGAAGTTGGCGGATTTTTCTTCCAGTTGCCGAACTATGAGCCGCGGCTTTTAATCTGGAAAGAGGCGCCAATGAAGGATGTCCGCGCTGTTTTAGAAAAAGCGTATGATGCTTTGGATGAGTTGTCGCCCGATTCGTTTACACACGAGCCGTTGGCGGCAAAAATTTCCACTTTGATAGGGGAGGGTAACCGCGGTACGGTCCTGTGGCCGCTGCGCGTTGCCGTGTCCGGTCAACAGTCATCACCGGATCCGATCGACATCATGGAGGTACTGGGGAAGAAAGAATCGCTGGCGCGCGTAAAGATTGCGATTGAGAAATTGTCGCAATAGCAATAAATCGATATTACTATCTGGCATAAAAGGTATATTGTGCGACAGATAGTATGTTATCAGAACACTCTCCCCGACCTAGAAAAATGGCTGACTTTATGATATAACGATTCTTATGTCCAAAGGCATCGGCTTCGTTATTTTTATTTTCCTCGCGCTTGTCGCATTTAATCTCTTATTCAGTATGGCTGGCAGATTATTGCCGCCATTTCCATCAATTGCCGTTGCGCAAAACGCGGAAACCGGTGGCAACGCTGGCTCCTATAATCTCCCCTCCGTCGACGTCAATTTATTTGCCGCGAATGGTGTCGGTCGCAGCTACATCACGCAAGGCTATGGCCACACCGCCTATGCCTATCTCTATATCGACGGCTGGCATAACGGCATCGACTTCGCCGCGAACTTCGGCACGCCGGTCTATTCCCCCGCCGCAGGCGTCGTGCTCGCGACCGTAAACCAGGACGACTATTGTCCGCGCATCGCATTCGGCGAATATGCTGCGATCGATGATACGACGAATCATTTGGTTTTAGTTTTTTCGCACCTCGGCAATTTCGCCGTCACCCCAAGCGAACATATCGCAAGCGGCACGCTCATCGGCGACGTCGGCCCAACCGGACTCGAGACGGGTCCACACTTGTTGCTATCCATTTTCCAAGAACAGGGATTCTCGACAAGCACCGCGCATGGCTGCGGCCCCTATCCCCAAGGCCACGACGTGAACCCGCTCAATTATCTCGGTTCGGTATATAATTAAAGAATGCGTTCGATTTATTTTGTCGGTATCGGCGGGATCGGCCTATCAGCGCTCGCACGATATTTTAAATTCCATGGTTATACGGTTGCTGGATCAGATTTTGCACGAAGCAACATTACAGATAAATTAAAGAATGAAGGGATATCGGTTACTATTGGCCATAAAAGAAGGATTATAAATTCAACAATATCATTCGTCGTTTATAGCCGTGCCGTATCTCCCGTAAACAACCCTGAACTTCTTGAAGCCCAGCGGCTCGGCGTCCCCATCGTCCCCTACGCCCAGGTTCTCGGCGAATTAACGAAGCGATATACGACAATCGCGATCACCGGCTCACATGGCAAGAGCACCACAACGGCGCTCGCCGCGCTCGTACTCATCCGCGGCGGTCTCGATCCAACCGTCCTTATCGGCACAAACCTGCGCGAGTTTGGCGGCAAAAATATCCGCGTTGGCAAAGAACGGCGCGCGCGCGCGAACTACCTCGTTCTCGAAGCCGACGACTTCGGCGCCGCATTTCTCGAATACTCCCCTACTATTTCGATCGTCACTAATATCGACCGCGAGCATATGGATTTCTATAAGACGTTCGGCGGCGTCAAAAATGCGTTTATAAAATTCATGGCAAGAACACGAGATGGCGGCATGTTAATTTTAAATCGCGACGACAAAACACTCTACTCGTTACACACACGAATCGACGAGATCGCAAAAAAGAAAAACGTAAACATTATTTGGTATTCAATTACTGCACGCCCGCCAGCAGCAAAAATTAAAAAATCGTTAAAATTGCCCGGCGTGCATAATTTTTCGAATGCAACTGCCGTTTATGAACTCGGCAAGTTATTAAAAATTCCTGAAAAGAAAATACTTGCCGCGCTCAGTTCATACGAAGGTGCATGGCGCCGAATGGAATATCGCGGCACCGCTATCATCGGCGACGCACCAAAAGAAACCAAAGCCCTCGTCTACGACGACTACGCACATCACCCAACCGAGATCAGCGCAACGCTCCAGGCCTTCCGAGAAAAATTCCCACACCAGCCCATCGTCTGCGTTTTCCAGCCGCATCAAGCGAAACGCTTACAGGTACTTTTTAAAGAGTTCGTCAACGCCTTTAACGATGCCGACCTGCTAATTCTCCTCCCCTTTTATAAAGTTGCTGGACGCGATGAAAAGGAGTCAAGAATCACTTCCGAGCTACTGGCACGCGCGATCGCCAAAAAATATCCGCGCAAACGCCTGTATTATCTCGCCGAACCGAAACACATTAAAAAATCATTAAGCACAATAATGCTAGCAGACGGGATAAAAGAGCCGGTTATCATCATGATGGGCGCTGGGGACATCCTTAAATACAGCGATTTATTGCTTTAGGATTCGATTATTTCGTTTCATCTATTTTTAATCGCCGTCGCATGGTAAAATATACAAATGTTCGGCGATTATAAAGACCTTACGGAATTTAAAGAGCAATGCGGCTACACGATCGACGACGTGTGGTATCCGCGCGTCACGAAAATCGTTACGATTAAGTCGAAACCGGCACTCTATTATTACTATGGCCAGGCAAAAAGCTATAAAGCGGCACAGGATATGACGGAACAGTCGGCAAAAGAAGGCACGATGATCCATGAAGCTGTTGAAGGTTTGATGCTCGGCAAAAATCCAGAGATTCCGGCACAGATTGCACCAGCCGTTAAATCATTCCTCGAATTTTACGAAAAGAACAGTATTCAGGTAACACCCGACCTCGTCGAACGACGCATTATAAACCGCGAGCATCGCTATGCCGGCACCGTCGACGCCATTGCCTTGATCGGCGGCAAACTCGGCGTCCTCGACATCAAAACTTCGCAAGCGATCTATCGCGACTACTCGCTGCAAACATCGGCATACATGGATGCGCTCAAAGGCGAATTTCGCGCGCTCCAAACGCGATGGATTTTAAAAATCGACCAGATCCAGACCTGCAACCTCTGCGGCTCGCGGCGGCGGATTAAAGGCGGCAATGAAAAGATCAAGCTGAATTATCGGGGCGGTTTCGGCGTTTCGGCAAAGAACTGCGAGCACGAATGGTCCGAACTTCGCGGCGATATCGAACTACAAGAATTCCCCTATTGGCAAAAAGATTTCGAGGGATTCCTTGGTGCCAAGAAGCTCTGGGAGTGGGAAAACGAAAGCTGGCTCCAGCGGGCCGGTTATCTATCGTAACTACCGTTCGTAATAAACTCTGCTCCGCCAACGTAATAGTTTTTGCAAGCCCGGAAATTAAAGGTCGGTTGAAAACCTGTTCAATTCATACCTTAACCATATGCTCGTTACGATTGCAGTTATCTTGCTGATACTTTGGCTGCTTGGTATCGTGACTTCCTACACGATCGGCGGCTTTATCTACATCCTGTTAGTCGCCGCCATCATTCTTTTCCTTATTCGGATCATACAAGGAAAGAATCCGGTGCAGTAGTAAAACAAGTTCATCAGAGAATATATTAAAAAAGAGCGAATCCGTTCTGACGGCTCTTCACTCTTTTTTAATATATTCTCTGGGGCTTATTTGTTCCCCGCTCGCTTCCTCTCATTCTCGTTCAAATATTTCTTGCGAATTCGGGTGCTGGTCGGCGTGATCTCGACGAGTTCGTCATCGCTGATATAATCCAAGCAATCTTCAAGCGACATTATAATCGGCACTTCGAGCTGGTCAGCGAGTCCTTCGTTTTTCGCGCGGAAGTTGGTTAGCTGTTTCTCACGGGCGACATGGACGAGGACGTCGCCTTCTTTCGCATTCTCGCCAACGACCATGCCTTCATAGACCGCGACGCCAGCGCTGATAAAGAGCTTGCCGCGGCCCTGCGCGGTCACGAGGCCATAATTATTCGATACGCCGGCTTCGGTTGCGACGATCGAGCCATGCGGAATCGCCGTGATGTCGCCACGATAATCCTCATAGCCGAGGAACAGCGTGTTCATAATTCCGGCACCTTTGGTCGCGGTTAAAAATTTGTTTCGGAGGCCGATCAAGCCGCGCGTCGGGATCTCGAAATCCATAAAGGCGATGCCGCCTGTCGTACTCTGGGTCATAGCTGCGTTATCCACTTTCATATTCTTCATCAAGCCCAAGCCGCTTGCCCATCATCTCGATCACTGTTCCCGAATACTGCTCCGGCACTTCGATCGATGCAAGTTCGATCGGCTCCTGCTTCGTCGTTTTTCCATCCGCGCCGGTAACATCCTTGAAAATAACCTGCGGCTTCGAAACTTCAAGTTCGAATCCTTCGCGGCGCATTTTCTCGATCAAAATCGCCAAATGCAACTCACCGCGTCCAGCAACCACCCAACGATCATTCGCATCGGTCTGTTCAACTTTAAGCGCGACGTCGGTATCGAGTTCTTTCTCGAGCCGGTCTTTAATATTGCGCGAAGTCGTGAACTTTCCTTCTTTGCCGCGGAACGGCGAAGTGTTGACCGCAAACGTCATCTTGATCGTCGGCTCTTCGATATGAATCGTTGGCAATGGCTGGGGATTCTCCGGGTCCGTAATCGTTTCGCCGATTGTAACGTCCGGGATACCCGCGATCGCGACGATGTCCCCTGCGTAGGCCTCTTCGACTTCAGCGCGGCCCAAACCATCGAAAACCATAACAGAACTCAACTGCACTTTTTTCATCTCGCCCGCGCGATTGATATGGCCAACGGTCGATGCCTTTTTCAAAACGCCGGCATACAAACGTCCGACAGCAATCTTGCCCTTGTAGTTATCGTACGCCAAATTAACCGTCAGCATTTGCAAAGGTGCGTTAACATCAGCCTTCGGCGCCGGAATATATTTAACGATCGTCTCAAACACCGGCTCGATGTCTTTCATCTCTTCGAGGATCGTCGTCAATCCAGCTTTGCCCTGGACGCCCGAGGCATAAACCGTCGGGAATTCGATCTGCTCTTCGTTCGCACCAAGCTCGAAGAACAAATCGAAGGTCGCCGACAACGCCCATTCCGGCCGTGCGTCCGGCTTATCAATTTTATTTATGACCACGATGATTTTGTGTCCCGCTTGAATCGCTTTGCGTAAAACGAATTTCGTTTGCGGCATCGGACCTTCCTTCGCGTCGACGACGAGCAAAACACCGTCAACCATGCGCATGATGCGCTCGACTTCACCGCCGAAGTCCGCATGGCCCGGCGTGTCGACGATATTGATCTTGATGTCTTTATAAATGACAGATGCGTTTTTCGAAAAAATCGTAATACCCCGCTCTCGTTCGAGTTCGTTTGAATCCATGATCAGGTCTTTTGTATCGCCCGTTTTCTGCTTGAAACTAATCGACTGCTTCAAAAGAGCATCGACGAGAGTCGTCTTGCCGTGGTCGACGTGAGCGATGATGGCGATGTTGCGGAGGTCCATAATAGTCAATATAAAGCCGCGCCACAACGGCACGGTATGGGGTAATTATATACGAAAT
Source organism: uncultured bacterium (assembly GCA_963725235.1). Lineage (GTDB taxonomy): Bacteria > Patescibacteriota > Minisyncoccia > UBA6257 > 2-01-FULL-56-20 > JAJXYP01. The sequence goes on from CAVRXN010000002.1 coordinate 459,232, forward strand.
GAAGGAAAATTGCAAATATTGGGCCAAACAAAAAGCCCCCGACAAATTTCATCGGAGGCAAGCTTACTGTAAAATCTATATCCTACGTTGTTGCTTCTCGAAATCCGGCTCGTCCCAGACCTCGACGTAGTGCTTCTCACCTGCAACTTTTAAGATCAGAAAAGGCTCATCTGTTGGCATTCTTCGCCGACAGAGGACATCGACGAAAAACTCTGCTTCCGGCAATCGCTCTTTGATGCGGATTGCGGTGTCGATTGGAAAATCGGGAATGAGCTCCGTATACCCCTTTAAAGACATCTCGATCCACTCATAACGATCCGCGTTTTCTGGAGTGACTCGCACCATCACTTCTCTCGTTCGCGGTCGCCTCGCATACTCGTAGATGATGCTCGATACAATAGTAAGAGCACACAAGCACACAGAGGATAAAAAGAGGTAGCCAGCGAAAGCGTTTGGACCAAACATGAAGAAAGCGCATGCGCCGATAGCACCGATAAATGGGATGAGCATCCCACAGTAACCAGCGAGGTTTTCAGCGCGACCATCGTCCTTCCACGGAATCCGCTCTTGGCGAGGAATCATCCGTGCGCCTTCGGCTTTATCGACAGATGCCTCTTTATACTTATAGACAGAACCATGTGAGTACGGCTCGATCTCAAGCTCTTTCAAGAGTATGCGGACATTTCTTCGGGACAACAGCCGATCACGCTCTTGTTCCGCCCGGCTGATTTCATACTGCCGTTTGTGGTCAGTAAGTTCAATCGCGGAACGAAGCTTATCATAACCAAGAAGCGATTTAGCTTTTTGGGCAAGCTCTCGTTGAAGAGGATCGATGACGTCAGGTGGAGGCGTTATCTGAGGAGGCAACTCCGGAATGGTTACCGGCTGATGCTCCAATAATTCCATTAGATTTTGCACGAGATCTCCTTTCAGGGTACCGCAGTTAGATTATATTTTTTGGAGAAAATAGTCAATTTTTGTTATATGATACATAATAGAGATATGCCCCTCCCTCCCCTCAACTCCCCTGCTCCCGACTTCACGCTGCCCGACCAGGACGGCGCCGAGCACACGCTGTCGCATCATCGCGGCGCGTGGGTGCTGTTGTATTTTTATCCAAAGGACGATACGGCGGGATGCACGAAAGAAGCGTGTATGATCCGAGACGCACTGCCAGAGTTCGACAAGGCGGTTGGCGGCGCAGGTGGCAGCACGAGTGCCGGCTCAAGCGCCGGCGCGAAAATGAAAGTGTTCGGCGTCAGCGTCGATTCGGTCGCCAGCCACAAAAAGTTTGCTGAGAAAAACCAACTGCCGTTTACTCTACTCGCCGACGAAGACAAAAAAGTCGTCAACGCCTATGGCGTTTGGGGTAAAAAGAAATTTATGGGTAAGGAGTACGAAGGCACGATGCGAACGTCATTTTTAATTGACCCAGATGGAAAAATTGTAAAAATATACGAAAACGTGAAACCGGATGCGCACACGAAAGAAGTGCTGGAGGATTTAAGAACGTTTAGAGCTTAAGCAGTTGACTCTTCGAGTTTAGTCACACGATTCTCCAATACTTGCAGTTCTTCTCGATCAGCTTTCTTCGTGTCCAAAAGATCAAATTTCTTATTAAGTTCTTTAACCTCCACTTCAACAACCATTAATCGTGTATCCAACTTTTCAACACCGACTTCCAATCGGGAAACTGCGCCGTGCAAGCGATCAATCCTCTTATCAGACGATCCCTGCCCTTCCAAAACAGTTTTTAACTGTCCACTGATTTCCTCCAACACAATCCCCACGTAGGGATCCCGCTCGGCCAAAACCTTCCGCGCCTGCTTTTTTGATATATTTTTGTTAGTCATATTTATTATCATAGAAGTGGCCCACAATTATGCAAACTTTGTTTAATAAAAATTTAATGAATAGCAGATTGAACACTTGAATCTGTCAAATCACTCGTACAATACATACACTTTTTCGCGCCAACCGGAATATTGCTCAAGCAATACGGACATGGCTTGGTCGTCGCGGCCGGCGGCGGGCCTTTATGGATGCGCGCGGAGAACTTATTAATCGGCAGGACGATAAAGAAATAGATCGTAAGTGCCGTGATCAAAAACGAAATCAGATTGTTGATGAAATCGCCGTACATGAACTGGCTGCCACGAAGCATAAAAGTCATTGTCGCAAAATTCGGCTGCTTGAAAATCGCCGCAACGAGCGGCGTCATCAAATCTTTGACGAGCGCGGAAACGACGCTGTTGAACGCAGCGCCGATCATGATACCGACCGCGAGGTCGACGACGTTGCCGCGGACGATGAAATCCTTAAAGCCTTTCAGAACTTCTTTCATTGAGCGGTTTGAATTTCCTCCAGACCGAGTTCATCCTCGACGCGATCCATGCGAAAACGAAGATTTTCTATTCGCTTACCATGATCAGATTGATTGAACTCATCCCGGATTGCAATTGCCAAATCCGCTTTAGAAACCATATTTTCGTTTATATTTTTAACGTCTTCCTGTAATTCCTTGATTGCGAATTTTACACCATCTAATTCGACCTTGGTAGCCATATCCCGACGAACCGTCTTAATTTCGCCGGTGATTTTCTTATCCAACGCCATATAATCCTTATGGATCATGACCGCAAACTCATCCATTGTCTTTATTTTCTTTCTCATGATGGTTATAAAATTTAGTTTGTATAAACTAAGTATAGATTTTTGGAAATGGGCGTCAAGAGTGCGGCCGGGAAAACATCGACAAATAATACAAAGCCCTCATTTTCATGAGGGCTTGGCGATGCGGTTCGGCGGCTACGCGCCACCGATCACCGCTGACTGCTGCGCTGCTGCCGGGATGGTCTGCAGCACTGCCGTCGCCCTATCAAAGAGCGTCAGCAGGAAAACATCCAACGCATGGAGTATCCCCGGTAAAAAAATCCCGAGAATCACGATCACCATGCCGAAAGCGATTGCGCTTCGCATAGTCATGCAGGCGGGAGGGTTGTTTATTCAACAGCTCGACCGGCTGACGACCATGTATTGGCCTGTCCTCCTGCGGTAAACGCAGGATCTCACCTACAGAGGAGACTGTTGCAGGCGAGCTTCCGCGCCCTTGCCGCAGGGAGGACAGGTTTCGTTTTCACAGCAATTGCAAAAGTTCTGCTTGCATTATAGCAAATTCTGCGATGTTGTCAAGCAGCTGTGCTGGACGGGTACATCGGTGACACTTTCTGGTTCTTGTAATGGTACTCGACCGGTACCTCGTAGCCAAGGGTCTGATGGGGACGCTTGAAATTGTATTCGATCAGCCACTCGGTCATCTTTCGATTGAAGGCATCGCAGTCGGTACTCATGTTGCCCAGCTGGAGAAATTCCCGCTCGATGGTGCCATTGAACCGTTCGTCCACGGGATTGTCTTTGGGCGTTCTCGGACGCGAATGGTAATGCGGCAACGAAAGTTCTGCAGCTGCCTCCCGGAAATATTTTGCAAACTCGCTGCCATTGTCCGTCTGGAGATTCTCGATCAACGCCGCATTCTCTTTGTTTGCCCGGTAGAAATCAAACCAGTCCAGACGCTTCTTGGCTTCAGTGCTGAGCGTGGGAATCCGGGCGAGCTCCATCGCCCCCGGCAGGATATGGGAGGTAGGCATGTTGTGCCCAGCATACCTCGTTTTGCCGCTATTTTTGATCCGTAGTTTGTAGGTCATCGGGCAACACCAGAGTGTCACCGATGTATCTCATCTTCCGCAGCAGCAGCCAGAGCAAAACCGAGATACCAAAAACTTTAGAAAGTTTTAATCGATGAAATGGTAGAGTGTAGGCATGAACTATAAATTTACGGTCGCTCTCATCGCGATCGCGGTGGTTTTGTTGATCCTGCGATTTGGAAATTTTACATCAAAAACGCCTTCGAGCTCGCTCGAAAAACCACCGCCACCGATTGCGCTCCCCGTCACAATCAATAACTCGCTATCGTTAATTACCGAGCCGGATGACGGCATGGCGCCAGTCATCGCAGCAATCAACGGCGCGTCGAGCTCGATCGACCTCACGATCTACGAACTGAGCGCCGGCCAAGTCGAACAAGCGCTACTCGCCGCCGCCCGGCGCGGCATCGCCGTCCGTGTCCTGCTCGACCACGGCTACAAAGGCACGCCATCCGCCGAAAACGCCGGTGCATACAATTATTTGCATTCGAACGACATCCCCGTCCGCTGGTCATCCCCCGCTTTTACGTTCACGCATGAAAAATCGATGACAATCGATTACGCTGACGCCGCCGCCGAATCGGTCATCATGAGCTTCAACATAACATCGGCCGCGTTTATCGGCGATCGGGATTTCGGGATATTCGACCGCGCGCCGGAAGATGTCGCTGCGATGGAGGCGACGTTTGATGATGATTGGGACAGCGCGCGCGAAGGCGCGGGTATCGAAAGCACAGCGACAGGCGGCAACTACGGTGAAACCGGAAGCGGCGACCTCGTCTGGAGCCCCGGCTCGGAAAGCGAATTGATTGCGCTAATCGCGAGCGCCAAGACCTCGCTCGACGTCTATAACGAGGAAATGGACGATCCGACGATCGAAAGCGCACTCGAAGCGGCAGCGCGCCGTGGCGTTCGAGTCGAAGTCGTCATGACCTACGCGACGACATGGAAAGCCGCATTCGCATCGCTCGCCGCAGCCGGCGTCGCGATCCGGACGTACTCCGCGCGCGCCTCGCTCTACATCCATGCAAAAATGATCGCCGCCGACGCCGGCACGGCCGCCGCCCGCGCCTTCATCGGCTCGGAAAACTTCTCGGCAACATCGCTCTGGTATAACCGTGAGCTCGGGATCATATTTTTAAACCCGACGCTGATTGCAGCGGTCGAGCAGACGTTTGCGCGTGACTGGGTCGCCGCTACACCTTTTTCTCCCTGAATCCAAAATACATCTTACAGAATGTGATTTGGGTCGAATTCTATCATCCATTCAATACCATATTTGTCCCTAAACATTGCGAAGTATGAACCCCAAGGGCTGTCGCCAATGGGCATTTCAACGGTACCTCCTGTCGAGAGCCCTTTGAATAATCTGTCCGCTTCTTCCGCATTTCCGTTGAAGTTAATGTGTGGATTGATAAGTGCCATATTTTTATTTTTTTATTGTTACGGTACTAATATGATAAAACTAATTTAATAATTCATCAATTGGGACGGGCAGTATGGGACGAAATTCGAACAACACTTGTGGGGTAATATACCAGATCGACCCAATTTTATTAGGGACTTGACGGAAGAAACAAGAGGGGTATAATCGAAACCAGAACCTTAGGGTTATATGGTCACCGCGGTGGTTTCGACCATTTCGTCTTCCGTTTTGCGCTGTTGCGTCTGTTGTGACTTGTTGTGTCTGTTTCGACCATTTCGTTCTTTCCGTTTTCCGTTTGCGATCGCATGGTCGCTCCATAAGCCCCAATGAGAGAAATCTCAAAGGGGCTTTATTATTTCTCCGCGGAGAGGGAGGGATTCGAACCCTCGATACCATTTCTGGTATACGATCTTTCCAGGATCGTTGTTTCAGCCACTCGCACACCTCTCCTCGCGCGGCCACCGGCCGCAATTCACCCAATGATTGTGCCCTGAAACTCATTTCCATTCAAGAGGGCGGCAAAGTTCTTGAGGTTGCGGCCATCGATGATGATGGCGCGCACGCCGGCACGATCGCCAAGCGCTGCGCCGACGGGATCGACGGGCGCGTGGAGGCCGGGCTTCCACTTGCGCGGGATGAGCTTGCGGTAATCGCCCCACGAGATGCGGTCGAACTTTTTCGCACCTCGAATTTTCGCCGGATCGCGCTCGTAAACATGCGACGGCTTGCCAGCGATGATCGCCTCCCCTGCACCGAAATCGGCGGCTAGTTGCATGGCAACATAGTCCGTCGACCAGCCCGGCCGCCAGCCGGCGGCGATCGTAACGGGATATTTCGGCGCGGCGATTCGCTTCCGCGCATCAATCATCACCGGATCGGCGACGTCGCGGAAGATTGTCCGGAGCAAATGGCCATTCAACCGCGTTGCGTGGATGCCGATCCAGTCCTTGTCTTCGTCGGTCAACTTCGAAACGTCATGTGCGGCTTCCTGAAAACGCCGGGCGAGCTTGCCGCCGCCAACAACTAAAACGAACCGCATGCCGCGCCGTACAAACGGCGCAAGAAACTTTTTAAAATCCTTTAAGAATTTCGTGTCGATGGCGTCGGGATGGACGATGGAGCCGCCCAAAGCGACCACTACAATTTTTGAGAATTTATAATGCATGCGAAGTTATCCCAACCCTCCCATAGCCCGAAGCGCAGCAATGCGTTCCTCGATCGGCGGATGCGTCGCAAACAGCTTATGCCACCAGGACGTCCCCTTGCCCTTGAACGGCGTGTCGAGCCACATATGCGCGGTCGAATCCTTCGCCGTGCGCATCGGGACCTCGTCCGCACCGATCTTTTGCAGGGCCGAGATCAGGCCTTCGGGATAGCGCGTCAGCAAAACGCCGGACGCATCGGCGAGCGCTTCGCGGCGGCGCGAGATGGCAAGTTGGATGAGCATCGTGCCGATCGGCGCGAGGATGGATAAAACGATCGCGGCGATGAAAAATATTTCTTGCGCTTCACCGTTGCCACGTCCACCGCGACCGCCGCCAATCCCGCCAAACATCAGCGACCGTAAAAACACGTCGGCAATCAGCGCAATAATGCCCGCGAGAATCGCGGCGACGGTCGAAACGAGGATATCGCGGTTCTTAACGTGCGAGAGCTCGTGCGCGATGACACCTTGTAACTCATCCTTATCGAGCCGCTGCAGCGCGCCAGCCGTTACCGCAACCGCCGCATGATCCTTATCCCGCCCGGTTGCAAACGCATTAATCTGTAGCTCCGGCGTTATATACAGCTTCGGCATCGGCAAACCGTCGGCGATGCATAAATTTTCGACGATATTCCAAAGCATGCGGATTATCCGCTTTCTGAACCTCTTTCGCGCGCGCGAGCGACAGCGCGATCTTCGCTGATGCATAATAACTGATCAAAGAATACGCGACAACGAAAATTATCGCGAAGATTAAAAAATCCGGACTACCGTAGGCCTCACTAATAACGTAACCAAGCCCGACGATGACAACAAAAAACACCACGAACATGACCCATGTCCGGCGTACGTTGGCGGCCTGATAGTCGTAAATGTTTGCCATTTAAAAATTTAACTTTACATTATCGCCATTCACCTTTAAAGCGCAAGAGGTATATTAGACCTAAGATGCTGATGAGTGCTAATGGAATACCGATGACTCCTGCGATACCTATCGGCACTGTAATAAGTAAAAGAATTATTGCGGGTACTTTTGCCCATTTTTTCATCAATATCATTCCGATACCTATCCCCCAAAAGCAAAGAATTAATAAAAGCACCACCAAGGCAAATCGACTGAATTCTGCAGAAGTGCCCGGCAGTGGACCGCTATCACCTAATGCAGATCCAAGCCCAACTGCAACATATCCGATAATACACAAAAATCCCCACAGAAATAAATATATTGAGACCATCCTGATGCCCATCGGATTGGTCGCTGCTGGAGAATGAACAGAATTTTCCTGATCAGTCATTGGAAATTTAGAACTTCACTGCCACCGGCTGTCGCTCCGCATCCGTCAGGTCATTTCCAAAGAAGTCCATCTTCATGAAGCCGAATGAGCCGGCGATCATGTTTGTTGGGAACGACTGCAAGCGCGTGTTGTAATCGCGAACCATGCCGTTGTAGAAGCGGCGCGCGGCCTGGATCTTGTCTTCTGTATCGGTCAATTCACCCTGCAACTGCAAGAAATTCTGGTTCGCTTTTAAGTCCGGATAATTTTCCGCGACGGCGAATAACGACTTCAAAGCGCCGGACAACTGGTTCTCGGCTGCCGCTTTCTGATCATTTGGACCAGCCGGAGCCGACATCGCCGCCGTGCGGGCTTTCGTAACATCCTCAAAAACCGTCTTTTCATGGGCGGCATATCCTTGGACGGTGGACACCAAATTCGGGATCAAATCGTAGCGTCGCTTCAACTGGACGTCGATGTCGGAAAACGCTTCCTGCGTGCGATTACGGCCGCGTACAAGGCCATTATAGGCCGCGATGTACCAGATGACGAGGATTACAACAATTACTATCAGAATCCATAAGATAATCATATTAGTATTATACCAGCTATACGATTTGACAGCAAGAAAGGGTGCCTACCCCTCCGCGACGACGTGATGCTCCTGGGTAAGATGCTCTTTCGGCACCGTGATGAGAAACGCCAAGAATGAGCCAACGATAATGACGACGCCGGCAACATCAAATACGAATGCGTAGCTGGCGACTTGTGCTTTCAACTCAATCAAACCGATAAATGTTTGCATCGCCTGGGGGCTCGTCGAGCGCAAGATACTTTGCAGTGCGATCTGCAGAACATTGCCATTGATCCGACCGTCAAGGATGGTGCTGAAAATGGCGACGCCGAATGCGCCGGAAATATTGCGGACGAGCGCAAGGACGGCGGATGCTTCCCCGATATCGTCTTTCGGGACGGCGACAGCAACGAGATTAGTACGCTGCGCCATGCCAAAGCCGAGGCCGAACGCGAGGATACATAAAGGAACGATCAAGTCGAGCGCCGTCGAGCGCGGGTCGATATTCGAAAGCAAAAGCATACCGATGCCGGCGACGAACGTGCTTGCGAAAATAACATATGCCGGTTTGACTTTGCCGATTAATTGGCCGCCGAGCGGCGCGCCGATCATGAGAGCTATCGCGAGGGGTATGAAAAGGTAGCCAGTTTTCGTGGCGTCATAGCCCAAAAAGGTTTCAGCAAAGATCGGAATCAAGGAAAATCGCGCCGATCAAACGCCATAAATACGACGAAGTTATTGATGAGTGTGTTGACAAACGTGCCGATCTTGAAGAATGCGAGATTGATGATAGGTTCGGTCTCGCGGAATTCAATAAAGTAGAACCATATGCCGAATGCGATGGTCCCAAGATAGCAGAGAACGCTCGCGATCGATGTCCATCCCCAGGTTTGGCCCTGGTCGAGGACGAGGGTTAAGGTAAAGAGTGCCGCGCCAAGCGTCGAAGAACCCCACCAGTCAAAATGTGCCGCACGCTTTTCACCAACCGATTCGTCGATATAGCGGAACGCGAGGAATAAGCCAATGATGCCGAGCGGAATGTTCACAAAAAAAACCGAGCGCCAGTTGAAATTGTCGATCAGCGGGCCACCGATCAAAGGACCAAAAACCGAGGCCACCGCGAAGGCGCCGGACCAAATGCCGAGCGCCTGCGCGCGTTCTTTTACGTCGGTAAACGTGACCGACAAAATTGCCATCGCGGTTGGATAATCGGCGCTGACGGCAAAGCCCTGGATGATGCGGAACGCGATCATCGATGTCAGATTCCATGCGATCGCGCAGAGGCCGGATGCGATAATAAAGCCGATGAAACCGATCAGATAGATGCGCTTGCGGCCGGCGGTATCGCCAAGCTTTCCCCAGACCGGAACGAAAACCGCGTTCGCTAAAATATATGCCGTCGAAATCCAGGCAGCATCGCTGACGCTGATGCTGAAGTCGCCGATGATTTTCGGGAGCGCGAGGTTAACGACTGTTTGGTCGAGACGGCCGAGAAATGTGCCAAAAATAACCGTGGCCAAGACAATCCACCTTAGATTACTCTTCTCGCCAGTTTTTGTCGTTAGTTGGGTTTCTTCTGCCATAAATTAATACTTGCAGCATAAAGATTTATTTTGTATACACCCAAATCCGTGCCGACATTCCATTCTTCAGCTGTGGATATTTCATTGGATCAAATCGGACATAGACATCGAATTGGTTCGTCGGGCGCTGGTCGGAAATATCGAAGACGACACTGCCGGCGTTCGACGTCGGTGCAACCTCATCGACAACGCCCTGGAACTGCTGGCCGCCGAATGCGTCGACAGTAAACATAGCCGAATCGCCAACGGCAACATCCGACAATCCTTTATTCTCATCCAGCTCGCCAACAACGCGCAACTGTGTCGGGTCGATCATCGTCGCGACATTCGCCTTGCCCGTCAATGGGTTTTCATATTCACCAATATTCTGGTCAACCGAAACGATCTCCCCCGACGTCTGTGCTTCGACAATCTCATTCCCAACTTCGCGCAACCGGCTCATTCGCCGTCACCATATCACCAACATTTACATACACCGCCTGCAAAATGCCGGAGTTCGCCGGTGACAGATTAATCAACGGCGCCTGAATAACCGACTGATCGATATATACCGTCTTAGATGAAACATAGAAATATGCCACACCGCCTACGATGCCAATGACTATCAGTGCTCCGATTATTGCCACCAAAAGTTTTCGATTCATGTTAGAAGTTTGCGAGTTGATCGCCTTGGTTTATTCCCGACGTTATTTCTGTCATCCCGTTATCTCCTATGAGCCCGATCGTTACCGGCACCTGCGCCGTGCCCGTTGCCGTTTGGACCGTTACCGAATACCCGTTGCCGCTATTGATGACGAGCCGGCTTGGCACTTCAATAACATTATCATCCTCGGCAAGTATCAGATGCGCATTGCCGGTCATGCCGTCTTTCAATTGCGGCTGCACGGTTATAAAGTGCAGCGTTACAAGATAGGCCGGCGTGCCATTGACCGACGTCTGCGTATTGCTGATCGTCGTCACGGTCGCCGGGAATGTCGTGCTTGCAGGGAATGCGTCGAGGGAAATTAGCGCCGTATCCCCCGTTTTCACTTTCGCCACATCCGTTTCCGAAACATACGCCTGGATCTTTAAGCCGCCATTGTTAACGAGTGATGCGACCGGTGCGCCGGGCGAAACGACTTGGCCAATCTGCGCAGTAAGATTTTCTACCGTTCCGGAGAACGGTGCGACAAGGGTCGTATTGCTGAGCGCAACCTGCGCCGCGGTCTGGCCAGCCTGTGCCTGCGCAACGGCTGCTTGCAACGCCTCGATTGCCTGCGGCGTCGACCCCGCCTGCGCGAGCGTCAATGCATTTTGTGCAGTTTGCAACGCCGACTCGGCATTCGTCAATGTCGTTATCGCCGCATCGACTTCCGTCCGTCCCGCAGCCACATTCGCTTTATACCCCGCAAGCGTCGAAGCGCTGATATTCGACTGCGGCGTCGCATCATTTACGGCGAGCGCCAACAAGTCGAGATACGATTGTACGTTCGCGAGCGATGTATTTGCAATTGACACAAGCGACGTCGCATTCGAACTCGTGCTATTAAGCGCCGCGTACCAGCCGGTCAACGTCGCTTCGATTGCGATGCGTGCGCTGATAACATTGTTCAACTGCTGAGAATCCGTAATTGGAACGAGGAATGTCGGATTATTGCTTTTAGGATTCGTAAATAAATTATCCGCTTGATTATGCACAGCATCATCCGCCGCCGCGTACGCATTCCCGATATCAACGTTCTCCGATGACTGCGCGCTCGATACGGCGGTCTCATCAATTGCCAATTGTTCCGGGCGCGTACCGCTCGCCGCCTGGCCAAGATTCGCTTGCGCCGCTTCGAGTGCCGCAGTCGCCTGCTCGACGTTCGCCTGCAAAGAGCCACTCGAGAGGTTGGCGAGAACCGCCCCCGCGGCCACCGACTGGCCGTTCGTTACATAAATATTTGCAATCTGCCCGCCCGCCTGAAACGCGAGCGACGCATTATTTTCGGCAAGCACCGTCGCCGGCTCATCCAACGACTCGACAACGTTACCGCGGGCCGCGGCTGTCGCGCTGAACGATGGCGCTTTATTCGATCCGACATACCAAATTGCTCCGACGATCGAAACCACGACCGCCAAGCCGATCACTATCGAAACCGTATGTTGTGCAAAAAAGTTTTTCATTTCGACATTGCTATTTTATTTAATATTCTGACAAGTTCTGCATGTTCCTTCGCGTCGAGCACCGAGAACACTTCCGTTATTTTTTTCACCCGCTGCTTAATCCCCTGCGCCAGAATCTGCTTGCCTTTCGGCGTCAGCGCCACTCGCACCGCCCGCCGGTCGTGCACATCGACGATCCGCCGCAACATCTTCCCTTCGACCAGCCCATCAACCAGCAGCGTCGCCGCGGGCCGCGTTATCGAGAAATATCCGGCAACATCGCTCATCAGCGGCCGCCGCTGTTCCTCGATGTACCGGAGCGCTTCGAAATGGATCCATGAAGCACCGCCAACCTTCTCGTTCTGCTTCATTTCCTCGCGCATCCGCCGGCCAATGATGAACATCAGCGAGATAATTTTGGAAGAATTGTTAGGCATTGGAATAGTTAGGTTACTTAATCATTTTAGCATACTGGCTCGGCGGGTCAATGTGACCGGTGTGCATAGGTTATACAACACCGTGGTACAATTGTTTCAACGCCATCTACCATGCCACGTAAGCAAAAAATAGCGCTTTCTATCATTATCGCCGTTTGCGTCATCCTCGCCGTCTATATATACGTCTCGACCGCGCCGCCGCCAAACGGGACCTACGACGCCTTCGCACGGTGTATCGCCGATACGTCGACGACGTTCTATGGCGCCTGGTGGTGTCCGCACTGCGCCGCGCAAAAGACCGAATTCGGCGACGCGGCAAAATATTTGCCCTACGTCGAATGTGCCGCGTCCAATACGTCAGAGAACGCGACTTGCACCGCGATCGGCATCAAATCGTACCCGACGTGGTATTTCTCCGACGGCGTCAGCTCGACCGGCGTGAATACGCTCGCGAATATTGCCAAGAATACCGGTTGCGCGTTGCCGACGTCGACTTAATGAATTTTTAATGTAATATTATATAAAATCCCTATGACCCCTTTCGTCCAAAATCTAACCAACGTCGCCTCATTCCTGACCGTCATCATCGACATATTTGCCATCGTTTTATTTTTCATCCTAATAACACCATTGCGCCGCAGCGGTTGGACCGGACGCTTCGCGAGCTGGTTCGGCAATAACGCAATCATGCTCGGCTTCCTCGTCGCCTTCATCGCCACCGCCGGCAGCTTGTTCTATGAAAATATCGCCGGATTCGCGCCGTGCCTTTTGTGCTGGTGGCAACGAATTTTTCTCTACCCGCAAACGCTGCTCCTGTTCGTCGCGCTCGTTTGGCGTGGTCGCGACAGCGCTGCGGCGGCTGGTGCGCGACTCCTCGCACGCGTAAACTCGATCGTCCTCTCAGCAATCGGCATCGCGATCAGCATCTACCAAACGCTTTTGCAGGCCGGCGCCATCGGCAATGACCTACTCCCCTGCGACGCGAGTGGCGTTTCCTGCCAGCATGTCTACTTTATCAACTACGGCTACGTCACCATCCCGGCAATGGCGCTGACCGCATTCGCGCTGATTATGTTGTTTATGTATGCGCCACGTGGGAAGGAGAAATAAAAAAAAATGGGCTGGGCGAAATAAATCACCTCAGCCCCCACAACTTTATCTGCTCTTTGAACCCCACGGCAGCGGGATAGAATACTGTGCGTCAAAATCACAATATTCGAGAGAATAACCATCCGCAGTTCTTTGGACACTATAACGGCGGCAAGAGAGTACCGCGCTAAAATCGTAATCCAACTCCTCACTGGCTATCGCCACCTTTACATCATCCGGGGAAACAGCTTTCCCTTTCAGATGCTTCATTGGAATGCGAATATAAGCCCTACAGTTCCTCATAGAAGTTCCGGAGAGCTGCCTCGCGAGATCTCTAATTAACGGATCTTTATCGTCTCGCAACTCACTTGCTGGAACCTCAAGACAATCCTCAAGATCCATATGCGAGGCAAATGCGGCGCCCGCAAATATCAGGGCAACGATGGAATATCCAAATGGCAATTTGCCGAAACCAACGGCAACGAAGATGCTCAGTGCCAGGATCAAAAACACAATCCGGCACGCATTCAATGTCGCAATGCGAGTTCGACTTGGGTACATGTTGCAAAACTCCTTTCAGCTCTGCGGTTGAATATAGATTACCTCGGCCAAGAAGTCAATTTACAGAAAAATCATTGCCACAAAAACCGCAATCAAAACAATCAACGAGATAAAAAACATTTTTCGAGCCCAACGCTCGTTGGCTTTAATATCACTGTCCGAAATCTTGAAACCACGCAGCGCTTGAATGAACCAAACTGTCCCGACAACAATCGCAATAATTAAATAGAAGGGACCGGCATAGCCAAATATAAATAATAGAATGGTCGCGACGACAAACAACGCAATATAAATCATCATCGTTATTTTCGTCGTCCGCAATCCCCGCTTCACCGGCAAAATCGGGATGTGCGCCGCCGCATAGTCAGGCTGGCGATAAATACCGATCGCGAAAAAGTGCGGCATCTGCCAGAGCGCGAGGATAATAAAGAGGAGCGCGGCGCCGAGGTCGAGCCGGCCTGCGGCGGCCGCATAGCCGACGACCGGCGGCACGGCGCCCGCGATGCTGCCGACCGCGGTGCCGTAAACCGTTTTGCGTTTTGCCCATAAAGTATAGAGCACGACGTATGCGATCCAGCCGGCTGCGGCGACGGCGACCGTGAGCCAGTTGTTCCAGAGTGCGAGCGTTGCGAAGCCGATGACGCCGAGTACTATTCCGAACGTGAGCGCTTTCGCCGGAGAGATTCGTCCTTCGACGAGTGGCCGATTTTTCGTCCGCGCCATCTCGAGGTCGATATCACGATCAATGATGTTATTAAATACACAGCCCGAGGCCATGACGAGCGCGATGCCGATGATGGTTGCGGCGAGGATGATAAATGTTGTCGCATCAAAATTAATGCCACTCGCGCCACCCATGACCCGCGCCGCAACCGCAAATCCCCCGATGACCGGAATCAAATTGCCGTAGACGAGGCCGGACTTGGTAAGGGAATAATAGTCGCGGAACATTTTATTTTTGACCACTTAACCGACCCGCTCCAGATACGCTTCTTTATTCTTGCAATCGACCACGGCACGATAGCCAAATACGGAAAACAAGCCGATACCCGCCAGCAATTCGCCGTCACCGATGAGAATTCTAATTGGCGCTTTACGTCCTTCCATTTCAGCATAACCTACGACCGCATCCACCAAAATTTCTTGGCCATGCGCGCTTACAGAAGGAACTTCAAACGTCCCAACAAATCCTAAATCTTTTGCAGTGGATGGATTTATTTTTAGATCGCCGGAAAAGCCGGTATCAAGAACAAATTTCGGATATACAATCGCGTCCCGAACGCTCACGCCAACCTGGATATATGGCAAATTCTTATCCCTCGAAAATTTTCCATATATCATGAATACGCTGGAGCGAGATGGTAAATGGTCTCGACATAGTCATATCCGATACGAATGCCAAAGAATTCTCGGCCTGGGCTAAAACGTTCCTGCGCCCATAAAATCGCATCATTCAATTCCCTCTCCATGTGCACCATCCCTGATTCAACTTCAATCGCCAAATATTTGCCTTTGTGCTCCGGTTCATATTGATCTCTGATCTTCGCATAGATAGCCCGTGCCTTCCGTGCAATTTCCTCGCGCTGTTCCTGAGTCTTCATTAATCCCATATTATCATATAGCTTAATAATTTACGACCTTTCTTCAACTCTACTCGCCGACAAAAATGGATGCAAAAGTTGTTTAATAATTTTTTAATGTTTAGGGCAAAAATCGAGCGATTTCAGGACATAATGAGGTTATAATAAAGGCATGGCCGCCCAAAAGACCAGTCCCCTCCGTACCCTTATTATCTCCCTCGGCGGCCTCTGGCTACTCGACGGCATCCTCCAACTCCAACCAGCGATGTTTACGGCCGCATTCGTCCAGCAGGTTCTCGCGCCGAATTTGCCGGGCCAACCGTCGTTCATCGCCACGATCATTAAATTTGGCATCAGTATCTGGAATTTAAACCCATTCTGGTTCAACATCTTGGCGGCTGGGATACAGCTATTGATTGGCGTGCTGTTGATCATTCCATTCGTACGCCGTGGCGGCGACCACGCAAACATCACAGCGGCAATAACAAAATTCGCCCTCTGGCTCTCCGTCCCCTGGGCTTTGATTATCTGGATCTTCGGCGAAGGGTTCGGCCAGGTCGCAACCGGCTCAGCGACGTTTTACACCGGTGCGCCCGGCTCGGCGCTGCTCTATGCGATACTCGCGCTGTTTCTTTTATATGGCAGCAATAAACTAGAAAAACTCCCCATCGCCGCCGGTATTATTTTCCTCGTCGGCGCTGCGCTTCAGCTCGCGCCCATGTTCTGGCAGCCGACAATACTCTCGACGGTCGGCAACCTACTCGCAGTCGGCGCGCTCGCCGCGCTCGGCATCTTCCTCATCTGCATGCCGCGCAGCCGCACCGTCGCCTGGCTCGCGTGCGCCTTCCTCGTCGCCGTCTGGTGGATCAGCCAAAGCTTCGGCGGCATCTTCACTTTCCCCAGCGGCACCGCAACCGATCCGAACTCGGCGGTTGTGCTGGTGCTGTTTTTGGTGGTGGGGATGATAACTTAAAGAATCTCGGTTCAATAATATTGATAGTTTTAATTAAGACGCACAACGATTTTCGAAAAATACTAATATCTAAAAAATAGAAAACCGCCTCGCCTAGAAAGACTTATCTGTCTTCTTTCGACGGACGGTTTGGCTTAACGTTGTCCTCGCGGCTAGCGTAGATGGCGGAAGATCACCACTACAACAACGTACGTTGTAAGGATCCAAGACTGGAAAAAGCTGATCTTAAAAGCCTCAGCCCAATTTCTATCCTTAAATGCTTGATAGATGTAATTTCCAGCCACAAAACCAGACCCTAATCCCAATGCTAACAAAACCATGACGGTCTCCTTCTGACGTCTTATATCATTATAATGATATAGTTGTCAAATGGGCGATGTACAATGGGGCGACGACCGAGTCGGAGCAAATCATCCTAAAACCCTTGCTGATCGTTGATATACTGCTGCATCTGTGCCGGGTTGGCCATCATGTTGTAGTTCAGGTGGTTCATTATCCAGAGTGAGCCGATGACGATGATGAGGACGAGCACGAGGGTTGAGCCGAAGACGGTGAGCTTCCAGCTGCGGCCGGGTTGCTCGGCGACGTGCAGGAAGAAAAACATTTGCACGACAAGCTGGACGACGGCGAGCGCGAGAATGATGGCGAGGATTGCGGTCGCACTCATGCGAAGATCTACAACCGCAAAGTATGCGGCGAGGGTTAGGACTATCGAAATGATGAAGCCTGTTATATATGATTTGTATGTTCCTTGGTCCATGGTAAAAATTTGCGCGGTGCGATTATTAAAAATTTATGAAATCACGTGGCTCATTAGATAGACGATGGTGAAGATGAAAATCCAGACGATGTCGAGGAAGTGCCAGAAGAGTGCGAGGCGTTGGAGCTTTGAGACCACAAACGGAGTCAAGCCGCGGCGCACGACCATCGCCATGCCGACCGCCATCCAGAGCAGACCGACGGCGATGTGGAGGCCGTGCGTGCCGACGAGCGTGAAGAACGCGGAGAGTGCTGCGTTCGCTTGCGGCGTGTTGCCGGCGACGGCGAGCGAGGCGAACTCGCGCAACTCGAGGCCGAGGAATGTCGCGCCGAGCACGAACGTAACGCCGAACCACGCGAGCGCTTGGCCTTTTTTACCCGCTTGCGCCGCGAGCATCGCGAGGCCGCACGTGAAGCTGCTCGTCAGCAAGATCAGCGTTTCCGCGAGCGCGTTCGACAAGCCGAGCAGCTGGCCCTGCGACGAACCGCCGAACGTCGAGTCGCGCAGGACGGCATACGTCGCAAACAGCGCGGCGAACATAATCAAGTCGGTCATCAGGTAGACCCAGAAGCCGAAGATGTGCTTGTCGGAGGGGGTGTGATTAATCATAGAAATGTATTGTTTTCACGATTATAACCCTCATAATCGTGAAAATTGATAATTTTTTAATGTTTTTCACGCTTATTTATGATATTTTGATCTTCTCCATCCTCTCCACCTCCCCCGCCGTCAAAATATATTCCGTATGTTCATCGAATGAGCGAATAATAACGCACGCGATTGCGCCGACGAGCCCGACGGCAATCAGCCAGAAGATGTGCCAGACGAGTGCGAAACCGAGTGCGAGGACAAACGCGGAAAGATAGATTGCCATGCCGGTGTTTTTGGACATTTCGATGTCTTCATAACGCGCGGAGTTTTTTGGAGCGGCTGCCGACGCGCCACCGAGAGATTGTCCTTTTGCCTCCGCCGCTTTTTTCGTTTCCCAAAACGGATCGCGGCTCGCGACGGTTGGCGTCATCGCAAAATTATAGAACGGCACCGGCGACGCGGTTGCCCATTCCAAAGTGT
This sequence comes from uncultured bacterium, assembly GCA_963725235.1. Lineage (GTDB taxonomy): Bacteria > Patescibacteriota > Minisyncoccia > UBA6257 > 2-01-FULL-56-20 > JAJXYP01. The sequence goes on from CAVRXN010000002.1 coordinate 477,592, forward strand.
GCCCATTCCAAGGATCGGCGCCGGGCGAACCGGCAACGCCAACCGCGCGGTTCGCGGGCAACCGCCGATCTCGAACTGAAACAATAACCTGAATAATCTGCGCCAAAAAACCAAGAGCGATAATACAAACGCCAACGGCGGCGACTATAAACCATCCCTGCCAGCCGGTCGAAGCGGGATATTGGTTCATGCGGCGGACGGCGCCTTCGGAACCAAGAATATAGAGTGGCCCGAACGAAACGAAGAAGCCGATGAGCCACAACCAAAACGCGCGCTTACCCCATTTTTCGTCGAGACGGAATCCGAATATTTTTGGGAACCAATACGTTATGCCGGCGAAGATGCCGAACAGGCCAGCGCCGACGATCATCGTGTGGAAATGCGCGACCAAAAATAACGTGTTGTGGAGCTGATAGTCGGCGGCGGGTGTTGCCAGCAAAACTCCTGCCATACCGCCAAAAGTAAATAAAGCGACGAAGCCGAGGAACCAATACATCGGCGTGTAGAATCGGATGCGACCGCGCCACATCGTCGCGATCCAATTGAAAATTTGCACGCCAGCGGGTATCGCGATTAGCATCGTCGAGATGCCGAAGAACGCGTTCACGTCGCTGCCCGCGCCCATCGTGAAAAAGTGGTGCACCCAAACGAGGCACGCGAGAAGCGACACGCAGATCAGCGCGCAGACCATCGAGATGTAGCCGAAAATCTTTTTTTGCGAAAACGTCGAAACGACTTCGGAGAAAATGCCGAACGACGGCAAAACGAGAATGTACACTTCCGGATGCCCCCACATCCAGATCAAGTTGATGTACATCATCGGATTGCCGCCGAAGCTCGACGTGAAAAAGTGCATGCCGAACATTCGGTCGAGCCAGAGCAGCGCGATCGTTACCGTCAACACCGGGAAAACGGAAACGATCAATACCGAGCTAAGCAGTGCCGACCAGCTAAAGAGCGGCATCATGAACAGCTTCATCCCCTTCGCGCGCATCTTGATGATCGTCGCGATAAAGTTCAAGCCGCCAAGCAAGCTGCCGAGTCCGGAAATTTGCAGTGACCAAATCCAGTAATCGACGCCAGTGCCAGGACTGTACGCGAGTTCGGAAAGCGGCGGGATCGAAAGCCAGCCGGCGCTCGCGAACTGTCCGCCAAAGATGAAAAACATATTAACTAAAATCGCGCCCGCGACGTAGAGCCAAAAACCGAGCGAGTTGAGAAATGGATACGCGAGATCGCGTGCGCCGATTTGCAACGGAACGATCAAGTTCATCAAGCCGACCAGCAAGCCCATCGTCGCGAAGAAGACCATGATGTCGCCGTGTGCGGTGAAAATTTGCTGGAAGTGCGATGCGTCGAGATAGCCGACGGCGCTGCCAAGAAACGCATGTTGCGCAACGCCGTTCGCGTTCACCGCGCCAAGCGATTGCTGCAACCAGATCATGACGGCGTCGAGTCCCCCGCGGAACAACATCAGCATCGCGACAACGATGTACATGATGCCGATCTTTTTCGGATCGGTTGAGGTCAGATATTCTTTCCAAAGCCACTTCCAGCGGCGATAATATGTTAGGCCCGCCACGAATGCGATGCCGCCTAGGGCGATTGCCGCCGTACCGCCGATCGTAAACCACTGGTGCGGCAGATCGGACCACGTTAGGTTGCCGAAGAAGAATTGGGTGAGGGACATGGATGTCGGACTTATAGATTTATTATAGCGCGATTATGATTTGATTATTTTTTACATCTCCATCCCAGGCATCCCCTCCATCGTCCCGGATGAATTCATTCCCATCGTCGTAGTCGCTGTCATCATCGTTCCTGTCCCCATCGGCATCATATATTTCATCATCACGCCATCGAACAGCCCGGGCGCGACAAATGAATAGTACGCAACCGGATTATTTTCGGAAGGCGCGGCCAGAGTATTATAAGTATCCATCGTCAGCGGCGGATACGCCGGCGGTGTGCTTGTAGAAGTGCTCGTCGTCGCGCCCGCGGCGCTACCCTGCACCTCCGCCACCCATCCCGCAAAATCCCCCGGCGAAACCGAATCCGCCTCAAACGTCATCCCCGCATACCCCTCGCCATTAATCTCCGTGTCACGGCCGGTATACTCGCCGGTCGAAGACGCGAGCAAGTTAAGTTGCGTCATCATCGCGGCCATCGCGTAGATTTGCGAACCGAGCTGCGGGATCCAGAATGAGCTCATCGGCGCGTCCGCGGTCAACTCGAAATGGACCGGCTCGCCCGCTGGAAACTCGATAAAGTTGACCGTCGCGATATTCTGCGCCGGATATATAAAGAGCCACTTCCACGGCAGCGCGACAACTTCGATCGTCAGCGGCGCGCCATCGCCCGCGGCCACCGCCGACGCCGACGGCGTAAGCGACTGCTGCGGATCAAGCGCATGCGCACTTTTCCAATTCAAAATTCCGAGAACGAAAATCAGCGACGCCGGAATCAACCACAAAATAATCTGACTCCATGCCGCGCGGGAGGAATGGTCGGGTTCGTACTTTGGTTCATTAAAACTTCGCACTCCTTTTTTTTCATCCGGCCGCACCCTATACCTTCGCACCACCGTAAACAACGCGATGAACATCGGCACAACGATGATCAGCATCAAGCCGACCATCAGTTCGATCAGATGCGCTTGTGCCGCTGCAACCGGCCCGGCTGGGTTGAAAAACGAGGTCATTATTTACATAATATCATAACAAACAGGCGCCGACCTCGTCAGTCAGCGCCAATCGCTCCGCTACGGCGTCTCCTCTTCTTCCTCGTCTTCCTCTTCCACCTCAATTTCTTCAACCTCATCGTCATCATCACTCGCTTTTGCGGCACCGCCCGCGCCCTCTTTTCCGCCCATCGCCTCTTCATCAATTTTCGCGCTCGCCAACTCCGTCAGCTCATCGCTCGTCTCCCGCTCCTCGTCGAGCGTCTCCTGCAACAAATCGGCAACTTCGCCGAGGTCGAGCAGCCGCGCCCATGCGACCGCCGACTCGTACCCGGCAATCTCATAGTGCTCAGCATATTGCCCCGCAGCGACGAGCGCAGCATCAAGCGCCGCATCACCCTTAACGTTTTTCATCACCCACTCCGCATCGGCGATAATGCCGCGAATACCTTCGCACGCCAACTTCTGCGGCCGGACCTCGAGCTCTGCGAACGCACGCTCCAACCGTGCACCGTGCTCCTGCGTCTGCTTCGCATGCCGCTCGAACCCGCGCCGCAAATCCTCATCCGTCGCCTTCTTCGCCATCTTCGGCAACGCCTTCACCAACTGACTCTCGACATCGTATAACGATTTCAGTTTTGTCACTAAAAGATCGTCGAGCGCCATCTCTTCAACTTTCGTTTTCGCACCCGCCGCATTCTGCGCTATTTTTTGTAATTTCTTTGGCATATCTTTTTATATAAATTAATTTTAATTACTGCACCCGCGATTCCCCATCGCAAACACTACTACCCGCAGGCGTTTTCCTTTCTTTCAGCTATTATTTTACGGCCGCAAAATTACGATACCACAAAGGTCATTAAAAAAAGTTTAAGAAAAAAGCCCAGCAAAACGCGCTTTAATCCGCCTCTACCGTCTTCCTAATCTCCTTAAATTCATTCTCAATCTCCACCAGCCGTTTCTTGCTCGATTTCATCAATTCGCCAGCTTTTTTTATTTTTTCAAGCGCCAATTCGACATCAAGCTCTTCCTGCGAATCAAACCACTCGAGGATCACCGAGATCTCTTTGAGATGGTCTTTGAAATTTCCATTGCCGGCACCGCTCGCAACCGACTCCTTTATTTTTTTTGCCATGAAATTTTAATGAAATTATAATAACTCATTCTGCGATCGAACGCGCGACTTGATCGAACCATCCGCAAATTCCGTTTCGAGTTCATCACCCGGCTTGAACGCGCCAACACTTCGCACAATTTTACCACCTTTCCGCGTGATCGAGTAGCCAAGTTTCAGCTGGCGGCGCGGATCGTTCAACCGGATAAACCGCTCCGCATAATCGATTTGCTCCGCGGCCCATTCGAGCCGCCGCTCAATCTGCCCCGTCATCCGCAACCACGCCGCCTCGATATCGTTCGCACGAAACTTCAGCTCCTGCTGCATCCGGACAAAAACCGACGCGAGCTGATGCACCTTCGCATACGCCTCCTCCCAAGAACGGTTGAGCAAGTGTGCCGTAGCGGTCGGCGTCGAACAAATGTAATCCGCCGCGAGCGCGACAAGCGGAACATCCTGATCGTGGCCGATGCCCGCGATGACCGGCACCGGGAAATCGACAATCGCACGGACGAGCAGTTCGTTATTGAATGCCTGGAGCGATTCGAGTGAGCCGCCGCCGCGAATAATGACGAGTGCGTCGAGACCGGGCTTGCCATCGCTGTCGATTCGGTCGGCCAACATACGCATCGTCGCGACTGCCGCGAGCAAATCCTTGACTGCCGCCTGTCCTTCAACGCGCGAATCGCAAACGCTAATTTTAAAACCAAACTTGCCAAGATTGTTTTCGAAGTCATGGATGACAGCCCCCTTGAGCGACGTTACCACACCGATGCGCTGCGGAAATTCCGGCAACGCGCGCTTCCGCTCCGGCGCGAATACACCGTCGACTTCGAGTTTCTTTTTGAGCGCCTCGTATGCTTTTTTGAGCGCTCCCTCGCCAACCAACTCGATCATATCCGCAACAAACGACAACCGCCCGCTCGGCGGATAAATATTCGGATGGCCCGTCAGCACCACTTCCATCCCGACCTCGAGCGCGACGCCACACATTTCGTAGTTCCGTTTCCAGATAATCGAATCGAGAACCGCGCTCGCGCCATTCTCGCCGGCGGTCTTATCTTTAATGGTGAAGTAGACGTGCCCCGATGCCGCGCGTTTCAGTTCGCAAATTTCGCCCGTGATGCGGACATCTTCTTTTTTGAAAAAGACGTTGAGGATTTCGACGAATTGCGAGATGGAGAAGATTTTGTCTTCGTTCATTGTAATATCATTTTTTTAATTTCATCGTAATGTCGAGAAAATGAGCCGGAAATAACAATTGTCTTAGGCATTTTATTTATCCAATGATTATAAAACTAATCCCAAATAAGTGCATTCATTCCAACTTTTCCACCCTCACTCCCAGCAATCGAAACGCTTTCCGCCGCGGATTCTCGCGTGCGTCGAGGAAGGGCAAAAATAATCGGAGCGCATGAAATTCCAGCGTTTCAAGCTGTGAGTCCGAGCCCGTCAGCGTCATCGCCCTCGTCTTCGTCTCGAAATCGGCAAAGCGAACCGTTATCGCGATCGTGCGAAATTGCTTGAAACCGCTCCGCGCAAACCGCTCGTAGACATCCCGCGAAATCGCCGCAAGCCGCGCCCGCAAAAATTCCGGATCGTTCGCATCACGCTCGAACGTCTCCTGCTCGCCAATCGACTTCGCTTCCCACTCTTCGACAAGCGGCGCCTCCGACCGTCCACGCAATTTTTCATACAAGTCCACACCCCATTTCCCCATCAACTCACGCAATTCTGCGAGCGACAGCCGCCGCGCATCACCCACCGTCACAATCCCCAACCGCTTAAACTTCTCCTCCGCTTTCGGCCCAACGCCCGGAATTTTTCGCACAGACATCGGCTCCAAAAACTTTTCGGTATCCTCCGCGCGAACAACCGTCAGCCCATCCGGCTTCTCAACATCCGACGCAATCTTCGCGATCAGCTTATTCGGCCCGATCCCAACCGTCGCTGTCAAGTTTTCTTTAATCTTTATTTCATTTTTTATTTTGAAAGCAATCTCTCGCGCACGTTCATAAGGATCCGTAACCGACGCACCAACCGTCGACAGATCGAAATATGCCTCGTCAATGCTTGCCTGTTCGATATGGTCGGTATACTGTTTCAGAATTTCCATAATTCGCGCCGAGACCTCACCGTATTTCGAGTAATGACCGTCCACAAAAACCGCAGGCGGCAACCCGCGAACACGTGCCGCTTCCGAAAATTGCCATGCTTTCGAGATCGGCAACGCCGAGCGGATGCCGTATTCGCGCGCCGCATAGTTCGCCGTCGAAACAACACCACGCCCAAATCCATCTTTCGGATCTGCGCCAACGACGATCGGCTTGCCGACGAGTCGTGGATTATCCCGTTCTTCGACTGAAGCAAAGAACGCATCCATGTCTAAATGTCCGATGATTCGTTGTGGTGATGAAGCCATATCTATATTATATACTGTATATACATTACGAGCGAAAACTCCGGGATGATTTATTAAAACTAGATTAAATAAAATCGTAACTCAAGCTCTCTTCCTCCGGATTCTTATAGAGCGGCACGATTTCGATATCATCTTTGTGCGGCTTCATACGAATGACATCGATCACTTTGCCGAAAATCTGGAAATCGCGCTGCAGGATGATTGGCTTGTACTGCGGGTCGGATGAGACCGGACGCAGGATGACCGCGTTCGACGCGAACTCGATCTTTTTGATGACGGCGAAGCTGTCGATGATCGCGACGACGAGATTGCCATCGTGGACCGCGTCGCTGCCCGCTTCCGTCACTTCGACCAGCACGTAGTCGCCTTCTTTAATGCCCGCGTCGACCATCGAATCGCCGATCGCTTTCACGCAGACGACGTTGTCTTTTTTTACGCCGCGCAGTAACGTGGTCGCGACGCAGACATAGTCGCCGAAATTGCGATGGGCGAAAATCGCCATTTGGTCGCAGCCGGCAGAGGCGATGACCGGGATGTTGATCGTCGCCACATTATTTTCATTCTCGCCCGTCAATCGAATCCCACGCCGCTCATACCGCCGCCGCTCGATCAATCCCTTCCGCTCAAGCGATTCGAGATACTGCGTCACCGCTCGCGGAGATGAAAATTTCATTAAATTCACCAGCTCCGCCACCGTCGGCGACTCACCATTCTTCTCTACGAGCCGCTTCAGCGACTCATAGAACTGCTTTTGCTTTTCGGTCAGTTTGATTGGCCCATTGTTTTGTTTATTAGTCATAAATATATTCTATCATCCATCTATTTATATACAATATATACCCTGTGGATAAGTTAAAAATAATATGCTATCATCAACCCTTATGGAAAACGAAGCCACCTACACCTCCCTCAAAAAGCTCTCCGACAAGCACGGCGAGCTGGAGTTTAGTGCGGAGATTCCGAACGAGACGATAGCTAAATATGAAACCAAAGCACTGGCCGAACACGCGCGGGATTTTGAGTTGCCGGGATTCCGGAAGGGCAAGGTGCCGGAGGCGATGATTCGCGAGCGCGTGGATGAGATGCATTTGCTCGAAGATGCGGCGGATTACGCACTGCGCGATGCGGTGCGCGACATCATGCGCGACGAAAAACTTTCGATTGTCGGCAGCCCACGCCTGACGATTACGAAAATCGCTCCGCGCAATCCGATTGAGTTTAAAGTTATGTTCGCGTTGTATCCGGAGGTGAAGTTGCCGGACTATAAGAAGATCGGCGCAGAAGTTGCGGCGACGAAAGATGTCGCAGCGGAAGTCACGGAGCCAGAAATGAAGGAAGCAGTCACTCGCCTGCTCGCGATGCTCTCGCTCCAAAACCCGGAAATCGATACTGACAAAGATAAAATGCCGGAGCTGACGGATGAGCTCGTTGGGAAGTTGGGCGCGTTCAAGAGCGTTGATGAATTTAAATTAAAATTACGTGAAAACCTGGCGCAGGATAAAGAATTGCAAGCGAAGGAAGCGCGGCGCGAGGAGTTGATGAAAAAAGTGGTTGATGCGGCGAAGGTGGAGATCCCGGAGATGCTGGTTGACGAGGAATGGTATGCGTTCGAAGAGCGGCGGAACGCCGAACTTGAGAACGCGAAAATCTCGCTCGACGATTATTTAAAACAGATTAAAAAATCGGCGGCGGATCTCGAGAAGGAAGAGCGCGAGCTGATCGCCACGCGGATCAAGACGAGTATGGTGTTTCGCGCGATCCAACAGGCGGAAAAAATCGAGCCGAGCGAGCGTGAGGTCCAGACGAATATCGCCTATTTGAAAATGAAATACAAAGATCGAAGCGAAGCGTGGCTGCGCGAGACGGCGGAGGCGCTCATCATCCAGGAAAAGATTTTTGCGTTGCTCGGGCTATCGATGGCGGACGAGAAACCGGCGGCGGCAACAGCGGCCGAAACGGCGAAATAAAAAGGCGCGCCTGCGAGAACAGGAGCGCCAGAATAATCATGCCTGCACGAAGTCAGTGTTCTTTCCGTACTCCAAGTGTTCCTTTGGGAGATTTTCCTCCTCGTCCGGCCGATCGTGGTGGGGCTGTGCGTGTATGGCGGGTAGCAGAACTGCGCCGCGGCTTCTGTCCTTTCTGCATCTCCTTCGCGAGCAATTTCGCCTGCGCCTGGATGCGCTTCCATTCCGCTTTCATGTCAGTCGCAACCTTCGCGAGTTCCGGCTTATTGATCTTCGCCATCGCACCATAATGCTTGACCGCCTGGTCAACAATTCGCTTATACTCCGTCTCGCTCATGCTCCGCGCCATCGCGAGCTTTTTCACCGACTCTTTCCTCGCCTTCGCAACCCACGTTTTCACCTTCGCCTGCTTCTCCTTCCCCATCCGCTCCCAAAGAACATAACCGCCCGCGAGCGCCAACGCCGCGGCAGCAATCGCTCCCGCCCCAATCTCCGCACCAAGATGTTTATTTTTTGTAGTCATAGTTGTTTTAATTATTAGTTAATTATGAAAATTTTAATGTATTTTTAACATTTTATTTCTTCGACTTTTTGGATGCATTATTCATCATGCTTTTAAAAAACTTCCCAAACGCGAACAAGCTCTTTAGTTTGAATCCTTCCCGGCGAACGACGTCGCGCAGGTCATGCACGTCTTCCTGGAACAAAACCGCTTCCTCGTGGACCAAGTCAGCGATCTTCCGAATGCGTCGCAAGGTAGCGACTAAATAGATCAGCGCGATTATTAAAACGATGCCAACAATGACAACGACGATGGTTGTTACGAAGAAGAAAATGTCGGCGTGGATGAAGTCGTTCATGGTGATTATTCGTACTTCTAGTATATCATACTGCTATCATCCTCGCCGAATTTCATTTAGCAAATAATCTTCCAAGCGCTTGGCGTTTCTCGTCTGGCGATAAGCGCATGCGGCGCACCGCCTCGCCGAGGATCTGTATCGTCTGGTCATAGGTCTTCCGGTCGACGGCATACGGCGTCGCATCCTTGCCGCCATGCGCGAAACTATATCGCGCCGGGTCTTCGTATGATGGATTCGCGCCATAAATAACCTCGCCGACCAGTGCGAGCGCGCGTACGGTTTTTGGCCCAACCCCTTCCATTGCGACGAGCTTCTCATAATTCTCCGGCTTGCGGTCCGTAACTTTCGCGAGAATTTTTTCGAGGTATTTGCTCCGTGCAAAATCTTCGTGGACGACTGGGTGATATTTAAACTCGCGCGATTCGAGATTGAGAACCGTTAACTCGCGATCTTCAAACAACCCTTCCTGCCCACGCTGCCGTAACTTCACCATCTGCGACAATCGCGACGAATGTTTCCGCAAAAGCTGAATATCTTTCATCAACGTAAAATATCCCGCTTGCACGAGCTCGGTCGAAAGCTCGCGCGTCGACGCGCTGCCCCGCGCCGTCAAGTTCAACACGCGATTCATAACGACCGGCGACGAAATCGCCGCATGCGGCTCCGCAACCAGATCATCGATATTCTCCGAAAACCAATGATAGCGGCGCGCCTTCGCGGCTTCGGCGTTCATACCCTGCTGAACAACCGCCCATGAACCAATTTTCGCGCGGCCCATCGCCGCATCGCGCACGCGCGAAAAGAAAAAAGCATGATGATACAGCTGAAACCCATCTTGAACCAAAGCGCTATCAACCTTCGCGCTCATCTTCGAGTTATAAACCAAATTTTCCGTCGGCGCCTCGGCAAGCGCGAGCCGTTCGCCCCACGTACGAATTTCATCCGGCGTTTTCCGCGAAGTCGCACCTTTGCCGCCGCAGATAAAAATCCCAAGCTCGCGCTCTTCGCCGCGAATCGCTTCTTTCAGCGCCGCCGTCAAAATAGTTGTTAAACCGGAAGCGTTCCAGTCAAACGCCAACACCGTTCCGAGCGATTGAAACCAAACCGGATCAGCGATGCGCCGGATGAACTCATCCGGCCCATATTCGGCCACCAAGACGCGCACCATCTCGCGCCCCAGCGCCACCATGCGCCGAAAAAGCCACGGCGGACAATGTCCGCCATCAAGCCCGAAGGATGCAATGCCACGTTGGATCATATATATAGTATATACAATCTAGCGATGACTGTTATGCACAACCCACTTGATTCTTATAGTTGTATTGCTACAATGATTGTGGGTTCAGTTCTTTGCGAATAAAACAACCGTGATTCCCGTGCGACCACGGGAACCCAGGACAAACCAGAGGCGCAGTACGAAGCCGATGACGGGAGTTGTAGGACCTTCGCGCAAGAAGGCTCCTGAGTAGTGCAGCGACATGTGCACGTGCTGTTGCATGAATCAACGGGTCGAGACAACTTGAAGGAAATTCATTTTTCCGAAAGGTTCGCCCGTAATCCTAAACGTGAAGAACTGAGCCCCTTTGCTCTTTTGTTTTTATCATCTTAGCCGACGCTCGTCGTCGGCTTTTTTATTGACACACATACTATGATTTTGTATCTTTACTACCAGAAGGAGAAATTACATGGATCGGGACGTCAGTGAGCACATTTCCCAAAGTGAAATTGACCTTTTTTTGAAACAGGCGGACCAGCGAATAAAAATACTACATAAGTTAACTTTTTATGTACTGTTTGCCGCCATGGACCTTGATTCAGCCGTGAAAGAGCTCCACTTGTTTGAGGCTAAATTTGATGGCACGAAAACAGCATACGATGTATGGCGACATGTAGCCAGCTGTTATAAATGCCGTCTAGTGTACGCTAAAATTTATGACTACAATTTGCCTCAAGCATTGAAACCTTCAGGGTTTTTATGGAGGGCATACATAAAGACGTTGGAGCCAGGGTGGTGATATCATTATCTCGGCACAGTGTATGCACTCAAAAAGCGCTGACAGCAGCAATGCATCAGCGCCTTTTTATTACTCACAACTTCTGATAAATATCCTTTCTATCCCGAAACCGAAGCAAAATAATTTCGTTTTTCGTGATGCGATATACCAATCGATACGAACCAATTCGAATTCGGAAAACGGAACCTTGTATTCCATGAAGTTTTTTCGCGCTGAGTGAGGGATCGGCAGGATTGTCTCGAAGTAGAGCGATTATATTGTTAATACGCTTACGCATTTCCGGTTGAACGTCTTTAATATCCCCGCTAAATTGCGGGGCACTGAATATTTCTCGCATGCCTTATTGCTTACTCGCCCAAATCCTCCAGAGAATTGATCTTTGTTAATTCTCCTCTTTTGGCCTGATCCATAGCGACGCGAAGACCAGCCAGAAACTCTTCACTATAGGCACTCCGCGACTCCAAAACGTCTTCGGCTGCATCCATCAGTTCCGCCCCAGCGCGCAAAAGTCGCTCAGCTTCCTGTTGGCTAAGCTTTATTTTCGGCGTTTGAGCTTTTGACGACTTCGCTTGGCGCATGGTTGATGCGTCCATCATATCATTTCTCATATTTACGGGCAAATTTATATTATTTTTTCGACTTTGGTTCAATGATACTGCTCGGGCAAAATTGGCGTCAAAAGTTGTTTAATATTTTTTTAATTTAAAATGCCCGCCTCCAATACTTCTTGGGGACGGGCTCAAACTATTGGATAAACTGTTCCTGAAATTGCTTTTTATAGTCGAAGTGCGACTTACACTTCTCACAAGTAGTCACATGTTCATAAGCCTCTTCAAGATTCACGGGTTCCTTAACTTCCGGATGCTGGGTGGTATAGACACCAAGCATTACATGAACTACATGCGAGATGTCTGGATGTCGAATCTTGAAATGAGGGATGTCGTATGCTGAATCTGGAGCCTTATCATCTGTCATAATGAGACACAGTTCCTTTCTCTGATAAAAAGCTTACTTCTTCTCCCCCTCTTTTTCAAGCTCCAAACAAACCGAATTAATGCAATACCGTTTTCCACCTTTATCTGCGGGGCCGTCGTCGAAGACGTGGCCGAGATGTGCGCCGCAGTTTTTGCAGATGACTTCGGTGCGGTCCATGCCGTAGGTTGGGTCGTGGCGCAGCTCGACGTTCGCGGTGTTCGCGGGTTCGGTGAAGCTTGGCCAGCCGGTGCCGGAATCGAATTTCGTGTCGGATGAAAAAAGCTCCGCACCGCATGCCGCGCACTTGTACATCCCCTTCGAGTGGTCGCTCCAATATTTGCCCGTGAACGCCGCCTCCGTCCCGCCTTCGCGCATAACGTGATACTGATCCGGCGTCAGCTTTTTCTTCCAGTCGTCGTTGGTTTGGTTTGTTGCTTGATCCATAAAGCCAGTATAACACTAAAATCTTGATGAGAAAAACAAAAGGCCCACTTCTGGGTCTTTGTTAAACCAACATGACGCTAGAATTGGGTTTGCCAACCTTACAATAAGGATAGCAAGGCAACATTTTATGTCAAGCTAGGGCTCAAAGTGCGGTGGACGCGCGGGGAATCAAACCCCGTAGGTTTGGTTGGCAAACCCAACCTAGCAATCATGCCGCGCCCACCGCGACACTAGTATATCAAAAACACCATTAAAAAATTCTCAAGAAAAATTGCCAGCAAAACGTGCTAGATTAACCCACTAACATCGCGTACAGTAAGCAACACCATCAGCACGAGCAAAAACGCGAACCCGGCGCCGTTGACCCAGCTTTCGACACGCTCCGATACCGGCGAGCCCTTTATCTTTTCGATAATCGTCATGACGAAGCGGCCGCCGTCGAGCGCCGGGAATGGAATGCAATTGACGACGGCGAGGTTGATCGAAATAATCCCCAGTAATTGAATCAAGTACATGATGCCGATTTTGCCGGTTTCTTCGGCGACGCTGAAGATGCCGACGGGGCCGACGACGCCGGGCAACAACGAGGCGTGCACGAAAAGTTGGGCGATGAGCGCGCCGAAAGCGCTGATCGTTAGCCACAGCAGAACGAACGAACTCAGCAAGCCGTCCCAAAGCGCCGAGAGCGGCGCTTCGCGGGCAGTGCCGCCTTCTTCGAGCGCGACGCCAACCGCACCTTGCCCAGCCGGCGGGTTCACGCGCGGCGTAACCATAAAGTCGATCTCCTTATCATCACGCAAGACGGCGACTTGGGTCGGCTGGCCGGCATGCGCGTCGATATAATTGATAAACGATTGCGAATCGGTATAACCTTTAACGACATCGCCCGATTCGATACCGGCTGCCGCGGCTGGCGAGTTCCCCTGGATGCCAGTTATGACAAGCGTCTGCGGCGTGCCGACCATCAGAACAAGCGAAATCAACAGCCAACCGATGATGAAATTTATAAAAACGCCCGCGAGCACGATCAGACTTTTTTTCCATGCGGGCTGATTATAAAAAAGACGTTTATCATGGATCGCCGCCGGAGCCGCGCCAGCGGTTTCATCTTTATTTAATCTTTCCCCGCTGATCCTTACAAACCCGCCAAACGGCAACCAGTTAAAGCTATATTCCGTTTCGCTGCTCTTCGGCTTGAACGCACCGATGCGCGGCGGGAATCCAAACCCAAATTCATCAACTTTTAATCCGAACAGTTTCGCGACAAAAAAATGCCCGGCTTCGTGGCCGAGGATCAGAAGCGATAGGCCTATGATGACGATTACAATGATTAACATTTGATATATTTGGTACAATTATGACATATGAAAGATTTTTTAGCGAGGCACGAATATATCGTGGTGTGGGTGCTTTTTCTCGTAATCATCGGATCGCTCGCCTATGTCATCCTTCAGTTGAATTCATACGTGCCGACCGTGGGAACGCCGCCTCTGCCGCCATCTCAATCAGCGGCGAACGGCGGACCGGCGGCCCAACCGCCCGCGCTGCCACCGACGCCGAGTGTCAGCTTCTTCATCCAAAAAGCGCCGAAGAATGCGACGAGCGGCAACTCGTTTATAATCCAGTGGCAAAATTTGCCGAACGGAACCGTCGCACTCAATATTCTCCGCGCGACAACCGGTCAAAATAACTGGTCGCTCTGGAAAACGGTAACACTGACGCACGACGAGCTCGGCTCGGGAACTGCGAACATTAACATCGGCACTTCGACCGAAGGCGGCTACTCATTCGAAATCCAAGCTGTCGGCGACAACGGCGAAACGACCAACGTCGGAAATTCTACGAGTACCTCCGGCGAAACGGTCCTCTGGACATCGTCCTCGACGATTCCGGTCGTGACGACTTCAACGCCACCAGAGCCACCAATGCCTCCGCCACCGCCGCAAAACCCGCCGGCAAACAACCCTACTTCGTCCACGCCGCAAAACCCAGAAAATCCAACCTCGACCAGCTCAAGCACAAACCCGAGCAACAACGGAAATAACAACAATGGCATCCCCTATTACAATCCGCAGGTACAGATAACGGCATATGGCACGGCGCCGGGCAGTTTCTGGGTGAGCCACGTGAACCAGAGCATCGAAATCGGCTGGCAAAATATTCCGGCGGGCATCGATACCATAACGGTCGCACGTTCGGCGAGCTCGACCGGGCCGTGGAATACGATCATCATCCAGCACAACCCGGGCACGAGCGGTTCCTATTCGCTCCAGCTCGTCGACGATACGATCGACCAACCGTACTACTATGAAATGACCGCGCTCGAAGGCACGACAACGATCGCGACATACGGTCCGGCGTATCTCGACACTAATAACTAACTATTTTCGCTATCGTCTGATTCAATTCGGCGTGTGGCGCCGAAAGCGTGATGCTTCCGGAAGCATTTTGTACAATCGAATAATTCGTATTGTAGTTTGAGGCCGAAGTGTAATATGAACTCGAAGCGGCAGGGTCAACCGGCAGCGCGGCTAAATAACCAGGGACCAAACAGGGCGCGATATTATATTGTCCGGAACCGCTTCCCATATCCGTGGTCGACGTCGGGATCGACCCGGATGAACATGAAAATATTTCATTGCCTTGGTCGGCTATATTTTGCCCGATCGCAAGCGTCAACGTTTCTAGGTTAAGCGTCCGCTCGTTATTTCGCGAAGCCGACAACTGACCCGCCGGATTCGCGACCACGAAATAAGCGCCAACGATGATCGCCATAATCGCGATCGAAATTAAAATCTCAACCAGAGTAAAGCCGCGACGGGTAGAAATTTCCATACCTCTATTGTAGCTCGTTCCACGAAATCAGCGAATAACTGTCGGTTGTCAGCGGGAAGCTCGGCGGCGGTGAGTATAAAAGGTTGGCGTCATAGTTATAAGTTCGCGCCTGGAAACCCGTGCCATCGCCGTAGGCAAATCCAGATTGCTGGTTGGAGGCTAGGATGCCGAAGGTTGTCAGCGAACTCCGCACATCATTCGACCCACAGTTCGCTGAATAATAGTAACGCCCGATGCGACCGTTCTGTGCGATCAGCGCCGCATCGATCGTTAGATTGTTGTCACTGACGAGGCCGACATTTACATTATTCTGGGCGATGAGCGCGATGGTATCAGACCCGTTGAAATTCGTGTAGATCGTGCTGCTATTAACGGTAATATTTGAATACGTCGACTGGCTCGCAGGAAATCGCCCCGACGCGATCGTTACCCGCCGATTATTAACCTGTCCGCGCACCCACAGATTATCTTCGAAAAACATATTGCCATTCTGCGGAATCGTTCCCGTCGCCGAAAGCGATTCTGTTTTAATGGACCATGTCCCCCAACCGGACTGGTTATCACTATTCGTACAACCATTCGGCGCAGTCGTTAACGCGGTCACTTTATATAAAGAATACGTTGTCGATTGCAGGAAAAGATCATAGCCAAGCACGCTGCTCGATGCGAAATACGTTCCGCTCGCCTGCGCATCACTCTTTATCGTTGCAAGATCTTCGGTTATACCCGTGAAGTCGACGGCCGGAACGCCGAGCACGCGACCCGCCAAAAAAACATTCGAGGTCGACGTCGATAACGCCGCCGGCGGACAATTATCACCATCGGTATAGACCGCCCATTGTGTCGAGCTGCCATTACACGTAGTCAAACCACTAAACGTATTGAGTCCACTTTCCACGAGATTATGCGCAACAGCTCCCGTCTGAAAATACAATCCATTATTCGAATCAATAACCCCATACACCTGCGCCGTGCTTCCGAATGTCGTCGACGCATTCAGCACCCACGCATACTGCGCAAACGACGGGATGCCAAGCCGAACCTGGATGACTTTTTTCACCGACCCATCCGCGACGACCGCGCCCGCGCTCGATATCGTAACGATCGTCGAGCCAGTTGGCGGCGGGGTTATCGTTAGCGTAAACTGTCCAATCTGCGTGCCGTCTTTATTATAGTAAGGATGGGTATATGGCCCGGCATGGCCCGTGCCATCTTCGAAATCCTGCGGCGCATATGCGAGATGCCACTCGTAATAATTGATCCCCGCTTCGGCAATTTCGACTGCCTGCTCATCATTCTGCGCACGGACGGAAAGCTGCAGGAACGACGCGGCAAGCGAAACAAATCCGGCGATGACTGTTACGACGATCGCCGCGAGAAAAATCATTTCGACCGAGAATTGTCCGCTGCGCGATTTTTTGGTGGAAAATTTCATCATTTTTTAATTCGTGTTCAGGTTGCGGATGTCGACCAGTTCCGAAAAATATTGCGGCGAAGCCGGCTGGTCGGGATTGGGATTAACTTGCGATGAAAATGTTATATTGACAAGGCGAATCGAAGCGACAGCGACCGGCGACGGCAGCGGCGAACCGGTTCCGGTATAGGTGGCGGGGTAATACGAAAATAATGGGGTCGATGATGATACGAGTGACACATTATCAATCAAATCATTGACGACTTGGCTCGACGTCGGATACGTCGCCGGCGTCCCGGTCGGTGCGATAAGCGATCGCCAGATCGTCGACGACGCCAGATAATAGGTAATCTGATCAATAACGCCATCCTGATGGATGCTCGTATAGAACGTGAACGAACTCGACGCGGCGGCGCTAATCGGATAGGCCCCCGCCGCCGATGGTTCGGCGCCACGGATCTCGTTCGTCACGATCTCAAGCGTCTGCGCTATATTAGATTTCGATTTCAGCTGTGTGGTGATAAGGCCATTAAGACCCGTAACGTTCGTGCCAAAATTACTAACGACAACGACAACCGCAGCCGCGATAACGACAACGATCAACACTTCGATTAAGGAGAAGCCACCACGGTTGTTCATCATTGTTCGGTAAGTATTATCGTCGACGATTGCGCACCGGAACCAACCGAGATCGTAGTAGAATTCTCATCATAATTCGACGCGGTGACGTCGAGCGTATAATTTCCATGCGCGAGGCCGGTGAACAACACTTGCGCCGGCGGAACGCAATTGGCGGTAAAATCGATTGAAACATTCGTTAGTGTCGGCGTCGTATCCGGATCCTGCGTACTCATGAAAACTTCGTAGCGGAAATAACGGTCGCCGGCAAGCGATGACGGCAGGGCGGCGCCAGGCGACGTGAAGTACGTATCCGGCGTCCCATCGGGGCCAATGAAATTCCAAGTCGCATCGTCATCATTACCCGCCACCTGAAACTCCAAGCTACCCGCGCCGGTCGATGGCGGCTCGCTCACCGGTGACCACGTGATTGCATTAAATGTGGAACTCGTCCCGCCGACATCGAACGTATTCGAGATGAGTGACCCGACCGTCGACGTCGAATACGTTGACGACGCGTTAGCCAGCAACTGCAATTCGCCCGGCGTCGACGGATCAAGCGCACCATTCTGGCTCGCATAGTGGCCAGACGACCAATCAGTATCCGAAAACGTCGAATGATTGGTTTCGAGCGTTTCGGAAAAACCGGAGCCCCCATTCGCGCTGAGCGTTACATTCGCATTAGCGACCCCCGCGCTCGTCGACGCATCCTGAACCGTAACTAATAACGACGGGTTAGATGCCGGCCGGAGAATGAACTGGAAATTTTGCGTCGAGCTGGGCGCGATCGCGAGCGATGCGAGCGGCGCGAAAGGCATCGTTCCCACGATATCCTGCGATGTCGTCCCCAGTTGCAGTGAATAGGTATCCCACGGCACGCTAAGAAATGACAACGATCCGCTGGTCGCAGTCGCCGAAGTCGTCGCAAACGCATAAACGTCCGGAGTCGTGCCGATAAGATTCGTTCCTTGAACGGAAACCGGAACGCCAGCGATCGGATGACAAGTTTCATCCGTGGCACTGATATTAAGTGTACTCGCTACATCAATCGCTAGCGTGACGCCACTGACGGTTTCCGATGCAACGGTTATATTTGGCTGCAACGGATTCGGATTGCCTGCGCCGCCGACAGGATACGTCTGCGCCGACGTGAAGCCGGGCTTAGAAGCGAAAATTTGATATCCCTGCGTGCTCGTTGGCACGCCAATCAACTCGAGAACGCCGCTCGCGTTCGTCGTATCGATGACATCGATCGATGGCGTAACCGATGGATTAACAACTTCGACGGTCGCCTGCGGAACACCGATGCCATTGGCGTTAATAACATTTATAAAGATCGATCCGTACGGCGTGCCGGCGGTCAAGTTGCGCGACGCGACGGTCGTCGTAATCTCGAGCGACCCGAAATTCTCGCAGAGTGGGCACGACGCGGTGATATCAACCAGCTTATAATCCGCGACCGGCGTCGACGACGGCGATGCGTCAAACGGATCGTCGATATTTAATACCGTCGTCTGTAAATTAAACGAATAATTCGCGTACGTGACCGTTTGCGTCTGCGGGAGAACGCCAGCCGGAATACCACCGACCGTGCCGACATCAGCATACGGCAGATTACGAACCAACTCGATCTCATTCGCAATCACCTGGCTCGCGGCGGTCCGGACGCCGACGTTCGCGATCGCGGTCTCTATCGAAAAATAAACGAGATACATGCCGCCGAAAAGCAATGCGATAATCGCCATGGCAAGGATGAGGTCGATTAAGCTCGTGCCGCGGCGGGATGTCATGGGAAATTTAAACGGTGGTCGATATCGAATAGATCGGGGTGATAATTGATAATGCGACGAAGCCGACGAGTAAACCCATCAGGAGCAACATGATCGGCTCGATGAGCGACGTCAGCGAATGGAGCTTCGTATCGACTTCCCCGTCGTAATATTCGGCAAGGTAGGTCAAGTTGTCCTCCAGATTACCCGTCGCCTCGCCAATGCGTATCATGCCAGAGATAAGCGGCGGAAATAAATGCTTATAGTCGGCGAGATAGGCGCCGAGCTGGCCGCCTTTACTCATCTCTTCTTTCGCGTTCAACAGAATCTGCGCGGTACACTAAATTGTTGAATGTGTTTGCCGTGATCTCGATCGCTTCGACGATCTTCACGCCGCTTTTCAAAAGCAAACCAAACACGCGAGTAAAATTGACCATATTAACATTGATGATAACGCTCGATAAAACCGGCACATAGAGCAAACCGTAATCTACCGTCCGCCGAATACCTTTCACCTGTTTTACGATCACCCGCGCGGCAACGACGAGAACGATAACGCCAAGCAACGTATAAATTCCATAGCTCTGCAAAAAACCGAGGACGGCGAGCAGGATGCGCGTCGTAAGCGGCAGCTGGACATTCATCGTTGCGAACACCGGAACCAACTTCGGGAAAACGAAAAAGGTCAAAAATCCCGCGACCGCAATCGTTGCACACAAAATAACCATCGGATATACCATCGCAGAACGGACTTTCCCCTGCAGATCCTTCGAGCGCCGTAACTCGTCAGCAAGATACAGTAAATTTTTCGATAAGCGTACCACTCGATTCCCCGACGCGTACGATATTCACGAAAAAGACGCCGAAGAGATATTCGTATTTTTCAAGCCCATCCGCAAGAAATTTCCCATTGTTCACGGATTCCATCAGGTCATCGATCACCTGCCGCAAAACCGGCGACTCGGTCTGCTGTTGGATAATCTTCAACCCTTCGAACACAGGCAGGCCGGCCTTAATAACTAATGCCAGATGCCGCGCGAAATTGATGCGTTCCTGGAGCGGAATGCTCTGGAAAAATTTCGAGAAAAAATTTTGTTTATTCATGGACAACGCGCATCAATTCTTCGAGTGAGGTCAGCCCCTGCGACACTTTAATCAACGCGTCATCGAGCATCGTCGTCATGCCGGCCTTGACCGCGGCAACTTTTATATCCTGCGCGCTCGCGCGGGCCATGATAAGCCGACGGATATCTTCATTCACTTCGAGAACTTCAAGTATGCAAAGGCGCCCGCGATATCCACTGCTGCTACAATCAGGGCAGCCCGTGGACTGGTATACTTTCGAAGCCGAATTGAAATCGGGGATAAGTTCCTGCAAGCTATGAACCTCCTCCTCGGACAGTATCCGTTCCGTTTTACACTGCTGGCATAATTTCCGGACGAGCCGCTGGCCGATCGCAATGTTGATCGTCGAGGCGACAAGGAATGACGGGACGCCCATATCGAGGAGGCGCGGGAACGCCGTCGCTGCATCATTCGTATGGAGCGTCGACAAAACCAAGTGGCCTGTCAAGGCCGCATTGACGGCAATCGACGCCGTGTCCTCGTCGCGGATCTCGCCGACCATAATAATATTCGGATCCTGGCGCAGAATCGAACGCAGGCCGGTCGCAAACGTAAGCCCGACTTCCGTGTTCGTCTGGATCTGTGTCGTACCCGGCAAAGAATATTCGATCGGATCCTCGATCGTAATAATAGAAACTTCAGGCTTGTTGACCTGCTTCAATGCCGTATAGAGTGTCGTCGTTTTTCCCGAACCGGTCGGCCCGCTCGTCGACACCATACCATACGGCTTCGTGATCGCACGATTGATGGTATCAAGATCTTTCGGCGAAAATCCCATATCCGCCAAACCATAATTTTGCGTTTCCGCGAGCACGCGCAAAATCGCGTTCTCGCCGTAATACGTCGGGATGATCGAAACGCGAACATCGACATCGCCAAAATCATTCAGCTTCACCTTAAACCGCCCATCCTGCGGCAATAAATGTTCATCGGTTCGCAAACCGGAAAGCACCTTGATACGGCTGACAACTTCGGGATGCAATTCACGGTTAACTTTTACATCACCGAAAACATCATAGAGCATTCCGTCGACGCGATAGCGAATGCGCAGCTGGTCGGGCGCCGGTTCAATATGGATATCCGACGCACGCGAGGCATACGCGAACTCGACAAACAGGTCGACCAACTGGATGACGGAAACCCGTTCCAGCGGCAAGTTCACCTGCTCTTCAACTAATGTTTTCAACGCAGCAATATCGCGCATACCTTAATTGTAACACGGAGAACATCCATAAAAGAAAAAAGGACGGTCCGAACTCTGGACCGTCCGAAAATCGCATACCTTCTACGACTACGACCTAAGCTGTCGCCGATACCCAATGATCATCGCCACCATCCCAGCGAAAGCGAGTAACAGCATAGATGGCTCCGGCGTCGCAGCCGGCGGGGGCTGGATCGGCGGTGTAGTCGGCGGAACAATGACGGGCGGTAGTACTGGATAGCTCGTCATAAGCCACGGCTCAATAGCTTGCGGCTGATTGAACGGCGAACACACAACGATTCCCGGATCACGATCGTTTGCGTCAATCATACAGAAACCCGTCCTCTGGGCGTTGAATTCCCCCAACTGGTTTCCAACGAACGGAGCGAGGGTCGAAGCTACCGTTGCGTCCACTGGAAATGACATCGTGCAGCACGTCTCGGTCAAGTCCGAAACCGGTGGCAAAGTACCCGCATCATACGGCACGGACATAAATTCATCCGGCGTAAATGGCGAATCAGTTGGTGGCGTTGGCGCAGGAGCCGATGCGCCCCACACAAAAGTACCGAACGCCAGAAACGAAAGAACAGTTCTATTTATCAAAGAATCCTCCTTATGTATCACCAATACCAATAACTACTACCCTATATACAGGCAATAAGTTACGGAGCAATAATATCACGTTCTTAACCTTTTGTAAATATCATCCTCAATCGCCTGCCGATCCTGCCCATATTTCATCCGTGAGTATTCTTTCAATTTTGCCGCCAGCTCTTTATCCCCGCCACCCCACGATGCGGTACCAATTTTCATATTGAACGGCCGTGCGGTCTGGCCGCCGATCAAGAGCTTTGCATACGCGTTCAAATTATCGATGTTCACAAGATCGTTGCGATCGAACGCCGGCGCAAATTGTTTTTCGAAAAACTCTGCATCTTGCACGCCGACGCGGAATGACATCATCGAGCCGACGTTGCCAAATACGGCATCCCGAATTTTTTCGTCGAGCTGGGCAATGAACTGGTGCGCGACCGTCAGATTCAGACGATATTTGCGCGCTTCGGATAAAATCGTCGAGATCGAATCGGTCGCGAAGTTTTGGAACTCGTCTATGTAGAGATAGAAATCGCGGCGTTTTTCGTTGTCCGCGATATCGACGCGCGACAGCGCCGCCATCAAAATTTTGCCGGTAAAAATCAGCCCGAGCAACGACGCATTCAAATCGCCTATTCGGCCCTTCGACAAATTGATAAGCAAAATTTTTCCGGAGTCCATCGCTTCGCGGAAATTGAACGCCGATTTCGGCTGGCCGATGATCGGCCGCATGTAATCGTTCGAAATGAAATTATTGAATTTTGACGTGATGTACGGCGTCATGTTCGCGAGCGACGCTTCGCCGCCGGCCTTCATCGCTTCTTTTTCCCAGAAATCGAGCACGACCGGGTTGTGGATTCGCTCGAGTTTGCGCGCACGCCACGCCGCATCCGTAAATATGCGCGGCACCTCGATCAGCGTCGCCGGCTCGTTCGCCATATCTTCCATCAAAAGCAACAACGCATTCCGCATATACTGCTCGAACATCGGCCCCATCGTTTCCTGCGAAAACAATTTATTGAAAATTGCTTGCATTTCGTTCACGATAAATGTCTTTTCCTCCGGCCGCGCCGGATTGAAATCGAGCATATTGAAGCCGAGCGGACGCTGCGAGATCGCCCGGATCGAAATAAATAATGTCGTCGAGGCGCTCGCGCGGGACAAACCCGAGCGCATTCTCGACGAGATCGCCATGCGGGTCGATGATCGCGACGCCTTTGCCGGCCTGGATATCCTGCATGACGAGATTGCCAATTAAAGTAGATTTTCCGGTGCCGGTCTGCCCGATCATATAAAGATGGCGACGGCGGTCGTCGTCCTGCATATAAACGGGTTTCAACTCGCCGCGGAATGAGCTATCGCCAAGCAGTAAACCTGCTTTCGGCAAATTTTCCGGCGGGGCAGCTTCTTTCGATTTCAGCCACTTCACGCGCGGCGTCTCGGTCGACGAAATCGGCAAATGATAAAAACTCGCGATCTCCTCGGATGACAAAATCATTTTCTGTGCGGACTCGAACTGGCGATAGATAAATTGCGTTATCAGATTTTTTGGCGATCGCAGCTTTCACGACACGAAATTCATTCCGCGTCGGCGATGCGAACTGCGAAAATCCGGCGGTCAAACCGGCCAAAATATCATCCGCCTGGAACTGCGACCCGGCGGACGCGAGCAGCCGGACGTTGACCTCGAACAGTGGCTTCGCGATTTTCGCCTGCAGCGCTTTCACCGCCTCATCATCAACGACAATTTCTTTTTTATCGCGTGCCTTTTCTTCGTCCGTTTTCGGCGCGAACACCTCGCCTACCGTACTGACCGATAGCTCCATATGTCCCGGGCCATGAAACGCTTTTTCGAACGGCTCGCCTTTCTTCAACCGCTCAATCGCATGCTGAGCATTTCTTCCGTTCTGACGACGGCGCCGGTTGGACGATCATCTGCAATGCCGCACCTTCGCCGATTTCGTTTATCTTCGAGAATGCGCCGATGATCGACTCGAACGAATCGATGCCAAGTTCGGCATACGTCTTGATCGGCAACGCATAATTTTCTTTTTGCGTTAAATACGCCGCCGCGGTCACGCCGTTTGCATTAAAAATATTAAAATCATCCGGCACGGGTTCAACCGAAGCGCCGGTCCATAATCCCTGGATCTGTTTCGCAACAACTTCGGATGATAATTTCGCGACGCTGACATAGAAATGGATTTCCTCACCGACGTGCGGGACAGCGAGTTCGAATGCAAACGGCTTCCGTAAAGACGACAAACTGCCGAGCAGCTGTTCGAAATGCGCGAGTTCGGCCTTAAAATCCTTATGTTCGGAATTGTTGCCGCCCGCGCCGGCGGCACCATCCGGCGCCGCGCGCGGAATCTTTATCAAAAACAGCGCACTCGACAACGAGTCAAGGAGCCGGCGGCGTGCAAGCCAGCGAAAGAGAAAATAAACTGCGACAGCGATGAACGCGGCGATAATGATGATGCACGAAATTACTATTCCCATTCATCTCATTTTACCACATCCCCGATCTGGATATTATCGCGCGCAACCGCTCCGGCATCCACTTCGAGCACGGTGTCGACATTCGGCGGCGAACTATAGAGCTTGAGTTGCCAGAGCGCAGTGCCGGGCGCCGGCGCCGGCGCATCCTGCGCGAACCCGACAACGCGGCCATTCGAAATCCAAATCATATCAAGCGCGAACGTCATATCCTTCATCCAGAATGTTCGCGTATTCCCCGAACCAAACAAAAAGATCATTCCCTGATTCGAACCAAGCCCTTCGCGACCCGATAATCCGCACGCCTGTTCAACCATCGTCGTCGCCATCTCAACATCAAACGTCGTCGAACCGACCGTTATCGTTTCCCGCGGCAGCGGTGGATTGCACGAACGCGCAAACATCGCGAAATACCACCAAATCGCAGCAGCGATAGCGATTGCAATAAGCACGATGCCGATGATGAACAATATCATTTTTTTACGGCGGGACATTTCTTATGATTGTAGCACAACCCATACGCGACGATCCCGAACGCCACCGCGACATTCTACTCCGCAATCCTGAAATACGCATCTTGGCCGGGTGAGGTTGACCATTCGCCACCGGAATAGCTATCGCCTGCCGAGCCAGCAATGTTCGTATCATTATATTGTTTCTCAATTGAGAGCCAATACACGCCGGGTGAAAGCACAAGCGACGGGGAAAATGAGTATTCCACTTCATGATCCGGCGCGAGATACGTGAAAAGAATCTGGCTGCTCGAAGCGATAATGTCGCCGGGCGTTCCGCTCGCATCGCTATGCACTGAAACAGAACTGACGCTGCAACAATAGAAACCACCGCCGGGACTGACCCAAAAAGCAACGCCGCTCAAACTCGTCGTCGCCGGGAGTGTGATTTCCTGCGCACCGCCGCCGGGCAATCCTACCGAATGGTCAAGCTGTTGCGGCGGCGGATAGTATCCAGCCGGGAAATTCCACGGCACAACGAGCGGCGCCCCGACATTGCCAAGGTCGTCGATCGCACGGATGCCGATCGTATAGGTGTTACCGAAAGCAACCGGCACGCTCGCCGAAAATGTTTTTCCTACCGACTGCCATGCCGCAGGATCAAGCACAGGCGCTGCCGTCGAACTCGCAATATTCCACTGGTACGTCAGCAAGCTCGACGTCGTATCCGGATCCGTCGCCGGCGACCAGGAAAAGTTCAGGATCGAATTCAGCGTATCGAACGAAGTTGTCACGTTCGCCGGCGAATTCGGCGCGGCGAGTGGCGGCCAGTTCGGAATGATGACGCCCGCGAGATACGGATAGAAACTGTAATAATTCCGCACGATGCCAATGTCATAAACATATTCATCCCACATCGCCGTCCCGGTCGCGCTCGTGCCAGCGAGAATGACACTGCGGTTCTGGTAATCCTGATAGGTCCGCAGGCGATAATATTTGTTCGGCTGGAGCGGAATCGAAAGGTCATTGATTGTTATCTTCTGCAAACCATCCGTAAACGGCGCATTGTCAGAAATCGTAAACGTTTGATTGAGTTGGGTATAGCCCGAATCAAGATATTCATCAAGATACAAATGCGATTTGAAGTAGCTCGAATTGTCAATCGACCCTTCAAGCGTCAGCGACCGGATAAGGCCATAAAATCCCGTGCCAAGATCATACCAGTTGTCGCTATACCAACTGCCATTTGAATTTTCGGTATCAATCGGCTGGATGGCCGTAAACCACGCAGGCACCGTCGTCGAAGCGAACGCGATGGTCGATCCGCTCGCCTCAACCGTGAAATAATTGTCACCGCCGAAATCGCTAGGCACGAGCGAATACGAATAGCTCGTCGCCGTTGTCGTTGCAATCTGCACGGTATTCGAAGCGTTTGTCGGATCAACTTCATAGATCACATACGTCGTGCTCGCGGCATCGTCCGTCGAACTCGCCACCTGCCACGAAAGGTCAACTGCAAGCGTCGATGAATCAAATGAGATTGTATATGAAGGAGTGGTCGACGAAGTCGTATCGGATGCAGGAGTCAACGAAGAGTTCGTTGCAGATTGCGTCACTACAACTCCGCCACCGTTGCTATTCGTGTTCGTCGTTGTCGCAATCTCAGTCGTCGTAGCCGTACTCGTTTGCATAATCGATGTTATCTGATTTTCATCGACGGCAATGTCGCTGGTAGCAATCGCCGGCGACGAAATCGCCGCTGGCGCCGAGATCACCACGGGCGGCGCAGTAATCGCACCAATATCAGCGCTTAAGTTTACACCATCGTTATCCGAAAGATACCAGTGGCCTTCCGTGATCCCGCGATATCCCGAAATCGGTTCCGGCAAAACCGCCGCGAAGCTGCCATCGGAATTTTGATAGTACATCGCGAAGTGGAGGTGGGTGCCGGGATGGACGCTACACGCGGCACCGGCAACGAGGCCGGTATTGCCAACCGCGCCAAGCGATTGCCCCTGGACGACCGTCCCACCCGCGGCAAACGGGATCGTGCCGGGAATCATGTGCGCATAGCGTGCAACGACGTGGTTGCCTTCGTCGATCAAGACCTGCGTCCCATAGCCGCCGTTATAGCCGTCCTCTTCCGCGAGAACAACAACTCCACCGGCCGACGCAGCAACAATCTCCCCATATGCATCGCAGCCGTCCTGCGAAAAATCGATCGCGTCGGCATCTTTGTTAATATGCGTCGGCGGTGAGTTATATCCCTGGACCACGACAAACTCCTGGCCCTTCTGATACGGCAGCTTGAGGGCGGCCATCGTAAATAACATCGCACCATACAAAAATTTCTTGTTCATGTTCATGATTTTTCATGGTGAAATTTTTATGATGCTAACGTTAAATTCGCGAGCAACGCCTGCAGCTCGATCGTGCAGTCGTCTCCACCAGCCGCATCATCCGCCGCGAGCGTCGACGGCGCGAATTCCAAAACGTCTTTGCCATTCGACGCAGCGGCATAGACAAGCGTCGTCGAAACGCCATTTAGCGTCCCCTGCCATTCAATCGCCGTCGTCGTACCAACGGTTATATTCGCCCGTGAACCTTCCGAAATGTCCGCCGTAGGATCGGCATGCAAATACGATGTGATCCAGGTGTTTAAATTCGAAGCTCCATCGCCATCGATTTCCGAAATTTCAATCTTGCACGCCGCCTGCTCCCCGCTCGCCGGATCATAATCCGGATAAACCGTAACGCCCGCGCCCGCGTTCGGCTCGAGATACCAATTCGTCGGCATCGTGAATGAATAGCCGGCCGTTTGGTCGGTTACGATTTCGTCATCAGTATCGCCGCCGGGCGCGGGCGTTACCGAAACAGTGTCCGTCGTCGCGCTGCCTCCCGCACCACTCGACCCTTCCATTCCACTCCCCACGCCGCCATCCCCCGTCCGATGCCCGCCAACCACGACCACGACCGCGAAAACCGCTGCAACTATCGCAATACACCCAATGATAATGTTAGTAATATTATTTTTCATTCACCCATCATACCAAATAGGTGATTAAAAAAATCTAAAGATCATCTTTAGAAAAATTTAATAAAATCCGCGAGTAAAAAAAGTGAGCAACCACGGTGATGATTGCCCACGTACTGTCATTGACTTACCTTCTATGCCGCCGGCGGCGGGTGACCATAACCATAACAAAGAACGCTACCACCAGAACGCCTATATACGTCGGCTCTGGCGTGACTCTCGTAGGTGGTCCAACGGGCGGCGATCCGACCGGAAGAGTCGGAGGAGGGTGATGATGGATCGGAATCGGAATCGGGAACGGGATGGGGAACCAGATACCTCCTCCACCTTTGCCGGGCGTTGATGGTGATGCTGGCCCTACAGCCGGTGGCGGTGATGGTGATGTACTAGGCGTCACTTCACCCGGCGGCTGTGGCAGCTCCGGCAACGGCGGTAGCTCGGAAATATAGATGCCGGGTGGAAATTCCAGCGTCGGAACATCCAACTGCTCCACCGGTCCATTCGGCTGGACCGGGCCCATAGGTTGCGCGGAAAAAAGGTTCACGCAACGACCCCGAATCAAAGTGGTTCCATCCGTAAATACTGCTTCACCGGATGGAATCGTCATTTTTTTTGACGTCCAGTACATCTCGTCGCCATCGCGATAGGAAGCATATCCTGAGAAGCTCGTCTTTAAATGCTCGAGCCTCAAATCCGCCATATTGATACCTGCATACTGCGCCCGGATTGCGGAAGGCAGCATGGCCAGTTCCGCTTTCACGTCCGACACACTCTTCGCCCCACCCGGGACAATCGAGTACGGATACGTTACCCGCGCTTCGATCGGCGGAGAAAACGTTTCGGCTGTAATCGCATGCGACGGCGGACTAGTTGTTGCATTAGGTTGTTGGCGTTGACCGTACCGCCGAAAAGATACCGCGACCAACGTCACTAAAACTACCGCGACGATGGCTGCAAAAATGCACACAGAACGACGAAACATCATCCTTGACCTCCTGTTAAATCCTTATGAAATAATGACAAGGAACGGTACGTCTATTATACAGCAAGCCGCATTAAAAAATTTGGCACGCCTTTTTTAGCATAGTACCGCTAACCGGATTTGAACCGGTGTTTTCGCCGTGAGAGGGCGACGTCCTAGACCGGGCTAGACGATAGCGGCGTGATAAACAACGTTTGGATTATAATTTGAAACGCGAAATCAGGCAATGACAGTTCATTAAAAATTGATTAAACTGAAGCTATGCCACTCGCTACGCACTATATCAAGAAACTCCAGCAACGCGCGAAGGATTCGCACGTCTACCGAAAATACCAACTGCTCGGGCTGGAAATCGCTACCATTCTTGAAGATGAAAAACACAAGGCCCTCTATATTAAGCTTGCCAAAGAGCGCGGCGGTGATAAAATGATGCAGCTCGCGAAAGAGGTCGCCGAACGGCGCGGCATCAAAAACAAGGGCGCCTATTTTATGAAAGTGCTCGCGAGCGAATTCACGCCGTCCGCGTCGCCGAAAAAGATCCCGAAGCATGCTTAATGAAATTTTAACGAACGATGTCAAGAAAGAAGATAAATTCCTGCGGAAAAAAACCGCAGATTTTGATTTCGAGAAATTTACCAAAAAAGAAATCGGCGACCTCGTCACGCGCATGCGCCGTGCAATGCACCGCGCGAACGGCATCGGCCTCTCGGCAAACCAAATCGGCCTCGACATGCGGATGTTCATCGCCGAAATCCCCGACGGCCAGGGCGGCACAAAATTTTATGCCGTCTTCAATCCGAAAATCGAAAAGCTCGGCGATGAAATGATCGTCTTCGAAGAGGGCTGCCTGAGCATCCCCGGAACATGGGGCGATGTCGAACGGTCGCGGCAGATAACGATCGTCGGTCAGGATAAAACCGGCAAACCGGCGAAGATCAAAGCATGGGGCTTGCTTGCGCGGGTGTTCCAACATGAGATGGATCACTTAAGCGGAAAATTATTTATCGACCGTGCGAAAAATGTGCATGAGGTACCGCCGGACGAGGACGCGCCAAATGACGACGCGCCGGATGAACATTAAATTTTTATGAAATACGTCTTCTTCGGCACGCCACGGTTCGCTGAAATCGTTCTCAAGGAATTGATCGATGCTGGCATACCGCCAATCGCGATCGTCTGCAATCCGGACCGACCGGTTGGCCGAAAACATATCATCACGCCACCACCGACCAAAATGCTCGCGATCAGCGCGAGCCCGGACATCGACATCATCCAGCCGGAAAAAATAGATGAAATCTTTATTAACCGCCTCCGCGCGCTCGAGCCGGACTTTTTTGTCGTCGCAGCATACGCAAAAATTTTGCCGCGCGCAGTGCTCGACATCCCCCGCCTTGGCTCGCTCGGCGTCCATCCCTCGCTCCTACCAAAATACCGCGGCGCATCCCCCATTCAATCGGCGATCTTGGCCGGCGAACAAGTAACAGGAACAACGATTTATCTGATAGATGAAAAAATGGACCATGGCCCGATCCTTTCCAAGCAAAAACTTGACATCGCCGAAGATGGCTACACAGCCCTCGAGGAGCGGCTCGCAAAATTCGGGGCAGAATTAGTGGTTGATATAATGCCAAAATTTCTCACTGGCGAGATCATATCGAAACCGCAGGATGAGTTGTCGGCAACTTTCACGAAAAAATTTACGGCGCAGGATGCATTCGTTACATCCGAAGATCTCGCAGCAGCGGAATGCGACGACATCCAAAAAGCAAATACCATTGTAAGAAAAATGAAAGCGCTCAACCCGGAACCGGGCGTATGGACAACCGCAAACGATGGCAAGCGGATGAAACTGCTCGCCGGCGAACTGCGGGGCGGGCGCCTCATAATACGTGAGGCACAAAAAGACGGCGAGCGGCCACATCGAAACGAATAACCTAGCGCCAACCGCTACCGTTCGCCTTCTTTCATATCACCCTTTAAATCCTCCTCAAGATGTGCTATCTCTTTCTGGATTTTCTCCTGTTTTTTCCGCATGCCGGACGCGCTCAGATCTATCTCCGTTCGCGGCCGATCGGCCTCCAACTCTTTTTCTATACGTTGCAAATCTTCACGCAATTCTTTGCGCTCGCGGATGATCGAACGTCGCGGGCGGCTCGTGAGCGAAACTATCAGTGCGATAATGGCGGCCAGCAAGAGCAACACCAAGAGGGCAATCAAGCCCCATGCCGAGAAGAATGCAGTCGCGCCGCCAAACCAGCCATTTACCGTCACTGAGCTTGACGCCGACGCGGGCGGTGGTTCAGTAGCCACCGCTGGCGCCACGGCCGATGAACTTGCCACTGACGAACTCGCCGGAGAAACCAAAACCGGAGGCGCCGGAGCTGGCGGGGCGGCGACGATCGTAAAATCGGCAGTTCCTTCCGCAGTCAAAATTTCCGTGCCGTTGCCGTCGTTCGCGAGAACCGAACCGGACGAGAACGCAAGCGCGGCATGGTCGCCAACCGCACCGACGACCTGGAACGTTATTTGGACGAGCGTTCCTTTGGCGCCGATGAATCCAGGATTAAGCACGATGCCCTCGAAGTGGACGTCGCCCTCGGCCGTGGTGTTCGAAAAGGATGGGTCACGGACCCAGAGATTCAGGATTGAATTCAATTTCGACACTGCGATAACTCGGAGTTCGCTTGTCGGAAACGAGACATCACCCGACGCGGCATTCATCGCCTGGTCCGGCGATGATACATCGACCGCCACGGTAAATGCTTGCCCAACAGCCACGGTCTCGCTCGACGGCGAGAACGAAAGCGACGCCGCGACCGCTGCACGTGGCGTATGAGCCGCCAAGCATAAAATAACCAAACCAGCCGCCACAACCCATCGCGCGTATCGTCGCATCATATCTTTATAATACCAAATGGTAAACTTATTGGTATGGTCCGCGAACTACGACGCTCTTTTCTAATACTGCTCCTGATTGCCAGCGGTCTTGTCGCGAGGGCTACTTTTGCCGATACCTCAACGATATCGGTCAACGCCCAAACCCTTATCCCGCGGGCGACCGTTTTTCTTTCCCCTTCCGCCGAAACCGTCCTCCAGGGATCGACATTCAATGTTTCGATCTATCTAAACACGGAGGGCAACAGCGCCAACACGCTCGACATCGCCCTGCAATTTTCAGCCGACAAACTTGCGATTGTGAGCGCCTCAGGCGGCACATCACTCATTCAACTCTGGCTCCAGCCGCCGACGTATTCAAATGTCGACGGCACTGCGGAATATACCGGCGTCATTCCAAACGGCGCCGTCACGCAAAGCGGCCTGATCGCGACGATAACATTTAAAGCCCTCGCACCGGGCAACGCGGACGTCGTCATCTCGCAAAACTCATCCGTGCTCGCGAACGACGGCTTCGGCACACAGATGAACGCCGAATTCGGCCAAGCAAGTTATACGATCTCGCCGCAGCCGCCCGGCGGCGTAACCGTTTCTTCACCGACGCATCCATTCCCAGTGCAGTGGTATAACAACAACAGTCCGGTCTTCCAGTGGAACCAGGATCCGGGCGTAACGGCATTCAGCTACGTGCTCGATAATAATCCGAACACAGTTCCGGGCGATACCGCAAACACGACAGGCACGTCGGCATCATTCCAAAATCTCGGCGATGGCCTTTGGTATTTCCATATCAAAGCACAGAAACTCGGCGTCTGGGGTGCGCCGACGACATTCCTCGCACAGATCGACACCCAGCCGCCAGCGGCATTCACGCCGATAGCCGATGTCGTGACCGGCGGTTCACAGAATAAAATCCTTGTTTCATTTTTTACAACAGACGCCTTATCCGGAATCGACCACTACGAAGTGGCTGTCGTAAGCGGGGAATCATCCGATGTCGTCTCGCCGGTCTTCGTCCAGACCCAAAGCCCCTATCAGCTCGCCGTTCCCGGCCCAGGCAGCTACCACGTCATCGTCCGCGCGGTCGACGGCGCCGGCAATGTCCGCGATGAACCGATCGATGTCACGATATCGCCTCCATTGATCGAATTATTAAAACAAAATGATCTTGCAATCATCGGCGGCCTGCTCATTCTCGTCATCCTGCTCTTCCTGCTACACTACTTCTTCGGACACAAGCTGTTACGCCGCGTCCATAAAGCGATCCTCGCGGCCGAGCGCGAGGATAAAGAAGAAAAACTTGAAGAAGCTGAACGTCTGGTCGAAGAAGAACACCAGTCAGAAACGGCTCCTCCGCCCGTGCCGCCGACGTCGCCGGAATCCTAAAAGTAACGCGAGCGCAATAAT
>CAVRXN010000003.1:0-221151 GCA_963725235.1 uncultured bacterium
GTCGCTCGTATCTGTCACGTAGGTGTAGTAGAGGAAAGTTGATGTCTGGTTCACGGGATCTACAGGCAGAACGGCGGACGGGCTGCCTCCCGGGAGGGTGGTGAAGTTGATAGGAATCCATCCCGTGCCGTCCACGTTGCGATAGGTCGACGATGCGGCGCAGTGGTAAGCCCAACCCGTAGGGAGCGTAACAAGTCCAAGACCCTGGCATTGGTCGCCGGCGGTTGACGTCGCTACCGGATCGGGAATGGAAACGTAGACGGTGTCGGGTGACCCGAGGGATACCCCGCCTCCGCTAGCAACCTCGCTCGCAAATTTGACGTTGAGATTGAGAACTGTCATGTCCGATGTCCGTGACGAATCCCGTCCCTGCTCAAGAAGCACGGCTGGGTTGATCACGAAGATTACAACGAGGGAGAGAATGGCAATGACGGCGATTACGATCAGAAGCTCGATGAGGGTAAAGGCGTTAATCATGGATGGTGCAGGTCTCTTCATAATATTAACACAATCGGATTTGCATGTTCTTTATTGGTTCATATAACAAAAACTGCCATCAAAAATGGCGGACTGCGGTGCGGATATGAATGAAACGGAAAGTCGACGAGCGTGTTTTACTCTCTCTCTCTCTCCTATCATGCACTGAATTCTCATGGATTCATTGTAGCATAACTGAGGTCTAGTTTTTCCACAGGAGGCATGATGCGCCGATAGAAGACGTGACCAGGTTCTCTTATGCCGTTTTTATTATACTCGCCATAAATGTGAAACAGGTTATATTTCTCCGCAAGCTCAACTGCATCGTCACCCTCCAGCCCCGGAACCGAGGATCAAGAATTATCCCTTTGTGCCCTGCGGTCGACGGTCCCTTTTTTTGTCATACCTAATTTCCAAACACATCGCGACGAAAAAATATCTATTCAACTTTTGAACGCATAAACCACACCCCAGATATTCTCTGGGGTGT
Source organism: uncultured bacterium (assembly GCA_963725235.1). GTDB lineage: Bacteria > Patescibacteriota > Minisyncoccia > UBA6257 > 2-01-FULL-56-20 > JAJXYP01. The sequence goes on from CAVRXN010000003.1 coordinate 968, forward strand.
TTTCGTATATCCAATTCCTGAATATTTATCTTTTCGCCCACTGCGGCCGTCTGCGCGCCTTCAAAAGTCCCGGCTTCTTTCTTTCCACCATGCGTGAGTCGCGCGTCAGATAGCCGGCTGCGCGGAGGCGGAGTTTCCACTCGGGAGTTTTCTCGACGATCGCGCGGGCGACGCCGAGGCGGACTGCTTCGGCCTGCGCATGGATGCCTCCGCCCGAAACGTGCGCACTGATGTCATAGCCATCGACGATCTGGAGTTCGGTCAGCGGCGCGATCGCGGCTGCGACGAGACGATCGAGCGTGAAATATTCTTTCGAGGTTTTGCCGTTGACGGTAATTTTGCCGGTTCCGCTAAAAAGACGGACGCGCGCAATCGCCGTCTTGCGGCGTCCGATCGCTTCGATGTAACGGCCTTTCGGAGCGGGATGCGCGGCAGCGTGAACCGCCGCGCGTTCCGCTGGCGCTGCTACGGCTGTCTTCTTTGTTGTTTCTTTAGTCGTTGTTGCCATAATAATTTTTCGTTATTTCGTGTTCGCCCTATTTCGCACCCGCTCCAGACACGACCGCACGTTTATCTTTCGACGCGACGCTCTCGACGAAAACCAAATTCTTGATCCGCTGTTGGTTCAAAAAGTTCTTGGGCAGCATTTTGCGAACCGCCTGGCGCAAAACCGAGCGCGGATCCTTCGCCAATTTCTGCTCGAACGTCAGCTCTTTCAAATGGCCGACATAGCCCGTGTGCTGATAATAAATTTTGTCGGTTCGCCTTCGCGCCCGTCACGCGGATGCCATCGACATTCTTAACGAACACCTTGTCGGCGCTCACGCGGTTCGCGCGTAGCGCGCGATTTTTTGCCTTGCAAAATAACGGCAATCTCAGTTGCCACGCGTCCCAGTACTTTATTCTTTGCGTCGATGTGATAATCCATGTTATACAAATTCAATCCGCGCCATCCGCGTACCGTCGCGCTTTCGAGTCGCGCCAGTTTCGTTATCCTCAAATAGCCGCCGGCGCGAGTCAGCATAGCGCGGCCCGAGCTCGTTGTAAAGCTTCGTCGCAATCTTATCGTTGTTCACGCGGCGACAAAATGACGCGGCGCGCTGCGAGCGTCTGCTTCTTCGCCGTCGTCACGAGCTTCTCGACAACCGGGCGGATCGCCTTCGCGCGCACCTCCGTCGTCTCGACTTTGCCGGAACGGATGAGGTCGTTCGCCAAATTACGCATGAAATGGATGCGTGGTCCGCGAAGACGATTAAATTTTTTGCCTTTCTTTAAATGCCGCATATTATTCTTCTTTCTTCTTGCGAGTCGCTTTCTTTTTCGGCCTCGGCAGCCTTCGGCGCTTCGAATTCCTTTACCTCAACCAAACTCACCTTTTCAAAGTGATCCTTCAAAATGTTCGATGCCTTGTGCAATGCGGATGACGGGCTGATCGTGCCGTCGGTCGTAATTTCCAATCGCAAGCGGTTATAGTCCGTGCGATCGCCGACGCGCATATCCTCAATCGTATAGTTGACGCGCGTGACCGGCGTGAAGATCGCGTCGATCGCGATAACGCCGATCGGCAAGCGACCCTCCGACTTCCGCATCTCGGTCGGAACATAGCCCAAGCCACGCTCAACTTTGACCTCGATATCGAGCTCCGCATCCTTCGCAGTCAAATGCCCGAGCACTTCCTCCGGATTGATGAGCGCGACATTCGAGTTCAGCTCAATGTCGCCCGCCGTGACTTCCCGTTCGCCCTTCAGTTTGAGCATCAAAACCTGCGGCTCATCGACATGCGAAACGAAACGCAACTTCTTGAAGTTGAGCAATCAGCTCGACGATATCTTCCTTTAAGCCCGGCAACGTCGAAAACTCGTGCGGCACACCTTTATTTTAATCTCCGTCACCGCCGCGCCCGGCAAGGATGACAACAAGCGCCCGGCGCAACGCATTGCCGATCGTCAACCCGTACCCCGCATACAAACCCTCGATCTCGAACACGCCGTTTTTCGCATCCTCGGAAACGGTCTTCACGGAAACAGTTGAACTTAAATATGCAAATTCCATGGTTTTAATAAATTTTTAATAATTTTTATTTTGAGAATGATTCGACCAATAAATTGATTTCGAATGGCGGGTTCAGATCGGCCGGTGCGCCGAGTACCTGTGCCTTCCATTTTGTCTGGCGTCAGAGCGCGAGCCAGGTCGGGACGTCAACGTCCTATCATCGCTTCGCGGCGCGCGACGAATATTTACATTGCCGGCCGAGCCCTCCGAATTCCGATGACGTCACCCTTGTCGACCGTCATAACCCGGCGAGATAACTTTCTTGCCGTTCACCGTAACGTGGCCATGCAGAACGAGCTGGCGTGCCGACAAGCGATTCGGCGTGAAACCGAGACGATAGACGACGTTATCGAGCCGGCGCTCGAGCAATTCGAGCAGTTTCACGCCGGTCGAGCCTTTCGCCTTCGCAGCGATTCCGTACAAGCGCTTCAAGTTATTCTCATCGACGCCATAGGTCAGCTTGAACTTACTCTTCTCGCGAAGCTGGAGGCCGAATTCGGACAACGCGCGCATACGGCCGTGCGGGCCGTGAACGCCCGGCTTGTACGGTTTGCGCGTCAGCGCCGATTTCGGCGAACCAGAACGCTCCCCTTTCAATCCAAGGGACATTCCGAGCGCACGTTCTCTTTTTTCTTTAGGACCCATCATGAAGTGTTATTAGTATATATCTTATTTACACGCGACGCACTTTTTTCGGCCGCGGGCCGTTATGCGGGATCGGAGTTGCATCTTTGATATGAGAAATATTGAATCCATGGTTGATGAGCGAGCGGATCGCCGAGTCGCGGCCGGAGCCGATGCCCTTCACTATAATATCGATATCCTGCGGGCCGTTGCCCTGCAATTTTTCCGCGAGCGCGGCGATAATTTTCGACGAAGCGAACGGCGTCGCTTTGCGCGGGCCGCCAAAACCGAGCGAGCCGGCCGAAGCCCATGCGATCACATTGCCTTGCATGTCCGTCACCGTCACGACCGTGTTGTTATACGACGCGTTGACATAGACCTTGCCCTCCTGGATCTTTTTCGCTTCTTTGCCGAAGGCCGCCTTTGCGGCGCGGCACCGTCCGCCGCCTTTGCGGCTGCATCGCCTGTTTGAGTTGTAACTTTTTTCTTACCCATGTTCGTTTTTTAGTTTATGTCTTTTCGAGTTTACGTTTACCGCTGCCCGCCGTCTTACGGACGTTGCCGCGAACGGTGCGGGAATTCGTTTTCGTCCGCTGGCCGCGCACCGGCAACCGACGCACATGCCGAATGCCGCGATAGGTCTGCAAATCTTTCAAGCGATTGATATCGGTCTTGATACGCTGGCGCAATTCGCCTTCCACCGGAAAATTCGTCTCGAGAAAATTCTGAATACGCAAAATTTCGTCGGCCGTAAGATCTTTCGCGCGCTTGTTGATATCGACTTTCGCCGCCGTCAACGCCTTATTGCTGACCGTCCGGCCAACGCCGTAAATATACGTCAGCGCGATTTCGATTCTCTTATTATCTGGAATGTTTACTCCGAAAATACGCATGATGGTTATATATAGTGGTTAGCCTTGGCGCTGTTTATGTTTCGGGTTCTTTTTGCAAACAACGTAAAGCTTGCCGCGACGTTTTACGATCTGGCAATTTGCGCACATATTTTTTACTGAGCTTCGTACTTTCATAGTTATAGTCGGCGGACAATTCTCCCCCGCCCGCCATCGGGGCTCACTTCGATCAACACGCGATCGCCGGGCAGGACTCGGATATTATGGATCTTCATCTTGCCGGCCAAATGGGCAAGAATCGGCGCGTCGCCTTCCTTTTGGCCCCCAGAACCTAGTAGCTTTACGCGAAACATGAGTCCAGGCAACGCCTCAATGACAATCCCGTCCTTCGCAGGTAGGTCTTGTCTCATTGGGCACTTTTCTCGACAAAAAAAACGGCTAGGACGCTCATATACGCGATAGGAGGATTATAGACGAGGAGGGCAGGGTTTGTCAAACGGCCGCCGGCGCAGCGGCCGGTGTGTTAGAATGAGAATATATGGAAATCGAAAAGAATAAGCACGTCCAGTGGATCGACGTCGAGAAGCCGACCGCGAAGGACCTCGTCTGGCTCGAAAAGAAATTTAAGCTCCACCCAATTATCGTCGATGAGCTGAAGGCGCCATCCGCCCGCGCACATGTCGAGCAATACGACGGCTACCTCTACTTCGTCTACTATTTCCCTGTCTACGATCCGGAGGAAGCGTCATCCGTCCGAACCGAGATTGATTTCATCGTTACGAAAGACGCCGTCGCCACGATTCATTACGAACCGCTGGCCGGCGTGATCGACACGTTTCATTTGAAAGTCGCGCCATCATCGTTGCAGCTCGTGTACGGATTGATTCAGCACCTGATCGATTTCGAAGAGCGCCAGCTCCGACACATCCGTGAAAAAGTGGAAGCAATCGGCCACGACATGTTCCGTGATCGCGAAAAAGAAATTCTTGAAAAGCTGACGCACCTGAAGCGCGACATTTCCGAATATCGCATCGTCGTGCGCCTTCAGGAACCGATTCTTAATTCTTTATTAACACGCGGCAAAAACTTTTGGGGCAAAGATGGCGCCGGCCGGAGCGATGGCGGACGCAGCGACGCCGAAATTTATCTGAATGACCTGCTCGGCGACCATATGAAAGTCGTCAACCAAATCGAGGACTACCGCGAAGCCGTGCGCGATTACGAAGCGACCAACAGTCAGTTGATGAACGTAAAGATCAACACCGCGATGCGGACGTTTACCGCTTTGTCGTTTTTAACATTCCCCTTCGTTTTATTGGCGGCGCTGCTCGCCCTCCCCGTCGCCGACAATCCCGTCACTAATTTCCCCGGCGCATTTTGGTTCATCATCGGCCTCGTCATTATCGGTATGATCGCGCTCGGCGTTTATTTCAAAAATAGGAAGTGGTTTTAAGAGCGCAAATGCGATATATTTGAAGGATGCTGCGCTTCTACAACACCCTCACCCGCCGGAAAGATGAGCTCAAACCAATCAACTCCGACTGGGTCGGCCTCTATACTTGCGGCCCGACGGTTTACAACTTTGCACACATCGGCAATCTGCGAACGTATATTTTCGAGGACATCCTGGAGCGAACTTTAAAATACAACGGCCATGAAGTTCGTCGCGTGATGAATATTACGGATGTCGGCCATTTGACCGGCGATACCGACGCCGGCGATGACAAGCTCGACCGCGAAGCGCATGAACAAAAAAAGTCGGTCGAGGAGATTGCGCAGTTTTATACGGATGCGTTTTTCGCGGATCTCGAAAAATTAAATATTGTTAAACCCGACATCATCGCGCCCGCCTCGAAGTTTATCAATGAGCAAATTTCCGTTATCGAAACGTTGATACAAAACGGCTTCGCATACGATACACCGACCGCAGTCTACTTCGACGTCAGCAAAGATAAAGAATACGGCAAACTGTCCGGCCAATCGCTCGCCGAGAAAACCGCGGCGGCGCGGGTCGGCGCGCGCGCAGAAGTCGTCGTCGACCCCGAGAAACATAACGCCACCGACTTCGCACTTTGGTTCAAATTAACCGGTAAATTCAAACAACATTTATTGCACTGGGCATCGCCCTGGGGCGAAGGCTTCCCCGGCTGGCATATCGAGTGCTCCGCCATCTCGCGCCACTTCCTCGGTCAGCCATTCGACATCCATACTGGTGGCGTCGACCACATCGGCACGCACCACGAGAACGAAATCGCCCAATCCGAAGCCGCATTCGGCGTCCCGCTCGCAAACATCTGGATGCATGGTGAACATCTATTAATAGACAGTGCAAAGATGGCGAAGTCCGAAGCAGACAAATTCGTCACGCTCGCCGAACTCGAAAAGCGCGGCTATCATCCCCTTGTCTACCGCTACTTAGTTTTGGGCGCACATTATCGGACGCAACTCAATTTCACATGGGAGAGCTTGGATGCGGCGAGGAATGGATTGAATAACTTATATCAAAAAATCGAGCAAATTTATTTCCTTTCTAAAGAGATCGAGGAAGATCCCGCGCGAGCACCGGACCAAACCAAGAATCGTACAAATTTTGAAATTTCATTTGGTGAAGCAATTAATGATGACTTGAACTCCACGAAAGCATTAGCTGTTCTCCAAGAAATGCTGACCTCCACATTATCGAATGGCCAAAAATTAGATCTCATTAAAAAATTCGATTTCGTCCTTGGCCTCAGTTTGGAAACTCCGATGCAATATTCAGCGAAAGAAAAGATGGAAATGTTCGAAAGAATGAGACGATACGATGCCCTGCGAAGTGAAAAAAAATATGTTGAATCTGACGCTTTGCGTAAAGAAATTGAAGCAATGGGGTATGAAGTGCGTGATACAAAAGATGGATCGGATCTGGTGAAAAATTTTTTTTAGAAAGAAAAAAGGGGCGCATACTCAAATTCGAATATACACCCCACAAGAACTACTTGACGACTTATCCAACCGCGAGGACAAGCCGTTTTGTTGCGAATCGAAACGCCGGACAGGTTAAACTTTGTTCCCATTTCCTGGATCCTATATCACGAGCGATGGAAACCAAGAGTCCTCCCGGCACGATGAATGGATGCACCGTCTCAAGCACGACTTCGTTGGCGATTTGGTATCTGAGCCGAGGACGTTCAACCGGGATCTTGTCCGATGGAATGGAACCAATGACTCGACCGCCAAACCCAACGGCGCGATATCCCACAACCTCGCTTGACCAACCCGATTCAAGCTTGATGATGCTTAACCCCAACGGCATATACTTGATATCCAGTTTATCGGGCTTTCCAAGTAAAGCTTCGGCCAATTTCCAAGATCGCAAAGTACCATTCAAGGTTTCCCTCTCCCCAATTATCGCCAAGGCATCACGAAGAAATGCTGCTCGGACTTTGCCACCCTCTCCAAAAGGAGAAGGATTAATTTCGTGATCAGGCCAAAGCGAAGCAACGGCAACCCACTGAGCGTGAAACGCATCTACACCTGAACCATACTTGCCAACTGGAGCACCGAGATACGCGAGGTATTCAACGGCTGATTCCAATTGACGTTTTCGATTAAGCGATTTCTCCTGCGCTTCCCTGAGAGATTGTTCATGGCGTTCGCCTGCAGCACGAAGGTTTCCAATCTGCACTTCTAAATCTGGCACCTTCAAGGGCTCTTCCTTTTTTTGCTGCTCAAAACTACTACGATCCGCCGCGAGCTGCTGTTGTCCGATTAACAGCCCCTCAAACTGCTTCTCAAAACCAGTGATCTGGCCGCGTAGCGCACCAAGCGTCTGGCTCAGCAATTTGGTCTCACGTCGATCCTCCGCCTTCAGATTCCTAAAGTCCGTAAGGGCACGAGTGAAGTTTTCGCGATCGTCGAGATAATTCAATGAATCGATTATGTGCCGCTGCCGTTCAGAAGAAACACCCGTCTGCTCGCGGTCAGGATGAACCTGTGCCGCAAGCTGGCGAAGAAAACTTCGGACAACGGCGTACATCTGGTCTTCGGTAAGACCAAGATCGAGAATGGCTTCTGTCAGGCCGATGACCACGAGAGGATTGACATCCCCCCATGGCGGCGCCTGGCCGGAAGCCTTTTCAAGCCGGTTGAGCAAGGATTGCGTGAAAGAGCTCATTACCAAACCCCCCATTCCTTAAGAATGGCAAGCTCTTCATAGCTCTTCAGCTCGCCTTGATCGGCCGAAAGGTAGTCGGGCACCTCTTCCGAAAGAGCACGACGAAGATTTTTACGCTGAGCCAGCGGCATATTCAGAAAGTCGGTCAGGTCGAGTAGGTCGGGTGTGCCTTGTTGATGATTTCCAGGAATAATCTTTTCCACCATCATGGCAACGCAAAGGCGCATGCGCAAGCTATAGGAAAGACTATTGCTGATGTCGAGCACCTCGCACATCTCTTCGAGGTTACAATCGACCATCTCGATCAAGCGTTCCGGATCGTCTTTCCCATAGTGGAGAACGATCATGCCGGCATTCACGATGCTGATCGAAAACGCGGTGTATTCTTTTGTCACGATCTTGAGGAGATTAATACAATCCCCCAAGAACTCAGCAAAAGATACAAAACGCATTCTTCCGGGCGAACCGGGAGCGATGTCCTGCAACTGGAGTTCCTGGTATCCCAAGAACAACCGCAAGAGCTTGGCCATCGATTCTGGCAAAATGCCGGACTCTCCGGCTTGCGGAGCGATAGCAAGATAGATCTGCTGTTCGAGAACCGACGGAAGCGCCCGCTTGATGCGAGCGATCGTGGTCTCTGGTCGCCACCGAAAGCGGCGGGCGATTGATTGAACCATAGGATTGCTCGGCACGAGAGCATACTGCTCATCGCGAATGGCTAAAGCGTTTGATTTTTCATTATTCATCTGGGAAGGTCTCCACTATCTATATACCATATAAATGACCTATTAGTCAAGTTTTTGCTATATTCTATATTGCTCATCATTATAAACAGCTTATCCAGTTTACTCGCTTTTTCGTATCTTCCACCTGGTCAATAAAAGGATTACGATACTTACATAAGCCGTCCACGCCGCCCCCCATGCCCTCCCCTAAAAAATCCCAGCTGAAAATCCCGCCGCAAAACCTCGAGGCCGAGCAGGCGGTTTTGGGCAGCATCCTGATCGACAAGAACGCGATCTATCGCGTGGCGGATTTGTTGTCGCCGCCGGATTTTTATTCGCCGGCGAACGAGAATAATTTACGACGCGATTCTCGACGCTCAACGCGAAAGGCCAGCCGATCGACGTGATGACGCGTTACAACATTTCTCAAAGAGAAAGATGCGCTCGACGGATGTCGGCGGCTCATCGTATCTCGCGGACCTGACGAACCAAGTGACGACCGCGTCGCACGTCGCGCACTACGGCGAGATCGTGAAGAAGAATAAAATTTTGCGCGACCTGATCCGCGCGTCGGCAGAAATTACCGAAGAAGCGTTTGACTCCGGCAAAGAACTCGACGACCTGATGGACATCGTCGAAAAAAAGATTTTCGACATCTCGCAGAAATCGACGCCGCAAAACTTGCTGCCGTTAAAAGATGAGTTGACCGGCGCATACGAGCGCATGGCGAAGCTCGCCGATGGCGGCGACAAACTGCGCGGCGTGACGACCGGCTTCCCCGCGCTCGACAACAAACTTGTCCGGCTTCCAAAAATCCGACCTCATCGTTCTCGGCGCGCGGCCGTCGACCGGCAAAACATCGCTCGCACTCGACATCGCCCGCCACGCCGCGCGCGCCGGACACAAAGTCGGCGATCTTCTCGCTCGAAATGTCGCGCGAACAAGTCATCGACCGCATCATCTCCGCCGAATCCGGCGTGCCGCTCTGGAATATTTTGACCGGCCGCATCCGCGGCGACGAAGAGTTCGCACAGATCCGCGACGCGCTCGACCGGCTTTCCGACCTCAAAATTTTCATCGACGACTCGTCGGCACTGAAAGTGATGGAAATGCATTCGATGGCGCGGCGCCTGCAGATGGAACACGGCCTCGATCTGCTGATCGTCGACTACCTGCAACTCATCCGCGCGCGAACCAACTCGCGACAACATGGTCAATCAAATCACAGAAATTTCGCACGGGCTGAAAGCGCTCGCGCGCGATTTAAAAGTGCCCGTGCTCGCTTTGTCGCAGCTCTCGCGCGGCGTCGAACAGCGCGATCATAAGATGCCGCGGCTGTCGGACTTCGAGAGATTCCGGCAGTATCGAACAGGATAGCTGACGTCGTCATGTTCATCTACCGCAAAGACGCGAACGATTACATCGGCGCGAATGACGCGAGCGGCGGCGGCATAAACGGCACGGGCGGCGATTCGCAAAACAGCATCACGCAAATTCTCATCGCCAAACATCGCAACGGCCCCATCGGCGAAGTCGACCTCATGTTCGACCGTGAACATACGAGCTTCAAGACGATCGACAAGCGATACGAGGAGGTTCCGCTGTAGTGTATTGGAAAATAAAAAAAGCCGATCGATGATCGGCTTCATCTAAGGAATGCTCCCACATCCAAACTTTCTAAAATCTGCAGATCTCGCTCAGTATGCAAACATAACCAAGGGTCGTTGGTTATTGATGCAGTAATCACTTCACCTGCCGATCTTGCATATGGCGCAAAAGCAGAAGTTGGTTGCAACGGATCCGGATCTGCCTGTTCAAAAAATCTGAAAATGTTTGGGCGAAAATAATACATTCCCATTCCAACCAACTCTCCGCTGCTCATCGTAGGATGATTCATCGCTTCAATGAGATCAGTTCCCTCGGTCAATTGAATGCGTGGATGGCTGATAACCGTCTCGTTCGTCATATTGACTGCAGCGATAGCTACACTCTCTGGGTGTAATTCGGCTTTTTTGATGAGTGTCTGGACCGTTCGTGAAGGAAAAACACAATCTCCACCCGCATACAGAAAGTCATCTACGAGAAGATGGCGAATTTTTAAAAGCGCTCCGATCTGACCTTCTGTGCCGCCAAAAACCACATGGATACTGCATTGTTCCATCTGGCCACTTCGATGAGCAACGTATTCTTCGACCTGATCGTGTAAAAATCCCGTAAGCAACACTATGCTCTTTACCCCGGCTTGCACGAATGCTGACACGGTGTATTCTAATATTGGCCTCCCCGCAATGGGAGTCAAACATTTCTGGATGCCAGGCCTGCCAAATCTCATTCCTCGTCCGCCAACGGAAATCACTCCTGTTTCAGGAACCATATATATACCTCCATTTCGAATTTAAGCTGGAAACTGGACTCCATTATAATGCCAGAACCATTAAACGTCAATCAAATACCGTTCTTCGATAGTCCATACCCAATCTATGAAGGTCGTGCTTGGAATGTCATATTACACAGGGATAATCAATCATTCCTGGGGAGATCGATAGTCTATTTTAAAAGCAGGGTCATCGATGATCCAACGCTACTGACCGCCGAAGAGCACGGCGAACTTTGGAATGAAATTTTCCCGCGGCTCGTAAAGGCGCTCAATAAATCATTCCAACCGGATAGAATCAACTACTGCCATCTTGCCAACATCGAGCATTTTGTCCACTGGCACGTCATCCCTCGCTACGAGAAAAATCCGCTTCGCCAGTTTGAAGGAGAGACGTTTAAAGATGATCTGCCAGGCAAAAATTGTTTTCCTGCACCAGCGAAACAAACATCGCCAGAGGTAATGGCAAAGATTCACAAAACTCTTAAGGAAAATTTTCGGGCACCATGAAACTCCCCCTCCCTATCCAGCGCGTTGCGGATGAACTCGCCGAGCTACCGTCGATCGGTCCACGTCAAGCGATCCGGCTCGCCTTCTACATCGTCGGGCAAAACAAGGAAGCGGTGCGCAACCTCGCGGCGGCCGTCGACGACCTGCGCAACATAAAAATCTGCGAGCGCTGCTTTTTCATTCACCAAAACGCCGACAACCTCTGCGACATCTGCCGCAACCCGAACCGCAACCAACGTGCGATCATGGTTGTCGAAAAAGAAACCGACCTCGTGTCGCTCGAAAACACGGGCAAGTACACCGGCCGTTATTTTATCATTGGTGAAATCACGAAGACCGGCATCCTCGAGGATTGGCAAAAACTGCGCGTGCAGGCATTAAAATCTTTTATTGAAAAAAATCTGGCGAACGGTGACGGCGTGCCGGGCCAAGCCGACGAAATAATCTTCGCCTTCAACCCAACCTCCCTTGGCGATCTGCAAACGTCGCTCCTCGTCAAAGACCTCGGCCAGCTTGCGAAAAAAAATTCCCGCCTAGGCAGAGGTCTGCCGACAGGCGGGGAAATTGAATTCGCGGACGATGAGACGTTAGGGTCGGCGCTGGACCGAAGATCGTGATGCGCGATAATCTACAAACACGTCATCGCAAAAGCGATATCCCAAGGCAAGAAGTTCTCTTCGAATCAGCTGGACCGATCGAAAAAGTCTTGTCTTTGTCGCAGCGACAGATATGCCCAAGACGTGCGCCATATCTTTCGGAGAAACTTCCTTCTCATACCGCAAGACAAAAGCTTCCCGATAACGCTTAGGAAGCGAGCCGACGACCCGATCAAGGACGCTGTAAAACTCAGCGGTCGACGCTCTCGATAAAGGATTGGCGGCAGAGTCAATGATGAATTCGACATTGAATGCCGTATGGTCTCCATCGAAATCTATATACTGTGGCAGTGAGGCAAAGAAGCGATACCTGCGCAGTCGAGGGGTACTCAGAGCGGTATTGCGCGCAATCTTGCGCAACCACGCACCAATATCACCCCCATTACGTCCTTCAAATTGCTCGAACTTGCGCCAAGCCAAGATCATTGCATCTTGCGCAACATCTTCTATCAAGTGGCGATTATCAAAAGAAAGAACTGTCCTGCAGACATTGAGAACCATCGGGTAATAGTCCGCAAGATTCTCACGGAACTCAGTCCTGATTATACGAACTGCCATACAATCCCCTTTCTTATTTTTGGTTGCGGTAAAAAAGTAACAGGGAGGGTGTTGGGCAGCGTTAATTCCACCTAACAGTTCCTCCCTCATCCGAATTGACCGACTCGTCCAATTCGAACATCGTTGCGATTGAGCGTATAAAACTTATTAACGACCGTCACGGGGAAGTTTTATACGAGCAACCGATCAGAAAACAACATTGCTATACATCGACGCTCGCTGGCGCGGACCCCCGCCGCCGCCAACGTAAATGCTGTCACGGCCACCTACAACGGCAACGCGTGCCTTAATTACCATGACAGGCCGAGGAATGCCCTTACGGACCGGATCCGACATCTTTTTGCCGCAACCCGAATTCGTACAGAAACCATTGTGTACCGTCCCCACTTCAACATGACAATGTGGACAATAGATATTCGATGTTCTAGCTTCCATAACAGCTCTTTCTTACCTCCTACTACCCCCCATTCTACACCCCTTGCGCTATTTTGTCCAGTATGGTACAATGGATTTGATGTAAGGTTTCTCGGAAGTTTCGCAAGAAGCAGAAAAGAGCAGGAGGTCGACTTACAGCAGAAATTCATCAACAAATTAGTTAGATGGCAACAAAATTATACGTGGGAGGTTTGCCCTACCAGACGACGCAGGACGAGCTTCGCGATGCATTTTCACAGGCCGGCGCAGTAGCGTCGACCAGCATCATCATGGACAAAATGACGGGTCGCTCACGCGGCTTCGGCTTTGTCGAGATGGAGAATGACGCGGATGCGGCAAAAGCGATCGATATGTGGAACGGCAAGGACTTCGGCGGACGCAAGTTGACGGTCAACGAAGCGAAACCGATGGAAGCCCGTGCACCTCGCTCCGGCGGTGGCGACAGCTACGGCGGAGGCGGCAATGGCGGCGGACGCCGCTCTTGGTAGGTTCACACCGAACACAAGTGAGATAACAAAAAAGACCGAGAGGCATCAGAATGCATCGGTCTTTTTTGTTATCTCACTTGTTTATTTCGCCGCAAAAAATCTTTAGAATTTTTTAATCACCTTTTTGTTATACTGGCTGCGCGGTGGGGCTCGGCACGGTTGCTGACTCTGGCTTGCTATCCGGAGTCACGGGGTTCGACTCCCCGCGGGTCCACACCGTCCAAATATTTTACTTCTGATGGCTTGACAAGAAATATCCTTTTGCTATCCTAAACATACGGATAGCAAGCCAGATCAGCGCTGTGTTTGACTCACGGTAAAACAAAAAGCCCCAGAAATGGGGCTTTTTGTTTTTCTCCAGACGAACGAGTAAACTATACCTATGGATATAGTATTTTTCGTTGTTGTCATCATCCTTCTCGCCATTATCGTCTGGCAGCTTTTCCGGCGCAAAGAAGAACCGAAAAAACAGGACGACCAATCTTTGCTTCTCCTTCAAAACCAAATCAACGAGCTGACCCGAACGATCGAATCAAAACTGAACGATTCGACAAACAAAGCCTTCGCCCAGGCGACCGAAAGCACACGCCTAATAAAAGAGATAACCCAGGAGCTCGCGAAAGTTGGCGAAGGTCAGCGCCAGGTTGTCTCGATTGCGGACAATTTAAAAAATCTCCAGGATATTTTGAAAAATCCGAAACAGCGCGGTGTGCTCGGTGAATATTACCTCGAAACCGTTTTGAAAAATGTTTTGCCTCCGACAGCGTACAAAATGCAATACCCGTTTAAGGACGGAACGATTGTTGATGCCGCTGTCATAACAAAAGATGGCATCATTCCCGTCGACTCGAAATTCTCGCTCGAAAATTATAATCGCATCCTCGAAGCATCGGACAAAGCCGACCGTGAGCGGTTCGAAACTGCGTTCGCGAACGACCTCAAGCTGCGCATCGACGAGACATCGAAATACATCAAGCCCGAAGAAGGCACTTTGGATTTTGCTTTTATGTTCATCCCTTCCGAAGCGATCTACTACGACCTGTTAACAAACAAAGTCGGGGCCATAAAATCGAGCAATTTAAACTTGATCGAGTATGCATACGGCAAAAAGAAAGTGATGATCGTCTCCCCTACGACATTTCTCGCCTATCTGCTAACCGTCTTGCAAGGCATGAAAGCATTACACGCTCAAGAGAATGTAACAAAAATTATCGAGCGGGTCGGTGAATTGAGTAAACATTTATTAACGTATCAGGAATATATGAACCGCGTCGGGAAAAATCTGACGACGACCGTTTCCGCCTACAATGCGATGGGCAAAGAATTCGGCAAGATCAACAAAGACGTTTATCGCATCACGGGCGACGAACTCGAGCTGGAAGGAACGGCAGCAATCGAAAAACCGGAAGAAAGTTTTGACCAATCGGATCGCGACAGCGACCAGCTGATCTAGCAGCTACTCTAGCGGCTGCACCGGCTGAATCGGCCCACCTGGATTTACCGTTCCGATACTGCTGCCGACGACCGTAAACATGCCGACTTCAACTGGATTCGGATCCTGTGCATTTTGTTCGAGTGAAATCGTATAGGTCTTCGGTGATGTTTGCATCAGGAACTGCGGGCACACCTGCGTCGGGTCGCAGTTCGGACCGAGCGTCGACGGAACCGTGAACATCAGCGATCCATCGCTCGCAACCGGCACATCACGCTCGGCCACCAGATTGTTCATCAAAACCGTCTCCGTCGCGCCAAGCGCGCCAGCATCAACGCCACTGATCATGACCGACGTCCCAACCGGACCGCTCGTCGGTGAAATTTGTATACTGCTCGTCGCAGTCCCGGCGGGCCAGGAATATTGATACCCGTTCGGATACTGCGCACGCCACTGCGCCGAAAATTTCGGCCCAAGGAACGCGATCGCGGCAACGACCAAAATCGGAACGAACACGACGCCAACGATTCCAACGACCATCGAAACTTTTACAAAGCCCTCATCAATCTTCCCGGCTTCGGCGGCAACATCCGGCTTCAGCCGGCGCAGGTTATGGAAAATTTCATACTGATACGAAACGGCGAACGGCGTGATGAAAAGCGTGAAAGCGGCGGAGAGGATAATACCGGCAACACCGCCGAGCAATACGGTAAGCGGCGCGATAATAACGAGTTCGGCGATAAGGAAGACGAGGATGAGCAATAAGCTGCGGCCGACAAACGCCCACCAGTAACCAGTAACGTACGCACGGCTTTGCGCGAGCGCCGCCATGCCGCGTTTGTCGTCAAGGATCAGCGCGTAGCTCGTAAACGAAAGCTGGAACGCGAGCATAATGCCCGGGATGATGAGCATGATAAAGCCGCCGAAGACGGCGAGGCAGACAAGAATCGTGATCCAGACACCCGACCAGAACACCTTGACGCCGGTCTGGTATGAAGCGGCGAAGCCCGTATTTTTGCCGAACGCGGAGACCAATGCGTACGAAGCAAGGATCGAAACGATGATGGCGACGATCTCAAGCACCCCACCAAGAACATCCCCTATCGGCGTTTTCTGCAAGAATAGCAATTGGGTAAGGGCCACCAAAACGACCGGCGCCACGAATATCGCGACCGTCGTCGCAAACTTCTCCTCGAACCGCTTCCAGCTATTGGCAAACAGGGTGCCGATGGCGTCTAGTTTTTGCATACTTTAAGTATAGCAGATTTGATTTTGTGCGGGGTATCGGACCAGGTTCGAACCTATTTTATAAAGAAAAACCAATAATTATGGGCTATTGCAAAACCTAGCGCTGGGTTGTAGTATATTGAGGTATCACCACGAAAAGGCTCCCTTGAGGTTCCGTCCTCCTGGGGCCCTTTTCATTTTTGGGGCTTTTTAGAGTTGATGTATTCCAACTTACTCCGCATTCGATTGAGGAATGAGATATATTTTAGATGCTCATCGTTGACCTTTTTAAGCAGTGCGGAATACCGAAGCTCGTTTGGGATAATAAGCTGCTCCAATTTTTCCTGCGTTTTTAAATAATCCACCAAAGAATAATAATCGCCATCACCACTTACAATTATCGCTTTATCATAATTTACATATTCTATCATCGCTCTTAATACTAAATCAGCATCGCAATTCCCCTTTGTTGTTCCGTCCTTATGCGTCAACACCGGCTTGAAAACTAAAATATATCCTTTTTGCTGGAGATTGGTGTACATAGCCTGATTTTCCGGCATAAAACCAATAAAAAGGTATGCTTTCTGGACGTCATATTTATCCGATAAAAACACCCTGAACTTTCCGTAATCCAGTTTCCATCCCAACATCTTCATCGCTTGGTAAAGATTGTTGCTGTCAATAAAAGCAAAATTATTTATATTTGCCATATCGCCATTTTAACACGTTTTGGGACATAGCGGATTCGAACCTGTATAATCCAGGTTTTATGGAACACGTAAAACCAAATTTCTCTTGGCGGGACAACGAACCAAATTCGAATCTGGTTTATAACAAAATATCCGTAGTTTATTTAACCAAAATTGCCACCAAAATAAGAATGACAACTGCTATGGCAGCGAAAGATGACCTCGTTTTATCTTGGAAAAGCTTGAAGGGTTTTCGTGAGCTTGGCGTGAAATATGGAAATACGGCATAGAGAAGGAGGCAAAAAGCGGCAAGCATAGCTACTAGGGAAAACGGATTATGAATTGCATCGCTCAAAAATCCGGTATTCGGCCCAATATCCAGAAAAACGAAATAGAGTTCCATGAAACAAGTATAGCATCCGCAACTAGGGAATTGCATCCAGGTTTGAACCTCGACAATCCAGATTTTATCGAGTGAGTAGAATAAATTTTCCTTTGTGCTCGGGAGAGGACTCGAACCTCCAAGCCTTGCGGCGCCAACACCTCAAGTTGGTGCGTGTACCAATTTCGCCACCCGAGCATTAATTCCTGACGTACAATTGCTGCTTCTCAACCGCAAGCGCTTTTATGATCTTCTCACGCTTCCGGGACAAGCAAACAACATCAGGATTATAATACATTTCCGACAATAAAATCAATGATTCATTCTTGGCATATTTCAAAGCATGCATCGGCGTCTTGCCTGTTTTAGTTAAATGGCCACGAATACCGATAAGCTGATTAATTTTTTCTCGCATCCAAAGAATATGCGCTTCACTCGCAGAGATAAAAACAGTATAGAACATATAACTCGAATGCCACCGCAGATCCCAGTATGAATAAAATGTGCCATCGCCGTCATGATGACCGCGCAGGAAATCGAAAAAATATTCATCGGGAATATCAACAGCACCAATGGTTTTCGTTTTATGCGGCGTTATGCCAATGCTATCGAGGAATTTACAGAACTGAACATCTCCGATTTGAAGATTGAAATATATTTTTTCTTTGCCAAAACTCCCACCTTTCATGCCAGCTTTATTATCAACTCCCAAGCATCGCTTAAAATTCTCAATCTGCTCTTCATCTTTTGAAGTCAAATTGACGGTCTTATAATTGGTATAGACGCAACCATCAGTCACCAATAATCCCATTGCATAGGCAAATTCTGGTGACCATTCGATTTTCACCCTTCCAAGTGGTTTCATCCCTCCACCCTACCATACCGACATTAAAGAAAGATTAAAAAATGTTTGACAAATCTGAACGAATTTAAACGCCCGCGGCGGCGAAATATAAGTATGCTAAAATTAAACTAATGCTCCTCCTTTCCGTCTTCCTCGGCCTGGTCCCCGGCTTCGCGTGGCTGATTTTTTATCTGAGCGAAGATCCGCATCCGGAACCCAAGCCGCTCATCGTCTATACCTTCATCGTCGGCATCGTCTCCGGCTTTTTTACGATCATCATCGAAGAGCTTTTCAATGCCGCGACGGCAGCCGCGGGCGCTCCATCGCTTACGGCGATCACCCAACAAATCCAAAACAGCGTTGCCGGCATCGCTGCATCAACTTTTCTCCAGCTGATTTCCCTCCTACTCGGCCTCGCTGCGATCGAAGAGCTGATGAAATTCGGCGCCGCCTATTTCGCCGTCGGAAAAAATAAAGTGCTCATCGACCCGATCGACGCGATGATATACATGATCGTCGCCGCGCTCGGATTCGCGACGCTCGAAAACATCGGCGCGATAACGAACGTCGCCGCAGCAGCCGCATCAGGGCAAGGCGCGATCTTCGTCAGCGTCTTCGAAACCGTTTCGCTCCGCTTCGTCGGTGCCACCCTCCTCCACTCGTTAACATCCGCCATCGTCGGCTACCACTGGGCACTCGGCATCATGCATAAAAAAGTGCCACATTACATCATTGCCGGCTTCATCTTCGCCACAATCTTGCACGCCTCATTCAACTACCTTATACTTAATTACGCACCGATCGGATATTCAGTTCTCTTTTTGCTCGTCATCGGATTCTTCGTTTTGAATGATTTCGAAAAGATAAAAGTGGCGGAGGCAGTGTAAACGACTTCAGCAGCTTAAGCGATTATTAAATTACGATTAAATAAAATTTGACACTCCATGGACGAAAACTTTTTTGAAAATTTAGCGAACGGAAAGCCGTTAAAGCTCGACACCGGAAGCGACGGTGAAGAAACCGACATGGGCACGTTTGAAGTCGAACTCGCAAAAGCCGATGCGAGCGCCGTCACATCGCGCCGGACGACGCGCGCCGCTGCTGCCGCAAAGGAAGGACGCGCCGACGCATGGGATGACGCCGAACCGGAAGGATCGTTAATGGTTGACGTTTACCAAACCGACGCCGACATCGTTGTTGAATCCGCGATGGCGGGAGTCAAACCGGAAGACATCGATGTCAACGTCACGACCGACTCAATCTCGATCAAGGGCGTTCGCTATCGCGCCACAGAAGTCAGCGACGAAAATTATTATCACCAGGAATGCTACTGGGGCCGATTCTCACGCTCTATTATTTTGCCGCAGGAAGTCGACCCCGAGAGTGCCGAGGTGGCGTTCCGCAACGGGATTCTGACCGTCCGGTTGCCGAAAGTGAACAAGAAGAAATCGCGGAAACTGAAGGTGCGGATCGATTAGGCGCCTTGCGTTTTCGCCGCCGTTACGTTACAATTTGACCTATGAAACAGTGTGCAATGTGCCACAAAGGATCGCAGATGGGCGGCGAACGAAAGCTCCTGCGCGGTCATTATAATCCGGTTAACTGGACTCGAAAACATCCCAATCTCCAGCCAGCAATGGTTGACGGCAAACGGATGGTTATTTGCACGGGCTGCCTGCGGACCTGCATAAGCCGGCGCGGGTGAGGGTGAAGAAGGCGGTGGTTGCGGCGGCTAAGTAGCATTATTATAAGATGGGAATCGAAACGGCATTTTCAAAATCATCCGATTCGAATAGCGAACAGGAGCTTACAACGCTTTCTCCACAAGAAAAAGAGCTTTTTTCTTTGCTCGTAGAACGCAGCCAAGTCAAACCCATTGATCCCGAGGATTTTACTGATCTCTATAAGGATGTCGCAAGCGATATGGCTTACGTTGAAAAAGTTGACCAATCAATTGAAGCTCGGGAACTAAGCCCGCAAGAAAGAGGCCATACGAGGCGAGGGCGTCTTTTTGAAGTAATAGTCGATACACAAATCGTAGAAAATGCATGGCTCGGGCCGGATGCTCAGGTTATTAAACCATCCCGCTTCGACGATATTGTTAATAAAGTTGATACGATTGTTGAATTTGAACAAGACCAAGGACGATCACACTTGGCTCTTGCATTCGACGTGACAAAAGGCCAAGAAAAAATCCGCGAAAAATTTAATGATGTCAGAAGGTCTATTGATGAGGATAAATTAACTCGTGTAAAGTATTTTAAATCTCGCGGATTACGCGGGGAATTATCAGGATTCCCTCGAGTAATTGTTGGGGCAGATCAACCAACCATAGCTAACCTCATCAATCTCGTGCTCGAAGCTAAAAAGAATAAGGACCCCAAGGAGGTTCCACGCCTTCAGAGACGCCTTGAAAACGATCCCGTTCAATTTCAATTTCTTTTTGAAGTTAAAATCCAGCTGGAAGCATTCAGGAAATATGCGGAGAAAAAGGGCAAAAGAAAAGCCGCCGCAAGATATAAGGAGGTGCTCGCGATTATAGATGCTATAATCAATGAGAAAACCAAAGAAAAAAATAAATTACAGATTCTCTCGGAAATACGTCGTGATGAAGTTTTTCAAATGATTATTAAAGAAGCAGAATCGTTTTCCGCAGAACAATAAATAACAGTATTAAAGCGGGCCGTCGTATAATGGTAGTACGCGTGGCTGGGGGTCATGTAGCTGGGGTCCGATTCCCCACGGCCCGACAAAAAAATCGCATCAGTAATTTAATGCAATTTTAACAATCGACACAACAATGGCAAACGATTCCGCCGCCGAAAACCAAACCCATAATCCTGACACCGCCTTCCTCCTGAAGGTCGTCCAGCCGGCACTGGCCGGCCTGATGGACGGCTCGGTCTCGACGCTCGCGCCGATCTTCGCGGCAGCGTTCGCGACCCATGAGTCACATGTCGCGTTCCTTATCGGTGTCTCAGCGGCAACCGGCGCGGGCATCAGTATGGCCTTCGCAGAGGCGCTCTCGGACACGGGCAAGGACACCGGGCGCGGCCATCCGGTCGCGCGCGGAGCGATCGTCGGCGGCATGACGTTCGTCGGCGGTATTATGCACACGCTCCCCTTCCTTATCTCGAATCTCAACCACGCACTCGACCTCGCCTACTTGATCGTCGGCATCGAACTGATAACAATCGCGTACATCCGCTATCGGTACTTCAAGCTGAATTTTTTCTTTTCGATTCTGCAAGTCGTTTTCGGTGGTGCGCTCGTCTTACTCGCCGGGTTCCTTATTGGAAGTTCATAATAGCAGTCGCTGCAGCTGAAGACGTAGCCGTTGAAGAAGCCGCACCGATGCACGTATTATAAGCAGTCGCTTCGGCGTTGTACTGGGTAATTTCAGTTTGGACCTGTGTTGAAAGCATATTATATCGCGCGACCAACGAATTATAATCGTCCACCTCCTGATTGTACGAGGCGCTATCCGTCGTTCCCGCCGACTGCGCCGCATCAATCTGCGCCTTGTCCGTCGAGAGTTGTTTCTGCATAGT
Source organism: uncultured bacterium (assembly GCA_963725235.1). Taxonomy (GTDB): domain Bacteria; phylum Patescibacteriota; class Minisyncoccia; order UBA6257; family 2-01-FULL-56-20; genus JAJXYP01. The sequence goes on from CAVRXN010000003.1 coordinate 22,522, forward strand.
GGCAAGTTGTGTCTGCGCCGCCTCAATCGTCGCCTGCAAACTCGCATCAGGGGATGGGCAAGCAGATGCGGGCCGGCCAAACACCTGGACCGCAATCCAGGTTTGTTCTCCCTGAAAAATTCCTTCACCGACCGCGACGCCGATCTCCGTGTAATTGACGTCGAGAATATTCGCGCGATGGCCAGGACTATTCATCCATGCCGTAATGACACCTTGGTCGCCAGAAAAATTGCCGAGCGCCAAATTTTCGCCGAGATCGATGTATGCGTATCCGAGCGATTCGGCGACCGTGAGCGCGCTCGACGTGGCGCCGTTCGCGTCCGGTGGCGAAATATGCTCAAAATATTGCCTCGCAAACATATCGTTCAGGCGCAGCGTCGCCACCTCGTCGAGCGTCGCGTTTTCCGCGAGCGGCGGCACATTACCGTTCTCGGCGCGCTGCTCGTTCGTATCGGTGATAACGCCAGCGCGGGTCAGCGTATATGCATTGGCCGTCGATGACCCGGCGCCAATCGTTTTCCCGACGGTTGACCCCGCCGAAGTCGACGTCGCAATCAGCGGCGCCGGTGCCGAGAAATTCTTCGACGCATCAAGCAGTGGTAGGTCGCCGAATGAATCCGGCGAACGCGCGATATACCATGTTGCACCGCCAGCAACGGCAACAACGGCGACAATAATTGCAAGCCGCCTCAGGGCACGTTTCTTATAATAATCACCCTCCTCGCTATTCATCACTCAATTATACCATCTGTGCCCGGGGTGGGATTCGAACCCACAAACCCTTTCGGGTCAAGGATTTTAAGTCCTCCGTGTAAACCGTTCCACCACCCGGGCATCAAAGAAAGACTACGATAAATCTCTTAAAAAATAAAGTGAGGTCCGGGCGGGAATCGAACCCGCGTATATGGGTTTTGCAGACCCATGCTTTACCACTTAGCAACCGGACCAACAGTATCGCCTTTATTCTATCGAAACCATGACGAAAAGAAAAGGGCTCGGCAGTAAATATGCACCGAGCCCAACGACAATACTAACAACAACATCGCACCAACCAGTACAGAAAAGCGGCGGCGCCTGCCATAAACAGGCATGCCCACAGCAGCCGAGGCGCTTTTTTCTTACGAGATAATCCCTTTTTCCTGGCACGAGGTGATTCGAAGGCCGAATAAAAGTCTGACATCCTACCTCCTTTCTCTGCGCACAAAAATAAACTAGCTAAACTCTACCACACCGGCATTAAAAAAATCTAAAGATTTTTTGCCAAGAAAAACGCCTCACTCCTCCCCCTGACGCTGAATCGCATCGCGTCGCGCCCGGCGCAAGAGCTCGGACTGTACCAAACGCGCCTTTTTACGCCCGATCGCAGGCAGGACAATTTGGTTGCGCCGCGTCTCTCGATCGGAACCCGTCATCAAAATGATCAGCTTGCTCACGCCGATAAACCGGTCAAGGACCGACCGTTCGATATTTACATTTTGGATATGGTGGTACAACGTCGCAACCTCGTTGCGAACCATGTACCCGTATGTCATGATAAATGCTTCGTCGGTGAATAAATACGTATAGTAGCGATATTCCATGTAGGTTTCGAGAAATATAAACGCGAAAAACGCGACCGTGAGTGCGAGCAGTCCTTCGGTAACATACATTCCCCACTGCTGATAGTCGATCGGAATCCACCGCTCGGCGTACCATGCGGCGACGGTCAATGCCGCAAGAAAAATAACCCATTTCAGCCGCGGGAATAAAAAGATCAAAAATGCCCGCTGGCCAAGCGAATGCTTTTTGCCGTTATCGAGCCGCGGAGGCAGCTTCGGATCGTTTGCGATGCGCACGACTTCCATACTCATATTATATTATACTTAGAGGTAGGTACCTACTCGACGCTATGAACCACTCGCTCCGACTTTCTTTGTTATTACTCCGCCTCGCAATCGGGCTCAGCTTTTTCTATCTCGGCTGGGCCAGTTTATTCGCGCCATCGCTCGCCTCGTCGCTCGGCACGCGCTCACTCCCCGGCCTGTCCTCCTGGCTCAGCGGCTCCGGCTCTGCCTCGCCATCGCCTATCGCCGCAATCCCCTCCGCCGTTTTCGCCTGGGCCTTGCTCGCCGTCGGCGTTTTGATCATCATCGGCTTATTCACTCGCCTCGCCTCGTTCATCGGCATCGTCATCATCCTCGCCAATTTACTCCCCGCAATTAACTTCACCGCGTTCAATCCCGTCCAGCTCGTAAACGATGAAGTTGTCATTTTATTCGCGCTGTTCGTTTTGATCTTCGGGAAGGCCGGGCATTACCTGGGTGTCGATGGTGGGTTACAAAGACGCAGGGCGAAGAGGAGAAATAAAGAATAGTTGCTTTCGGTAAAGATTTTCGGTAAAATCTGGGATGCCAGCATATGCCCGGGTGGTGGAATGGCAGACACAAGGGACTCAAAATCCCTCGATCGCAAGGTCATGCGAGTTCGACTCTCGCCCCGGGCACATCAGGAAAATTTAATAATTTTTTACTTCCCCATCAACCGCTTCTCCACCTGCGCCGCGTTCTCGTAACCATGGTCAATAACGAACGCGATGCGCGGCATCGGCTTGATATTAATTTTTTTTAATAATAAATATTGCAGGTGCGGCGCCTGCTTGTCGAGCTCGTGGATGACGGCGAGCGCACGGTCGCTCGGAATGACGCTCACCTTTACCTTTGCATGCTCGAGCTTCTTATCAACCTCGACATCGGTTACCGTCACAAGCGCATTCTTAAACTCAACCTCGCGGATGATGAGTTCGGAGATGTGTTCTTTTAATAATTTACTGACCCGTTCAGATCGAAAAAATTTCATGGTTATTGTCTATACGCATAGGCGTCGACTTCCGTTGCGGCAGGATTGATGGCCGCGACGGCCGGGTAGATGACCGAGAATGGGACCGCTTGGCCAGGCGCGATGCTCCCGACCTCGGTCTGCGAAGCGCCGATCGGGTTGCCGCTCGCATCCTTGAAAATAGCAATTATGAAAACATTATTAAATGTCGCCGTGTCGTTGTTCAGCAATTCGCCGCCAGCAACGATTGTCGACGACCCGATCTGCGTCGACACGCTTTCCACGGCAAGCTGCGGCAACGCACCATACGACGATGAAGCAATCCAACTCGTCGTCGTTGTTGGAACCGTAAGATCGAAGGTCGCCACCGAACTCGCAACCGCCTGGTTGACCAACACAAGATACTTCACTTCGTTCGGATATGCAAACGATTCGCCGGGATAGGACGCGATCAGCGTGCCGGATGCATCATACGTATTGAACGAATAATCGAAAGCTCCAAGCAGCCGTGCTCGAGTTCGTGTTCGCAATCTTCGCGAGGAACGTATCCTGGCCGGGAGCTGCCGTGAACGCCTGGACGCTGATAATCTGGATTGGCTGTTCGACCGGCGGTGGCGGAGGCGGCGGCGCAGGCCGCGCGAAGACCAGATAACCCAGCCAGATGACGGCGACCCAGATAACAGCATACAGCGTTCCGTAGATCAATTGCTTGGCAGTGCGAGTGGACATTATTCTTATTATAACCGAAAAACGCCTGCACGCGCGAACGCAGAGCTGGCTTATTTTTCTGGGCGGAAGCGGCACTTTGATGTCGGCACATCCTACTTTCCCCACGGCGAACCGTAAGTATCATCAGATTGGGGCGGTTTCACTTCTCAGTTCGGAATGGATGAGGTGGGGCACGCCCGAATAAAGCACCGACATCAAAAAGCCGCTCGGCCTTTTGTATTATAGAGAAATATAAGAATTTTTTAATGCACGCTATCCTTTCGGACAGCGCAAGTCAGCATTGGGATGGTTGGCGGGTCATTAGTATCTCTCGGCTAAACTCATTGCTGAGCTTACACCTGAGACCTATTCGCCGCCTCAATGCCATATCATCACCTTTCCTCCGGATTGCTCCTTCGAATCGGTTCAAACACGGCATAGAGACATAGCTTTTACGTGGTAGTCTTCCACGAGACCTGTGCCGACAGAACAAATGCCGCAAGGCATTGGAAGCTCAAAAGAGAGCTGCCTCAAGGCGCGACGACGAAAGCGTACTTTACGTACGCCGAGGAGAAGCAACGAAGAGGCAGCTCTCTTTTGAGCTTCCCTTCGGGCCGAGAAGATAATTCTTCCGGCGTTGTTGCTCGTCGTTAGCGTACATGAAGTACGCGTCGCTCCTCGCGCCTAGCCGGAAGAATTATCTTCTCGGCCAATATCCTTGTGCCATTTGTTCTGTCGGCACTACACCTAATCTTGGGGTAGGCTTCGCGCTTAGATGCTTTCAGCGCTTATCCCTTCCGTACATAGCTACCCAGCAATTCACCTGGTGGCAAAGCTGGTAGACCAGAGGTATGTTCAGCCCAGTCCTCTCGTACTAAGGCCAACTCCCCTCAAGTGTTTAAACGCCTGCAGCAGATAGAGACCAACCTGTCTCACGCAATTCTATCATCTCGTCATTACTGACGCTTTGGACTATACCACTCTCCGAACCGCTTCGGAGAATCGACGTATTATGGAAGTACTTTCCATCCGGCCATTTCATTGGCCAAGTCTCTACGGGGTTTTTCAATGAATCTTCATCCACCGAAAAACTTCCCTCGGTATTATCCTATAAAACCAGGTTTAGATTTTATATAGGACTTCACCGATATGAGTCGATTTATTCGATCCGCATCTCTGCGGAAAGCCGCCGTTTCTTACTTAACATTGCCCTCGATTGGGCTATCTTACTTTGACGGTCTGAACCCAGCTCCATTTATGCCCCTTGTCACCAAGGGAATAGACTATATCACCATCCTAAGCCATCTTAGGACGTCAACGTATTATAGCAGCTCAAAAACCGCTATCCGATCGCACTCGCGATCAAGTCGTTACGGGGAAACTGGAAGTTTATATTGCAATGATGGCAGCATGAATTCTTGGATCAATCTACGAAGTTCTTTCGTGGACTCCGTTGTGATTCGAATTCGATACAACTGTTTTCCGTTATATACCCAGTGCTTATTCATTGTAGAATGTAAGCCGAAATTCTTCAGTAAACATTCTCGCAATAACTCCTGCTCATCGAGCAAGAATTGCTGGGTATTCAAGAAAACCGCTTGATGATTTTTATTGCCATCATCCATAAACCAAATTGCAAGAGAAAATGGCGAAACAAGAATTTCTTCGATATTTTCAGGTATGATCTTTCGGCCTTCTTGATAGAAAATATCGTACCAAGAAGTGAATGCCGAATGACTTAGCGTAGAAAATCTAACAGAGCTTAACGTTTTTTCTCGATCTTTATGGTAAATACGCGTAAAAATTCTAGGTTCTGTTAAAACCCAAGCCTTTAAAATGCGATATTTATACCACACATAATCTTCTTGCTTAAGACTATGATCGATAGTAAACGTTGCTTCGAGATTTTCTCGCAAGAACCTTAGATTGCCATCGCCCAACAACGAGCCAATTAATAGGTCTCGCTGAATAGGTTGAAGCATAGTAAGAGATTCTTTGTATGCCACTAATTCTTTTGCAGTAATGGAATTCGCCATATAAAAATTATAGTGCGATCCATTTATTTTTTCCAGAATCTTCCCTCGGTATTATCCTAAAATTTGGGTTCAAAACTTTAGGGATTCACCGATATAAGTTGATTCACATCTCCCAATTACTCGGGAGAGACGCGAACTTTCACGTGCCCTTTTAATTGGCGAACAGCCAAACGCTTGGGAGCTTCTTCACCTCCGCGCTAAGGCGAGCCGACATCGAGGTGCCGAGCATTGTCGTCGCTGTGGACGCTCGGACAATACTAGCCTGTTATCCCCGGAGTAGCTTTTATCCGGTGTCTCCAACCTTTCTATGAAGTGTTGTCGGGTCACTAACTTCTGCTTTCGCACCTGCTCGACTTGTAGGTCTCGCAGTCAAGCTGGCTTATGCGTTTGCACGTCCTGCCCGATTTCCATCCGGGCTAAGCCAACCTTAATAAACTCCTCCGTTACTCTTTTGGAGGAAAACGCCCCATTTAAACTGCCTACCAAGCACTGTCCCCATAGAGTTTAGCTTGCGCACTCTCCACAGGTTAGACTTTAAAATCTTAAAAATGGCTGTTTCATTGACGAGTCCACGGTCCCCGAAAGGGCCGCTTCAACCTCTCACCACTACGCTACGTAGTAAGATCCTAAAGACAATACCAAGCTGCAGTAAAGCTTCCGGGGTCTTTTCGTCCCGCTGCAGGTATCCCGCGTCTTCACGGGAATCGCATTTTCACCGAGCTTGCCTCTGAGACAGTTCCCCAGTCATTACGCCTTTCGTGCGCTTCGGAACTTACCCGAAAAGGAATTGCGCTCAAACATGTTACAACTTTCGTTGGCCAAAACATTTCTGTTTGGCTCTGCATGTCGCCATGCAGTTCGGACTATATCTTATCGTCTTTCGACGATCCCAACGTGTAGTCTCTGAGGATTCTTCCGAAGAAGTTTCCTGCTGATTGTCCGCATCGATCGAAAATTGTCACTTCTCGATTGCTCGCGAAGTACTTCGATATGCGCGGGTATTCCAGCATATAGTTAGGTTTTACTAAGGCAATGCAATCACCTTAGAACGATTCAAGTGTGTTAATCTGCTTCGATTTTCACCAAAGCAACTCTTCATGTCGCCATGAAGTTCGGACTATATCATCATCAATTTTCATTGATGTTTTGCGTGTAGTCTCTGAGGATCCTCGCATCCTAGAAAATGGGTGGGGAATTCATTGCTACAGCAACAAATTCCCCCTGAGAATATTGCGCACCTTGGTCGCGCTCGTTGCAATTCGTATGCCTGCGCAAAATGCTTCTGATCCGTAGATCTTCCGCTTGTCGAATTCCGAGCCGTACCAACATCCCCATTTTCTAGAGTACGAGTTTCCTGCTGATTGTCCGCATCGATCGAAAATTGTCACTTCTCGATTGCTCGCGAAGTACTTCGATATGCGCGGGTATTCCAGCATATAGCAAAATTTTACAACTACAATGTTGTTCATAGTTATCGCTGACATTGACGAGGGCTTGAATCAGTGAGCAATACACATTGCTGCGCATCACCCCCAATCTTGACCTTCTCGCATCGGTCAGGCGTCACCCCCTATACATCCTCTTGCGAGTTAGCAGGGAGCTGTGTTTTTGGTAAACAGTTGCCAGAGAGACTTTCGCTGCGGCCGTCCTTGCGGACGGCAGGCCTTATCGCTAACTTACGGCCGCTTTTTTGCCGAGTTCCTTAGAGGCAAATCACTCGTTCCCCTTGGGCTTCTCGCCCTATCCACCTGTGTCGGTTTCCGGTACGGAGACCTTACGCTCGTTTTATCAGACTTTTCTCGGAAAGCTCTTCATAAGTGTCAGCCAGGTAAATTCCTGACCTTCTCTCGGTACATGCTTGAACTTAGTACAAAGAATGCCAAACCAATAAGGCACACTTACTTATATCCTTCGTCCTCTGAATATGATCGTACGGTCGGGCTGGAATATTAACCAGCTTCCCATCAGCTGCCCCTTTCGGGATCACCTTAGGACCGCCTAACCCGTGGTTGATTGCCAGTGCCACGGAAACCTTGGATTTTCGGGGTTCCAATTTCTCATTGGGATTGTGGTTACTCATGCCAACATTTTCTCTTCGAAACGCTCCAGCCGCCCTCACGGGTCGACCTTCGCAGCTGATTCAAATACTCTCCTACCGCGCAGAAATTCCCGAAGGAACTTCCGCACCCATAATTTCGGTACCATACTTAGCCCCGGTACATTTTCGGCGCCACCACCCGTCGAATAGTGAGTTGTTACACACTCTTTAAAGGATGGCTACCTCTAAGCCAACCTCCTATCTGTTAATGGGTGATGACTGCCTTTTACACTTAGCATGGATTTAGGGACCTTAATTGATGATCTGGGCTCTTCCCCTCGCGACCACGGAGCTTAGCCCCCGCAGTCTAACTAGTATCGGATCCTCACTGGTATTCGGAGTTTGATTGGTGCCTCGCCCTTTCGCCCTGTAGGAACCATCCAGTGCTCTACCCCCACATGCTTTATCGATACCGCCAGTCCTAAAACTGTTTCGGAGAGAACCAGCTATTACCAGATTCGATTAGCTTTTCACTCCTTACCTCAGGTCATCCGAGGGTGTTGAACAACCCACCGGTTCGGTCCTCCATCCCGATTTCTCGGAACTTCAACCTGCCCAAGGCAAGCTCATCTGGCTTCGGGTCTATTCCGCACTGCATATAGTTCGCCCTATTAAGACTCGCTTTCGCTGTGCCTTCGCGCTCGCGGCGCTTAGACGTGCAATGCAAAATAAGTCGTTGGCTCATTCTTCAATAGGCACACTGTTGCTCCCAACGCTTCGCGTTGGGAGCAACAGTGTGCCTAGCAGAGGCACTATTAAAAAGTTGCGCTTACGCGCAACTTTGTGCCCGCCGGTCACTCTTGTTGTTACTTCCAATGCGAAGCGTTTAACGAGCTTCAGTTCCTTGTAGACAAATGGTTTCAGGTTCTATTTCAACGGCCTCACCGGCCTGCTTTTCACCTTTCCCTCACGGTACTTGTTCACTATCGATCTAGAAAAGTATTTAGCCTTACCTGATAGTACAGGCAAATTCCTCCGGAACTGTTTTACTCCGAAGTACTCAAGAGTTAAAAACTAGAAGGCCACTAATTTTCGCCTACGGGGCTATCACCCGCTCTGGCACCGCTTTCCAGACGGCTTCGGCTAACCAATGATTTTGTAACTTCTCCGTTTATTTATAACGCTGTCACGCCACTATTGCCGGCCAACGTTATTATAATAAAGTGTTAAAAACTTATAACCCCAAGTCCGATATAAATCATTGAACTAGTTTGGGCTCTTCCCTTTTCTCTCGCCGATACTCAGGGAATATACTGTTTTGTTCTCTTTTCCTCCGGTTACTGGAATGTTTTACTTCACCGGGTTCGCTCTCGACTTACGCCGAGACTATTGAGGTTTACTCAATAAGGTTTCCCCATTCGGAAATCTCCGGATCACAGGTTGCTACGCACCTCCCCGAAGCATATCGTTGCTACGCCACGTCCTTCATCGCCTTTTCTAGTCTAGGCATCCACCATTCGCCCTTATTCCGATCCTTGCGGATCGTGCCAACCATCCCAATGCTGACTTTAAACAAAACGCTTGCGCGCTCTGTTAATGCTCTGCACTTCGTCGAGAAATTGGAACGCACATAAATGCTAAGTGCGTAAGCCACTCAAGCGGCCAAGCAGGCCACTCAAGGAAGCTGTTTAAATTGACGATGCAGAGCTTCTTATATTTCAAACTCCGACTCTACTTTCGGAGTCCGCACAAATGCCGCTCGCTCGACCCGAAGGCCGTGTTCGCAACACCGCTCGGAATGTAAAATTTACAAATTATTTATACGAAGTCCCGGTAAAAAATCAGCCGCAGACAGCGGCCGTCACCATACGCACCCTGCCCATCGGCAGATGGACAAAGAGCGCGGTTTAGCCGCAAAACTTTGAAAGATTTATTGCCGTATTCATTCGTACCAGTCCATTATACTCGGCGCGAAACTTGTGTCAAGCGCCGAAAAAGGTTACAGTAGATGACGTTACGGGCTGTCGTATACCGGTAGTACATGCGCTTCGGGTGCGTAGAGACTGGGTTCAATTCCCAGCAGCCCGACTATTTATTTCCCGTCGTCCCAAACCCCCCGCGGGTCTTGTTCGGCATCTCGTCCACTTCATTCCATTCGCCCGTTTCGCCCGTGAAAGCGACCGCGACGAACATCGCCTGCGCGATCCGATCGCCACGCTCGACGACAACCGGCGCATCCGTAAAATTATAGAGCGCCACCTTGATCTCGTCGTTGTCGCCCGAGAAGTCCGGGTCGATGATGCCAAAACCATTCGCGGGCATCAGGCCTTTTTTATGCGTCGAACTCCGCGCGGCGAGCATCAAGAAATATCCCGGTGGCGTCTCGACCGCAATGTTCAGCGGAATGTAACCAACCGCGTGCGGCGCGATCGTCGTCGACTCGCGTGCGATTAAATCAAACGCCGCCGCACCCTCCGTCTGCCGCTTCGGCAATGGCAGGTCTTTATCGAAACGCTTGATGCGGATGGTCATGGGGTTTATTGGCTTATTATAGCTTTTTGCGGGGGCAGTTGACAACAAATCTCCATCGGGTATAGTTGAAGAGCAACAATGGCTTCGGCCCCGCCCCTGCGAAAGCAGAGACCAGAAATTAGGTTCGAAAAGCGTCCTACAGAGGGCGCTTTTCATTTCCTGAAAGATTCCATCGTCTAAAACAGCAATTCTTTCGGTCAACCGCCTCGTATCGATAAAACGAACCTGAGAAAGAATAGCAACGGCGCTTTTACCATCGACCATGCCGAGCGGAAAATAATACTTACCTTCTTTTTGCTGGGAGGTAAGTGCCAAACCCAGAAATGCATCCTTGCTAAAAACCCGCACGACGAGAACCGGCCTTCGGAAATTTGGGCCGATCCCATCCTGCTCAAAACCAACATTCACGCCGAGGGTACACCACCAAATTTCGCGCGGATAACAAAACACGGGCTTCCCATCGTTATGAATAATCTGCTTTTTCGCATTCCACCCATCAAAATTTTTCTCCATCCATTTACCATACTCATGGAGAAAAATACCACAAACTTTGTTTTAGAATTTTTTAATCTAAAACACTCTTTTTTCAAAAAATCGACTATTTCACCCTAAATTCTTTCTTCATTATCTCCTCGGCCTCCACTTCAGCTTCCTTCTCTCGCGCCCGTGCCTCCATCATCATTTTCTGCAACTCTTCATCGCTCAACTTGTTCAGTTCGCGGGCCCGCTTCTTCAAATAAACCGCCGTATTCTTTTCAGGATCTTCCAAAACCTCTTCGACGAGCGAATGCAAAATCCACCCAACGCGCAAGCTCTGCGGCAGCTGCAACAAAGCCATCAACTCATCGCCGTTAATCGCAAGCATCTTCGGCGTGATCGGATCGTGCTTCACTTTCTCGATCATGAACAAAAAATGTCGCAGACGGTACGGGACGGCTTGTTCGACGCCGGAGCCAATACGGTCGGCTTCGCGGACATGGATGAGATCGTCGATATTTTCCGGACCAACGCGGCGGACGAAGCGGCGCACGCCGGCGGGTGTTACGGTACCGACATCATAGAAGAACATGTGCCGACGGACGAGGTGCGAAACTTTGTCGACGAATTCGCGCGAGTAGCGGAGGCGGTCGAGCGCCTTCATAGCCATTTTCGCGCCGACATATTCGTGCTGATAGAAATGCGACTCCAAACCGTTACCAGATTTCGTACGCGGTTTGCCAACGTCGTGGAGCAGCGACGCCATTCGCACTTCGAGCGAATAATTTTGACTCGCCGCGTAATCGAGGGCCTTCAGGTTATGGTCGAACACACTATATATATGATGTTTATTCTGGCCAACATCAATTCCTTCGCGAAGCTCCGGCAAAACGAACGCGAGCAAACCAAGTTCTTCGAGCAACGCAATCCCCTGCATCGCGCGCGGCGTCATTAAAATCTTATTAAGTTCTTCGCGAATCCGCTCCTGTGCAATATGCGCGAGCGAGCGCGAAAGCTCGCGGATCGCGCGACGCGTCTCGTGTTCGATCTCGAAATCGAGTTGGACCGCAAATCGAACCGCGCGCATCAAGCGCAACGCATCCTCGCTGAACCGCTCGCGCGGATCGCCAACCGTCCGGATGATCCGCGCGCGCAAATCATCCCGGCCACCAAACGGATCAACAATCTCGCCGCGCAAATCCATCGCCATCGCATTGACCGTAAAATCGCGCCGCGCCAAATCGTCCTCGAGCTTTTCCGCAAACCGAACCTCATCCGGATGCCGCTGATCGGTATATTTGCCCTCGATGCGATAGCTCGTGATCTCGACAACTTTCACTCGCGGATCCTCGCTCTCCGTTTTCACACCAACCGTGCCAAACGTATTCTCGTAAACATGGTCGGTAAAAAGTTTCTGAATCTGCTCCGGTCGAGCGTTCGTTGCGATGTCCCAATCCTTCGGCTCGTGCTCAATTAAAATGTCCCTTACACAACCCCCAACCAAATACGCCTCGAACCCCGCCTCGGCGAGGGTTTTGGCGATTTCAACGACTTCTTTGGGAATGGCTGGTTTCATATATTATCTCACCACCGCACCAAACTCCTTCGCCGTCGCCTCCTCTATTTTTTTATGCAGCGCATCAACTTCCTCGTTAGTTAAAGTCCTGTCCGACGACCGATAAATAATCCGATACGCATAGCTCTTCTTGTCGGCACCAAACTTTTCATCATTAGCATACTCGTCGATCAGTTCAACCTGCTCGACGAGGTCACCGGCGATGTCGCGGACGAGATCGAAGTAATCATTTGGTGAAAACGTTTTCGGAACGATAAAAGAAATGTCGCGGATGACTGGCGGATATTTGCTGACTTCGACGAACTTCGTGCCCATGTGGAGTTGGCGTCGGACGCGCTCGTCCGTAGACCACAGCAATCGAATGTCCGGCAACTCCATGCTGATGATCGCGAGCCGTTCGAGGCCAAAACCGAACGCCCAGCCGTTATAGCCGGTAACTCCAAAGTTCGCGAGCACACTTTTTTTCGGCATTCCCCCGCCGAGGATTTCTATCCAGCGACCGGTGCCATCCTTTTCTGCCGCCTCGCTCGGCTCGCCCGCACCAATCCAAACTTCAACCTGCAGTGACGGATCCGTGTATGGAAACGTATCATCCAAAAACCGATATTTCGCAGCGGCGCCAAACAATCCGACGACAATCTGCCGCAGTGCCTCGCGCAAATCGTCTAAAGTCAGACGTTGATCGCTTCCATCCGCTTTCTTATCCGGCACGAGATACAGTCCACCAAACTGGTGAAAAATATTCATGTGCCGCCGATCGATCTCGTCCTTACGATACACCTTGCCGTAACAAACTACGCCGAGCGACTCGCCGCGCGCCATTCGCGCGCGAATCTCCGGCAATTGCAGGTAGTAATACCACATGACCGTGTCGTGCGTCCGCAGAATATTTTGCTCATCTATATAATAGGTGTCCGACTTGCTCCGCGCCGGATGGTTCGGTGCGAAATCGAACAGGTCAAAACTTACCGACGCCGGCACGACTTCCGGAATGACAACATCATCGAAACCAGCTAAGACCGGAACCGCCCGGGCACTCTCAACAATCTCATGCAACGGCGAACCCGGCGTCCGCGACAAATCCGGCATCGCTAAATACCGCCGAATCCGCTCCGCTTCCGCATCGCGCCGCCCATCAAGCCCCCGTAAAATCCGGTTCTGCTCATCCAAAGAAATCTTATACTCCATAACTTCGACTGTAACAAAAAAACGGCGGGGCGACAATCCCGAAAACTAAAACTCCCCGCCGACCCGGGTCGAAAGCGGGGCGATGCGAGGAGTCTTAGGTTTCACGATTTTTCACGATTAACGTTATGATTTCTGCTAATGGAAAGAGCTATATATTGTGTGTTGGAATGCTGTTATCACATGATTGTGGTAATTATGTTGGCGTTTTTATTGGTCAATGTTTTGCGGCCTTTTATTTCATGTCGGCCTTTGAGGCGTCGGTACCAACGCTCGCTCGGTCAACACTCATTACTACCGCGCCATTTAATTTTTCTTTCACAATTCCGCAACGTTTCCTATCATTGCGCAAGCTCCTGCACGCCAACCGCAAAAACAGTCCCCGTTGGGCTCGCATCACCGAAGACAACAACCATATCGCCAGGATGAAATGCCGCAGGGGGCAGCTTGGTCGTCGAAGAAACGATGATCGTATCTATTTGGCTATTGCCCTCGTTGATAATGAAACCATCGCCGGTCAGCGATACGATCTCGCCGCGATGGATCTGGTTGGATTGCAAAATGCCAAGGCCGGGATAATAAGTGCCAAGAAATGGTACCTGAGATGATATTGGCGTGATACTGAACAACTGATCATAGGAAGCGTCTTGGACAAATAGGAATGAAACACCGACGATAAGGAAAATGGCGCCGAGAATTGAATAAAGGAATGGCCATTGATAGCCAAAAGGATAGCGGCGGCCGAGGATGGCGAGAGTGATGATAAAAATCGTGGAAAGGATGATCAATACAAGCGGTAGAGAGCTAAACAGCGCATACCATCCGGCGAGGCCGAAGAGCGACACGAACGGCGCGTTTGATTGGCGCAAAACGAAAATGGTAAAGCTCGCAAGGTATACGGCGATCAGGAGGACGATAATGATGGCGATGATGCCGAGCGCGTCGCGTAAAATAAAGTACCAGCGCGACCGCATCTTGACCTTGCCACTCGTAATGCTTTGCATCACCTGTTCCCCCATCATCTTATTCTGATCGTGTTGTTCAACTTCGTTCATCGTTTTTTACTAATTTTCTCAGCAAGGTTTTCCCGCGCTGCAGCCGGACACCGACCGTCGAAACCGGAATATGCAGCACCTCCGCAATTTCTTTATAATCCATATCCTCTAAATAATATAACACCAACGGTTCGCGATACTTGGAGCTAAGCTTGTCGAGTGAACCCTCCAAAATTTCTTTCATCTCCCGATTGCTAGTTCCCTCATCCGCACTTTCTTTGGCAATCGGATGCGGAAACAGAACGTCAACATAGAACAACGAAATATTCTGGCGTTCCTTCGTTTTCTTTTTCAACGCGTTCACAAACTCGTTGTGTGCAATCCGATAGATCCACGGCGAAAAACGCCGCGTGACATCAAAGCTGCGAATGTTGACGTATGCCTTGATAAAAATCTCCTGTACCAGATCCTGCGCATCATCCGTCGCAAAAAGAAATCGCTTCGCATACCGAGCCATTTTCGGCTCGTAGCGCTCAATCAAAATCCGAAACGACTCGGCGCCCCCTTCCTGGACCTCGACCGCGATCTCCTCGTCGGTTCGTTCAGGCATAGCAGCTCTATATCCATAATACGACATCCGCCCATAATTTGTTTCAAATCAAAAAAATGTGCCCATAAACGTGCCGATGGCAGGAATCGAACCTGCGACCAGACGCTTATGAAACGTCTGCTCTACCACTGAGCTACATCGGCCTGATGCCATATCACTATACAAAAATGCAAGGAATAGGCAAGAAAATTTACTGACTCACACTTGACCCGTATCTGGAGGTGCGGTAGAATAAATCTTAGAGTATCCGTAATACTGTGCTTAAAGCACTCCCCCTGGAAGGTGGCGGATAAAAAGAGGAGCATTGCCAACGTTGCCATGGCCCTTTGACTAAGTGATCTTTCCGTCGGAAGGAAAACCGAGCCGCATCCAAGCCCTTCACAGTTCCGAGCCGTATCCTCACTAAGTATTCGAGGGTCCGGCTCGCCCTTTTATTCACTCCCCTTTAAAATCTTCTTCAACATTTCATCAAGCGATTCCTTCGGCATATTATTAACAACCGTTTGAACCGCATGCCCGCCGTCGCCGTGCCACCGTGGCATGAGATGGACATGTAAATGATCAACCTCCTGCCCACTCGCACGGCCCTGGTTTGCACCCATCGTTATCCCATCAGGCGCAAGCGATTTCGATAACATCCCGACAACATGCTGGACAGCGGCGAACAGCGACCCAACTTCGTTCGTAGGCAATTCAAGCAAATTCGGCGCATGCACTTTCGGAATCACCATCGTATGCCCCGGCGCATGCGGATGGATATCCAAAAACGCGAACGCATGATCGTCCTCGTAAACAATCTGCGCGGGAATCTGCTTCGCGATTATTTTGCAGAACAAGCAATCGTTCACTTTAACCTTTTCTTAATTTCTGCAACCAGCTTCTCATTCGGCACCGCCTCCTGCAAACCATTCGCCAGGTCGCGAACGATGACGGTATCCTCATAAATTTCTTTTTGGCCCAAGATTAAAGCAAGATTAACTCCCTCTTTATCCGCAGCTTTCAGCTGAGCACCAAGCGATTCCTTGGCAAGCGCCTCAGAAACCAAGATACCTTCGGCGCGCAGCCGCTTCAACAACGCGAACGCTTTTTGCTTCGCGAGGTCGCCCGCGTGAACAACAAACACCCGCTTCTCTTTGCGCGGCGTAAATTGCAACTGCTTCGCTTTCATGACCGCAACCCATCGCTCTATGCTGCCTGCAGCACCAACCGCAGGCGTCAGATGACCTCCGATGGTTTCCATAAGATAGTCATAGCGTCCCCCGCCGACAAGCGAGCCGAGGTCGGCTTCTGCCCCACCCGCAAAAATCTCGAAAACCGTCCGGCTGTAATAATCGAGACCGCGAACCAATCGGTGGTCGAGCTCGTACGGAACGCCAGCTTCGTCGAGATATTCCAAGACGGCCTTAAAGTGCGCCGAGCACGTGACACAGAGTTTGTCCAAAAAATTCGGAGCTTTCTGCTTTAACGCTTCACAGTGATCATGCTTGCAGTCAAGCAGTTTCAACGGATTCGTTTTCAGCCGCCGCTGACAGTCCTCGCAAAGTTCTTTCTCATGGTTCTTATAATAGTTATACAGCTGCTTCTTATAAATCGGCCGGCAAATGCGGTCGCCAATCGAGTTGATCTTCAGTGATATCTCTTTTATCTTGCACTCGGCAAGCAATTCAACGAACAGCAAAATAATCTCGGCATCGTAAATCGCATCATTCGTTCCACCAAGAATCTCAAAATCCACCTGGGTAAATTGCCGGTAGCGACCGAGCTGGGGACGGTCATGCCGGAAGATTGGGCCGATGGTGTAAAGTTTTTGCGGCTGGCCGAGACGTGATAAACCATGTTCGAGATAGGCGCGCGACATACCGGGTGTAAATTCCGGCCGAAGTGCTAAAACATCGCCACCTTTCGTCCGCAGTGTATATATTTCTTTTTCGACAATATCGCTCTCCTCGCCCGTCGTCTTATGGTACAAATCGGCGAATTCGAGAATCGGCGTATCGAGACGCGAAAATCCATACGCCCGCGCAAGCCCGCGCACGATACTTTCGATTTTTTCCCATTGCTCAGAATCCGCCG
This sequence comes from uncultured bacterium, assembly GCA_963725235.1. GTDB lineage: Bacteria > Patescibacteriota > Minisyncoccia > UBA6257 > 2-01-FULL-56-20 > JAJXYP01. The sequence continues at coordinate 39,566 of CAVRXN010000003.1, forward strand.
GCAACAAATCATGCACGCCACGCGGCGCCTGGAACTGGCGGATTTTTTCCGGAACTGCTTTTTCTTCTTTTTTCATATTGGCAGGCATATTAATAGTTCGGTGCGCCGAAAGCGGTTATCGCTGTTAATGGCCACAGTCGAACGCGAACGATGCCGACAATATTTTTCGACGGCAACGGTCCCCAACTGCGCGAATCAAAACTTTCTGGACGGTTATCACCGAGCGCAAGATATGTACTCGATGCGAGCGTATACGTGCAAACATCGTTCAGAAAATTGCCGCCATCGCAGTCATTCGCGCTCACCGGTGTCCCCGGCGGCAAATAGGCCTCATCGAGCGTCAGTCCGTCCGGCGTCGACGTATTGAAAACGGTTATTTGATTATTGGCGATCTGAATTTTCTCGTCCGGCAAGCCGATGATGCGCTTGATAAAATACGTCGACCAATCTTGCGGGTCATGGAAAACGACAACGTCGCCGCGCGCGATCGGTTCGATATGCTGGCTAAATTCATCGACAAGGACATAATCCCCGTTCTGAAACGTCGGCACCATGCTCGACCCGCTGACGAGGAACGGCTGGACAAAGAATGTCCGCACGATAAAAACGGCGCCCACCGCAATGAGCGCGATCTCGATAACTTCAAGCAGTGAGGCAAGGAACTTTCGCATGCAATTATAGGCAGTTGATGCATATATTATAGAGGAGCAAAATGGTAAAATCAACTCATGCCAAAAGCAACACAAAAAACGATTATCGTCGGGCTCGGCAACCCGGGCGCGGAATACGAAAACACCTACCATAACGCCGGTTTCCTGGCGGTCGACGCCTGGATGGCGGAGGTTTCGAAAAATGTCGGCGACGCCAAGAACCAGCCGCCACCATTAAAAAATTATAAAAAACTATTTGACTTTACCGAAATCGGCGACACTATCTTCGTGAAACCACTGACCTATATGAACGACTCAGGCAAAGCCGTCCGCGAAGCCCTCAAGAAATTCGCCATCAAACCCGAGATGCTGACCGTGGTCCACGACGACAGTGATCTGATGATCGGTAAATATAAAATATCATTCGCCCGGAGTTCGGCGGGACACAAAGGCGTGCAATCGATCATCGACGAACTCAAGACGAACGCCTTTCACCGCGTCCGCATCGGTATCCGGCCGGCGCGCGAGGCCAAACGCCAAAAAGCCGGCGAATTCGCCCTCAAGCAGATAACGAAAAGCGACCGGAGAGTTCTCGATGAGCTTTTTAAAAAATTATTATAACCTACTGGTACTGGAACGTAACCGTAAAGGTGTAGCCCGACCCGGATGATTCGATACCGGTCAACGGCAAGTTAATCGAGCTCACGCCGGAATCCTGCTCGAGCGCATCCTTAAATGCAATAATATTATTTTCCGAAACGGCCGATCCGTCGAGCGTTGCCGTGCTGTCACTGAACGAAAGATGCCCAATGGTAATTTGATTTGCCGTCGCTGCGGCGTTTACGGCGCCGACGAGACCCGTTGCCGGATCGGGCAACATCTCAATCTGCTGTATAGCGACAGCCTCGGCGTTAAATTGCGTCGATGACGCTTCGAGGGCAGCGATCTTCGATGCTTGCGCGGAATTATTATTAATACTCGACTCGGCCTGAATCGTCGTTTTAGCATTCGCCAAAAAACTATTCGCACCGACGAAAACAACAATCAATACCGCAAGCATGATCGGCAACAGGATCTGCCAAAAACCAAGAAACTGGAACAGTTCCTCCTCATAAAAGCGATCGCGCCACCCCGCACCCAATAAATTGATTGGCGCTTCACCCAACGTTAACTCCGGCGACCACAAACTGGATCCGAGCGGCACGAGCCATTCAGAAGAAATACTTTGCCCCATCTCAAGCGTCATCCGTATCGCCGGGAACGAAAACTTTTCTGCCACCGTCTTTTCGATTTCATCCTGGAGCATAACCGCAGAAACGATGACGGCGGAGACCGGATCCGTCCAATGCTGGCCATAAAAATTCAAAACCTGATGGAGGTTCATTGTCAGCTGGGTGCGGAAATTCTCAACCTGAATATTGCCCTTCTCGTCAGCGACGTCCGACCATGCGGTAACATACTGGAAATAGGGCTTGCCGTTCCGAATGATAAAAAAGTCCATGCCGGTGTTGCCAATATCTACCAACAGATACGACTTCGTAATATCGACGCCGGCAGCTTTTTCGCGTAAAATGCGCGCGAGCGCAATCGATCGGGGTTCGAGAGCGACAACGAGAAAATTGGCTTCGAAAAGTGCCTGCACCATTTCGTCGACAATATCGCGGTCAATGAACGCACTCAAAATATCCACCTGGCCCGATTCCCTGTTCCTGCCAACCACCTGCCAGCCGGAATCAATTTTCGCCGCATCGCCGGGCGATGCCATCTGCACGTTCAGCTCAATCGCTTTCTCAAGTTCGTTACGATTAACCTGTGGCAACGTGAACACTTGCGTATACGTGTTAACCGAACTAAGCGCAATAGCAACATTAACTTTTTTCTTTTTATTCCCCCCGTCAATCTTCGACTGCTCCTTTAACGCCCGAAGTGCCGCAAGCAACGCGTCACGATTTTTTACCCGGCCGCCTTCCAAAACGCCCGGCTCGATCCGCACCGTATGCAATTGCCATACCGCACCATCAAAATAAACCAAACGCAGGACTTGATCACTGATATCAAGACCTGAAACCATCGAACGTGCCCGGAGCGCCGCAAGTAGCTTATTAAAATAAAATGAAATCTTCTGCATATCCCCTCCTCTTATTATTGCACATTATTCCAAGAAACGATGCCGCTCTGTCCGGTCGACGTGCTTTCCGCAATAACGACGGTCACTTTTCTGGTATTGCCGGACACGGTGGCGACGGACAATATCGTTACGTAACCGGACGACGGGCTCGCCTGCGTGATGGAAACTTTCGCCGTGCTGCTGCCGACCGCAATCGAATATCCCGAACTGCTGGCATTGCTGTTCCGGTCAAGCTGAAGTAATCCATCCTGAATACCCGCCGTCGCGACACTTTGCGCCTGTTCGGACGCCTGATAGCCGTATCCCGAACCAATAGACGACAAAACGACGATGGAAAACGCTATACCCGCCGTAAGCAAAATGCCCCCGATAAAAATAACGAGTGCGAGGAAGGCCTGGCCGTGACATATCTTCTTCATGGACTCCAATTTACAATTACCTGTGTGACCGTTGGCGCATACGTTTGCGACGGATCCGAGAATAGTGTCGTACGATACCGGAAGTAGCGATAACCGTTCAGTGATGAATAACTGTTGCTGATCGACCCGAGATTGATAGGAGTGTTCGGCCCGATGCTGACACCCGGCAATGTGTAGCCAAAATAACTCGACGCTCCGGTCGGGCCGCTATAGCTCCATGGCCCGCTCGAAGAATTGCTGACGGCAAACTGGAAACCGACGCCACTCGTACTCGGCGCACTTCCCTGCCAGATGACTGAATTAATCTGCGTGCCCGATGCAACGCCCGTATCGAACGTTGCTGAATCGACCGTTCCGCTCGCAACATAATTCGCCGCAAACGGTGCGCGGAACAGTGCGACAATGTCACCGTAGCTCGTCGAAGCAGCGCTCGTCCACGTTGCCCCAGACGTAAGCGCTGTCGTCGTCGTAATATCTTCGGTATACAATGCCTGCGTCGTATTGTTGTTCGTTATCCCCGCCTCCGCTGTCCATCCCGAACCGGAAGTCAATGTCGTCAAGGCCACGTACGAACTTGCTCCGAAGAAGATCTGGCCCACTGACTGGCCGGTGACGACATTCGAAGTCAGTGTTGTAGCATTTCCTGTAAGATCGTAGTTCGAACTGTCCGTATTGAACGTCGACGACGGCGCGACGCCCGTGTATTCGAACGCGGCGATAGAGATAAGATTGCCGCCGGATGGGCTCGCTCCGTTTGCCGTAACAGAAAATGGCGATTGCACGCTCGAAACATTTTTCGCATAGTAGAGACCCAGCGAGTCGGAACCGAACGTCGATGACGCGATCAGCGTATACGCATTGCCCGCCGTATCCGTCGGCGTCCCGAGCGATTGGTTGCGGACCGAAATCGCGAGAACCATCAGGTCCCCCGCGCGCGGCCAGAACGGCATCGCCGCCGTGACGCTCTGCGATCCGGACGTTGCAGTCGACGTCGCACTTTGCACGAGCTGTGGTTGCGCGCCAGTATTAAACGTCCAGTTCGCGCCATTATTACCGTTGTTCGTTCCGTTCAAAACCGGGATAGCGACACTGCTCGTCTGATCCTGGACGTTCGCATAGCGGATAATAAATTTACCGGTACCCGACCACGTTCGCTGGGCGCCACCGACGGTCGATCGCAGGATGACATAGTTCGGCGCAGGCGTCGCAAGACATCCGACGCCGGAACCATCGAAAAACACGCCGCCATTATTCGTAACCGTCGAGCCAAACGTTATCGTCGACGACGCCTGCGCGTAATCGGAAACCACCGCGCCGGAATTTATGGCAAATGTGCTGGTCGCAACGAATGTCTGCGCGACGGTATTCGATGCGATCCGGAATTCGCCGGCCGCAATCGTCGTACTCTGCACGACGAGATAGGTACTCGACACCAAAGCGATTCCGCCACTCTTATTGATCGTCAAACTCGGCAAGTAAAAAGGATTACTCGAATTGCTGTGCCCTTGATCGTTGATTGTTTGGTTCGATGAACCGCTGAGCGTCAGGTTGAACGAACTCGTCGGCGCCGTGCCGGACATCGTGCCACTTAACAAAATATTCCCCCGTGCCACAATCGAGCCACCACCGGAAAGATAGATCTCAGTCGACGCCGGGGCAAAGGTCGTCGCGCCGGTAACCGTCAGCGTCGTTCCAGTCGCAATGACAAGCGTAGAATTTCCCGTTCCCGAACCATCGCCCAGCAACAAATTATAAAACATCACCGTGCCGGACACATTCGCCGGCGTCGAAGTCGATCCCAAAATCACGGTACCGCCATTATTATTGAACGCCGAACCGGCAAATGTCGTCGACGCACCGTAAAGATACAGATTACCCTGCGTGCTCGTAAATGCGCCACCCGTCAGCGAAAACGGCCCGTTGACCGTAATCGCACCCGTGCCGCCGATAAAATTTCCGGCTGCCTGCGAGAATCCGGATGACGCAACCGAAAGCGTATAGCTCGACGATTGCGTGATCGCACCCGTATACACAGAGGATATCGTGAACCCTTGGATAGCCGTACTCGTATCGATCACGCTATTTATCGTACTCGATCCACTATAGAGAACCGACGTCGTACTCCCCGGAACCACGCCAGTCGACCAATTCGTCGGCACGCTCCAGCTGTTATTTGCAGTTGCGATCCACGTACTTGTAGCGCTACCTCCTCCGCCCGAGCTCCCATTCTCGCTACCCACCGCGTAGAACGTCGACGGACTCGCCTTGTTGTTGTATTCGGTGAGGATCCATTGGGGAGTTAGGGCGGTTGAAATAAGGCGTTGTTCAGCCATCAGTTCCGTCGGAGGATTAGTGCCATTTTGATTGTCAGCGTTGAACGTCATTACATGGTTCGCGTCGTAAAGTAGTGCAGTTCCCGCAAGCGTCCCTGATACATTTCCCCCACATACGCTCGGTGTTACACCATTGACGTATATGTTGTAATAGGTGCTAGTAACGACGAACACTACCTGAAACCATGAACCGTAAAAGTGAAATCCGCTACAATTTACACTCGTATCCAACCATGAACTTCCCGTGCCGATGTCAGCACTGAATCCATTGGAGCCGTTGTTACCCATATCGAAGCTCTCATCATTCGGCGCGCGCGAACCCAGTGAATTCGCATTTTGGTCAGTCGGTTTAAACCAACCATCAATCGTGTAGGGGGCAGTGAGAGACCCCGTCGTGCTGGCGGTTATCCAATCATTTCCGTTGAAGCTGAAACCGCCGCCAAAAATTGAAGTCGTCGCGAGATTAGCTGTCGTTGTGTTCGCGTGTCCCGTAAAATTATTTGCGGTGGAATCGAGGACTGTCTTAGTCGCTGCATTGTCTGCCATATGATAGACCAATTTGTAATTTGAGTTCCATGTCGAGCTCGGATGCGACTGGTCGGTTGTAACCGAAGAATTATCGTAGCAGGCGTAAATAACAGCCCCCGCCTGCATCGTCGGCACATTGACCCAGTCAACCAGCGCGCCCGTTGAGGAGGTGTAGCTCTCCGTCTCAAAATTGAGCGGCGAGGTACAAGCGGTTGAAGTGGAAAATACCAAGTCGGCTGGTTCCTGCCCTCCGTTCGGGGCCGTTGCAAGATTTTGGATATGGCCTCCATCGGAGACTGGCTCCCATGTAGAGAGAGTTGATGAGACAAGCATGGGGAAACTCGTCAGCGTACCGGAAGCGACAGAAGCGGTCGAGGTGACGGTGATCGCGCGGTAGTAGGTGTAACCAGATGCGGCACGTGCCGGCTTAGCCGGGACGCGCGACCAAAATCCGACCGCAAAAATCATTACGCCAACAACAAAAACAGCGGCGGCCAAAACCGAATGCTTCTTCTCGAGTTTCACTCTTCCATTATACCCCATCGAGCTCCTTCCTCGTCTTCGGCCCCACCGCCCCATAGCCGGTCGTGGCGGGAGATCCGTAGTCGATGATGCCGTACTTTGCCTGGAATACTTTGACAGCTTGCTCAGTCAATGCGCCATAGTAGCCGCTCACGATGTCTTGCGGATAGTCGCCGTCTTGGAAGAGTGTTTGCTGGAGGAGGGTGACTTCTGATCCGGATGATCCGGGGGCGAGGTTCTTGGTAAAGCTGCCTGATGCAGGAGTGGCTGGGGTTACGGTCGTTGTCGGGGTCGTTGCGGGAGTTGATGTCGCGACCGATGGAATCGTGAGCACGGTCTTGAGCACCGATCCTCCGAGCGATGGATTCGCAGACACGACTTTGTCGAGGAGGGTCTGGGTTGGGGTATCGAGGAAGCCTGACTTCACGAGGTCATGCGCATTCTGGAAGAGGAGGACGGCATGCTGGGTAAAGGTGCCGAAGGTAGCAGTGATCGTGGTCGTTGCATTGGAAGCGCAACTGAAAAATCTTCTTATGGAACTGGCGATGCTTCAGGCGCAGGCACATCAAATATCCGCTCCGTCATCAACACGCCCGATCTTTACTCGGAATCTCTTTTTGGGCACAACGGGAAACGACGTGAGGTCGCTTCAAGCATTTCTTATCTCTGAAAACGTAGGTCCAGCAGCACAAAAACTAGCCGCTCATGGTACGACACAAAACTTCGCCGCACTTACCAAAAGCGCTCTTATTGAATCCCAGAAAAGTGTAGGCATCGCACCGGCGATCGGATACTTCGGACCTATCACAAGAGCATACGTAAATAATCTCACTCGATAATCCCGGGAATTACTGTACGCAACTCCCTCCTCCCGACGCCGCGAGCGTAATCGTTCCGCTCGCCGTAACCGACACGCTCGTCGCAGCGGCATAGGTCGCGCTCGCGACGGTGAGTGGCGTTGACTGGCCGGATCCGCCGCCCCAACTCGTCTGGCTGAAAACGTTTACGCTGCTGCGCGCAAGATAAAAAGGATAGACCGTTGCCTGCGCTCCGGTCGAAGATGCCTTCGCAATGACCGTGATAAGTTTGGTCGAGGGATCGTAGGAATTACCGCTCGCGGTCGTCGTCACGTTCCCATTAACGTCGCGATAGACATCGGTTGCATAAAAATAGCGGGTCAGCACTGCGCTCCCAAAGGTAACCGTTTGCGTCCCGGTCGCTGTCGTAAACGGCGAAGTCGCCGTATTGAGATAATACGTGTTCGCCGTTCCTGTCGCGATACCGAGTGCATTGTTCCATCCCCCGGCCGCCCACGCCTTAACGTTGTTCGCCAGTTCATCCGCGATCTCCGTCTGCGCCTGGACGTTTCCAACCTGCTTGTTCTCGAGCAGTGTCGGCGCCATGATCGACGCCGCGCCGCCGATAAGGATCGCGCCGATAGCCGTCGCGATCAAAACTTCGACAAGCGATTGTCCCTTTATAGATGTTTTCACCGGCTGCAGCAGTTTCACTCTTCTATTATAACCCATTCAGCTCCGCTCTCGTGAGTGGCCCGAAGTAGCCCGTCGCAGGAAGGCCGACGGATGCTTGGTATTCGATCAATGCGTTGAGAGTCAGATAACCGAAGACCTCTGTTGTGCCATGGACGGCAAGTTTTCGTGCGGCAGGACCGGTGTTTCGATTGATGAGGAATTGTTGGAGTTCTTGGACATCGGATCCGGTGCTCCAGAGGGAGAGATTGCGGGAGAAAGAGAAGATGGATGATATCGGAGTCGATTGCCCTGCCTGTACTTCAAGGGCATCAAGCTCGACAAGGAGAGCGTTCAATTGGTTCTGCAGCGAAGAGGTTGATACGGAAGATTGGGATGAATCTCCGGGCAGAGCGTCCGGTCCCGTCGGAATCCAGTTGGGAGTTCCATATGAGGCGGCAACGCCGACGTTAACACCCGGGCTGGAAGGTGGTGGCGATTGGGAGGCGTTCGCTACGGTAACGCTCGTGGTTGCGGTCGAAGAATTGTTTGAGGTGTCGTAGGCGATGGCGGAGACCAGATGACTACCATTTGACACCTGGGTCGTGTCCCAGTTCTTACTATATATAGTAGGGCCTCCTGAGGTCGCGGTCACGAGCGAGCCAAGATTGGTTCCGTCAATCTGGAATTGGATGCCCTGGATGCCGATGGTGGCGGTTGATGATGCGACGAGAGAGATAGTGGACGAGACGGTGGCACCGGAGAGTGGTGAAGTCAGGGTGACGGAGGGCGGGGTGGAGTCGAAAGAGCTTTCGCTGCCCATGGCATAGAAAGTCGAAGGTGAAAGTTGGTTATTGTATTCGGTTGCAATCCAAGAGGGCGAGAGTGCAGTTGAGAGCAAATTGTATTCGTCGATTTCGTTTCCATAATTACTACCAGGAACTCCAAGCCAATTTCCTCCATCGGCGGAAGCACCCCCAATCGCACCCTGAAAGGTCGTCGTACCAGTCATACCGTAAGTCGTGGTACCCGCCTGGAGGCCATTAAGGAAGATACTCATTATGCCAGTGGACTTATCCACGACTCCCGTTATTAAAAACCACTGATTGCTGGAGATGAATGAATTGGCGGCAGTGGTTACCGTCGTAAGCCCCAACCCATTATCGCCGCGCACTCGAAAAGACATTGTTGTCGTCGCCTGATTTACGATGGCAGGAAAAAACTGGATCAGTTGATTTATCGCCTCGGTTCGGTCCAAGAGATAGAATTGGTTGGCACTACTGTTTGTAAGATTCGGCGCATACGCCCACATTGATGCCGTATAGCTCGTGGTCGAGGCGAAAACCGTACTAGTTGCTGAATCTATTTCCCCATAAGTAACCGGATTCGAACCCGCACCACCGTCGATTATGCTGGTGACTGTAACTGCATTACCAGAACCGTTATTTGCGTTTGCCGTAGAATCATCCAGATCAATAGTGCCTGTCGGCGCAGATAAATGATATACGACATCATAATTCGAATTCCACGTGCTCGACGCATGCGACTGGTCGGTCGCGACCGAGGAGTTGTCGTAGCAGGCATAGATGACAGATCCCGCCTGCATCGTTGGCACATTCACCCAATCAACGAGGGCACCGGTGCTTGAGTTGTAGGACTCTGTTTCGAAATTGAGCGGGGTTGCATTGCAGTTGGCGGAGGAGGTTGCGAAGACGAGGTCAGCTGCCTCCGGCCCCCCATTCGGAGCGGTGGTCAAGTTCTGGATATGGCCGCCATGGGCTGTCGATGCCCAGGAAGCAACCGTATTCGAGACCAGCATCGGAAAGTTGGTGTTCGTGCCGGAAGCAATGCTTGCGGTCGAGGTTACGGTGATGGCGCGGTAATATTGGTAGTTAGTGGCATGAGCCGACGGGGCAAAGAAGCAAAAGCCAATCGCGAGAGCGACGAGCCACAACAAACCGAATCCATGCTTCCCGAAAGATAGGGTCCTCCACATTACTTTCCATTATACCCCGCCGAGCGTTTCTCGCGTCTTCGGCCCGACAGCCCCATAGCCGGTCGTGGCAGGAGATCCGTAGTCCACGATGCCGTACTTTGCTTGGAAGACTTTGACAGCTTGCTCGGTCAGTGCGCCATAATAGCCGGTGACGATATCTGCGGGGTAATCGCCGTCAGTGAAGAGCGTTTGCTGGAGGAGGGTGACTTCCGATCCGGATGATCCGGGGGCGAGGTTCTTGGTGAAAGAGGTGGAGCTCGTTGTCGGAGGCGTTACCGTCGCTGCGGGCGTCGATGTAGCAACCGGCGCAGTCACCGGCTTCAATGCAGATCCTCCGAGTGCGGGATTTGCCGATACGACTTTGTCGAGGAGGGTCTGGGTGGGGGTATCGAGGAAGCCGCTCTTGTTGAGGTCATGGGCATTCTGGAAAAGGAGGACGGCATGCTGGGTAAATTGTCCGAAGGTAGCGGTGATCGTTGTTGTGGCGTTGAAGAAGCCGAGGTTCTTCATGACGGTCTGGAGGAGGGTGACGTCCGATCCGGTATCGCCATATGCAAGGTTGCGGGGGAAGATGGGGAGGATGGAGAGAGAAGCGGTGGCGCCTGAAGTCGGGGGCGAGCTACCGGTCGTTCCGAGCTTGGTGCTGGTTGCCGTCGGAGGCAATGGTGTGACGGCTCCCCCACCACCTGATCCGTTACCACCGGTCGAAGGCGATGCTGGATTGCTCGGCAATGATACCGTGAGCGTCGTGAAGGTGTAGTTCGGGGATGTGTAGGCGGTTGTTGAACCTTCGGGAATGGCGGTTGCCTCGAAGTCATAGCCTGTGCCCGGGATGAGGTTCGTAATATTGAAGAAGGTGCTCGTGAGATTGGGTGATGCAAGGGTGGCGAATGGATACAGGATGGTGGGGCCATACTTTACGACGACGGATGCGGCTTTGGTCATCGTGACATTCACTTGGGCTGAGGTTTCCGTGATGCTATTGACCGATACGCTTGTGAATCCGAAGGCTGGGGTGGAGGTTGAACCTGAGGCGTTGCTGATTGTAACCGCTACCGAGGGAGCTGTACCGATGTTCCCTGCCGCATCATATGCTTTGGCGGAGAGGGTATGGGAGCCATTGCTGTATACCGTCGTATTCAGTGAGAAAGCATACGGAGCAGATGTGTCGGTGCCGGCAAGAGAGCCATCGACGTAGAGTTCCACTTTGGTGACGCCAATGTTATCGGAGGCGGAGACGGAGATTGCGGATGCCGATCCTGAGAGGGTTGCATTTGCGAGGGGAGAAGAGATGCTGGCGGTGGGAGGGGTGATGTCGGAGGGAGGGGTGGAGGTAGCGACGCCGCCGGCGCCAATGACGGTAACGCTATCCATATTGGCATTCGCTGCATATTGATTGCCGGCATTGTCTTTAACTAAGGCGGTAATGTAGTCATACGATAAGACGGGAACGCTAAGCGCAGTATTCCACGAAACCTGATACGGAGGAGCGGTAAGGGTCGAGCCGATCTGCACGCCATCCACCATAAACTGAACCGACGTAATGGCGCCTGCGGTATCAGTGATAGTGGCGGCAATTGGGATGGTTCCGGAAACGTTTGACTTCGCTGCGGGAGTCGTAAACTTCACGCTGATAGGCGTCGCGCCGTAACTCGAAGGATTGGCTGGCGTAATAACAGGCGCCGCCGGAGCGGAATTCCCGTTTGCCGGGAAAAGATAGACCACGACTTCTCCGGGCTGGAGCATCACTTGGTCGCTCGTCACATTGCCGAGATTCTGACTCGTGACACGGGAATCGTCGAGACGATAACGGGTCACCGAACCGCCGGTTGTGTAGGCACTTAAGTTAGGGCTGATCATCTGCGTATTATCCAAATCGTTGATGGCGATTAACATATTGCCATAGGATCCACTTTTTGCTCCTGTCTCGACGTAGGGACCGAGGTCAAGCGCGTTCGCCATCGGAGACAAAACATATGGTTCGAGAACCTGCTCCAGATTGAATGCTGCAGACATGGCATTCCAGCGGTCCACGCCAAAGTAGGGGCTGGTTCCCTCGAAGGCAAAATCTTCACCGGCAGGAATATTGCTGACCGTATCATATTCAGGCGCCCACGAGAACAGGCGCACGCCAGCCGAACCTTTGGCGATACCCATAAATATTTGCACGTTGATCTCTTGAGGAGTATTCCCGGACCTATCCAACGTATCAACGCCAGGAATAAAACTTGGGCTGGTAACATTTTTATTGAACGCCAATCCCGTGAAACTTACTTCGGTGACCAGCGGCTTGTTCGTCTGCATATATGGAAGGGATGCCCAAAGCTTATTATTAAACACGTTAACTCTATTCCCATAGATCGACTCTCCGTCGGGATAAAACCATCCACCGCCATCCCAATAGAGGTTCGTGAAGTCGGCGAAGCTGGGGTTCCCCTGCCAATTGCCAAGACAAACGGGTACGCCGATGCCGATGGTTGGCCAGGAAATCGGCGGATGTGGGACGGAATCGATCATCGACTGGAGGGCAAAAAACGGGCTTGTCGTAAAAGATGTGCTCCACTTGTTCCAGTAACCCGCCGTGGTGTCAAATGGATAGCAGCCCCAGGCGCTGTCGACCTCATCTTTCATGGCGACGCCAACGGCCCTGCCGGAATCTGCCCAATACTGAAGTGAATATTCAAACTTTGCCGCAGAATAAGGATCGAAGATAGTATCTTCCATGTCCGCAGGGCTTGCAATCGCATCATCACCGAAAAGCATAGTGCTAAAATTGTCGCCGACCAAATAACTCATGGTATTTGCATTATTGTAATCGAGAAATCCCTCGAACGCCGCAAGCGTGCCGGACTGCGAAGCATAATCATTAGCCGTGGAATAGCCGCTGGTATAGGTCGGGCTATTATAGAGCGCATTCTCTATAGTATTGACGCCAGCTCCGACGACTTCACCTGCCAGCTTGGGATCAAATTCAAAATCGTCGAATCCCGGACCCTGGAATATGGATTTCATAAAAATAGAGTTGCCGGGTTGATAGCTGGTAAGCAGTTGGCCACTCTTCGAGAACTGGGGGAATGCATGGGAGGCGTTGACGATAACCTGTACGGCATCACTCTTTCCCCCGCCGATTACGGTGACCGTCGCGGTGCCATCGCCAACGGCCGTAACCGTACCATTGGAATTCACGGTTACGACCGAGCTGTTATCAACCGAATACGTCGCGGAAATCTGCGACTGGGTATCGTCCGTGTAGGTCATGTACGCCGTCAGGTTCTGGCTTTGGCCGGGGGTCAGATATAACGTGTTGAAATTTGCCTGAAGTTCCATCGGCGTGTGCCCATTGTCAACAGTTACTTGGACCGACGACATGGCAAGTGGCAACACACCGCTGGGACTTGCGAGAATGCAATGGAAATCGTGGGTTCCGTTTTCCAGTTGTGTCGTATCAAACGAAACGCTGCCATTTATGGTTTGAGATCGCGCGCCATCGACCGTGCAGATGGACGTGACACCCGCCGGAGTATTGGAACCGGGAGTCGTAGCCCAGCTAATAACTCCGCTCACGGTCTGCCCGGCCAGGGGCGAGGTTTGCTGAAGGGTATAACCACTGTTGGCAATCTGGATATTGACGGGCGCACTCGTCGAAAGCACATTGCCGGAACTATCGAGGGCTTCGGCGGTCAGATAGCCATAACCGTCCCACTCGTTATTACTGTTCCATGTATATGTATAGGGACTCGGCAGCGGACCTACCGGATTTGTCGTCGAGAGATCCGTAAGTGGCCGATTGTCGTAGAAATATTCGACGCTCGCGATTCCGGGAATATTATTCACGCTGACACCGAGATTCATATTCCCCGAGATGACCGCGTTCGCTGCAGGAGACGTGATTACCAGATTGGTTGCATAGGTCGGCGCAGGTTGCTGGACAACGACGGTCGCGAGGGACGTTTCGGTTCCACCGGAATTACTCGCAGTCAGGGTGTAACTCGTAGTCACGCTCGGCGAAACAGTTGCCGTGCCGTTCGTGACATTCGACTGCTGACCCAAACCGTTGTCAATAGAGACGCTTGTCGCGCCGGAAACCGACCACGAAAGTGCCGCGCTTTGTCCGGGAGCGGATGAACTGCTTGCCGTAAAGGAACTGATGGTTGGCGGCGGGGTTTGCGGCGGACCGACATACGAACCGTCGGAATTCATGATGGTCTGCACCTCCGAACCGGAGAGCGCACGATCATAGAGGCGCACTTCATCTAACGACCCGCCGCCGCCAGCGGATAGGTATAGCGGACTATTCGTAGGAGTGATCGTTGTCGGCACTGCCATCGGCGTATCAGCAACACCATTGACGTAAAACGTAAGCGTGCCCCCCGACTTTACGATGGCAATATTATTCCACCCCGAGGTCAATTGTAGATTGCTCGTTTTGTAGGTACCGTCCAGATACATGAACATGGTCTTGCCCAAAAGAGAAAGACGATAACCCTGGATCATGCTCGCGAACGCAGGCGCCGAAGGAATATTTTTCCAGAGCAGTGTCGCACCGCTACTCGGCTGCACCCAAAGAGTAATCGAAAAATCTCCTGAAAAGTTATTCAAACTATTGCTCGGGATCGTAACGTAGTCATTGCTGTACGTGAAAAATGCCCCATTGATTTTACCGCCGGTCGGCGACCAGTCGCACGCGCACGGCACCGTCCCATTAAATCCATATCCCGACGAATCATACGCAATCGTTCCCGTCGACTCATCAAGCTTATAATAACCGACGAGTCCGTTCGTAACATCAGCCGACGCACTTGCATGCTTCGAGAACATCGGCAGTCCCCAGACCTCGAAGGCAACAGCGGCAATTAATGCAAAAACGACCAATGCAAAAACGAAATGTCGTTTTGGGTTCAGGCATCCGATGGATGGTCATGCACTAAGTATAGCAAATTTAATCTTTATTTAAAGGTTGCAACCAGCGCCGAAGAGCTCGGCGTCGTTGCCGAATATTGCCAGCTTGCGGCGACGGGGTCGGTAATATAGAGGTCGCGGTCCTCGGTGAAAATACTCGATATCGTCGAAGAATTTTCGAGCGTGAACCCGGAGCCGGCGGCGGGGACTTCGGTAGTATTCGCATTATAATTCACGCCGAACACGAGCTCGGCGGCGGATGTCGCATTCGCGAGGCCGCTCGACGGTGACTGCGTATTCGGCTGGAGCTGGCTCGATGACGCGTCGAACGATGACGACGTAGCTCCGCCGCGATATTCATAGAGGAAGATCGACGACGTGCCTTCTGCCGTGCCAAATGTCGCCGTTACGGTATCGGCAGTTGTCGCGGTGGCATTCGGCGCATCGAAAACCGTCATCTCGTCGCTGAACGCCGCGTATGGCACGTTCGCAATCTTATTCCACGTATTCGAAGCAGTGTCCGCGAGCGAAACAGAAGTCGTGCCGGCATTTCCGACAACCGCGAGTAGCAAATCCCCCCCCTCGTTGGTCGATTGATACGTTGCCGCGATGGTCGTCGATGTCGGCGTCGCCGCGTTCGTAGTTTTCTGGATCAGTGCAATTTTCGGCACCGGCGTCGACACGACCGCCGACGATTGATACGATTGCGTATATTGCTCGAGCGTATTCGAAACGTTATAGCTTATCGTAAACGAGAACGAAACCGAATCGGCGCCAAATGCGCTCGACGAACCTATATTATAGTGGCGCGTGAACTGCATATTCGAAACGGCCACGTGACTCGACGTCAACGCGAATGGGTTGCTGCTCGTCCCCTGGTTAAGATATGCGACACCGCCGGTCGCCGAAATCGTCGTCGGATCGATCGACGACGAAAACTCACGGAGCTGCAACGTACTCGTCGCCGTATCGAGCGTCATGTCCACCAGCCGCGCGTTCTCGACGTAGTATTGTATTTGCTGAAGCAAAAACTGGCTCTCTTCCTCAACCTGCGTTTGCCCGGATTGCTGCGATTGGATTCTCAGAATCGAAACGAAAACCGTAATGAAGCCAACGACGACAATCGAGAAGACCGCGACGTAGACGAGAAGTTCAACCAACGTGAAGGCCTTTCGATGCATTCACTTATTATAACTGAAATAAGAGAACCTTAGTGGATGGCGATGACGGACGGCCCACTAAGTCCGCCACTCGTCGTCGTTGCGATGCAGGCACCGGAAGAACAAATACCGAGCTGGGATTGATAGACGCCCGAGGAGTTGAATTTCTCGACGCGGTTGTCATTGGGGTCACCAACCCAGATATTGTCAGCCGAGTCGATGGCGACACCCCAAGGACCACCATTATACATCGCATTACCGAACCCGCCATTTGCACTCGTTGAGGCACATTTACCGGAAGAGCAGCCGAGCTGGTACTGATAGACGCCGGAGGAGTTGAACTTATCGACGCGATTATTCCCCTGGTCAGTGAGATTATTCCATTCAGTAACCCAGATATTGTCACCTGAGTCGATGGCCATTTGCGCCCCGGTCCAAAGACTACCGAACCCACCACTTGTCGTCGTTGCGGTGCAGGCACCGGAAGAACAAATGCCGAGCTGGGACTGATAGACACCGGAGGAGTTGAACTTCTCGACGCGAGCATCATCAGAATCAGCAACCCAGATATTGCCAGCCGAGTCGATGGCGACGTCGAAAGGTTCAAATATCGCGCCATTTGTGCCATCGGGAAAATGACCACACTGGCCCGAGGAGCAGGCGCCGATCTGGGATTGGTAGACACCGGAGGAGTTAAACTTCTCGACGCGATTGGCATAAGGGTCAGCAACCCAAATATTGCCAGCCGAGTCGATGGCGACGCCCGCAGGTCCAGTATTATCGTCTTGACCACCAAACCCGCCACTCGTTGAAGTACCGACACAGGCACCGGAAGAACAAATGCCGAGCTGGGATTGGTAGACGCCGGAGGTGTTGAATTTCTCGACGCGATTGCCGCCATCAGCAACCCAAATATATTGCTGCGAAGATCCAATTGCCGCTCCATAACTCACCTGCCCAATGCTTGAAATGGAAATGTCCTGGACGTCAGAGGGGTTCGATATCAGGTAGAGACCGATGCTGGTTGAGGCGGAGGATGCCCCGCTGATTTTGGAAAAGGTAACGTCTTCGGAAGAGCCGACCGGGAGGGTTGAGGTTACATAGGCAACGGTAGGAGGGAGGAGGTATTTCCCCTGTACGGTGCCGCTCGCATAAGAAGAGCCGGTAAAGATGGCGTAATATGGAGTGGTGTTCGTAGCGTTTGCGAAATGGATGCCCCAAGCAACGCCCTGTGATTGTGACGCTGACTCACTCTGCACCTGACGGACGGAAGCGACGATTTGGGTGGTGGCAGTAGCGAGATCCGTCGAGTTCTTGCCGCCGAGGAGATTGGTATATGCAAAGATGCCGATCACAACGACGATAGCGATGACAATGACAATTTCAACGAGGGTGAAGGCGGCACGGGTGAACTTATTTTCATACGTTAATTGTAGCATCTTGACGATTCGCGGGGGGTGTGGATAAGTTTCTGAAAAATTAATTACAAAGCGAAGCGTAATAGACAGTTGAGGTTCCGTAACCATTGGCAACCCCTCCTACGGAATAGACGTAGTTATTATTAACAACAGCAGATCCTAATTCTAAAGTAGCCGGCGATGCTGTAGTCGATGACCAGTTGCCAAGCGTGCCGTTGCTACTGCTTATCTGGGAATAATAAACTGTCGACGTAGGAAGCGATGAGTTATTACCAGCGACCGAGTAGATATATCCATTATTCACGACGGCAGATTGTTCATAAAATGCTGCCGGTAGGGCTGTCGCTGATAACCAAGAACCAAGCGCTCCATTGCTAGGATTGATCTGGGCATAAACTACCGTGGAAGTCACATGGCCAGATGTATCACCCCCGAATAGATAAATATAATTTCCGTTAACAACGGCTGGCCCTCCAAAAGCTGCCGGCAGGGTTGTCGCTGACAACCAAGAACCGAGCGTTCCATTGCCAGAGTTAATCTGAGCATACAAAACGGTCGTGGTGGGATTGTAATTTGCATCGCCACCGATCAAATAAATATAACCATCCGCGATGACAACAGAAATATTGGTATATATGGTCGGCAATGCCGTCGCCTTAAGCCAAGAACCAAGTGTACCGTTGCCAGTATTGACTTGAGTATATAAAACAGTAGAAGTGGGACCGAGACTTGTACCGCCACCGGGTAAATAGATATAGCCATCACCTGCCGCAGCTTGGACGTTACTAAGTAGATTCGGCAGGGTTGTCGCTGACAACCAAGAACCGAGCGTTCCATTGCCAGAGTTAATCTGAGCATACAAAACAGTTGTGGTGGGACTACCCGTTGTGCCACCAATTGAATAGATGTATCCATTGCCCACAACAGCCGTTTCCTGAGAAAGTACATTCGGCAACGCCGTCACGGTTGCCCACAATCCGACCTTACCGCTACAGATGCTCAAATTCCCCGCTCCATAGCTCACCTGCCCAATGCTTGAAATGGAAATGTCCTGGACGTCAGAGGGGTTCGATATCAGGTAGAGACCGATGCTGGTTGAGGCGGAGGATGCCCCGCTGATTTTGGAAAAGGTAACGTCTTCGGAAGAGCCGACCGGGAGGGTTGAGGTTACATAGGCAACGGTAGGAGGGAGGAGGTATTTCCCCTGTACGGTGCCGCTCGCATAAGAAGAGCCGGTAAAGATGGCGTAATATGGAGTGGTGTTCGTAGCGTTTGCGAAATGGATGCCCCAAATGGAGGATTGGGTCTGTGATGCTGATTCGCTCTGCACTTGTCGGATGGAGGCGACGACCTGGCTCGTTGCGCTGGTAAGATCTGTTTGGTTTCTGCCGCCCAAAAGGTTGATATACGCAAAAACGCCGACGACAATCACGATGGCAAGGACAATCAGGAGCTCGACGAGGGTGAAGGCGGTACGGCGGCGAAGCGATAAATCATCCATGGATTAAGTATAGCATTTTTAGAACGACGTCGTCAGCTGGTAAATCGGGACAATAATAGAAAGCGCGATAACGGCAACCATAATACCCATCAGGAGAAGCATTGCCGGCTCAAGCAGCGAAACAAGTCCTTTTATATTCGCATCGACGTTCGCGCCGTAAAAATCTGCAAGGGTTTGCAACACCTCCTCGAGATGTCCCGCCTTCTCCGAAATGGCGATCAGGTTCGTAACTGACCTTCGGGAAAACTTTTTCCCGCTTAAACGCCTCGCCGAGCGTAATGCCTTTCGCAAGCCCTTCATTTGCGACGCGCAAAAGCGCGAATTTATAGTCGCGCAGAGAAACCGTTTCCGCGGCGACGGTAATCGATTCCGTAATCGGCAATCCTGCTTTTAACAAAGAATTCATGGTAGACGCCATCCGCTGCACGGCGATGTCGCGATAGATGCCGCGGATGATCGGAATGTTGGTTACGATGCGATCGAAAATCCGCTTACCCGTTTGCGTTCTGCGCACGCCGAAAACGAGCGCGGCGATAACAATCAGGACGCCAGGCACGAGCGTCCAAACATTCGCGCCAATGAAAAGTCCGACGGTAAATACGATTTGCGAAAACCACGGCGGCTGGATGCCGCTTGACGTGAAAACGTTCGCGAGCTTCGGAAGGACGAACGTCGTCAAAAATATCAGAATTGCGCTCATGGCGACCAACAGCACGATCGGATAAATCATCGCCGACCGGATGCGCGACTGAAGTGCCGCATCGTTTTCAAGCGTAGTGCTTAAATCTTCGAACGTTTTTTGTAAATTGCCCGACTTCTCCGCCGCCTTGATGAGGTTGATAAGTGTTGGCGAGAACGTGCGCGGATGCGCCGCAAACGCCTGATAAAAAGGTCTGCCCTTGCCGAGGTTATCGCGAACCTCCAGCAAAAAATCATGTACCGCCGGCTTATCGAAATCGATAATAAGAATATTGATAGCCGACAAAAGATCCGTACCGACGCGTAACATCAGCGCAAGATATTTCGTTAAAAAAACCTGGTCGGCAGTATTGATGCCACCAAACCATTGCTGGAGAATATCTCCCCTTTTTTGTTTAACCTCTTTGACCGAAAGCGGCTTCAGCCCCTTCTCGGAAAGAAAATGCAAGACATCGACGACCGTGCCCGCTTCATAATCCGCTTCGGTCGGCCTGCCAGATGCTTCGATGGCTTTATAGTGAAATAACATGAGACAAGGAGACAGAAGAAAAGAGACAGGGAGACAAAGAGACAGGGAGACAAAGAGACAGGGAGACCTGTCCGGGTGTCTCTTTTGTCCAGTTGTCTCTGTGTCTCCCTGTCGGTCTAGCGACCTTTGAGTTTCTTTTTAAATCCATTGAGGCGGTTGGAAATGCTAAGAATTTTTTCATAAAGCGCAGAAAACTCTTCTTCGGTAATGAATTTATTATACCTTGAAACATCGGCTGCGGCTAATGTTTCATTAAGCGATCCGCAGGCGATATTGATGTACCTGTTTAATTCACGGTCGGAACTTTTGCCGCTTCCTTCAGCAATATTAAGGATGACGGAAAGGCACGCCCTATTCATTTGAGTGCCCAACTCGAAGCGATACTCTTTCGGCAGCTTATTCACCAATTTCAAGACAACGGAAAACAACTCTCGCGCGTCCTGATAAATATCCCAATCCAAAAATCGAAAATTTTTCATGTCTCTTTGTCCGGTTGTCCCCCTGTCTGGGTGTCTCTGTGTCATTCCGTAATCACGCGCAGCACTTCTTCCAACGTCGTCTGAGCCAGCTCGACCTTCTCTAACCCGTCTTCGAACATCGTTTTCATGCCCGCCTCCCGCGCGGCATTCTGTAATTTCGCCAAACTGAAATCCTTGTCGGCGATAAGTCGCTTGATGGGTTCCGTAACTTCGAAGATTTCATAGATGCCGAATCGGCCGCGATATCCCGTCCCGCCGCACGCCGAACATCCCTTACCCTGATAAACCGTCGCGGGAACTTTGACGTGCGCAGCAGATAAGCCAAGTTGTTTCAACTCCGCAGCGATAGTCGCTTTCGTTGCCGGATCGGCTTCGTAGGAATACACGCAGGTCGGACAAATTTTCCGGACCAAACGTTGCGCAATGACGAGGTTCAAGACGGAGCTGATAAGGAACGGCTGCACGCCGAGATCAAAAAAACGCGGGATGGCAGTCGGCGCATCGTTCGTATGGAGCGACGACAGCAGCAAGTGGCCGGTCAGCGCCGCCTGCACGGAAATATCGGCCGTCTCCGCATCGCGGATTTCGCCGACCATAATGATGTTCGGGTCCTGGCGCAGGAGCGCGCGCAATCCCGACGCGAACGTCATATTCGCCTGAACATTCACCTGCGTTTGGTTGACGTAGCGCATGTTGTATTCGATCGGATCCTCGATCGTCGTAACGTTTACTTCCGGCCGGTTCAGCATGTTCATCAGCGTATAGAGCGTCGTTGTTTTGCCGGACCCGGTCGGGCCGCACGCGAGAACCATGCCGTATGATTTTTTCAGGTTCGCACCGACAATCTTCGCCGCTTCCGGCGACATGCCAAGTTCTTCGAGCGACAACGGCTTCTGTGACGATTCGAGCAAACGCATTTCCACTTTCTCGCCGTAGAACGTCGGGATAACCGAAACGCGAACGTCGATCTGTTGGCTTGCCGACCTGATACCGGAACCGGCCATCCTGCGGCTGGTAATGTTCGTCGAGCTTCAAACCGGCGAGCAGCTTCAAGCGCGCCGCAATCGCCGGATGGATCTTCTTTCGTCAACGCTCAGGACCTCGTATAAAATGCCGTCGATGCGATAACGGATAAATAGAGCGTCGTCGAGAATTTCGATATGAATATCGGACGCGCGCGAGGCGAGCGCGTATGAAAGAATGTTGTCGACGATACCGACGACCGGCAGGTCGCTCGCGGCCGCAGCCGCATCTTTCGTGCCGGAAACGAGCGACGCCTTTACGTTATCATCGATAATTTTTTTGAAATTTTGTTCGAGCGCGTAGCCGTACACGGAAAAGCCGCGATTGAGGTCTTCGGACGTCGCGAGAAATGGCTTGATATGCGCTTTCAGGCGCTGTCCCAAAAACTCAATCGTCTCGAGGTCGGATGGATCGACCATCGCAGCGTCATACGTATTATCGTTCTCTTTCTGGAACAGAATAACCTGCCGCGCCCGGGCAACATCTTCCGGCAAGCTCTTCACGACATCGCTATCAAGCTTCTGGTTATTAAAATCTACGCGCGGCACGCCGAGCGATTTCGAAATCAGGCCAATCAAGTAATTCGCATCGGCAACTTTTTCGGAAATGAGAACGTCGACGATGCTTTGGTTTTTCCGTTCGGCGTCGGCAAGCAACGTATCGAACCGTTCGCCCGCGATCAGGTTCTCATCGACCAACATTTTTTTCAGCTGTTGCGGAGGAAGTGGCAAGCGCATAAGTTTAATTATACCAAAAACGGCAACGCCATGCGTTGCCGTTTTGGAAATTCGCAATAGAATTCTGCGGTCGTTACAAACTCAAGTTTGTTCCCTGCTCGTAGCTGTTATTATCAGTACCACCATCCGTCGAAACAACATCATTTGTACCGTCCAGTCCGTATTTCGAACTTTCCATATGCGCATCAAGCTTGAACACCAACCCGGTACTCGAGGCGATATAGGAATAGAAGTGAACGCCGTCATTATCCGACGGGGTCATGCGGTTCGGCGCCCAACGGCGAACCACCAGCCGCGATCGCATTGAAGTTGATCGGAATCCATCCGGTTCCATTCACCAACGTCGAACTCCCAATTGTGGTCGAGACCACCAAAGGAGAGCCCGTGTCGGTAGCAAACCATCGTAAGACAGGTGCTTGTTCCCTCTCGGGTTACACCTGGGGCGATACCCGAAGCATCTACATAGCAATACGTAGAACTGCCAATAGATATACCTGACGACACCGACGCCAAATAAAACGCGATCGCGCTCTTCGTGACTGAAAGGTCGGAAATGCGGTTCGAGTCGCGCGATTGGCGAAGCAATTCCGCCGGGTTCAAGGTCAAGATGACCACGACCGACAAAATCGCAATGATCGCAATAACGACCAAGAGTTCGATAAGCGTAAAACCTTTCTTAATTTTTTTGTTTCCCTTCATTAGAAATTTTATACCCGTAAACTCGACCTTTCTAGGTTACTTATAGTATAGCATTACGCCTGGAAGCCGGATGGGAGGTCTGTGGATAAGTGCAGTACGGTGCCGTCCTGGTCTTTGAACTCGACGGCGGCGGCATGAAGCATGAGACGGGAAGGGACGGGTACCTTACGCGAGCCATAGAGCTTATCGCCCACGATCGGATGACCAATGCTGGCGAGATGCACGCGGATCTGGTGCGTCCGCCCCGTCAGGGGATGGAGAGACAGAAGAGACCAAGAGACAACAGGACCTCCGCGTGTCTGTGCCTCCGTGTATCTTTGTCTCCTCGTCTCCAGTACCCGGTACTCTGTCACCGCTTCCTTCTGCATTTTCGTCGATCGTATGCTTCTTTTTAATGTTCCATTAACAATTCCAATCGGCGCATCAATAATCCCTTCTTTCTTTTTTGGGATGCCATATACGACTGCATAATACGTCTTCGCGACCTCATGTTTTTGGAATAATGATTTTAGATATTCGAAATATGCCTGCGTTTTCGCGATCAACATAATACCCGACGTATCTTTATCGAGCCGATGGACGATGCCCGGGCGCGTTGCCGGATCATCACCGACGTTCTTTACCTCCGGCCGATTTTTCAAAAGCCAATCGACAACCGTCGGCTCTGCCGGCTCGCTACGAATTTTCCCCGAAGCGATTTTTGCCAAATGCACCATCAACCCCGCCGGCTTGTTGATCGCCAAAAAGTTCGTGTCTTCGTAAACAACTTCCATTACTGGTCAGTCGAAGATGCCAACGCAGCATTCAACGCCGTCTCGAAATCAGCTAAACTCGTCGGGTTCGGAATCTGCGTGTTGTTGATAAAAAATGTCGGCGTATGGTCAACCTGGGCATTATTGCCGGTAGTCACATCGTTCGCAATCTTATTCAACACTTTCGCCGAATTGATATCGGTATCGAACTGCGTAACGTTCAGGCCAAGCTGAGTTGCATAGCCATTGAAAAATTCTGCGACGACCGAACTCGGCGCCGAAGCGACCCATGTCGTCTGGTCGGTGTAGAGCAAATCGTGCATCGCCCAGTACTTGCCTTGCAAGCCGGCGGCTTCGGCAGCTTGCGCCGCGATGCCGGCATCAGGATGAATACTATAGAGCGGAAAATTGCGGAATGAGAACAGAACCGTGCTGCTATAGTTCGCAACGATCTGCTGGACGAGCGGGAAATAAGCGCCACATGCCGGACATTCGAAGTCACCATATTCGATAAGCGTCACCTTCGCATTCGGATTGCCTTCAGTCCAATCCGTCGACGAGATCGGCGGAACCGTCGTCGCGACAAAATTGGCCGGGGTGGTCGTCGAGCCGCCCGTGCCCGCGCTGCCGCCCGACACGACGCCGAGAATAATAAAACCAACCACGACGATAACGACGAAACCGATGATGAACCACATTGTTGTTTTATTCGTCGATGAATCCATATGCTTATTATTATATACGAATCGATAATTAATTTAGTTTCTACTCTTGTGCGCGTGGAAGGAATCGAACCTTCGACCTTTTCATTATCAGTGAAATGCTCTACCACTGAGCTACACGCGCCTAGTGCGCCCACGAGGGATCGAACCTCGGGCCTTCACAATGTCAATGTGACGCTCTACCACTGAGCTATGAGCGCAAGGGATGCTCGGCACTCATCATAAAACTTTCGGAGAAATTTCGCAATCAGGGCGTCGAGCTTGACGAGGATGCGTCCGCCGACACAGCCGTCGATGTCGCCAACCCCTTATAGTCGAGTGCCGCTGCCGCATTGATATTAAAATCGGAGATTTGCGATCCCGGCGTTCGATTCGCATTAACATCATTGACCTCGGTCACGATGTAGCTAAAGCCAACCGCAAAATAACCCACGATGATCGCGAGAAAAAAGATTGCGAGCGACGTGAGCACAACATTCGTATTTTTTTTAAAAAAATTTCTCATAGCGTAATGAACGTGATTATTGTTGACGAAAGAAAACATCTCCTCGAGCAACGAGCGCATCACTTGCCCCGTTGCCAGCCACATCGAACGAATCGATCCGGACAAAAAAACCCGGCTGGGATTGGATGTCTTTCATAAATGCGGCGATGGCAGCGAGCGACCCTTGCACCTGAACCGAAAAACCGAGCGCCGAAACATCCTGACTATCAACCAATGCGTCGCCCGGAATACTATTCGGATTAAAAGTGGTGGTGACGGCAACCTGATCGGCATCGCCAATCTTTTGCATCCACCCGGAAAAGCCAATCAAGCCATCCTGCGTCGGCAACAGTTGGTCCATGGCCGCCTGATACGGCGCCGCGCCGGCCGCATTTTGATCCAACTCCGCCACGGTCGCAACGGCATCCGTCTGTTGGAGGATGAGATTCCGCGCCGCCGTAATGTTGGCGACGTTCGTGAAAATGTCCCCCGCCATATAAAAGAGAACGCCGGAAGCGACTATGATCGAGCCGAAAATGATGGCGACGCTGACCCAGAGCCGCCGGTTGAATTGGGTATTCATAATTCCTCTTTAATTATATACTATGAAGCAAATGGCGAAGTTCACCCATCTCCACACCCACTCCCACTACTCCCTCCTCGACGGCCTTTCCAAAGTGCCGGAACTCGTCGCGCAAACCCGCGAATTAGGGATGGATTCGATCGCCTTGACCGACCATGGCGTCCTGTATGGCTCGATCGAGTTCTATAAAGCGGCGCGGAAGGCAGGCATCAAGCCGATCCTCGGCGTCGAAACGTATGTCGCGCCGCGCGACCGGTTTTCGAAGGAAGCCAACGAACGCTATTATCATTTAATTTTGCTGGCTGAAAATTCTGTCGGCTGGAAGAATTTAATGAAATTCGTTTCGAAAGCGCACCTCGAAGGTTTCTATTACAAACCGCGCGTGGACAAAGATCTGCTGCGCGAACATCATGAAGGGCTGATCGCGCTGTCCGGCTGCCTCGGCGGCGAAATCGGCCAATGCTTGCTCGCCGGGAAATTCGAGGAGGCAAAAGCACGCGCGTTGGAATATCAGGAAATTTTTGGCGTCAACGCAAATGGCCAGCCGAATTATTTTTTGGAAATCCAAAAACATCCGAACATCCCCGAGTCGGAAAAAATCGAATCGCTGCTGGTTCGGCTTTCGGCTGAAACCGGCATTCCGTTCGTCGCGACGCAGGACAGCCATTATATCCACGCGGACGATGCGCAATATCATGACGTGTTGCTCGCCGTGCAAACCGGCAATAAACTGTCGGACGACGATCGGATGTCGATGAAAGAGGATGATTTTTCTTTATTGTCGCCGGAAGCGATGCTCGAAAAATTCGCTGCGATTCCCGGCGGACGCGAAGCGGTGGAGCGAACCGCAGAGATCGCGGCGCGGTGCAACGTCGAAATCGAACTCGGGAAAGTGTTGCTGCCGGATTTTCCAAAGCCAGCAGGCAAAACCGCGAACGGCTATCTGCGCGAATTAATAGAGGAACGCATGCCGCGCAAAATCCCATCCGGAAGCGCAAGACGCCAAAGAAGTGCGTGAACGGCTTGAATATGAGATGGGCGTCATCGAAAAAACCGGTTTCGCCGATTATTTCCTGATCGTGCAAGACCTCATCCAGTGGGCGAAAGCGCACGGCATCGCCGTCGGTCCCGGTCGCGGCTCGGCCGCCGGCAGTTTGATTTCGTACCTGCTCGACATCACAGACATCGATCCCCTCCGCTACAATTTGCTCTTTGAGCGCTTCCTCAATCCCGAACGCATTCAAATGCCGGATATCGACATCGACTTCGCCGACACGCGCCGCGATGAGGTTTTGGCATACGCGCGCGAAAAATATGGCGAGGATCATGTCGCGCGCATCATCACGTTCGGAACGATGGCCGCCCGCGCCGCGATCCGCGACGCCGGCCGCGCGATGGGATACTCGTACGCCTTCTGCGACCAAATCGCAAAACTCATCCCCTTCAACCCGACGCAGGGCATGAAAGAAGGTTGGCTCGATGATCACGCTTGAAAAAAGTTCCCGAGCTGAAAGCGTTATATGACACGAATCCCGATGCGAAAAAACTGATCGATACCGCGCGGCATCTTGAAGGCGTCGCGCGGCATGCGTCCGTCCACGCCTGCGCTACTGTGATTTCGCAAGGAGCCGCTGATCGACGCGCGTTCCGGTCCAATTCGCGCCGCAAGACAAAGATACGATCATCACGCAGTTCGAAATGCATGCGGTCGAAGATCTCGGCTTGCTGAAGATCGACTTCCTCGGTTTGAAAAATTTAACGATCATCGAAAGCACGCTGCGCATTATAAAAGAGTTGCACGGAACGGAAATTAATATTTCGAAGATTCCGCTCGATGATAAAAAGGCGTTCGAGTTGCTCCAAGCCGGAGATACAACGTCCATTTTTCAATTTGAATGTCTATCTGGTGAAACATTAGTTGCCGGAATTCCGATTAAGCGGCTTTTTGAGAAACAAAATAAAGCTCGCTTGCGTTCGGTTTATCTCGATGAAGGTAAAGTTCATAAAAATAAAGTTCTTGGCATCGCGAAGAGCGGCGTTAAAGATGTCTATGCACTCATTGCCGAAAACGGCCGCTATATTAAGGCGAGCGCCGAGCATATGTTTATGACTGACAACGGATGGAAGAAATTAAAGGAACTCCAGTCGGGTGACCAAGTTTTAATGCAAACCAATGGCGGCCATCTACTTTGGAATACCTGCAAAACCTGCGGCAAACAAATCAATGGGCAAAAAAACTGCAAAGCAAAATTCTGCTATCAATGCTCGGCGGTTTATTATAGTAACCCAAGCAAGACCGAATCGAGAGAGGCGATGCGGGTAAGTCGCTCAAAATTCTTTGCGGACGGAGGGACGACATGGAACAAAGGGATCACAACGGAAAATAATGAAATCTGGAAACGAACTGCAGAGAAAATTTCGAAAGCGCTAACCGGAAGAACGCTCGAGGAAATACACGGGCCAATCAAAGCGGCTCAAATGCGTGCGAGGATGTCGGTAAATAGCGCGGGATCCAACAATCCCATGTTTGGAAAACCATCACCGCATCGAAAAGGCGGCTATCGTGACGATCTCGGCCATTATGTTCGATCGAGCTGGGAAGCTGACTTTGCGCGCGTGCTTAACTTAGTCGAAGTTAAATATGAATATGAGCCAAAGACCTTTGAGCTAAACGATGACGACACTGGCCAAGTTCTCCACTACACGCCAGATTTCTATGTGCCGGAGATTAATATGTTTTATGAAATTAAAGGTTGGTTCCATGAGCTCGACCAAAAGAAAGTACGGTTGTTCCAAGAACAATATCCGGAATATGATTTTACTTTAATTCATACGACGAAATTTGCTGAACTTGAGATGGAATATAAGGATTTGGTTGCATGGGAATGTCCTCAAATTCCTAAAGGTTTTGAATTCATAAAAATTCGGGAAATCAAACCGATGGGTCAGGAAGAAACTTATGACATCGCCATGGAAGCACCGGGAAATAATTTTATGGCAAACAGTTTCGTCGTTCATAATTCTTCCGGCATGCGGCGTTACATGAAAGATATCAAACCGACTGAACTTGAAGACCTCATCGCTCTCGTCGCGCTATTCCGCCCGGGCCCGATGGAACTTATCCCGACCTTTATCGCTCGCAAGCAAGGCAAAGAGCCCGTCCGTTATATTCATCCAGTCATGGAGGAAACCTTGAAATCGACCTACGGCATCATCGTCTATCAAGAACAGGTTATGGATTTAGCTACGAAACTTGCCGGACTTACGCGCGGAGAAGGTTATGTTTTGATCAAAGCCGTCGGCAAAAAGATTAAATCTTTATTAGATGAACAAAAAACCAAGTTCATCAACGGCTGCCTCGCGAATAAAATTCCGCAGAAAGTCGCCGACCAGGCGTGGGAGCTGATTGAACCGTTCGCACGTTATGGGTTCAACAAAGCGCATTCCGCTTGTTACGCCATGATTGGATACCGAACCGCGTACCTGAAAGCGAATTATCCCGAAGAATTCACCGCTGCAGTTTTAAACTCTGAAATGTCCGACGTCGAGCGCATTTCCGTTTTGATCCAGGAAGCAAAATCTTCCGGCGTCGAAATTTTGCCGCCGGATATTAATAAGAGTTTCGTAAACTTCACACCCGAAGGTCCGAAGATTCGGTTTGGTTTATTAGCCATCAAAAACGTCGGTTCCGAAATAACGCGTGCAATAATAGAAGAGCGCTCGCGCGGTGGTCCGTTTACAACGTTTGAAGAAGTGTTGACGCGTATTCAGCACAAGGATTTAAATAAAAAATCGCTGGAGAGCATGGTGAAATCCGGCGTGTTCGACTCTTTAGGTATCGAACGCAAGCAGGCGCTGGAAAACATGGATGAAATTTTGAAATTCGCGCAGGCGATACGAAAAAGCGGTGTAGGCGGCGCGAATAGTGCGGCGCAATCGCTCTTCGGTGGAACTTCGATGGCACCATCGCTAACCCTCAAGCTGAAACCAGCGGCAGCCGCAACAAACGAGGAAAAACTCGCCTGGGAAAAAGAATTGATCGGATTTTATTTATCCGAACATCCGCTGAATGCCTATCAGGCAAGGATGGATTATTACGAAGCACGTCCGATCGCCGAACTCGCGTCGATAAAGGATGAGAAAAAGCTTGTACGCACCGCCGGCATGGTTTCGAAAATGAAAAAAATATTCACGAAGTCCGGCCAGCCGATGATCTTCGCGACCATCGAAGACGCCGCGCAGTCCTCCGTCGAAGTCGTCGTGTTCAACAGTGTCCTCGAAAAAACCGCCGCCGCGTGGGAAATTAACAAGCCGGTGATCTTGGATGGCCGCGTTTCGCGGCGCGATAATGAGCTGAAGATTATCTGCGAGAATGCGAAGAGGCTGGTGCTGGAGGGGTAGGTTTATTGCAGCCCTATATATCCCACGTCCCATGAGACCATGAATACGCGAAATTGCTAAATGCGATAACTTCCAATACGAAAAGTGCGACCACTAACCAACCTAAAATATTTCCTAGAGAATATTTTTTTGATTTTATTGCAACAATAAGGCCCAGTATACCTCCGATAATATGGATACTGAAAATAAGCACCAACGATTGTGCATAGAAAGTCTGGAAAAATGCTGGAGGAATGATAAAAGCTCCCCAAAAGGAAAAAGTCACTAATAATAGGCTGAGAATGGCTAAGATTCCGTATCTATCCATAGCTTAATTATAACATTTCTCTCAATGGCGAATGCTGCTATCGGCGGCATATCTTATTTCTCATAAACCCGACTGCGATGCTCGATATAAACGACGGAAATAATGTCTTGCCTGCGATCGATAGAATATATGATGCGCCAATCGCCAATCCTTAACTTGTAAAATCCCCGGAAATCGGCAGCGAGGGGCATCGGAATGATCCGATCAAAATTCTTCACCAGAAAATCGAGTTTCTTAATAATGCGCTTTCGGATAGGCGTATCAAGTAATGCTAAATCTTTTTCCGCATCTTTTTGGAAAACAAGCGACCAATGTTTCATATTGGTTTTAAAAATTTAATCTGCCAGCCGCGCGAGACGAACTACCGCAGTATGCTATGCGTAACGCTTCTTGATCTCAGCAAAGGAAATCGCTGCCTGTTTGTGCGATGAAGCTTTCGCGAGCCGTTTCTTTGCCCTCGGGCTTAAGCGTAACCCGAAGTCCGGGTCGTTCAATACCTCAAAAACCACCTGCGCGACCAAGGTCTTCACCTCCTGGCTTAATTTTTTATTCTTCGCAATCACGGCTGTTGGCATGTCCACATTATACTACTGAGGCGAAACGGCGTGCAAGTGCCACCGCTTAACAGGCTATTTCTTCCTCCTCATCAGCGGAAAGAAAACCGTCTCACGCACCGGCTTGTCCATCAAAATAGCGAACACCCGCTCCGACATTCCAAAGCCTGCCGTCGGCGGCATGCCATATTCGAGCGCTTTCAAAAAATCCTCGTCGAGCGCCATCGCTTCATTGTCTCCCGCCGCGCGCAATTTCATCTGCGCTTCGAACCGTTCGCGCTGGTCGCGCGGATCGTTGAGCTCCGAATATCCATTACCAAGTTCGGTACCGCCCGCGACGATCTGAAACCGCTCGGCGCGCTCGTTATGTTCCGGCGTTCCTTTCGAGAGCGGTGAAATTATTAAAGGATGATTAACTAAAAAGCAGGGCTGGATCAGCTTCGGCCGAACGCTCTTCTTATACACCAAGATCAATCAGCCGACCCTTCTCGAGATTTTTTTCCGGCCAAGATCGAGATCAAGCTCTCGCGCACGCGCGAACAACTCCTCACGCGTCGCCTTCACCGGATCGAGTCCGCCATTTTCTTTCTTGAACGCCTCGACGTAATCAATCTCCGGCCACTCGCCGCTCCAATCGATATCAAAACCCTGATACGTCGTTCGCATCGTGCCGACTGTTTTCTCAATCGTGAATTTGTACATCGTTTCCATGAACGACATCATGTCGCGATAATCGTGGTAGGCCCAATAGCATTCCATGAATGTAAAATCCTGAAGATGATCACGGTCGATTCCTTCGTTCCGGAACACGCGGCCAATTTCAAAGACGCTGTCAAAGCCGCCGACGATCAAGTTTTTTCAATTGCAATTCGAGCGCGATGCGAAGATAGAAATCCGTGTCGAGCGCGTTGTGGTGCGTCTTGAACGGCTCCGCTTCCGCACCGCCCGCCATCGGCTCGAGCACACTCGTTTCGACTTCGGTAAACTTTTGTTCGCGCGCCAGAAACTCGCGGATCGCCGCCCAGAACGCCGACTTTTTTCGAAACATCTCGCGAACCGTCGGGTCGATCGACCAACTCGACATACCGCTCACGCAAACGAATATCGTCATTCTCAATTCCATCATGCTGGTCTGGCAAGGGCAGTAAACTCTTCGACGCCATCTGAACCTCGCGAACATCGACACTCATCTCGCCCTTCTTCGTCTTGAACAATGGCCCCGTCGCGGAAACGAAATCACCGATGTCGAGCGAGGATTGCCAGAGCTTGAAGCTTCCGCCAGCCGAGCCATCTTTCTTATCGTCGCTCGTCATCGTCCCCTCATTCAAAACGATCTGAATCTTCCCACTCTCGTCTGCAATATCCGCAAACACGATCTTGCCCTGATCGCGCAAAGCCATCACCCGCCCCGCGAGCGAAATGACACGCCCCGACTTCTCGAGCTCATCAAAATCCGCCAGTGCCTGCGCAATCTCAAAACTCCGTGCAACGCGCGATGGATATGGATCAATCCCCGCCTCGCGAATCGCATCCAGCTTCTTCTGTCGCTCTTTAATTAAGTCGTCGAGCATATTGGGTTAATGATAACAATGATTGCACTGCGAATAAATATTGACATGCAAGGAGCTATATGCTATATAATATATAGTTCCGAAGAAATAGCCCAATAAGGAGTCAGGTATGGCTAACAGCGTCTCAGTCCAGGGAGAAACCCTGTTTCCGGAGTCATGCGATCAATTCAATCGCATACTTTTCCAGTCAATAAACCGAGGTGAACCCGTATCAGATGTTGACGCAAAGTTCATCAGGACCCACTGGAATCACTGCCCCTCTAGAATTCATTCGGATGAATTCAAAAAAGAATCAGCCGAAAGACGGAAGAAAAAAACTTTCGCCCCGGCAAAAGAAATCGAGCTGGAGCTCCAATGCAGCCCACGCTTTGCCCAAGCTCTTGCCACTGTAATCAGCACCCATGGGAAAAAACAGGACGAGTTGATTCACCAGATCTTATCCTCGGCATCCTGATCTCTCCATGATCGGCGGCTCGCCAGTGCGACCGCCGATTTTTTTACGTCGGCGAATCCTCATGCCCGCGCGGCGCTATCTCGCCGGCATAATCCGCCAGCGCCAAAAAAACATGCGCATCGATCGGAATATTTTTAAGAGCTGCCAAAGCGAGGGCGGACGAGCGATGCATACCTTCAATGATGACAATCCCCTCGGAAGTTCGCAGGCCAATCAAATACGTTTCCTTGGGAAAATCCTTGATAATCCTCTGAACGACATCACTGTTTTGCAGCTCGGGATATTTTATAATCTCCGCAAAAGTCCGATCGCTCGCACCCTCATAATATTTTTTCATCCACGAACGGAACGGCCCGCCGAAAAAATGAGGCACCGTCGCCACCGGATCTTCGATCGAAAATAAATTCCAGGTCAGCCGCGCCGGATGCAAATCTTGCAAAGTATCCTTCATGCGCCATTCGTCCCACGAAGAGAATCCGCCAGCTTTATAATGTTCGATCCAACGCGGCAAATTCGCTTCGCCGGCGCGCCACAAAGAAAACACTTCCTCCCATGGCAAAGATTTTATGAAATGCAAAGATTGTGTATCGTCCATACGTGTATGGTAATTTATTTTTCGAACGATCAAAATTCCTCCCCATTCGTCGGCAATTGGCGCATCTCCTCAAGCGCCGCCGCAAGCTCGGTCTCATTCCCGCGCGCCTCAGCATTCTTGATCGCCTGCGCCAAAATTTTCCGACGCTCTTTATAATATTCTTTCGCAAGCTCGGATTTCAATTGAGCAAACTCCGCCGCGCTTAAAACGTCCGACGACCGAAACACGATGATGCTGATCGCCGCATCAAGCGATGGATCGTCACTCTGTTTCTTGCCGGTAGCGAGCAATCGTAAAATCTCTTTCTGCGTCGGATTGAAAAACAAAACGCATTCATCCAGCGTGGCAAAATTGCCAGCCGCAAGCGCCGCCGCGAGCAAATCTTCAGCGATGCGATCCTGCCGCGAAAGTTCCCGCTTCGCAACCGTGGCATTTTCATCGACGCCGCGCGTCGGCGCTGTAACAGAAGTCGCTCCGGCCGCTTTCGCCGTTTCATCCTCAAGCGTCTTCTCTTTAATACCCGTTCGCTTTGAAAGTTCCTTCATCCAATAATCCCGCTCGACGGGGCTCGCAATATTTTTCAACTTCGCGAGGACCGTGCGCAAATGCTGCAATCCTTCGCGCGTCGCAATCGCCGTCGTATTAATCGCGCCAGTCGCCGGATCGCGCGGCAAATATTTCGCAAAATAAAACTCCATCGCCGGCACTGCGCCATCGATAACTTTCTGGATATTCGTCGGATCCGCAAACGCCGCATCGGCTGCATCTTTAAACGTCGATCCATCAGCCGCCGGTGGCAAATTCGCAAACGTCGCGACGCGAACGCTGAAATCCTGCGACTCCGCCAAATCAATCCCCCGCTCCGCAGCATCCGACCCAGCGGTATCGTTATCAAAACTGATGATCAAATTTTCCGCGAGCCGATGGACAACGCGCAAATGATCCGCAGTCAGCGCCGTCCCCGACGCGCGATAACATTGCGAACACCCGACTGATACGACATTAAAAAATCCATCTGGCCTTCGACGAGGAACGCCGTCTTCGTTTCGCGAATCGCCTCTTTGCTTTTCCAAAAACCGTAGAGCAAGCGCGACTTTTGGAAAATCGGCGTTTCCGGTGAGTTTACATATTTGCCGCATGTTGCCAGTATCGAGCTGCGGCAAGATCCGACCAGTGAAGCCGACGACTTTGCCGGTATGGTTATGGATCGGAAACATAATACGCCCACGAAACCGGTCGAGCATCAAGCCGCGCTCGGTCTTGAATGACAAACCCGACTGCATCAAATCCTGCGGCGACGTTCCGGAATTTAATAAATACATCGACAACCCCTCCGGCTCATTCGGCGCCCAACCAATCTCGAACTCCTCAACAGTCGCCGTCGACAACCCGCGCTTCGCGAGATACTCGCGTGCGACCGGAGCCGCCGCGAACGCCCGACGAAAATAATTCTTCGCCGCTTCATTCAAATCATAGAGCAAACCGCTGTAGCGATACTCCGCCGGATTTTCGCGGCGCAGTTCGACACCCGCTCGCTCCGCTAAAATCCGCAACGCCTCACCAAACTCAACATTGTCATACTTCATCACAAAATCGAAAACCGAACCACCTAAACCGCATCCAAAACAATGCCACGATTGCCGATCCGGTGAAACCATAAACGACGGCGACTTCTCTTTATGAAAGGGACATAGCCCCTTAAAATTTTTGCCGGCAGGCGTCAGCTGGACATAGCCGCGGATGAACTCGACGACATCAAGCTTGCTCTTTATTAAGTCGGTGGTGGAGGATGGCATGGTCAATTTGTCTATATAGTACGCTTTCGCGCGGCGAAAAACAAAAGGCCCGCATCCCTCCAGAGATACGGGCAATGAATGCCTATCGTACTTCGCGGATTTCCTGTTCTCGTTTGGCCCACCGCCGACAAGCCTTACACCTCCTTATGTGGTTACCGAAGGCACGAACTCTAAGCATGTCAATTTCATCTTCGCGAAAAGTTCGAAGTTCGCCTGCGACATCCCAATACTGCGACCTATACGTTTTGCAACTGATTTTTGGTAATTTCGTACACAATCTCCCTATTTTATTTTCAAAGAACAAAAACCGCCCGAGAGGGCAGGTTTCGAAGACTTTGAAAATTCAAAGCCTCCCCTCTCAGTTGCGGAGAATAGAGAGGGAAGCAAAAAAGCTTGACCAGGTGGCGATGTGATTGTTCAAAAGCATGACTGCATTATACAACTGCCCTTATGAAAGTCAAAGAGTTCGGCCTTTTTACAAAATCGCGGCAGCCGCGAGTGCGTGTTGGTTAAGAACGATGAGCAAACCGACGACGAGGATAACGAGCATGCCGCCAAAGATGACTTGCGCATGCTGGATACGAATTTTTACGAAAATATTGATGCCAAGCGCGAGCGCAAACAGCGTAATGGTCGCAAGATAAATATAGTCGACGAGTTGGCGTGGATCGGAAGCGGCCCGCTGGATGGGATTCGATTCCGCCGGAACGACGGTTCCAACACCCGGTCCGCCGTCACTCGGTCCAACCGTGCCTGCACCGACGCCCGCGAGCGCTGTCGTCG
This sequence comes from uncultured bacterium, assembly GCA_963725235.1. Lineage (GTDB taxonomy): Bacteria > Patescibacteriota > Minisyncoccia > UBA6257 > 2-01-FULL-56-20 > JAJXYP01. The sequence goes on from CAVRXN010000003.1 coordinate 75,757, forward strand.
AAACAGTAGAAGTCGCCGATGAGCTCGCTATCGCAACAGTTGATGTTTCAATACCGGCCATAGAAACGAACGCCGGATTCGAACTTGCCACAATGAGATCGCTCGAGGCAGTGACTGTCGATGTCGACTGTTTCGCTGGCGCGGTTTTCGCCTTCACCGGCGCGGGCGTCGCCGCTGGCGCTGGCGTAACCACAGCCTGATCCCCTTCAGCGGCCGCAGTATTGATCAAACCGAGTGGCGCTTCAGCCGGCGGCGCTGGCGGCACCGGTGCTCCAAATTCCTCGACAACATAAACCGCCGGATGGCCTTCGTAGGTTCCGGTCGCCGTCGCCATACCGATCTGCGTGAAATTCGGATTTAAAATATTCTCGCGATGCTCCGTCGAATTCATCCACGCGTTCGTAACGTCCTGCGAATCAGTAAAGTTAACCGCCAAATTTTCGCCGGCGTAGGTGAAGCCGTAACCAACCTGCTCGAACCAATACCACGGCGACAAACCCGACGGACTCGTGTGCGCAAAATAATTATTCGCCACCATATCATTGGCCTTGTCCTGCGCGACCTCGTCGAGCAGCGGACTCTCAGTCAGCGTCGGCACATTATTCGTCACGCGGCTCTGGTTCGTTTCGTCAACGAGTGCATTCGCCAAAATAATTCCGTAAAGCCGCGAGTTCGGCACGAGCTGCGTCGAGCCAAACCAGAACGCGCCCTCGATCGCAAGCGCGACAACCAAGACGAACACGACACTCCGCGCCCGCAAAATCTGCGGCTTATGGTCGTTCTCTTCGTGCGGCACGAAGTATTTCCTGAGCGTCTTTCGCACCCGCTTCATGCAATAGTTATATCACATCTTGCGGGAAAATGCAAATAGCGCCTAAATCGATTTCATTTCCTTGATCGCAGTTCAATCTGCTCTTTCACCAGATCAAACTGAATAATAAACAAATCGAAAAATCCAAGCTGGCCGAGAACAGCATAGTTGATCCGCTGCGGCGCGTAAGAGAAACTGACAATCGTATGGTAGTAGAATTCTCCGATCTTCAATGTGATTCGATGTAAAAACGTTTCCTCTAAAGCTCCTGTTTGAAGATTGGTCGAGAAGCCCTGTTCACCCGAACGCACATCAATACCCAGTTGCTCGCCGATATCGGCAGGGAAAATACAGACATCTGCACCCGAATCGATAATGGCATCACACGGCACAAACTGCCCGTCACGACCCAAGAAAACTTCAATAACTGGCCGAGGCACAAGGAGACCCAACAATTCAGATTTCTTTTGAAAAGTGTACTTGCGATAGTGGAATTTCATACCCGCCGCCTATGAACAGCGTGTCTTCCAACGGAACGCAATACACTTGGGCATCGGGATAGCCATTTTTCTTGGCATTTTCCTCGGCTTCTGAAAACCTTTTAGCAACCGCAACCACCGTCACTCGATCTCCGGGCTTCTTTTCGAGTACAGCTACGCAAAATCCGCGATATTTTGTGCACATATCCGTCCAACTGATTGCTGTCATAGTTATATGATAACATTTTTTGACCTTTCCTCAACTTTACGCGTGAGGAAAATCAAAGACAAACTTTGTTTTATCTTTTTTTAATCTTTGAAACAAAAAATCCCCTTTCGGGGATTTTTTGTTGCGATATTCGCGCCCGCCGTAGAAAACTACGGCAGCTGCGGAATCGGAAGATTGAGCGACGAGCACATGATCAAGTTGATCCAGCGCTGGGTCGTCTTATAGACATACTCCGTCGGCGTATACTCCGTCGGTAAGCCATAATTCAACCATGGCCGAAGCACTTCAATGTGGTACTTCACCTGGAACTGATCCACTGCCGCGATAGTCTCTGGACCATAGTAGCCGGTAATCGGTAAGGTTGTTCCCAAATTCATGTTCAAGAACGTCTGCAATTTATCCACTTCCGCAGGACTGTTGAGGTCTTTGCGAATCGGATGGATATACTGGTCGAGATAGATGCCGCAGCTCGCCGATGCGCCGAGGACTTGGCCTCCGCCATTTCCTCCGCCACCGCCTGAGCCACCGCCTCCACCGACCGTCGTACTGCCTCCACCACCCCCTCCGCCTCCACCGCCACCTCCACCGTTCGAACCGCCAACCGTAATGGTCGCGCTCGCGGTATTGTTACCGGAAAGCGGATCATTTACCAATGCTGTATTCTCGCCAACCGTCGCGGTGTTCGTGATGACATCGCCGATCGGATCGGATGAGTTAACGGTCGCCGTAATGACGAGCGTCGGGTTTGCATTCGGAGCAACATTGCCGAGCGTCCACGTTCCCGTGGTGCTGGCATATGTTCCCGCCGAAGAGCTCGCCGAAACAAAGGTCACGCCAGCAGGTAAGGTATCGGTCGCCACTACGCCCAGTGAAGAGTTCGGGCCGATGGCCTGAATCGTCAATGTGTAATGGATCGTATCGCCAGGATTCGGTGTCGCGTTATCTACTGACTTCGTAATGCCAAGTTCGGCAGTCGGGAATCCACCGCCCCCACCTCCACCGCCCCCACCACCGCCTCCGCCGCCACAATTGCTCGTGCAAGGCGCCGGCTGGACATTGATGGAAACAGAAGAAGAAGTGACCGAGAGATTCGTCTTGACGAGCGAACTCAGCTGCGAAACCGTAGCCGTGTTCGTAATCGTCTGGCCGTCATACGCAGAACTTACCGTCGCCGCGAGAGTTAACGTCGCCGTTGCATTCGGTGAGAGTGTTCCGATTGTCCAGTTACCTGATGACATATCGTACATGACTCCATCCGAAGTCGTGGCGGAAACTAAGCTCAAGCCCAAGGGTAATTGATCCTGCACGTTAACGAACGTCGAAGTCGCCGGACCAAGCGCGGTAACGGTAACCGTATAGTTTACCGTATCGCCGCCGGCCGGATTCGCGTTATCAACGGTCTTTGCGATCGTGATATCCGCGTCGGTTGACGGGGTCGTTGTCGTCGTCGATGACGCGAGAGTGAAAATCACTGAACACGTCATGTTCGCCGAAAGCGTTCCCGAACAACCGCTCGACGTCGCCACCGAATAATTCGGCGCGGTCGTCGTCGCCGTCAACGCATACCGATCATTCGTCGGAAGGACGAAGGTCGAGCTGCCATTGCCGATCGAGGTTGCCTGCGTCGTTGACGCAGTCGGACCAAGGTCCGCAACCGAAATCGCAGCCGTGTCGCTCGCGTTCAAGCCGCTAACGTTTACCATCAGCGTGCTCGTCGCAGGCGTTGGCGTACCACTACCACCGCCACAATTCGACGTACAACCCGTCGTCTGCACCGTAATCGGCACCGAAGAAGAGTTGTTGCCCAAATTGTTATCGGAGGAAGAAGCTGATTCGCCAACGATCGCCGTGTTCGTGATCACTTGTCCGACCGTGTCGGACGAGTTGACGAGCGCCGCGATATTCAACGTTGCCGTCGAACTGGCCGACAGATCGCCGATCGTCCACGTTCCCGTGGTCGTTGCATAACTGCCAACCGATGCCGTTGCATTCTCGAACGTAAGTCCGGAAGGCAACGTATCGGTCGCAACAACGCCGGTCGACGTCGCCGGGCCAAGAGCTGAAACTGTTAACGTATAGTTAACCGTATCGCCTACGACCGGCGTCGAATTGTCAACTGTCTTCGTGATCGAAAGATCAGCCGAAGGAGTCGAGGTCGAAACGCCCGTACACAACGGAGCTGAACTAAATGCATACTTGAGTACAAACGGGACGTTCGGATACCCATACGGATTGCTCTCCAACAGCGTCGCCGGAGCTTCGCCGTAATAGGCATCGACTTGCGCCATGCATGATGGCAAAGCGACCGTCAACGTCTGTGTCGAACTCGCCGCAACCGAAGATGATGCCACGCTGAAGAGTTGTTGGCTGGAAAGCCAATTGGCAGCTCCTCGCGGAACAAACATTTTGTAGGCAGCCAAGCTGATCGGCGCCGTACAGCTCGTGTGGTTCGTCAACGTGAATGATGCCGTGGTTGAAGCCAACGAAACATTCGCAAAGCTGATCGAACCGCTCGCAACCGCCGCCTCAAAAGCGCTCGCGGAAAGCGTGCACGGAGTCGAAGTCGGCGTGGTCGTCGCCGTCGTTCCCAAGAATTGGTTGAGGACGACGAGCGTGCGATCGGGGCGCGTCGTAAGAAGTTGGATGTCGCCATCCGCATTCAAGTTGCGCGCCGCATCGTTCGACGAAGTGCTATCGAACAGCTGTCCACTGTACGAATAAACATCCGAAGTCGTGCTCGCAGCGATCGTATCCTGGTCATTATACTGCGGCGTCGCCCATTCGCTCGAAGAGCTCGTGATCGATTCCTGCCCATAGTAATAATGCCCAATCGCGAGATTGCTGTATGTCATACACTGCGCGTTATTCGTCGAAGAGCCAAACAGTTTGGCATTAAACGCCAACGGTGTGGTGAACGTACTTGTCGGAAGCGTACCGATAGCGAGCGGTGTCGAAGATGGTACCGAAGAAATTCCCGGGACCATAAAGGTATTCCCCGGAAATGCCGATCCATCAACGATCGTGCCACTCGCGTTTTCGATCACTTTGCAAATTGTGATCGAACCGTTATTCACGGGTGGTACGTTTGGCTGCACGGTAATCGAAACGCTCGATGAATTATTCGAAAGATTCGAATCAGTCGTCGAAGCGCTTTCCGCCACCGTCGCGGTATTCGTGATCGTCGTACTCGCAGTTCCGGAGTTAACCGTTGCCGCGATATCGAGGATCGCTTTCGAACTGACGCCCAAATCGCCGATCGTCCACACGCCAGTCGAACTAACGTACGAACCATCAGTCGAAGTCGCCGAAACGAACGTAACGCCCGAGGGCAAAACATCCGTCGCAACAACGCCAGTCGAAGTCGCCGGGCCGAGAGCTGAAACTGTTAACGTGTAGTTAACCGTTTCACCAACAGACGGCGTAGAATCATCGACCGTTTTCACGATCGAAATATCCGCAGACGAAATCGTCGATGTCGGCGTCGACGTAGACATCTGGCAAAGATGGCCCGACGTAAATGTCGAGTCAATCAGATAAGGCACCGTCAATACATCCGACGGCGTAACCGCATCGCTCCCGAATGAGAGCGGCGCATTCCCGTACCAGACATCAACCTGCGCTTTGCACGAAGGCAGTGCGACGGAAAATTCCTGATGGCTATCCGGAGCAATCAAAGAAGATGTCGCGTCGACAATCTGCTGAGTTGAAAGCCAACCGGCAGACGGCTGATCGATGAAAATCTTATACGATGACATGCTGACCGGAACGCTGCATTGTGTAGTATTATTCACCCGAAACTTGGCAATGCCAGGATTCGAAAGATTAATGCCAGTAATGCCAAACGTAATCGAACCGTTCTGGACCGCAGCAACGTAATCGGAAACCGACAGCGTGCACGGCGCGACCGTCGTCGAGGTCGTCGACGTCGCAGTCGATGTCGCATCAGCGTGCGCAAGCGGCACCATGCCACCCGCCGCAACCGCAATTGCGAGACCAACAAAAACTAAAACTAGCCCAAAGTAAAACTTTTTCATTATTTTCTTATATTTATTTTTCGGCCTTTTAAACTATTTAATTGTTAAAAGGACCCAAAAATATGGTTTTCAAGGAGCTAAAATACCCCCTTCTTTTACCACGAATGGCGGAAAATAGCAAGGGCTACGAATCGACAATACCTCACAATGCTAAATACCGTATTGCACAAAAAATTATTACGATTACAATGAATCCATCGTTCGCGGGTATGGTTCAGTGGTAGAACGCGACCTTCCCAAGGTTGAGATAGGGGTCCGATTCCCCTTACCCGCTCATCCAAAAGAAAAGCTGCAGGAAAAAGACGAAGAGGCATCAGAATGCATTCGCCTTTTTCCTGCAGCTTTTCTTTTGGACTCAGTTGGATGACGGGAATCGGACAAGGAAAGGGGTCGGGGAAACGATAGTTTCCCCGTGTAGGAGGGTCGCGCATTCCGCGCGACAGTGCGGAACCGAGGGTTCCGCAGGAGCGAAGCCGGTCTCACCGGCGAAGCGACGTCTGATTCCCCTTACCCGCTCAGATGATCAAGAAATATTGAGATAAAATATTTAATTTGATTTTTGTTTGACTAAGTCAATTTGAAGTGATAATCTACCAAACGGCACAGAAAGGAATTAAGTTATGAGTATCACAAAGCAAGATGAAGTGACATTCGGAGAAATCCAGAAGGGTTCCAAATTTGTGCTGCCAGATCCTCTGCCACCTGACTGCGGTAAATTCATGGCATATTGGGTCTATGAAAAGGCGCTGCCCACGCACGCCATTATCATCGGCGTCAAGCCTAACGCTCCCCGATCAGCACAGCAATGCATTGGTGAACATCGCTTCTTCCAACTGGATACTGAAGTGATCCTTCAAGGATAATCGAAATCTGGAAAGAATGGAGAAATAATTAAGCCGATCACGGCGGCCTGCCCAACCAGCGGCCGCCTTTTTTATTTTCGATGTACCTAACGAAACGCCTGCAAGCAAAAAGAGCGCCCCGGTCGGAACTGGGCGGCTCTTCGCCTTTTTCTTATTATCGATATTGTTCCGGCAAGAGAGAAGGTAGCAAAAAAACCGAGTCGGTTCTGACCGCTTCTCGGTTTTTTTGCTACCTTCTCTTTTGCCGGTTACCGCTTCTTCCCTTCTATAATCAGCTGCGCCACGTTGTTCGGCGCCGGCTCATAGTGATCAAATTCCATCGTAAATGAACCGCGGCCCTGCGACATCGAACGGAGCTCCGTTGCGTAACCGAACAGTTCGGACAGCGGGATCTTCGCGTTAACGACTTTGAGACCCGGACGGTCGTCCATCGATTCGATGCGGCCGCGCTTCGAGTTCACGTTGCCCGTCACCTCGCCCATGAAGTTGTCCGGGACGATGACCTGAATTTTCATGATCGGTTCGAGAATCACCGGCTTCGCGCGCTTCGCGGCTTCCTGGAACGCCATCGAACCCGCGATCTTGAACGCCGCTTCGGATGAGTCGACTTCGTGGAACGAACCATCGTAGAGCGTCACTTCGACATCGACGACCGGATAGCCGGCGAGAATACCTTTGTCGAGCGCTTCTTTCACGCCCTTCTCGGTGGGGTCGATAAATTCTTTCGGGATCGCGCCGCCTTTGATTTCGTCGAGGAACACGAATCCCGCACCGCGCTCGAGCGGCTTCACGCGCAGCCAGACATGGCCATACTGACCGCGGCCGCCGGACTGCTTGATATATTTGCCTTCGGCTTCGGCTTCGCCGCATGATCGTTTCTTTGTACGCAACCTGCGGCCGGCCGACATTCGCGTCGACGTTGAATTCGCGCTTCATGCGGTCAACGATAATTTCCAAGTGCAGTTCGCCCATGCCGGAGATGATCGTCTCGCCCGTTTCGTTATCGCCCGCCACGCGGAACGTCGGATCTTCTTCGGCAAGACGATGCAAGCGCCGTACCCATTTTTTCCTGGTCGGCTTTCGTTTTCGGTTCGATGCGCAAGCCGATGACCGGTTCAGGGAATGTGATCTTTTCGAGAATGATCGGCGTGATCCGGATCGCAGAGCGTATCGCCGGTCGTCGTCTCTTTCAAGCCGACGATCGCCGCGATTTCGCCCGCGTAGATCTCTTCCACTTCTTCGCGCTGGTTGGCGTGCATGCCGAACGATGCGGCCGACGCGCTCCTGCACGCCTTTCGTCGAATTATAAATATATGAACCGCGTTTCAAGACGCCGGAGTAAGCGCGGAAGAACGCCAAGTTGCCGACGAACGGGTCGGTTGCGATCTTGAATGCGAGGCCGGCGAACGGTTCGTCGTCGCTCGCGTGGCGCAACACTTCGGCGCCCGTTTTCTCGATCGTGCGCCCTTGACCGGCGGCAAATCGAGCGGCGACGGCAAGTATTCAACGACGGCGTCGAGCATGAACTGCACGCCTTTGTTTTTGAGCGCCGAACCGCACAAAACCGGAACGATCGTGTTCGCGATGACCGCTTTGCGAAGCGTCCTCTGCAGGTCGTCGAGTCGAGATCTCTTTGCCATCGAGATACTCCGACATCACCGTCGTCGTCGTTCTCGGCAATTTTTTCGATGAGATCATGGCGCGCCTTTTCAACTTCCGCTTTCATATCCTCCGGAATCGGAATCTCGATGATCTTTTCGCCATGCTCGCCCTCAAAACTGTATGCTTTGTTTTCGAGCAAGCGCGACGACGCCTTTGAAATCGGACTTCCGTGCCGATCGGCAGCTGGATCGGAATCGCGTTCGGCGTCAGGCGGTCAATGATCGACTGGAAGCTCTTCTCGAAGCTCGCGCCGCATGCGGTCAAGTTTATTGATAAAACAAATGCGCGGCACTTTATAATCGTCCGCATAGCGCCAGTTCGTTTCCGACTGCGGTTCGACGCCGGCGACGCCGTCGAAGACGACGACCGCGCCGTCGAGAACGCGCAGCGAGCGCTTCACTTCGACCGTGAAGTCGATGTGGCCCGGCGTGTCGATCAAGTTGATCTGATGTTCGTGCTTCTTGTGCTCGGCCGGCTCGCGCCGGCATATTCGTCGGCGTCCAGAACGCCGTCGTCGCGGCGCTCGTGATCGTGATGCCGCGCTCGCGCTCCTGTTCCATCCAGTCCATGACCGTGTCGCCCGTGTGCACTTCGCCGATCTTGTGCGAAACGCCGGTATAAAAAAGCACCCGCTCGCTGACGGTCGTCTTGCCGGCATCAATGTGCGCGATGATGCCGATGTTCCGAATTTTTTCGATAGGATAAGCTCGACCCATAATTTTCATGATGCGCCGGCGCGGCGCAATGGAAGTAAGATTAGCATAGGTTGCGGGAGGGTGCAAATCATTGATGCCAGTGACTTGACGACTATCTTCGACATGATAAGATGGAGTTACAACGGCTTCGGCCTCGACGGTTGACAATGGACTCCCAAATCCCCTCTCGACAGAGGGGATTTGCTTTTCTGGCGTTATTCTGCGAAAGGAAGAGGAATTTGCCGACCCGCCTTCGTATGGCCTATTACTTTTTTAATAAAGTATTCCGCTCTGATACCTTCCGGAATAGAATATTGCCTCGTTAAAAGCGTCGTGGCCAAGATATCGTCTTTGGCAAAATATTCTTCATTTGTGGAAATTTTATTCAAAAACTCCTGATCCAATATAGTTGCGAAGAAAGTAGAATTGCCATCGTAAAAGCGCCATTTATTATCTTCCCGAAAAGAAACACTCACGATTTGAAGCTTAGTTTCGTGCTCATTTTCTGAAATGAGCGTTTCGGTGACGTCGGGTACGGTAAAATATTCTGACTCTACCTTGGTAATTGTTTCTTTTTGCCCTCGGCCAGAAAACGTAACTTCATTAACGCCATCCTTTTCCAGCGGCTTTTTGATAATCAGTTCCAAGGATTTACGAACCTTAAAATTACCAAACAGCTTGATAATATTTTCAGGGACTTCAAGAATTTCATCATCCCCTTCAAGCTCTATTCTCACCCTGCCAACCTCGAACTTAGTAATACTTTTTATTTTGCGATTTCGAAGATGCTTGATAAATTCAATAACTGAATCAGACGAGGTCTTTAAGAAGCCTACCAAGGTGATCAGATTTACGCCCGCATTAATACCAGATCCTGAAAGTGCAGCAAATAAGCCCGCAACGGTATTTTGGATAAAATTGAAATCTACGCCAAATGAACCTTCTGAAAAGGCTTTAATATTAACTGCGATTTTCGACTGGTTCCCGTAAAAGAGACTATTTGCCTCCTCCAAAAGCTCTCCTACTGCAAGCAAAGCTGGGGCAAGCTCTTTAACATCCATTTCGTGAGCATCCAAAGCTGGACCATCATATAAAATTTTAAAACTTGTTGCTTCCATATAATATAATTATACCAGAAGCATCATTAAAAAAATCTAAAGATCATCTTTAAGATTTTTTAATCTCCGCGGTGCTCATCAACACCAACCAACGCGTAACCTTCCGCCACCTCGCCTCGTTCTAGGAAAGGCCCTAACCCAGTCGCCCTAGTTGTTTTCAGCGTTAAGGGGGAGGAGGAGTAATTCGTGCTAAAATTAATGTATGGAAGCATTTTGGGGCTGGATGCGACTGGTAGCAATTATTATCATCTTTGGGGCTGTCCTCAGTTTATTTAATCTTCTCCGTCCCGGGATTTGGATCGACCGACAAATTGGCCAAGACGCCCAAGATCCTAAGGTTAAGAATTTCTTCAATTTTAATTGGCGCCTTGCCATTGCGATGCCAATACTAGTTTTGGTAGCTGCAGTATTGTTTTTCGTGATTGCTTATTGGCTCGGACCGCATTAGAAAATTAAAAAGTAGGATACAAAAATGCCGCAGAGATCTCTGCGGCATTTTCGAATACTCCCTACCTCGCAAAATGCGCGAACGCACGGTTGGCTTCCGCCATTCTATGCGTGTCCTGCTTCTTCTTGATCGCATTACCTTCGTTCTTCGAAGCGGCGATGAGTTCTTCGGCGAGCTTGTCGGCCATGCCTTTGCCTTTCTTGGCGCGAGCCGCACCGATGATCCAACGGACAGAAAGCGTGAACTTCCGCTCGGGGCGGACTTCCATAGGAACCTGATAGTTCGCACCGCCAACGCGTTTGGATTTCACCTCGAGCATCGGTGAAACATTCTCCAACGCCTTCTCGAAAACCGTCATCGGATCCTCCTTCGTCTGCGCCTTGATCTTATCGAATGCACTATAAACCAATCGCTCCGCCGTCGATTTCTTTCCGTCTTTCATGACGTAATTAATAAAGCGACCCAATTCAACGCGTCCATGGACAACGTCAGCGGTATAATATTTTTTATAAACTCGTTTCTTGCGCATTTTAATGATTTTTATTTCTTCCCTGCCTTCGCGCCATATTTCGAGCGCTGTTGCTTGCGGCCTTCGACGCCCGTCGTATCCAAAACGCCGCGGACGACGTGATAACGAACGCCCGGCAAGTCCTTTACGCGACCGCCGCGAATGACGACGATAGAGTGTTCCTGCAATGCGTGGCCTTCGCCCGGGATGTAAGCCGTAACTTCCATACCGTTCGTCAAACGGACACGCGCAACTTTACGCAAAGCCGAGTTCGGCTTTTTCGGAGTCGTCGTGAACACCTTAACGCACACCCCCCGCTTGAACGGCGACGCCGAGTCAACCGGCCGATTTTTGATCGTGTTGAAATAGTACGACAACGCCGGCGACTTCGTCTTCGCTTTATTCGGCTGGCGCCCTTTCTTGATCAATTGTCGGATAGTTGGCATGTCTATATAACCAAAGGATTCTAAAGCAATCTGACCCGAAAGTCAAACCGCACGCGACTTATTTCTTTTTCTCCACCTGGCCGCCCTGCCCACTAACCGCAACGAGCAACGGACTCGCGATGAAGATGGACGAGTAGATACCCGTGATGACTCCGACGAGCAGCGTCAGGACGAAATACTGCAGGTCGGCTGGACCGGCGAAATACAGCGCGAGCAAAACGAGAATCAGAGTTAATGAAGTATTAATAGATCGCGCCATCGTCTGGTTGACGCTCGCGTTCACGATATCGGCGAACGACGCCTTGCCACGCTCGCGCAATAAATTCTCGCGGATGCGGTCGAACACGACGATCGTGTCGTGAACTGAAAAACCCATGACGACGAGAAGCGCGACGATAAAATCGCTATCGATTTGCACGTGCGCGAAGTGGCCGAGGATCGCGAGCAAGCCGGCCGGAATCGAGACGTCGTGGAACAACGTCAGTAACGTTATCCAGCCGTATTTCCAGGAACTGACTGGACGCGACGATTTGCGGAACGCGTACGCGATATATAAAGAGATCGCGATAATGACGAGAACGAGCGCGATAAGCGAACTGTCGAGAACCGAAGCGCCAACCGACGGACTAATCGACTGGAAACTCAGCTCGTCGAAGGATGGCCATTGCGCTTTCAAGAGCGAAAGGTCGGCCTGATGCGTCGGTTCATCGATCGTTCCGAAGGTCGCTAGGAACGTCTGATGCTGCGCATCATACGTAACCGTTGCGCCGTTCAGCTTTAAATTATCGGTGAAAAAATTCTGTACGCTGACAAGCGACGGACTGTCCGCAGCAGCGGAAAATTCCCACAGCGTGCCGCCGGTAAACTGCGCGCTTTCCTGGAAACGCCAGACACCAATTGAAATTAACGCGATGCCGACAAGGACGATTGAGATGGTGAACCAGATTTTTTTGTGGCCGACGATGTTAAGCATGTTGGGTTTGAATTTTATCTTTCAGGAAGATGCGCAGGAACAAACGTGTCGTCGTGATAGCGCTGAACAAGCTAACGAGTACGCCAAGCAGGAGCGTTACAGCAAAACCTTGCACGAAACTCGACGTAAAGAAGTACAAAATCAACGCGGTTATGATCGTCGATGCGTTCGAATCGCGGATCGACGGCCATGCGCGGCGGAAACCTTCCTCGACCGCGGACGCGCGCGGCAGCCCACGTTTTAATTCTTCTTTAATACGTTCGAAAATGAGAATATTGGCGTCGACAGCCATACCGATGGTCAGGATGAAACCGGCGAGGCCGGCGAGTGACAAGGTGATGCCGACCACCTTAAACAACCCAAGAGACAAAGCAATATAGATGACCAACGACAGCGCCGCAAAAACACCGAGGCGGCCATAATAGAAAAGCATGAAGAGAATGACGAGCAGGGTGCCGATGATGCCGGCGACGACGACTGCCGCTAAAGAATTCGAACCGAGCGTCGGACTGACAGTCTGCTGGTTAATCAACGTTATCGGGGCAGGCAACGCGCCGGCATTAAACTGCTCGGCGATCTGGCTCGCGACACTGAACGTAATATCCGGACCGCTGATCTGCGCCTGGCCATTCGAGATCTCCTGGTCAACCGTCGGACAGCTTTCGGCCGGCGAACTCGGGATGATAAAATTGTTGTCGACAAAGATACAAACCTGCTTGTTGACGTCCGCCTTCGTCATTTCATCAAAGATCTGCGCACCGTCGGTATTTAACGTAAAGTTAATGACATAACCGCCCGCACCGGACGGGTTCGCACCAACCGTCGCGCCGGTCAAATACTGGCCAGTCAGGTTCGTCGGAACATATTGCGGCGTCGTGCTCGAACCGCTCGTCTGCACTTCGACGAAATCGAGTGTCGGCGTCTGGCCGATCTGTGCAACCGCCTCCGCCGTGTCCTTCACGCCCGGCAAATCGACATCGAGCTCGGCCGTATTCCCCGACTGCGCAGTATACACCTGCGGTTCACCGACACCAAACAGGTTAACGCGCTTTTCGATAACATCACGGAGGCCATCGACCACCGAACCCTGATTCGTTGCCGAAACCTGCGACAGGTCGATCGAATAAACAAGATGCGCACCACCTTCGAGATCGAGACCGAGAGCCCACGGCCGCGCACTCGCGCCCCACCCACGCGGATAGACAAAAATCGCGGCGATAATCGCCACAACGATGATGACCGTCAGCCATAGGCCCGGATGCTTTCTCATTGGAAATTATTGTAGCTGGTCGGGGCGAAAAAATCAAATCGCTCGAGGCGCCTTGCGCGACGCCCCGTCGTCTCAAATGCCATACTGCGACAGCCCCGCCGTGCTCGTCTGCGCCTGGATAAATTGATTAATCCAAACGCCAAAAATCCAAAACGTGACGACACTCGAAATAATAAGGAGCGCGAGCGCAATCCAGCCGATCTGCTGCGCCTTCGAATCGGGCGATTTGATATATTTAATCCCCTGCCAATAGCTGACGGCGAGATAACAGATGATCGGCAGAACGATACTGAAACCGTAGAGCAAAATCTGCGCGACGATGTCGGTCGACAAGCCCGGCTCATTCAACTTCTTGCCGCAATTCGGACAAAAATGGTACGTCGGCAAAACCGGCTGATAGCATTGCGGACAGAGCATCGTCACCGGCGGTGTCGGCACAGCCGACGCCGGGATGGGCGCTTGGGCTGGATTTTCGTCCATGTTCTTATTCTACCATTTAGAAAAAACTAATGTGCCCCCACCTGGGCTCGAACCAGGAACCGCTTCCTTAAAAGGGAATTGCTCTACCAGTTGAGCTATAGGGGCATCTATCTTCAACCCGAATTATCTGTCATTATAAAAGAATTTCAAAAAAAATTCAAGCAGAAAATTTCACCGATCCGCGCCGCGCCAACACACTCACTCCCCCTCATACTTCCTCATCATGCGGCGATAGATCCGGAACAGCACGAACATAATAACCGCGACGGCGATGATGGCGGCGATAAGCTCGAGCAAGTTCGAGAAGCTGTCCCAGTAATTGCCGACGGCATAGCCAATCGCGAGCGCGGCGAAGGGTTCGATGAGATTTCCCAAAAAGTCATTTATTAAAAATATATTAAACGGAACGCCGACGAGGCCGGCGAGAAACGCAGCGATCGGCGAGAGCGAGCCGGCGAAGCGCGTCATGAAAACCGTGATCGCGGCATCGGTCCGCAATTCTTCTCGAAGCTGGTTATAAAATTTCAGTTTGTGCAAGCGTAACAATCGCACGATGCCATCACCCCAATAGCGCGTGATGCCGTAGTCCGTCAAATCGCCGGCGACATTCGCGACAACCGCCGTTGCGAGCACACCCCAAAAATTAAAATAGCCCTGACTCGCGAATGCGCCGACGGCAAGCAACATCGCATTGCCCGGCAGCGGCAAAATGACCGCCGCGGAATAAACAACAACGGCGATCGTCCAGTATCTATAGAGCAGGACGTATGAGAGCAGCTCGTTCAGGATGTTCATGTGCTCGCCGTCGTAGTCGCAACAAAATTTTCGATCGCAGCATCGACCCGACTTATAAACGTCGCCTCATTAAAATTTGCCGTCTTCACATAACTCGAAATCGTAAGCCGCGGGTATGACGCACTCGAAATTTGTAATTGTGTTTTTAAATAATCCGTCGGCAGCGCAAAAATTTTGTTGAGGTATTGGAATGTCATCCAGGAACGAACAACAGTCCCGGCATCGCTCGTCGGCAACGGTGCGTGGTGCGCAAGCAGCTGGGACATTTCAAAATGTCGCGCATTGATCAACTGCGCACGCCGGAGCGATTCATACTGCGCAACAAAAAAGACGACGAGCGCGAGCAAGACGACGGCAAAAATAATCAGCGCGTAACGGATATACCGCTCGAGCCGATGAGGATGCGGAACCTTACCATTGTCAGCCATGATTCTATTATACGACTTAACGGATAAAACGCGTATAAATGCCGGATGGGATGACTCTGACTGCGCTAGATTCTTCTAATTGCAACTCGCCGAACTCGGTTTTCGCCGCCACCTCCGGAAACGCACTCTCTGTCGCCTGCAAAAACGATTGCGGCGAATAACCTGCGGCGTATCCATTCAACAAGAAAAATGATCCCGGTTTTTTGCTCGCAATCTTCGCCGTCGCTTCGAGCAGCCGCGGCAAGTCCTCCTCTATTTTCCACACCTCCCCTTTCGCACCGCGTCCGAACGCCGGTGGATCTAAAATAATTCCGTCGTACTCTGCGCCGCGTCTTACCTCTCGTTCAACAAACTTCAACGCATCATCAAAGATGTAACGAATATTTTCCACCGGGACTTCAGAAAGTTTCGCATTCTCCTTCGCCCACTCGTTTGATTGGCGCGACGCATCGACATGCGTAACGTTCGCGCCCGCGAGGGCGGCAACAATACTCGCGATGCCCGTATAGCCAAACAGGTTCAACACTTTTATCGGCACCCGCCGCTCCTGTGCCTTCCGCGCCCGCGACCCATCCATCACCCGCTCCGCAATCCACTCCCAGTTCACCGCCTGCTCCGGAAACACGCCCATGTGCTTGAATGATGTCAGTTTAACGACAAATTTCGTCTCACCCCACCCCAGCTCCCACAATGCCGGAATATTCTTTTTGTTCACCCATGCACCCTTGCCGCCATCAAACCGAAACTCCGCGTTCGCTTTTTTCCACTCCGTTGCCGGGCGAGCCGGTCGCCAAAGCGCCTGCGTCTCCGGCCGGATGACAATATATTTTCCATAGCGCTCGAGTTTACGCCCGTCGCCGGAGTCGAGGAGTTCGTAGTCGCGCCAGGGGCGGGTGAGGAGGTTTTTGGATTGCATAAATTAATTTTGGCATTGCAGATTATTAACTTTATTCAGGAAATCAGCTCGCTGACCTTCAAAGCCGGATGTGAGTTCAAGATCTTGAAGATAATCGTTCCATCCGTAGGTTGTTGAAGTTGGCTGATATCCCAACTCATTAAGTACGTTGACAAAAGAGTCATATCCTCCCAAATATGTCCCGTCATATTGCGTACTTGTTGCGGAATGGGGGCCGTAAGGATGGTTGGGGAGTCCGGCTACGGCGACATCGAGCTTGCAGCCGTTTACATTATTAAGGCTCACAGAAGATGATTTGCCAGAAGATGGATTTGCGTATGTTGATGAAGTCAAATAGATTGTAAGTGAATTTCGCAGCGTGATGTCATTGCAAACAGCGGAGTTAAGAAAATTAACGGCAACATCATGATAGCATTCATCTCGGAGTGAATTATCATATCCTGCAACCATGTCAGGATAGAAAATATAAACATTAGGCGATATTTTCCCACAGAGATCTGGTTTGTTCACGCTCGTGGCAACAAGGTCGTAAAGATATTCTTGGTCATTTGGAATAGCCGCAACAGTTGATGAAAACGGTTCACTATACGAAGGCAATTGTTCGACGGCATTAATAAAACTGGAAGTCGTCCTGATAGATTGGAATAAATGATAAAGTGTGGTATCGTAACCAACAGGATTAAAGCTACTGGAGGCAACAATAGGAGCGCCTCCCTCTGCCTGAAGGAGTGTCTGTTCATTATAGCCGAGCTGGTTCATTATTGTTCCTAATTGGTCATCGGATAGCGTTGCAAGAGAACCTCCGAATAATTGATTATCTGTTTGCACTTGTTGTATACAATTAGCTTGATTGATTTTACTCCCATCTAACGTAGGTGTGCTGATTGGTTTTACGTTAGCGCATAGACTTTCGTCTTTAGCCTCCACTGCAGCGGCAAGATAACAGGTCGAACGCGCATAATCAATTTGATAACCCGGCGGTGAAAAGCCTCCGATATCTCCTACGGCATCAGACGAAATCTTCGCGCATAATTGAGGTTGTTTAAAATCTTGTGCCACGCCGCTCATGAAAAGTTCGCACGTTGACGCAGTTTTTGTCGCTGGATTTGAAATTAACCTTTGTAACATACCATTCTGTACAAGCGGATAAAATGCAAGAATGCCGATGAGGATAAGCACTGAGACGACAAGAATATTTTCAGTTTTCATTTTATTTGGTCGTGATAATTACGTTGTCGCTAAAAGCATTGTCCGCCGCTCTCCCGAAAGCATAAGCCATTCCACCTTGCCAAATAATGTAAAGCGTTAAAAGAGAAATCGTGGAGGGTGCTTCGGACGATGAAATGCTACCAGTAAAAACGTCGCTTACATGATAGCCGACGAAACCAAGGAACCCTCCGAGAAGAAGGATGAGGATGAACTGTTTGATATTTAACTTGAAGAATAAAAAATGGAAGCCCAAGAGCAAAACCAATGCTCCGGTAAGCCCTCCCAAGAAAAAATTGCTGATGATTTGCGTCGAAGAAATTGTCACCTCGACTGCTGCGTGATAAGCAATAACGGATACGACAACGAACGAGGCTAACTTCAAAAATGAAGTTGCGGTATAATTTTTTTTCGCGTATAAAAACCAGCCGGCGATAACTATGCCAAAAAACAAACCGGGTGCATATGTACTGACGAGACTGCCGAATAACCCTAAACCAGAAATCCAATATGCCTGAGACGAAAGCAACCCTGAGAGCAATCCCAGAAAAAATAGCACGAAGCGGCTGTTCTTTCCCATTACGTTAATTTTAGCACATCAGAATAAGGTCGGATTGGATTTGAGGATTCTTAAATGAAATGCCGCCCCACGCTCCACTGATACATGACGACCGCCGCCGATACGCTCGCGTTCAGTGACTCCGCTCGCGCATCCATCGGAATCCGCAACGTTACATCGCAGCGCTCCAAAGTTTTTTGCCGAATACCCTTGCCTTCGTTGCCTACTATTATAAGCGCCGGCGCATCGTCGAATGCGCTCTTGGTCGCCCCACCGGCGCCATCAACGTCACCGCTCAGCAACCGCGTCCCTTCCATCTCAAGGCCGTACGAGCGAAAACCGAGCTTCGACAAGGCGTCGACCGCTTGGTTAACATTGCCGATCGAGACCAACGGTACGCGAAACGCCATGCCAGCCGAAGCTTTGACGACAGCGCCCGTTATCGGCGCTTGGTTATGCGACGGAATCAAAACACCGGACGCACCGAACGCGACCGCGCTGCGAATGATCGCGCCAACGTTATGCGGATCGGTGAGCTCGTCTAATAAAACCACCATCGTCCGCGCGGCTGCCGGCGACCGGAACCATTCGGCCGACGAAAACGGTTCGACGAACTTAGCGAAGTCCGTCATCATCGCGCCCGGGTCGATGATCGCGATGACGCCCTGATGCGCCGTCTCCTCGCCAACCATTCGCTCCGCCTCGCGCGGCGCGCGCAACATTTCGATCGGAATGTTCGCCTGCTCCGCGTGCTTCAACAGCTCGCGCCCCTCCGGCTCCTCGCGCAACCCCGCGCGCGCCTCAGTCGACAAAAAAACTTTGCGCACGACGCCCGGCATATTCGCGAGCGCCTCAGCGAGCGCGTGCTTACCATAAATATAAATCTTCTCGCGATTGTTGCCGTACTGGCGCGGCTCGCTGCGTTGCTCGTTTCGGCCGCGCCGAACGCCGCCTGCTTGTCGTCGCGCGCCGTGCTTTGCCTTTCCTCCAAAATTTCCTCGTCTAGATTTCATATTGTTATTATAAGCTATTTTTAAGAAATTCTTCTGTAACCTTCCTGACCTCCTCCGCATTCTTTGTTTCCATCAGCTTGATACGCAACTCCTTCGCGTCATCGAAACCGGAGCAATACGCCTTGAAATGTTTTTTCATGATGTCAAAGTTTTTTAACTGGCGCGGGGCGGACACGCCAACAACAATCGGCGCAGATCGATATAATTTTTCAAATAATTCAGTATGTTCAATCATTCGTTCGAGTTGCTCGCGCAAATTCGGCGCCTTGCCACCAAGGTCCGCGCGGAAGAACCAAGGATTGCCGAACATGCCGCGGCCGATCATGACGCCATCGACGCCGGTTTCGGCTGCACGCGCGTTCGCCTCATCGCGCGATGCGATGTCGCCGTTCACGAGGATGAGTGTAGAAAATTTTTCGGGTGTCGGACGGCCGACGATCCGATCGCGAAGCGCGACAATTTCGCGCGCGAGTTCCCAGCGTGCCGGAACGTCAGACATTTCGTTGCGCGTGCGCAAATGAACGGTCAACGCCGCGACGTCCTCTTTTAATATGGTTGTCAGCCAATCGGTCATCTCGCTCGTCGATCGATAGCCAAGCCGTGTTTTGACCGAAACCGGAATCGCGGGTACCACGCTACCATCGCTCTTTATATATTCGCTCGTCGCTCCGCGTTTCGTCGCACGGATGATCTCGACCGCGCGCGCCGGGTCGCGAATCAGCGATGCGCCCGCGCCCGATTTCTCGACGCCGCTGTCCGGGCAACCCATGTTGATGTCGATCCCATCGAAGCCAAGCTCGCGCACGAGCCGCGCCACCTCCTCGAACTGCTCCGGCTTATCGCCAAACACCTGCGCCACGATCGGCCGCTCGGCCTCGCTGTACCAAAAATCAACAAGCAGCTGCTCACGTCCGCGTGAGAGCAATCCCTCGACCGACACAAACTCCGTCCAAAAGACGTCGGGCTGACCCCGCGCGCCGGCGGGCGCAGCCGCGCCGATCTCTGCGAACATGCGCCGAAACGCTGCGTCCGTAACATTCGCCATCGGTGCCATCGCGAGGATTGGCCCGCCGCGCTTCTTTAGTTTTGCCCAAAAACCAGAATCCATAATTCCCGCATCATACCATGCGCTCATTCAATTCGAAATATTTGAAAAAATATGAGAAATGGTGATATAATCACCGTGCAGGAGAGGTGCCAGAATGGTCAATGGAGCAGATTGCTAATCTGCGACCGTCTAAAAGCGGTCTGTGGGTTCGAGTCCCACCCTCTCCGCCGAGAATTGACTGACCAAAGATTCTATAATAAAATGTTTTTCAGTATTGCCCTCGAATAAGGAGAAACAGTGACAAAAACACGGTACGTTCTAGATGGTAGGGTTGGTTGTTTATACACAAGGACTGCTGACCCGGACACCCTTTACGGAGAGGATGTCAATCTTGCTTTTAAGGCGGTTGACGATGCATTCGCAATCGAAATTGCAAACGGAATAATTGAGGAGGTTATGGAGCGGAATTCTGAAAATGCTCCTGGTAGCAAGAAGTGGCAGGAATGGGCAGACGAGAAACGATGCTATTTCCTATTGAGGAAGGGAAATATCATTGTCTGGAGAAAAGAGTGGAAAGAAGCAATTCCAGCTCAGCCCGCAATGCCTGCAATGCCTGCAGTGCCAGCGGGCTTCGTGGAAGCTGGTACATCGAAACAAAAGCATCCAGATTGAGATATGAAGGCGTCACGGCTAGCTTATCCTAGACACGGCGCCTCTTTTTTATGCAAAGCAATTCAAACATCGTCCCATGCTGCCTGCATAAGAAGAGTTTACCCCCAAAAGCCATATGGTAAAATTAAAACCATATGACCAACCTTACGCAATCACCCGCATTGATTATCGTTGCCCTCGTAGTTGTCGGTGTAATCTTGATTCTCTACACAATTTTTTCAGGCACATCCAAGGATATAAAATCAAATATCCCTGCGGAGATGAAAGAAGATAAAAAGAGAGAAGTTACATGGAGTTTGGGTGATGCGGTAAAGTTCGGTTTTGGATTTGGCATGGGAATGTTTCTGTGGATTCTTTTTAGTTTTATACTCCTCTGCTTTATTACATTATTCTTTTTTAGCCATACCATAGGAGTACCAACAACCACGACCTCTACAAGCCAGTTCGGGATTTAGAAGACCAGTTTCGCCCCCTACCTCTTCACCACCCTCACCACAAGATACACCGCAAACGTCGCGGTCGTAATGAAGAAGCTGACGGGATACGGAATGTAGAATGAGATGAACAGGCCGAACCAGGTGGCGGCCAGGGCGATGGCGACGGAAATCAGGATGCCTTCGGCGGGGCGGCGCGCGAGGCGTTCGGCGACGGCGGCGGGCGTTACCATCAACGCGAAGATCAGCAAGACGCCGACGACTTGGACGGCGATGGATGTTGCGACGGCGACGAGCAACATGAACACGACGCCGATCCAGAAAATCGAGATACCTTTGGCTTCGGCGACATCTTCATCGAGCGATGTAAAAAGCAACGGCCGGTAGACGACGGCGAGTGCAGCGAGCAAGACAACTGCCGCGATTAAAGTAACGACAACGTCGCCGCTCGAGATGCCGAGGATTTCGCCGAACAATAACGAGTACGCCTCCGTCGCGTAGCCGGCGTATAAGCTGATGAATAAAACGCCGATGCCGAGCATGAACGCGAGCACGGTGCCGATTTGCACATCACGCGTTGCGGCTTTGCGGCCGAGCGATGCGATCGCGACACCGCCGGCGCTCGTGAAGACGAGCAAGCCGAGGATTGGATTGATGCCGAACAAGACCGCACCGGCGGCGCCGGCGAAACCGATGTGCGAGAGCGCATGTGCGGCGAAGGATGACCGGCGCAAGACGATGAAGTAGCCGATGATACCGGCGACGATCGCGACGACCGTCCCCGCTTCGAACGCGTGGCGCATGAAATCGTACTGCAACATCGTTTGCAGGTCGGCGATAAGGTTATAACTGAATGCGAGGTTAGTGTTCATGTACGTGATGTTCCGGCGGCTCATCCATCCCAATAATCGCGATGCGGCCATGCGAATCTTTTAATACTTCGATCGGGATGCCGTACAGATCGGTCAGCGACTTCGATGTCAAAACTTCGCTCGGCTTGCCATCCGTTATCCGGCCATTCGCAACATAAATAACGCGGTCGAGAACCGGCAACAACGGATTGATGTTGTGTGCAATCAACAAGACGGTAACGTTCCGCTTGCGAACAACATCGTTAATCAGCTGAACGAAATTCGATTCGCGTCGCATGTCGAGATTCGCGAGCGGCTCGTCGAGCAACAGCAAGTCCGGCTTCCCGATTAACGCTTCGGCGAGAAAAATTCGTTGCAGCTCGCCGCCGGACAAAACGCCGAGCGGTCGGTGCGCCAATTCTTCCGCACCAACAATCCGGAGCGCTTCATGCGCTTCTTTAATCCCCTGCCCTGCAACATTCAAACCCCATCGATTGCCATACAATCCGAGTCGCACAAGTTCCAAAGCTTCGATCCCGGTTTCGCTATCGATCGGATGTTTTTGCGGGACATAGCCGATGCGCGGATTGCCGCGGCGCGGCGTCGCACCAAAAATTTTCAACGACCCGCCGAGCGGCTGCGCCAACCCGAGCAACAACCGAAACAACGTCGTCTTGCCCGCACCGTTCGGCCCGAGCACGGCAACGAACTCACCCTGCCCGATCGAAAAATTCGCATCGCGCCAAACGGCGTTCTGCGGATAACCCGCTGCAAGATTTTTCGCTTCGATGATCATGGTTATTGCCCCGCGCGAATCATTGCCCCAGCGCCTGCGCATTCAGCGCATTCTGCAGTTCGATCAATTGCGCATTCATCCATTCCTCAAACGTCGCGTCCGGCGGCTGGATTGTTTCCGTAACGCCGATGACCGGAATACCTTCTTGCGCAGCAAGCGCTTTCATGCTCTCCGTAAGTGGCGTCACTGTCTGTTCATTATAAACCAAAACCCGAATCGAACCGCCCTTCAACTGATTTTCGAAAGTAACAATACTCGACGCCGGCGGATCATTGCCTTCTGCAACGGCCTCTATAAATGCCGCCGGCGAAACGAGATCAAGCCCGGCAGCGGTAGCGAGGTACGCAAAAATATCTTCGGTTGCAGCAACCTGCACGCCGCCAAACTGCTGCTTGATCATCGCGATGCGCCCCTGATATTCCGCGAGCGACGCCTGCAATGCCGTGTACTGCGATTGATAATACGAAGCGTCCGCCGGATCGAGTGCGATCAAATCCTGTTCGATCTGCGCCGCCGCCGCATTCACGTACGCCGGATTGTACCACAAATGCGGATTGCCGCCTTCCTGAACGCCGACCAGATCGGCGACGTTTAAGCACTTTTTGCGCCACGTCCGGATTGTTCGATGTCGTGCCAGCGCTCAACAATTTATCCATCCAGCTGTCGTATCCCGCGCCGTTCTCGATAACGTAGTTCGCCGTCGCAACCGCGCGTGCATCCGCCGCGTTACTTTCATATTCATGTGGATCAGCGTTCGGATCGGACACGATGCTCAAAACCTGCACATGCGTGCCGCCGATCTGCGAAACCAAACTCCCCCAAAAATTTTCCGCGGCGACCACCTGCAAAACGCCATTGGACGGCTGGGTGCCAACAGCTGGGCTACTATGAAAAATCCAAAAACCGAGCGCGACGATTGCAATGACTACAATGATACCGATAGCCAAAAATTTCTTGCTCATGTGCTAATCGTGATCTTCGTGATCCCAAAAATATCTCGCATGGAATAGTTCGCAGCGAAACTGATGTCGTCGCCATTCGCGATATACGGATCACGCATGATGTAATTGCCCTTGCTGCCGCTGACGAGGACGACGAAGTGCGTACCGCCGTACGCGTTCAAGCCGATGATGACGGGATTACCGGTCGCGAGCGTCGCGTCGATCGCCGCAGTTTTACGCGTCGCGGTAACGCCGTCGACATTAATAGTGGTCAATAAATATGCCGGATAGTACGCAGCGAAGTTCGCTGGATTCGAATTGATCGTAACCGGCGTAACGTCGCGGTAACCATAATGCGTCATCACCATCGCCATCGCCGTCACGAGACAACCATCGCTCGCGAGCGTATACTTCGTTCCATCGAGTGGATCATTTCCCCACGCCTGTCGCGCTGGCTGTAATAGCAACCCCAAGCGTCACACACCGTCTGATTGCCAAGCAATTTCGAACCGCCGGCGTTTTGCGTGAACGCAGAAAAACTTTGGAGCTGGGCTTCTGCCGCCGCGAGCAATTTTTCATACGTCGCCTCCTGCGAATTCGTTTCGGCGAGCAGCTGCGTCTTCGACTGCGTTGTCGCGACCAGCGATTGTTGTTGCGAGGTAAGCGATTGCTGCTGCGACGTCAGCGTCACCTGCTTCTGCTGGGACGCAGTCTTCGAACTGCTCAAGTTGTTCTCTTCGGCCTGTAACGCTGCCATTTGATTTTGCACTGCACCCTGCACTTCAAGCGTCGCATTCACGTCACTCCACACATCCGTAATATCGCCCGACGAAAGCATCTGCATTAAAAGCGGCTGGGTATCCGATTTTTGTAAAATCCGCAGATACTCGCCAAGCTCATTCTGGTCGGACAAAATCGTTTGCTGGGCACTCGTAATCTCGCCGCCAAGCTGCTGGATCTGCAACTGCGTCGTGCTGATCTGCGTTTTGGTGAGCGTTACCTGTGCCTGCACTTTACTCTTTTGAAGATTCAACGCATTGATCGCCGCCTGCAACGTCTTCTTATTCGCACCTGCCTGCAGGATCTCCTGCTGATACTGCGCGATCTGTTGATTGAGCGTCGCAATCTGCTGGTCGTTCGCATCGAGCTGCGATTGCAGGTCAGCCGTACTCGAACTGTTGTCGGTCGTCGCCGCAACGGTTGTCATAGCCGTCGTCGTGCTCGCCACCTGAGCATAAACCACAGCGAAACCAACCACAACCGCGAGAATGGCAGCTGTACCGGCAAAAACTATGAAAAGAAATGGTCTGCGCGACATTTATAGATGATTATATACCAAAAACGACCTCTCTAAAATGGCGAATGAAACATTTAGGACTGCCAATTCGTACATATATATGCAAAGGTCGGAAAATAATAAAAATATATTCCGAAAAATCATATGAACAAAACAATGGCAAGAACAGCGTTTATCGTAGGCACGGCAGTCGTCGGTGCATTTTTGATTGTCACGGGCATCGCGAGCGCAGCGACGCTTGGCGTTGACGTTTCAGCGCAGGCAAATGTCGGCGCCAACGCCCACTTCCCGGGCAGCAACGGCGGTGCGCGTCCCCCGATGATGGGCGGCGGCATCTTCGGCACGGTCTCGGCAATCAACGGCACGACGCTGACGATAACATCGAAGGGCTTCGCTGGCTTCGGCCGCCCGTCCTCGACGACTGGCTCAGCACCAACAACAGCCCCAGCCCCAACCACATATACGGTTAATGCGTCGAACGCGACCGTTACAAAAGGTGGTGCATCGAGCACGCTCTCAAGCGTCGCCGTCGGCGACACGGTAGTCGTGCGCGGCACGGTCAACGGAACGAGCATAACGGCAACAGCCATTATGGATGGCGTCGTACCGGACGGAGCAAATCCCGGCGGCCCGATGATGCGCGGCGGCTTCGGTCGCGGACCGAATGGTTCGTCGACCGGCATGTGGTCCGCATCTTCGACGGCACTCTTCCAGGGCAACGGTGAACCCGTCGTCGGTGGAACCGTGACGGCGATCAACGGATCGACAGTGACCATTACGAACAAGAGCAACGTCACGTACACGATCGACGGGTCGGCCGCGGTCGTCGTCAAAGGCAATGTCTCGTCTTCGCTCAGCGCGGTGGCCGTCAATGACAATGTCTTAGTGCAGGGCAACGTCAGCGGCACGAGCGTGACCGCGTCGACGATCCTTGACCAGGGTGCCGCAACTTCGGCAGGCACGAGCAGCGCGGGTCCGGGCAATTCGACGACTGCACACTTAAACGTTGTCGCCAAAATGTTCGGCGGCATCGGCGCATTCTTCCAGCATCTCTTCGGCTTCTTCTAAGCCCGACGAAGGCACGATGAGGTAACAAAAAAACCGAGTCGGTTCTTACCGCTTCTCGGTTTTTTTGTTACCTCATCGTGCCTCACGTTCGACTAGAAGAAGCCGATTATATTTCGCCGTCCGCTCACCGCGCGCCGGAGCGCCGAGCTTTAGCCCATCGGCACCAACGCCGTAGGCAAAGTCCGCGATGAAATCATCGTTCGTCTCGCCGGAGCGATGTGACGCAACAACACCCCATCCATACCGGCGCGCAGCGCGAACCGCATCGAGTGCTTCCGAAACACTGCCGATCTGATTCGGTTTAATGATGACGGCATTCACGCTCCCCTCCGCATGCGCCCGCTCCATCCGATGGACGTTCGTCGTAGTAAGATCGTCGCCCGTGATCCAAAATGGCGCAGCCTTTTTGCCGGTACGCGTCGCCACGCGGCGCGGCGCGGCACCATACTTCGCCGTAAATTTCGCGAACGCGGCAAAATCATTTTCCGGAAATGGGTCTTCGAGATAGATGAAGTCGTCGGCCTGAACCAACTTCGCATAGAGCGCCGGCATCGCGCCAAATCGCTCCTTCGCGATATCCGTCGCCGCCGCATCCATACCGAAATCGACAACCTTCGACAATTTTAATTTTTTCGTAACCGCACGCAGCATCGTCAACGGTTCGAGGTTGTCGCGGAAATTCGGCGCAAAGCCGCCCTCATCGCCAAGGTTCGTCGCCTGTTTGCCAAGCCGTCGCTCGATCGTCATTTTCAGTTCATTATAAATTTGCACGCCGATCTCAACCGACTCCGCAAACGTTCGCGTTCGCGGAATGATGACGTATTCCTGGATATCAAGATTGCTGCCGCCATGCAAACCACCGTTGATAAGATTCATAAACAAACGCGGACGCGTGACCAAACGGCTTGATACAACCGGCATTCCATATACCTCGCGGATATATTTCCATAATGGAACATCGCGCGCCATCGCCGACGCACGCGCGAACGCAATCGAACAGGCAAGAATCGCATTCGCACCGAGTCGCCGCTTATCCGCCGTCCCATCAAGTTTTATTAAAAAATCATCAAAAGCTTGTTGACTTTTGAACTCGGCACGAGCGGCCCGGCCGCCACCCCGAACAGCCGCCGCAATCCGCGTATTGATATTCCGAACCGCGACCGAAGCCGGCAATGCATGTGCTTCTGCCGCGCCCGTGCTCTTTCCCTCCGGAACCGACGCCGTCGCGCGAACGCCATTCGCCAGCTCGATTGTCGCTTCAACCGTCCACTCGGCCCGCGAATCGAGAATCGATCGCGCAGTCAGAGATTTTATTTTCATACTTCCATTATACGACTAATTTGCAACGCACGTTCCACCAACGTCGCCGAATGGCAGATGCGATCCGGGCGTAGGAGCGCAGTGATAACCGGTCGCGCAGGTTGGCGCGTTCAATATATTACCGCCGCAATGCGCGCCGGCGCCACCGCCGATAGTACTCGTACTGATCGAAGGCGCCGTCGTTGTCGCGAGCGTCGTTCCGTTAATGATGAGATATTCACTCACTCCGACCGACGGCGGCGTCGTCATCGGTTGCCCAGCCGCGCGATCCGCATAATTGGCGACAATTTGTCCGTTCGCAATTTCAAGCGTTTGCGGTGCAATGCGATCGCCCAGCAATATTGCGTTCGTCCCCACCGTCGCACTCGCGATATCAAGTGCAGCGGCAACATAATAGAACGTGCCACTCCCGCCGGGCTGCTGAACCAAAATGACGGCCGCATCAGGATTGCCATCGCCGTTCAAATCGCCCGAAGTGGGTTGCCCAAAAACCGCAGTCATCGATGTCGACGCACTTCCATTTACAAGCGTAATCGGTTGGCCTTCGATAATATAGGTTGCATTCAACGGATCAAACGTAGAAGCTGTCGGCGTCGATGGACCGGTCGGCGTATTCGTGGACGCCGGAAATAAAAACGTTATCGCGATAATCAATCCAAGCGCGACAATGATTATTAAAGGAATAAGAAATTTTTTGTTCATATTTTTAATGATTATTTAACGATATTTTTCGGCACCCCGCTCGCCCATCCGGCAACATTCTCGATCGTCGTATCGAGGATCCGGATAAACGCTTCCCGAGTGTTATACGCCGTATGTGGCGTTACTATAACGTTCGGCATCGCGATAAGCTCCGCAACAGGCGTCATATCCCCCGTCTTCAACGCGTTCTCCTCTTCTAATACATCGAGTCCCGCGCCAGCCAAGCGTCCACTCTTCAGCGCGCTGACGATTGCCGCCGTTTCAACAATCGCGCCGCGTGCCGTGTTTATCAAATATGCGCCTTGTTTAATAAGCGAAATATTTTGCTGATTGATTAGATGATGTGTCGACGGCAAATACGGCGCGTGGATCGTAATAAGGTCGCTCTGCGCGAGCAGGTCTTCGAGCGAAACGTATGAAAAACCCATCTCGGCGGCGAACACATCATCATGATAGACGTCGTACGCGATAATTTTCATGTTGAATCCACGCGCGATGCGAACCGCATGTTTGCCGATGCGGCCGGTACCGACAATGCCAATCGTTTTGCCGGCGAGATCGAATCCCTGCAAACCTTCCGGCGCAAATTGTTTTTCATCGCGGACGCGTGCGCGGGCTTCGAACAAACGTCGTGCGAGCGCGAGGATCAAGGCGAAAGCAAATTCGGCAACCGTATTCTCGCCATACGCCGGGACTGAGCAGACCGCGATGCCACGCGCTACGGCGGCGGCGAGATCAATATGATCGTAACCCGTCGTCAGCGTCGCGATCAGTTTTAAATTCGGGAACGCCGCGATAACGTCGGCATCGACTTTCGATTCGACGAAAACGCCGATAATCTCCGCGTCGCGGAGATTCGCTGCACCGGTCGCATCCGCTGGCGGCAAATTATCTTTATTCAAAATCCCATCAACGAAAACCGGCTCGACGCCAGCCGCTTTCAGCTTCTCGCTCGCCTGCAAATATTCATCGCCTCCCTGTCCGGCGTGTTCGATGTGAAAAAAAAGAGCTTTGTGGGACATTTTAACGCATCAGCATCGGTGCAAACGCCATGCCAAGATAATACGGCCAGATAATGATCGCGATAACGCCCTGCCAAAACGAGAGCTGCAGGAAACCAATCGTGAACAGCCACGCCACAATCCACAGGCCACCGCTGAAGAAATGCTGCTCTATTTTTATCTTTTCCATAAGTTTAGTATAGCACAGCCATTGTTGCATTTTGTAGCACTACGCGTATAATACATATGTGCTTGCGGGGCGTCAGCCCTATCTGGCCAATTCTTGAGCCGGAGCCAGGCACACTAAAGAGCGTCGCTATCTGCGGCGTTTTTTATTTTTCCTAAATAACAATCCCGGCGCTCCGGAAGTCAGTCATTACAAAATCTTCTTCAAAAGCGCCCTCATCTCACGGAACGCCTTCATATTTTTCTGATCAAAATAATAGTACGGAAGCAAGTTGGCAATTTGGATAAGAAAAAATGCCAGAGTTACTCGATCAAGTTCGAGCTTGGATAAGCCCATTTTACCATATCCTTTCAAAAAAGCCGCCCGAGCGTCACGGAGTTGTTTTTGTGGACGCCCGTGAAATTGAACTGCACACGTTTCCCAAAACATGAGATCGGCATAATCGCGCACCCATACCGACGAGCGCGCATTATCCCAATCGACCAAAATGAGCTTTTTATTGCTCGACCAAATACAGTTATCCTTGCCGGGATCTCCGTGAGTTAAAACAGGCTTTAATTTATCCGTTAACGGCCCGAGTAAATTACTAACTTTTTCAGTTATTTTTAATGAAATCTTTTTATTATAATATTTCGTCTTTTTAAGTTGATCCATCCGACGAGCCATCCGTGGCAGCACGAAAGACAAAATGTCCTTATCAGTACCATACTCGCCATGCCAATCTCCGAATTTTTTAAGCTGTATTTCATGAACCTTCTTGAGTAATGCCCCAACTCGCGAATAGAAATCCTTCCGCGATAGATTTCCATTACGCACGGCTTCATCAGCGGACTCGCCTTTAATATATTCCGAAATCATAAACCCGTTCGGGAAATACTTTTTACTGCGGGTATAAAAAAGTAATTTGGCATGCGGAATCCGATGCTTAACAAATTGCTTCTCTATCCATTCCAGCTTGCCATCTTCAGGCCAATCCTTATAACGAAAAACACGAACCAGAACCGTCTTATCACTTGTCTCAACTTTATAGACATGGTTAACCTCTCCGCCTTTTACTTTTGAGGTGCGTAAAACTTTTGCTCTTAAAGCTTTTTCTACTGCCGGCACCACTTGAAGGTCTATAGATTTGCGGTAACGAAGAGTCATAATTTATTTTATACTATAGAAACGATCTTAAAATAATCATTCTCCAGAACAACGGCTTGATCATCTTGAATAAAAATAAGTGGCGTAGGATCTTCCGCCATATGATCAATCATTTTTTTATGCTCTTCTTTAAACTCAGGATTGTTGCAATGAGGCACAATCGCGAAATTAATTAATCCAAGCCCTTTCTTATTCGGAACTTTCGCAATATATTCCTTTTCCTCCTCGTCATATGAAAAAGCCGCGATTGATTCAGAGACGACGATAGAGCCGGCGCTGGTTCCGGTATAAATAATGCGATCACTTTTAACAGCATCGATGATGACCTGCTCAATGTTTTGTTGACGGATAAGATCGATAAGATAATAAACGCTCCCGCCGCAAACGTGGAGTATATCAGCCTCCGCTAATGCTTTGGAAAATTCAGCCGCACCCATATTCCGCACATCAACCTCATTCACCTTATAACCCAATTCCAAAAACTTATTCCGATCAAGATCAACCCACCACTTTTCTTTGTATGGATCGGCAGCATTCGGAACAAAAAGAACTTCAATCTCACTCGCCTCTTGTCGCCCGATAAACGGTTTCAATAAAGGCAGTGTTTTATCCAAGGAGGATGCGAGGAAGAGTTTCATAACTGGGTCATTTTTCTTTCTCAAGAATGGCCGCCGCTTCGTTCAAAAGCATATCCAAATTTGCTTGGAAATTTACCTGTGTTTTTGTTACCACCAGAACCTTTTTATTAACTTGCGTATGTAAGTAGTCATCGCCAATCTTCTTGGCGGTTTCATTAAGGGGTCTCACGATATCTTTAAAGCTTCTACCACCATGCTGAGCGCAAACATCGTCAAAGCTTGTTTTGTTAAAAATCGGTGGAATATGATCAAGTATAGCTCGTAAAAGCATCGCGCATGAATGATAATTCCCCAAGCTATAGTTATCGTCCAGTTCGTTACAAAACGATACCAATCTGCTTAAATCAAAATTCTTATTTTCAATCTTTGTGAGTCGTAATAGCGTGCTTTTATCAATATAAGCAGTCCTCCCTGTATCTACGCTTCGTGCCTTCTGCCCGGAATTTTCACATTGTGCAATAAGCTTATCGATCAGATACAAGAACTCGTTCAATTGCTTAGCAACTCCCGTGAGGAATGAGGCGGTAGCCCAATAATACTTATGTACTGGGATTTTTCTGCCAGCAAGGAGTGCCCCGCTGTCTCTCGTCATTATCTGCCTTTTCCAATATTGATTGAAAACATCTACCTTTGTTTGCAGGTTGAATTTTTCTATTTCTTCCGCAAGGTCCTTTGAGATGCTGGCAAAAACAACAATCGCTTGTTTTCTCAACTCATCAAACTTATCAATAATAAAATCTGCATCCTTGTCCAGATCTTCTAGCGACACACCCGAGTCGTTTTCGATTTTTTGACGCACTTCGTCGCTGCTTTTCTCATACCATCCATCTGGAGCACCATTTATCAAGCCCCATTCAACGCTGAACCGTCTATTGTGAGGCGGCACCTGGAAATCTCCATAGAAAAAATCTGCATGTCCAACCAAGTCTGAGCCACTCCAAGAGGCGTCAACGGCATCACATGCTGAAATAGTCTTCTTTGCTGACTCAGTAGCCAGAGCAGCCTTTTCCTGCAATTCTTTGATTTCGCTCTTAATCGTTTCAAATTGTTTTTTCATGTCTTTGATGCTTCTCGGACGCAAGCTATTTATAAATTTCAATACAAATCTGAATGATGCCAACAATAATAGCTATCACTAGCGATCCTGTTGCAATTAGCATTGCTTGCCTACTACTTTGCCTAGCTTCTTGTAATTCGTCGTAGTCGGTGATTTTAGAAACTAAATCTA
Source organism: uncultured bacterium (assembly GCA_963725235.1). Lineage (GTDB taxonomy): Bacteria > Patescibacteriota > Minisyncoccia > UBA6257 > 2-01-FULL-56-20 > JAJXYP01. Next base: position 108,019 of record CAVRXN010000003.1, read on the forward strand.
GAGGAGGAATCCAAATTCCACCGGATGGGCCGGATAGCCAGGTTCTAGTATATTCTCTTCCGGACGGTTTATAAATTTCTTCATCCCAAAATTGTTCAATATGACGGTTATTAACCTTATAAGAAGATTCGATATGTTTTATGAGGCCCTCCTTTGTAAATCCTTCTTCAGAACGCGTGACACAGTATCTCGCCGCTGCGATTTGCCACGGTTCCTTTTCTTGTTTGTAAATGAAATAGTTTTTCATTCTGTTCTCAATTATTCGTTTTTAATAAAAACCGATTCTGCATTGCTCTTTTTCCCGGGGTAACGGACGGCTCTCGTAAGACTCGTATTAACCATTTCTATAAGCAATTTTATATCCTTTTCTTTTATAGCCTTATTGCGAAGCCCTTCATATATGAAAGCTCCCAAAGGGTTGCCTGTGAACAAATTTGTATGATGTTTAAGAAACCAACCTTCACCGATAAAATTATAGATTTCATTAACTGACCCAACTTCACCAAAAGGATTTGGCATGCGGAAGTCAGTAACTATCCCATTTTTTAATCCTTCCAAATATTCCCTATATTTGAGATTTATTGATTCCGGGTTTTCGGAAAATAAAGAATTTATTATCCCGTAAGACTCCATCGTTTCCTGAAAGTTTTCTTCTGTCATTTCGGCGCGTCCGATCAACTCTTCTGCGAAAATAAAATGCGCATATTTAATTCTGGCGTAAGTGTATGGAAGCTTCTTACTAGATTGCACAATATTATCAGGGCGCGAATCTTTTATTGATTCATGAAAGTCGTTGATGACTTTTTGTGCTTCAATTGGCCTCATTTTCATATATTAACTATCATTATCTTGATACTTTTCGGACTCCAAAGTTATCCCAAGTTAGCTGCGAGGATGGGATTCGAACCCATACTTTTTTCTTTCAGAATATTCTGCAGAGAAAAATACTCTGAAAGGAAAATGTGCTGCCATTACACTACTCCGCGATGCCTATATTTTACCACTGATTGCGAATAATGCAAATTATTTCTTCCTCCCCTCCTCCTTCGCCACCGCCACGGTGGTCCGAACGACTGTGTCCGGATTCAACGACATGCTCTCGATGCCGCACGTAACCAAAAACTTTGCGAAGTCGGGATAGTCGGAAGGCGCCTGGCCGCAGATGCCGATGTACTTTTTGCGCGTACGGCACTTCTCGATAATCTCAGCGATCAGTTTTTTGACAGCCATATTGTTCTCGTTCGCGATCTTGGTCACGATGCCGGAATCGCGGTCGAGACCAAGCGTCAGCTGGGTGAGATCGTTCGAGCCGATGGACATGCCGTCGAAAATATCGAGGAAATCGTCGGCGAGCAAAACGTTCGACGGAATTTCACACATGACATAGATCGGCGTAATAACCTTATGCAACGCGTGCCGGATCGAACGAGATTTTCTTCATGTGATTCGTCACAAGCCCGCCCTCCGCCATCGCTTCCTGCACCTTGATCCCCTCCTCAACCGTCCGACAGAACGGCACCATCGGAATAACATTCGAGAGTCCCATCTCCTCGCGCACCTTCTTAATCGCCGCAACCTCCATCATGAACGCCGGCTTGAACTTCGGGTCGTAGTATCGCGATGCGCCGCGCCAGCCGATCATCGGATTCTCTTCGTGCGGTTCATACATCTCGCCGCCAAGCAGCGTCCGATATTCATTCGTCTTGAAATCCGAGAAGCGCACGATGACGTGGTTCGGCCAAAATGCCGCGCCGATCTTTGCGATGCCGAACGCGAGGTTATCTATATAATATTCGCTTCGGGTCGCTGCCAACCGCGCATCTTCTCTTCGATCGCGCGGCGAACCGCCGGCTTTTGTTCACTGCAGATTCAAAAGCGCCATCGGATGCAAACCCATCTTCGACGCGATGATAAATTCCTCGCGCGCGAGGCCGACGCCCGAGTTCGGCAGGAATGAAATCTCGAATGCGCTGTCCGGAATCGCGACATTCACCATAATCTTCGTTTTCGGTTTCGGAATCTTCTTCAGGTCATGACTTCACGATTTTGAACTTCAGCGCACCGCGATAGATATTGCCGGCGCTGCCCGTCGTATCAACCGTTATTTCGTCGCCCGTCTTGATCGTCTTCGTTGCCTTCTCGGTTCCAACGATCGCCGGAATGCCAAGTTCGCGCGAGACGATCGCGGCGTGCGACGTCCGTCCGCCTTTATCCGTCACGATCGCCGCCGCCATTTTCATGATCGGCTCCCAGTCAGGATCCGTCATCGTCGTCACCAGAATTTCTCCTTTTTTAAATTCGCCGATATGTTTCGTATCTAAAATGACGTGCGCCTTGCCGGTTGCGATCTTCGAACCAACCGAAGCGCCTGCGACGATCGCCTGATGTCCGCCCGCGCCGCGCATTTCATATTCTTTCACTTTTGAAAAATCCCGGCCCGCCTGAATCGTCTCCGGCCGCGCCTGCACGATAAAGAGTTCGCCCGTCTCGCCATCTTTCGCCCACTCCATATCCATCGGCGTCCACTTTTTATAGTGATCCGTATAATGCTTCTCTATAATAGTGCCCCATCGCGCGAGCCTCGCAACTTCCGCATCCGTCAGAACAAATGTATCACGCTCGCGTTCGTCAGTCGGAATAATTTTCGTCTGCTGAATCGCGTCGCCATGATGATAAATCATCTTCCGCAATTTAACGCCGAGCTTCTTCTCTATGATCGGATGCTTCACGTTGTTCGCGAGTCCCTTTTTCCAAACGATAAACTCATCCGGCGTCACCTCGCCTTTGACGATCATCTCGCCCAAACCCCACGAGCCGTTGATCAAGACGATATCGCGGAAACCGGATTCCGTATCGAGCGAGAACATGACGCCGGAGCACGCCTTGTCCGAACGCACCATTTTCTGCACGCCCGCCGAAAGCGCGATTTTCAAATGGTCGAAGCCACGGTCGGCGCGGTACGAAATCGCGCGATCGGTAAAAAGCGACGCCATCGTCGCGCGCACCGCTTTCAAAACTTCCTGCTCGCCACGAATGCCGAGATAACTTTCCTGCTCGCCCGCGAAGCTCGCACCCGGCAAATCCTCCGCCGTCGCGCTCGAGCGAACCGCCACATCCGCATTGCTTGCCGTAGCGTTTTTCAAGCGCGCGATATCCTTTAACAATTTCTTCCGCAAGATCTTTTGGAAACTCAGTTCTCGAAATCGCGTCGCGGATCGTTTTCCCCCGCCGCGCCAACTCGCTTAAATTTTTCGTATCGATCCCTTTTAATGTTTTTTTAATAAGATCATCGAGCCCCGTTTTTTCCAAAAAGTAATAGTACGCGCTCGCGGTAACCACAAAGCCCGACGGCACCGGCACGCCTTTCTTCGCAAGCGCCTGGATCATCTCGCCAAGCGATGCGTTCTTGCCGCCAACTTCGCCAACATCCTTGATACCGACTTGTTCAAAAAGAACTGTGTGCTTGGCACGAGCGGCAACGGTCTGTTTCGCGTTGCCCTGTCCGTCGCCGGACTTCTTGTTTCCCATGAGTTAAGTATAGCAGGTTTAGGAAAAGAGTACTTGATTCATTCTCATATCTTTGATAGCTTTACAGCAGCTAACTTAGCACCGTGAGGTACTACCTATGACAAAGCAAGAACTGAATGGAACGATTGCTCAGGATGTCCGGGCTATCGAGATGTATATAGCAATGGTTTGGGATGTCTTAGTTGCCCATTTCGGCAACGAACCCTACCAATTACCGACCATAGCACTGTCGGATACAGTGTTCTGGGTCGCACAAGTGAAATATAACGGTCACGGAGTGGTGGCGCGAGGAAATAAATTAGTGACACCATTTTTCGAACTGGAAGTTTTCAATCGATACCGGATGCATGCCCTGGTTGCTGCCGACTTCCATCGGAAGTCACGGGAGCAGATGAAAAAAGTCTGGGCGGAGCGTAATGCGACAATGATCGCTACGAAAGAAACGAGGCAGGTTGTTCTCGTGCCAACCACGCAAAGAATCTTCGATCTACTTCGTCAGAATGGTCATGCTAAACCTTTCGAAATTCAAGATGACGAACGAAAGAGGATGGGCGGCGAACAAATCGAGAAAATCCATCTTCGAACCAGCGCTAAAGCCGTCATCTGGAAACCCAATCTGGTCAATGGCAGACTGCCTTTTTATCAGAATAAAATGGTCACCCCGCAATATGATGAGATTTACGACGAGATGATGAATACATTGCGAACGAACCAAGCAGCGATATAATTCATCGATGTGAAACAATCCGCGAATTATAACGGGCTCGATCAACGTCGTGCCCGTTTTTTATCCCTTCACCCCCACCACCAAATCCGAAACATTCGAACCAGTCTCGCCAGTCATTAAATAATTATTAATTTTTTCAAATAGCGGATAGGTGTTCGCTGCGGCAACGTATTCTGCAAGATCGACACCGGCATCAGCCGCCGCTTTCTTCGTGACAACATCACAAATCGCTCCAGCATATGGTCCATGGTCATGCCCGTCGGATGCGAGTGACAAAATTTCCTCGTCCTCTTTTATATATTCCAGACCGGCAGCAGCGACGGTTAGATTTCTGCCGCCGTTCCCGACTGGCACGGCATCACCACGCGCCGCCGCACCAATCGCAACTGTCGTCTCCCCTCCCCAAAGCAAAACGGTTCGAGTCGGCGCCGCATGCAGCGACTCGGCAACCATATGCGCAACATCAGCCGCTTCGCCGGCTAATGTCGTACTGCGAATTTCGACGCGATACCCGAGCGACTCGGCGGCGGCGCGCATCGCATTCAGCGCGAACGCGTTCGATACCGCAAGAACATTTGTTGCCCGTGCAAAATATTTATCATCCTTCGGTGTCTCGATCAAGCCGCAATTCTCGATACCATCGATGCCGCAAACGCGCAGGACATCATACTTCGCGAGTACGGTGGCCGCATCGTCGACAGTCGTCGGATCTTTGACGGTCGGTCCGGATGCAATCGACGAGAGATCGTCGCCGATGACGTCGGAGAAAATGAATGAGATGAGGCGCGCGGGGAATGCGTACTGCGCGAGATAGCCGCCGCGCGCGAGTGACATATGCTTGCGGACGACGTTCATCTCGTGGATGTCTGCACCCGCAGCGGTCAGCGCGTTAAAAACTTTAATCTCATTCCGATCGCGCCGGTCTTCCGGTAAAAACAACAAAGTCGAGCCGCCGCCGGACACGACAAAAATAACAAGATCGTCCGCCGTCAGCCCGCGCAAGGCCTCGACAATCGCCTCCGCCGCCTTCATATTCTCATCCGACGGCAGCGGATGCGTCCCGCAAAACGTTTTGATCTGCGGCAGGCCGACAACACATTCCGCAACATCGACAACAACGCCGCGCGTGATCCGATTGCCAAGCATCGCTTCCGCAACGCCGGCTGCAGCGGCCGCGCACTTCCCGACCGCGATGAAAATAATTTTGCCGGTCGTATTCAGATCGGTTGTAGTTAATAATTTTTTCATGATCGCCGCCGTATCAATCGACTGCAAACCGGCCTCGGCGATCGTCAGTAAATCGCGCCGCGCGGGAGTCGTTGCCAACTGATCGAAATTTTTAATCTTCATCTTACAACCATTGTACCACCAGACAGCGCAACGCTCGCCCGTTGTGCTATTATTAATACATGTCCACCTCCCGCGAAACCATCGCCTCCATCCCCGAACCAAAACTCTCGCGGGTGCTCTTCGCTGATGCGAACGCAATCACCTGGCTCTGGCTCGTCGCCCGCTTGTACGTCGGCTATGAATGGCTCGACGCCGGATGGGAAAAGTTGACCGGCACAGGCTGGGTCGGCGCACAGGCCGGCACTGCGATCGGCGGCTTCTTCCAGGGCGTACTCGCGCAGACGTCCGGCGCGCATCCAGCCGTCTCATCCTGGTACGGCTTCTTCATCCAGAACGTCGCCGCCGCACACCCCGTCTTTCTCTCATACCTCGTAACCTACGGTGAACTCGCCGTCGGCATCGCGCTCATCCTCGGCGTCTTCACCGGCATCGCCGCCTTCGCTGGTGCGTTCATGAACTTCAATTATCTTTTCGCCGGCGCAGTCAGTATCAACCCGATATTGTTGCTTATAGAATTATTTCTCATCCTCGCCTGGCGCAACGCCGGCTGGCTCGGCATCGATCGCTGGCTCCTGCCCGCGCTCGGCGTCCCATGGCAGCCGGGAAAACTTATCACTCGCGACCGTTAACGCGAGCCGTGTTTCTTAGTCGGCACCCTCGCCCCCTCGCGCCGCGCCTCGGACAATCCGATCGCAATCGCCTGTTTACGACTCGTCACTTTCTTCCCGCTCCGCCCGCTCTTCAGTTTCCCCCGCTTCATCTCATGCATCGCACGCTGAACCTTCCGCCCCGCTCGAGGGCTATATTTTGTTGGCATACTATTTAATATGGTTAAAAATGTATTAAATGTCATTCGACTTTGTTGCATGTAGTTACTACAGCGCAATGACAGAAAATGTTGCAGAGGCGATAGATGATAATGATATACCGCTAACAAAAAAAGGCCGCTGCGCGCTCGAAAGCAACGCAACGGCCCCAAACAGCAACTCATCCACCCATAGTCAAGGACGAATCCTTAATAAATTCTGTAGCGTATGAGGCACCGGCATCAACAGCCACCGTGAATAGATTGATCACTCCCGCCGGATTGCAGAATGGACCAAGCGCCTTCATTCCACCTCTCTCGTACTGCTGGTTAAAAAATCGGAACGAAGCCGCAATCGTCATGCCCGTAGTAAGACCTGCTGAGAAGTCCTGACCGTAAAGTTCTCGTGTCATATCCATCGCATCCGACTGAGTACATAGAATTAACGGATATGGATCGATCACCTTACCATAGATGCTCTCGGGAACTTGGAGCTTTGATGTGGGTCTCGCTCCGGATATCTTCTGGCCTTCCTCGCAAGCAACACCTAGGATTGGAATCTCCGGCCATCGGTTACGTAAGATCTCAGAGCTCAGAAGTAACGCCATAGTCCCCACTGGCAACACGACAACCGATGGTTCAAAATTATACGACGCTTCCCGGAGAACATGCGCCCATGTCCATCGCCGATGGCCGCGGATGGCAGCCGGAAGATGAAGATGATATTGATCGAGTACGCCACATCCTGGCTTGCTGCCCAGAAATTCGGCGTGTTCGATTGCCGTCTTATGAGATGGTGCATATACGACGCGCTGGGCCCCCGCAAGATATTGTTGGCCGACCTTCCCCGCCAAGGCGGAAGCTTCAAAAACCGGGACGTACTCGAAATCAAAGAGTTCGTCATAGCTACTCCAACAGACTGCAGCGTTTCCGGAGCTGGCGCCATACTTCGTCATCCCTCGCAGATTTCCGACCACGTCTTCTTCAAGCAAAACCTGAAGGCATGGCGGCCCCTTCCCATTCGTCGACTTGAGAGCGAACATCGGAAGAATTCGAACGGATAAATGCGATGCGATTTCTTCGTAGAGGAACAAACCGAAATACCTCCGAAGAAGATGCACCTTCGGCAAACCCGACTCCATCCCAACGAGAATGTCATTCAAACGTTCGGCCTTCGAACGGCTTTCTTCAACCGGATCCCGTCTCCTGTAGAGCATACTATCACCTACCTTTCCGCGTATTCAGAATATGAAATTTTTTATTCCGAGCGCTGCCGACATTCTACTACACCCTCCTCACGATCGCAAACGGCGTCATTTCGTCGGACTGGCCGAGCGGGTTGTCGCGGAACAGCTCGTTGATGAACGATTCGCTCGGCGCACCGCTTGTTTTGCCGAGCGAGAAAGCGCCGCGATAATTGGCATCGAGAATGATGACTTCATTAGTACCGCCGAGCGCTTCTTTTATTCGCCGGGCAGCACCGGATGGATCGTTCGGGGCGAGCTTGGCAGAATGCGCATATTCCAAAATCAAGAACGACATCGGGCAATCAATCGACTTTGCACGTTTTCCGCAGATACGATAAAACATACCCTTGATACCAAGAGGGCGAGTAAGAGCTGAGATCGCAGCAGCAAGGAGAACGCGCGGATAGCCGGCTTCCTCTATAAATAACTGCATGGCGATAGGAGTGCCGTGACCAAAACCGTGGAATTGTTTCGAGCCGTAATAGGTGCCGACATTCCTCGCCAACAGTCGGGCAAGTCGTTGAGGGTGGATATCTTTCATATCCACTACTCTGCCCTGCGTGATCGTAAGAGCTTTCTCGCTTACAAAAACCATATCACCCGGCTTAACATAGGGCTTCACGTACGACTCAACAAACGGCAAAATATCCGTATCTTCCATAGTTATCAACCGAGTTTTCACCGGCAAACGCTGATATGTAGCGCCATCGACATCGATGTCGATCTTTTTTCCGGGATTCGGCACGAAATCACCCGATGGCGGTCGCTGCTTTACCGGAGTGCGGGTGAAATCAACATGCTCCCCTCGAAACATTGCGAAGAGTGTTGAAAGAATTTTATAAATTGCCGCACTGTCATCCCCTGCCTTGGTCCGCGAACTCAGCGTCTCACTCGCCTCACTATATAAAATATGTGCTTCGTCTATTCCATACTTACCGAATCGAGCTTCAATCGGCGCCATTCCTTCGCTGGTCGCCTGGACGACAACGCCCCCATCATCGAGCGGCGCATAATTGATAATGATTCCCGTTTTCTTTTTTTGTTCGTCGTAAATTTGATTCGTTTCTTTAAACCATTTAACCGTTACCGGTATCGCTTTATGCTTCTTAACCTCCGTTATCTGATTATTCCCATCGACGAACACGACCACCGGATCCAAATCTTTCAGTTCACGTTCTTCAAGCCATGTTTCCGCAAGTATGATCACGAGATCACCGCGCTGAAAATGATGGGCCGGCGGGCCATTCAGACAAATGTCTCCATTCCCTCGCGGCCCCGGTATGATATAGGTTTGCCAAAAAACGCCGTTCCTCAAGTTGGTTATATTTACGTATTGAAACGGCTTCATGCCACACGCCTCAATCAGCGCCTCATCGATCGTTATCGAACCGACGTAATTCAAATCGGCTTCGGTAACAGTCGCCCGATGTATTTTTGCCATGCAGGCCCGGATAAGCATGGAAACATAATAGCGCAAAAACTTGCGTTTGTCATGTCTGGCGCGACGGTGGAGTTGCAACAAGGAGCACAGAAGCTAACAAAAAACCGAGTCGGTTCTGACCGCTTCTCGGTTTTTTTAGTTCTAGCTTTGCTGCCTACTGAAGTTCCACCGTCGCTCCTGCGTCCTCGAGCTTCTTCTTAATCTCCGCTGCTTCATCCTTCTTTGCACCTTCCTTCACCGTCTTCGGTGCACCGTCAACGAGATCCTTCGCTTCCTTGAGGCCAAGTGCCGGCGAAACCTCGCGCACTGCCTTGATGACAGCGAGCTTGTTCGCGCCTGCAGCTTTCAAAACAACGTTGAACGTATCCTTCTCTTCAGCGGCTGCAGCTCCTCCACCGGCTACCGGGGCGGCCATCGCTGCCGCTGAGATGCCAAACTTTTCCTCAAGCTTCTTTACGAGCTCCGCGAGCTCAACGACCGTGAGGGACTCGACTTTCGTTATGATATCGTCGTAATTTGCCATGGGTTAATAATTTTTTAATAACTATGCTTGTGCTTGCGTTAGCTCGACCTTTTTTGCCTTCTGATCCAACACATACATGAACGAACGGATCGGCGCGGTAAGCATACCAAGCAACTGCGCGAGCAACACTTCGCGCGGCGGCAACTTGCCGATATAAATGATCTGCTGCGCATCAATAGACGCACCCGCTTTCCCGTCGTACCCACCAAGCAAATGCTTTATCCAAACATCCTTTGCGCCGCCTTCCGGAACATCAAGCTTCGAGAAAAACTGATATGCCGGTCCAGCTGCATTCTCGATGTCGCCTTCCGCGAAAATCGTTCCGACCGACATCTTAAACTTTGTCAGGTCCGTATCAATACCTTTTTCTTTCAAAAGCAAGCCAAGCAAGCGCTTCTTGATAACCAGAAAACTCGCACCGGACTTTTTGAGTTCCGTGCGCAATTTACGCGTATCTTCTGCCGTGATCTTCGAGAAGTCGGCAAAAATCAAAGCCCGGCTCTTCTCAAGCAGCGCTTTCGCCCGCGTTAACTCTTCAGTTTTTTGAACTTTGGTTTTCATGTTATTTGCACCGCCCGGGCGTACCCACCCCTCTATAAAACAGAAAAGCGGCCTTCCAAGCCGCGAAAATAACCAAAATATCGGTTATCCTCGGCAGGGCTTATTCTCGAGCTTTCGCCCGGGTTCCGCGTTCGCGGCGCCTGCGGTCTTTGGAATTGGTTACAGTATAGCCGAGTTGAATTTTTTGTCAACTGGGCCGCTACCTTTTAACATACAGCATAATATTCCGCTCCTGCGCAGCCGGCGTCCAAGCCGGGAAACGTAAACGCATTCGATATAATTTTCGTCCCCGGCTGCAATTCGCGCTCAAGCTTCTTCTGCAGATCTTTCATAATATACGGAATTCCATAAACAATAACGACATCAAATTGCGAAAGGTCGGCCCGCCAAAAGCTTTCCCAGTAAACGGTCGCGCTAATCCCAGCCCGCGCGATCGCACGCCGCGATCGCCGAACCAAAATCGGATTAATCTCGTAGCCAACTGCCTCGGCTCCAGCCTTTGCCGCAGCAATTAAAATCCGCCCGTCGCCCGAGCCGAGATCGACAACTTTATCACCCGACCGAATCTCAGCGAACCGCAACATAGTCTCAACACTCCGCGTCGACGTCGGAAAGTAGATCGCACCGCGGATGATCGGCCGGCCGAGAAAATAAATGACGAGCAGTAAAATAATGACCGCGATGAGTTCGCAGATGAGCGTGAAAATAATCACCTATTCAGGATACCACTGCTCTATCGCCAAATTCTAGTGTCACGGAAATTTTGCGTCTGTGTCTGCAGCTGAAGCCGCGCCTGCGCCTGCAACGCCTGCAGTTGCTGGAGGATCTGATAGAACGATTGCCATGCGGCACCGTTGCCCAGCGCGCTGCCGGTCGCAACCGTCGGCGTCCCCGTCGTTGGCGTCGAAGCCGGGGCGCTGCCGTGCGGCCGATAGCCCTCGATACCAACGCCCGTCCGGCGCCAGCCACGGCCCAAGCCGCCACGCCCACCGATCGTCGCATACCCCCCATTACCAGCAACACTCGTTGCCACCGCGCTCGAGCGCGCGACCATAAAACTCTCTCCGTCGCTGCCAATCGCCGATGGCGTCACGAGCGCTTGCTGCGCACCATTGACCATCGTCAGCTCGGTCGCCCCAGCACCCGTCATCGAAACCGTATTGCCATTCTCAACAGTCGTAGCGCCCGTGAACGAAACCGTGCCAAAGTTATCAATCGGCACGAAGCTCGATCCGTCACTCGGCATTTCCTCGATCCATTCAGCCGACGACTGCGACGAATTATACGAAAGCGTTGTCGAGTAGCTCTGGCCCGTCGTGTTATCGCGAATCGAAACGTTCCATTCGCCAGAACCCGTCGCCGCTTCCGCAATCGAAGCCGTCATCGAATCGCCAGGCGAAACCGAGAGCGGCACCTGCTGTGTCGTATTCGGCAAAATCTCATACCATGCCTGATACGCCGGCGCACCCGAGCCGTTGATCAAAGCCTGTGTTCCAGCTTGGATTAGGTCGTGCGACTCGACACCGCCAATGCCCACCCACGTCGCATCAGCTTCCGTCGAATTTGCCGAAGGAACAGCCGGTACCGTCCACGTCCCACTGACCGCCGTAAACGTCCCGCCGGTCGCTTGATAACCCGCCCAGTTATACGACAAGTTCGAACTCGCGCCGGAATTAACCGCCGGCTGCGATGTCGTCACGGTCCAACCGCCAAACGGCAGCGTGATCGTTATAATGCCCGCCATCACTAATTTTTTTGAGAAGATTGATAGCATATACTGTATATACGCGCCGGACGCAAAAAAAGTTTCGCCACGCCCGCCTCACCGCAATTTATCCAGCACCGTTACATCCCCCTCGTCATACGGCCCCATCTCGAAGCCGTCATAAACAAAATGGTCGCCTTCTTGCGAAAAATAAAGCGAGAGCAACCCATCGAGGATGATCTGGAAACCGCGCATGGTCGACCGCGACGGAACGAAATCAACCCGCTCGACCTTTTGAAACAGCGCATGCGCCTTCTTCGACGCCTCGATGCACGGCGAATTCAGCTCGCGCGCCAACCGCGCCATCCCCCACGACAGCGAAATCCCCAACAATATTTTCGTCAGCCAGCTCACTTTCGTCTGCTCCAAAAACCCCCGATCAATTTCTTTGAGATCATCAAACCCGCGTGGATCATTTTCCATGAATAAAGTGGACCATTATAGTTATTTTTGCGGAACCGACCGATTCCGCACCAAATTTCTCTCTGCCTACAGCTGCCGACCCAGCCATCATACCAAAAAGGTCATTAAAAAATTATAAAGATGGACTTTAGAAAAATTTAATGTCTGCGAGTAAAAAAGCCGGCGTTTTTGGCGCCGGCACGGAAGAAAAGTCTAAAAGCTAAACGAGTGTCTGGATGATCTCCGAAGATAACTCCGCATAGAGCTCCTTGATGCGAGGCAATGTGCCATAGGTGAAATCCTCGGGCATTTCACTACCGACATTCAGCTTTTGGAATCTCGCAATGGTTCCCGCGGCATCACCTTTCAAGGTAACTTTGTAGGTACCTTCGACGACCCTCCAATCATCCGAAAAGCTACCCGCGCACCCAACGCGGACAAGGGCGGAGAGCTTGGGATAGGCACTCGGCGTTTGCTCATCTCGCTCAGTAAAGACAATCTGATAAATCGTCGTTACATCTTTGCGAGAAATGAACGGCAAATGCTCAAGGATGAATCTCTCGAGCATTTCAAAATCAGCTCCGCTGCGAACATTCCTTCGATACCTTGCGGTATCCTGCAGCATCGGCTCCGGAGGCGCCTCCGGAAAAATAACCTCAATTCTTTTCATTGACATAAAACACCTCATCGCCTTCAGAATTTTCAAAATGACCAGCACAATCAACTACTGCCCACACTATAAATTAAAAAGGCATTAACTGCAACAAGCTTGCGGGGGCTGAAGGAGTCGGACCTTCGACAAATCTTTTGGAGAGATTTATTATACCGTTTAACTAAGCCCCCTGTCAAATATGCTTTGCCAAAATTAAAACCGAAGCTACAAAATTATTATACAATCGTCGCGACCAGCACGCTACTTCCCTGAAATCCTCGCCTCTTTGTGCACGGTAATTTTCCGGCACCATTTACAGAACTTCTTCAATTCCACCTTTCGCTCAACGGTTTTCTTGTTCTTATGCGTATAATAATTACGCCGTTTGCAGACGGAGCAGCGCAGCGTGATCAGATTGTCCGCATATTTAACCTTTGCCATATTGAGCCATGATACGCGAATCCAGAGGAAATTGCAACCCCGCCAGTGCCCCCGGGCGGCACGACGCGAACAAATATAGTACAATTAATAGAGTTCAAAGGTCGAGCTTTTCATATTATTTTCATAAACATGGCAGAAGAAAAAAAGAATGGGAACGGAAAAATGATGGGCGGCGGTATGACGTGCGGCTGCGGATGCAGCGGCTTCGGACACCACTGGACGTTCTTCCTCCTCCGCACGCTGATCACGATCATCATTTTAATGATGGTATTTTGGTTCGGCGTCGTCGCAGGAAGATTGGGCAGCGTGCGCGGCGGCTACATGGTTCGCTACGGCTACGCGACTCCGGCAGGCGCAGGCGGCATGGGGATGCCGATGATTCCCGCATCGTCGACATCAGGCACAGCCGGTTACTAATCGGCGCGGCAATTTTGCAAAACAAAAATCCACTCAACGCGAGTGGATTTTTGTTTGTTCACAAACTTCACGGCGCAGAGCCGATGGCCGGAATTGAACCGGCGACCTACTCCTTCATTTGCACCTCAATTTCGATCGGCACGCGCCGCACGCAGCGCCGCCAAAACTTATATGAGGATTAGACTGTATCTTACGCATGCCGCGAAATCGCTTTCGCGTTTCGCAGGTTAGCGCCCCTTGTCAGTCGTTCGGGCAAACGCAAGCTCAGAACGAGCTCCGCCGCCACGGTCTTAACCTCGCCAAACCACCAACAAGGTCTTTAACCGTAATTCAGGTTTCATCACACCGTTTCCGGCGCAACAGGCAATTATGAATCACCATGGAGTTGCTCTACCAGCTGAGCTACATCGGCAACCCTAGAAGAATATGCCAATTGGAAGAATTATTCAACTTGAGCCGGAGAGAGGAATCGGACCTCCACTCTTTCGCTTACAAAGCGATTGCTTTACCATTAAGCTACTCCGGCAAATACTCGCCTCTTATTAATACTCGAAATCGGCTACACAGTCAAAACCCGCGACCCCTCCGCCGTAATCGCAACCGTATGCTCGAAATGCGCGGCGACCGAGCCGTCGCGCGACGCATAGCTGTCATCGCGCCGGACGACCGTCGCACCGCCGTTCTTCGCAGAAGACGCGATGACCATTGGCTCGATCGCAATCGTCATCCCCTCCTCGAGCGGCTCGCCCGTGCCGCGTTTACCGAAATTAAAAACCGCCGGGTCTTCGTGGAGCTCTCGACCAACGCCATGTCCGATCAATCCTTCAGCGACAGAAAATTTTGCGCGGCGGACGACCGCTTCAATCGCGGCACCGATATCGCCAATCGTATTGCCAACCTGCGCTTCTGCGATGCCGGCAGCGAGAGCTTCCTGCGTTGCTGCGATAAGTTTTTTCGCTTCGCGGCTCTCCTTCGAATCGCCGCCGCGACCACTGCCGACCAAAACCGTAACCGCCGAATCCAAATACAATCCTTTATAGATGAGTCCGAGATCAAGTTTTATTAAATCGCCATTAACCAGCGCGTAATCCGACGGCTGGCCGTGGACAACAACCTCGTTCAACGAGGTACATAATGTATACGGATATTCGCGCTTCGCACCGGCCGGGAAATAATGCAAAAACGCCGGCTTCGCGCCAAGCTTATGGATCATCTGATACGCAATACGATCGAGATGTTTCGTCGTCACGCCGACCGCAACCTCACGCTCAAGCGCACGCAAAACTTCAGCCAAGCGCTTGCCGCCCTCCGCCATAACTTCTATCTCAGCCGGTGTTTTTATTGTAACCATGCCTGATATCTATTAATCACCATCTCGATAACCTGTTGCAAATTATGCACCCCGGTATCGATAACGAGATCATAATTTTTTACATCCGTGAAATCAATATGATATAAATCGCTGAACCGTTTTTTCTCACTTTCAATCCTCTGGAGAGTATTCTCGAGTAATTGGCCGGGCGATGAAGCAACCTGGCTCACGCGTTTGCCCTCTTGAATTTGCGCGAACATCCGCTGCGCGGCAATAGATGGGTCAAGCGAAAGAAAAACCTTAAACGAGTCCAGCATCCAATGGAAAGCAGTCCGCGAATCAACGACGAAATTATCGTTGTCTTTGCCGAGATGAATCAGAAAATCATCAACACCGCGATCAATCTCTTGCTGCCCCTCGGCCACCGCATTCATTTTCTCGATCGAAATACCCCGTTCTGCAGCCATCTTCCGAAACAGGTCGCCGGAAGAAAAATGTTCGTATCCAAGCTCGCGAGCGATGCCTGTCGCAGCACTCGATTTTCCACTTCCCGGAACACCTGCAATGGTAATGATGTGTTTTTTCATGCCCCGAGCGCTGCATCAACTGCTTTCTCAACCTCATCCGGCGTAGACCGCCCATCGATCTCGATAAATTTCGTCTGCTCTTTCAAATATTCAATCACCGCCGGCATCGTCTCGTCGTAATATTCAAACCGCCGCTGGATCGCAACGGTTGTATCATCGAGGCGCTGCTCGTTCTGCGCACGCAAAGCCAACCGCTTAACAGAATCCTCGCGCGGCAAGTTAATAAATACGGTCGCCATCGCACCATACCCGCGACCAAGCAAAAACGGAACGAGAAACTCTGCCTGCCCAATCCGGCGCGGCACGCCATCAAACACAATACCCTTACTCGTCGGCACGCTCGCCAGCCGCGCTTTTAATATTTCTATAATAACTTCGTCGGGCAACAACGTCCCATCATTTAGCAACTTGATCTTCTGGGCAAACTGGACATCCGACGCCTGAATCTGCCGCAAAATGGCGCCCATCCCGAAAAACAAAAAACCCAGCTTGTCCGCCAGTTTCTTGCCCTGCGTGCCCTTGCCCGATCCCTGCGGCCCGGCAATGAAGATAATTTGGAAGTCCATCGTGATGGTCGCGATGCTTAGAGTTTAGCAGATTTGGCAGTCAGTGACTACTCTATCCCCTCATACTCGCGAACCGTCAGCTGCGAATCAATCTGGCGCATTGTTTCCAAAGCCACTGCGACAACAATCAAAACCGCCGTGCCGGAAATCGTAACGACCGCGATGCCGGTCAGGCGCTGGACGATGATCGGCAAGATGGCGATGAAGCCAAGGAAGGCAGCGCCCCAGAATGTAATGCGGGTCACGATCGAACCAAAATATTTTTCGGTGTTTTCACCCGGACGAATACCCGGCACGAATCCACCGCTCCGCTGGAGATTCTTCGCGATTTCCTCGGGGTTGAATGTAATCGCCGTATAGAAATACGTAAACATAAACACGAGCAGGAAGTAGACAACGCCGTACAACAACTGGTTATTAATGAAATCATTTGCCCAGTTGCTAACCGTAACGCCCCAATGCGCCGAGAAGATCGCGATGATTTGCGCGGCGAACTGCGGGAAAAGCAAAACTGAAATCGCAAAAATCAACGGGATCATGCCCGCCTGGTTAACCTTCAACGGCAAGTAGCTCGACGAGCCGCCGTACATTTTATTCCCGCGAACGCGGCGCGCGTACGCCACCGGAATTTTCCGTTCGCCTTCATTGAGATACACGATACCGGCGATGAGCGCGATGCCGATTGCCGTGAAACCGATATAGGCACCGGCGAGTTGCGGTGTGAATGATGCGACGGCGACGCCGAACGCCGACGGCAAGCGCGTGATGATACCAGCCAAAATAATCAAAGAAATACCGTTGCCGATTTTTTGTTCGGTAATAAGTTCACCAAGCCACATCGCGATCATCGAACCGCACGCAATGACAATAACGTTCCGCGCGAAGTCGAATGGGTCGGGCCGCGCGAGAACGCCCTGGGAAATCAACAGTGTCAAAAAGCCGTACGCCTGCACGAGCGCGAACGGAACCGTCAGCATGCGCGCGTACTGGTTGAACTTCGCCTGGCCGCGTGCGCCCTCTTCGTAATACATCTCCTTCATGCTCGGGAAGATGATTGTCAAAAGCTGCATGACGATCGTCGAGGTAATGTACGGACCGACGCCAAGCATGACGATCGAAAGCGTCGACAAGCCGCCGCCGGAGAAAAAGTTCAAAAAGCCCAGCAGCTGGTTCGAGTTAAAATAGTTCGCGAGCGTCGCCGCATTCACGTTCGGGATCGGGATCGCCGCAAGCACGCGATACGCCACGAGCAAGCCCGCAACGATGAGCACCTTGTTGCGGAGTTCGGGAACCTTGAAGATTTGGGTGAAGCGGTTCATTTCAGCTATACCGTGAATATTGACTTATTGTACAGGAAAAGCGGGAAAATGCAATGAAAATAAATGTTATTGACAATATATATTTATATTGCTATAATTTCCTCAGTTAATAACTGTAGTCATTTCCAACCAAAAAAGGAGTAGCTCATGAATCAAGAGCATGTTCATAATTTAGGATCAGCAATCGCCGAGGACTATTGCATCAGCTTCCTAGGTTCATCTGACGGCAGCTTGACGCTTGAAGCGGATATACCATATCCGTGGCTAAGTCTCTACCCTAACGACCTCGAGAAATATCCAGAAAGGTTTTTGGTCCTTCTCGCACATATTGGTGAGTGGAACAACAAGAATCTTGGGGCGCAATGGATTATTCGACCGATGGCCGCACCGAACACGTCAGAATTCTCTACCTACTATATCCTTGAACCCCGGATGAGGAATCTGGATCGGAACGAGGCGACATTGGCACTGTTGCTTTCTCACGTAGACGCGCTGGCTGAACACCTAAGGAAAGCGAGTTCAAGGCGAATCGCGGTCCGAAATTTGTAAAGCACTTCAAAAAACAGACAGCCGGCCAGCAATGGTCGGCTTTTTATTTATTTCCCCTCCACTGCCTTCGAGGACTTCACCCCTTTCATCGTCACAGGATATGCAAACTTTCCACCGCCCGCCAAAATCTTCACCTCGCCCTTAAAATTCTTGCTCAGCAAACCAGCCGTTTTCAACAACGCGACATCAATCTCCAATGGCGCACCGGCTTTAACATACGACTTCAATTTTTCCGATAAAATGCCGGCGTTAAACACCTTGACCGTATCGGTCTTCGGCTTGTTGCGATAACCACGCAGCTTCGGAATGCGCATGATGAGATCGCGCTCAGCCGGACGGATGCGGTGACCGGAGCGCGAGCGCTGTCCTTTCGTACCGCGACCGGCCGTCGTACCGCGCTTGCCGCCGCGGCCGATCTGCTGCTTTCGCTTATGACTCTTTGTTAGCGTATGTAATTTCATGATGTTTTAAGTTTCTTCAGCGCCTCGATTGTCGCCATCGCGTTCGTCAGCTTGTTCGGCGTACGGCCAAGCACTTTCGACGTCGCATCCTTAATTCCAGCAAATGACAGAACAAACCGAACAGCGCCACCGGCGCGCAAGCCGTGACCAGCACTCGCCGGCTTCAGCAACACTTTCGCAGCGCTATACTTTGCCGTCACCTCGTGCGGGATCGTGCGCTGATCCTTCAACTGCACCATGATAATATTCTTCTTCGCATCGGCCTTCGCCTTCGCAATAGCCTGCTGGACGTCGACGCCTTTCGCGACGCCAATACCAACGCGCCCCTTCTCATCGCCGAGCACGATCGTGCAGCGGAAACGGAAGCGCTTACCGCCTGCGACGACGCGCGTAACACGGCGCATATCAAGCACCTTCTCTTTGAACTCTTCGCGGACAACCGGCCGATTGCTCGGTCCGCGGCGCGGTCCTCGATTATTTCCTCCACCTCCTCCTCGTTGCGGCATTGGCATAACTACAGGATTGTAGAGCAAACGGGGGTGGAAGTCAAACGAAATTTGACAAGAAAAAATAGGAGGACTAGTATAAAGCTATGCCTGTGGGGCGAAAGCCCTCAACCGGACCACTGGTAGCAGGCATAATAAAGAATCGCCGAATGGCGGTTTTTTAATTGAAAACAATATAGTCCTTAATGTCTGGAGACCAAATTCGACCGATACTTTGATAATATTTTTTAGCTTCGACAATGGGATTTTGCATCCAACCATCGTACCAAAAACACCATTAAAAAATTCTAAAGATTGAGGAATTACCTATATTTTCAGTCCTCCTTTTTTGGCGCCCTCAGCAAATTGCTTGACGCGACCATGAAACTGGTATGAACGGCGATCGAACACAACTTGCACGATGCCCTTCTCGATGGCTTTCTTCGCAATCGCTTCGCCAAGCGCAAACGCCTGGTCGCTCTTTTTGCCGATAACTTTTACGGCAGCGCCCTTCTTCGCGCCTCCGGCATTCGTCACCGAAAACAAGGTCTGCGCTTTCACATCATCAATCAACTGCGCGGAAATGTAGCGGTTCGAGCGATTGACAACGAGGCGCGGACGAACGGCGGTGCCTTTAATAAGCGCCTGAACGCGACCGATCCGCTGCTTCTTGCTGCGATTTAATTTTTTGCGCTGGTTCATAATGATTATGCCGTCGTTCCCGCTTTCTTACCGACCTTGCGGCGAATGACTTCACCCTGATAATGGATGCCCTTGCCCTTATACGGCTCCGGCTTCTTCAACGCACGGATCTCCGCAGCGGCCTGTCCGACAAGCTCCTTGTTGATCCCCGTAACTTTTATCGTGTTTTTCTCGACAGTAACCGCAACGCCTTCGAGAATTGGCATACGAACCGGTAAAGCATAGCCTAGGTGCAAAACAATGTCCTTGCCTTCGATCGCCGCGCGATAACCAACGCCTTCGATCTCGAGAATTTTCGTGTAACCGTTACTGACACCTTCAACCGAATTTCGGATCAACGCCCAGGTCGTACCGAGCAGTGCCGCAACGTTCGGCGTGTTCTCGCCGCCTTCAACCATCTTCACCCAAATCTCTTTGCCCTCGACGACAACCGCAACGCCGTTCGGAATGCGAACGCTCAATTCACCTTTCACGCCTTTCGCCGTCGCAAAATCACCGGCCACGGCGACCGTGACATTCTCTGGGATTGCGATAGATTTTTTGATTAAGCGCGACATTTGTTTTAATAATTTTTTAATGGAAAATTTTCGTGGCTACCAAATTTCAAATAAATATTCTCCGCCCAATTTCTGTTTGCGGGCTTCGCGATCGGTCATGACGCCCTTTGAAGTCGAAAGGACGCCAACACCATGCCCCTGCATAACTCGCTTCAAGCTGCGATAATCAGCGTAGAAATGGCGGCTCGGCTTGCTGATCAATTTAAAATCATTGAACGTGCCGCCCTTCGCGAGCCGCACGACCAAAAAATTCTTCTTGCCAACCGTCTCCTTCTCGACGCCCTTGATGTAGCCGGCCGTCGCAAGCGACACCAAAACCGCCTGGTCCATTTTCGAAAATGGAACCGTCATCTTGTCTTTCCGCGCGCGCGTCGCATTTTTAATTTGTGGAAGCAATTGATAATACATAAAATTTTTACCAGCTCGCTTTTTTAATTCCGGGAATTTGCTGGTTCGTCGCCATCTCGCGGAAGCAAATACGACACAATCCGAACTCGCGCATATAGCCGTGCTTACGGCCACAGCGGAAACAGCGCCGGACGATCCGGGTCGAAAATTTCGGCTTCTTTTTGCTTCGTGCGATGACGGATTCTTTTGCCATGTTGTTTATTTCGTGCGCGATCCCGAACGCTTACCTTTTTTCACCAGACCCTTCACGCCGGTTGCCCCTTCTTTCTTCAGCGGCACGCCGAGCTTGCGAAATTCCTCGAGCGACTTTTCGTGATTCTTTTTGCGAGGAACGACGCTCACACCGATCGAAAATGTGATGGGCGATGCCTCCGGCGAAATCTCCGGAAATACGATCTGCTCGCGGACGCCCAAATTCAGGGTTCCGCCATGATCGACGTTCGAAAGTTCGAGACCGTTAAAGTCGCGTACGCGAGGCAACACTATTGTAACCAATCTCTCGAAAAAATCAACCATTTTCTCTTTGCGGAGCGTAACGCGCAAACCGACGATCTGTCCTTCGCGAATCTTAAATCCGGCGATCGATTTCTTCGCGCGGCGAATCTGCGGCGCCTGACCAGTCATATCCGCAATATCACGCTTCACCTGCACCAACGTTTTGTCCTCGAAATTCGCGGTTTGCGAAAGCCGCCCGACGCCGGCGTCGATGACGATTTTTTCGAGGAACGCGCGAAGTCTCCTTTCGCTTGTTTTTTTCAGTGGTAGCCATTATTAGATAGTTGCTTCACACTTTTTGCAATACCGAACATTCTTCGAACCTTCGACTCGACTACCAACGCGTGTCGGTTGTTTGCAGTTCGGGCAAATCAACATAACTTTCCCAGCCGGCATCGCGCGCGGAACCAAAACCGTCTGGCCTTTTTCACCCTGCTTCCGCGGCTTCGAGCGCTTCTTGAAAATATTCAATCCCTCGATAACGATCTTATCGTCCTCCGGCAACGCACGTAAAATCGTCCCGGTCTTGCCGCGGTCTTTTCCCGATAATATTTTTACGTTGTCGCCTTTGTGGAGTTTCATATTTTTTTAATAATTTTCGTCGGACAAAATTTCTAAACGATTTCTTCGGCCATCGTCATTAATTTTTCAAAACCTTTCTCTTTTAATTCACGCGGCAACGGACCAAAAACGCGAGTCGCCACTGGCTCTTTCTTTGCATCAACGAGAACGACCGCATTCTCATCAAAACGGACATATGAACCATCTTTCCGGCGCATCGCGTTCTTAGTGCGAACAACCAACACTTTAACAACATCCTTCTTTTTGACGGTCTTGCGCGGCTCAACCGACTGCACCGAAGCAACAACGATATCGCCAACGCCCGCATAGCGATGGCGCGTTCCGCCGAGGATGCGAAAACAGCGGACGAACTTCGCGCCTGAATTATCTGCAACTTTTAATATGGAGCGTTCTTGTATCATGGTCGTATTATTTCGTCACTTTGCCAATAATTCTCCACCGTTTCTCGCGCGACATCGGCCGCGTTTCCTCGATGGTCACTTTATCCCCCGTCTTGTATTCGTTGTTTTCGTCGTGCGCCTTAAACTTCGTCGTCACTTTATAGTACTTCAAATACTTCGGATGCTTTTTCAAACGCGAAACCGCAACCACGCGCGTCTTCATCATTTTGTCAGACACGACCACCCCGATTATTTTCCGCTTTTTGAGTTCGTTTTCCATGACTATTTTGCTTGCTGATTTTGTTTCATGAACGTCTTCGCCCGCGCAATCTTCTTCCGCAGCGTCGCGGATCTTCGATATATCTTTCACTTTTCCGGCCGCTAAGTCAAATCGCAACACGCGAAGCTCCTCATTGCCGTCATGAATCAGGCGCGCGAGTTCCGCGTCCGGCCTGATTCTTTAATTCTTCAATATCTTTCTTTTTCATGTCTTTTTAATGAAAATTATTTGCTGACCACCTTACACTTGATCGGCAATTTATAAGCCGCGCGACGCAGAGCTTCCTTTGCCGTCGCGGCATCAACGCCGTCGATCTCGAATAAGATGCGTCCCGGGCGAACCGGAAAGACATAGTGGTCAACACTACCCTTTCCGCCGCCGAGGGTTTTTTCCGGCGCCTGCAAGCGTGATCGGCTTGTCCGGGAAAATGCGGATCCAGAGCCGACCGCTGCGCTTCAAAAAATTCGTGATCGTTTTGCGCGACGGCCTCGATCTGGCGCGACGTAACCCATGCCGAACCCGCGCCTTCAAGCCATATGTTCCGTAGCTCAAATCCAAGCCGCGCGTTTCAACGCCGCGCTTCTTCGAGCGCCCTTTCTGCCACTTACGATGTTTAACTTTCTTTGGAATCAACATATTTTTGATAAATTTGAAAACAACGAAAAACAACTAGCGGGCGTCAAGACCCCTATGCCCGATAGTTGTTTTTTCTTTGTTTTCGACCTTGTTAAAAATTTCTCCCTTATAAATCCAAACGCGAATACCAATCGTCCCATACGCCGTCTTCGCGGTCGCGCGGCCATAATCAATATCAGCACGCAAGGTCTGCAACGGCAACGCGCCACGTGACAAAGATTCTCGGCGCGCGATCTCGTTACCATCAAGCCGACCACCCATCGCAATCTTCGCACCCTTCACGTCGCGATTCTGCATCACCTGCTCCAAATATTTTTTCATCGTCCGGCGGAACGGCAAACGACTTCTCGAGATCCCATGCCGATCTGCTGGGCAGTATAGACCGCAGAAATTTCCGAGCGCTTCAACTCCTCAATATTAACCGTCAACGGAATCGGGGTTTTCGTCTTGCGAACTTTCCGCACAGCATTCGCAATCGCCATATTCAATTCATCCAGCACCTTTTCCGCCGCGGCCAATGATAAACCCGGGACGCGCCGCTTTGATGAAAACGCGAAGGTGGCCCTGCGTGCGCTCGATCTGGATTTCCGCAATGCCGGACAAGCTGATTTTCTCGTTGATAACCTTGCGGATCGCTTCATCCTCCTCCAGGAATTTCGGATAGCCGCCTTTAATGAACCAGCGCACCGGCCAGTTCTTCGACAACTCCTAAGCGATATGAATTTGGATTGATTTTTTGTCCCATAACTATAGTTATACGTTATTGCCCATACCTGATTTCCGGCCGAATACCCGCTTGAAGAAATTCTGATTGCCTTTCTTCTTTGGCTCAGCATTCCATCACGCTCCGCCTGCGGCTTGGTCGGCGCCTTGCGCGGCTTCGCGCTTCGGACCCTGGTCCGGCGGCAGCTTCGCCTTCTTCGGTACCACGATCGTATATTTCGATTTCAGTTTCGGATTCACGCCAAGCGTGATCGTCACATGGCTCATCTTTTTCTGAATCGGCGATCGCCGACCCCGCGCGCGCGGCAAGTAGCGCTTCAGCATCGGACCGCCATCAACGCGAATCTCTTTCACGAAAAGATGGCTCTGCGTTCAGCTTGTTATTTTTAGCATTCGCAACCGCCGAGCGCAAGAGTTTCAGCAAGCGCTTTCGCCGGCCGGCGGCGCTGAACCATCAGCTGAGCTTCCGCCTCGTTGACGCGACAAGCCGCGAATAAGATCGGCAACGCTGCGCGTCTTGCGCGGCGCGATGCGGAGATAATTCAGTTTTGCGGTTTGGGTTTCCATAGATCGTTATTTTTTGCGCCGGAGCAGCTTTCGCGGCCTGCGCTGCGGTCTTCTGGGTTTCAGCGGCCTTCAACTCAAGCTCTTTCTGAATCTTTCCGCCATGGCGCGTAAACTTGCGGGTCGGCGAAAATTCGCCAAGCCGGTGTCCCACCATTTCTTCGCTCACGCGAACTTCGACATGAATCTTGCCGTTATGCACGCCAAACGTATATCCCACCATTTCCGGCGAGATTTCCGATGCGCGCGACCAGGTTTTGATCGTACCGCCATCCGGACTTCTGCTTCGCAACTTTTGCGAGCAATTTCGGATCGACGAACGGGCCTTTTTTGAGTGAGCGTGACATAAGTTAATAATTTTTTAATGATTATTTCGATTGCGCAGGCTGACGCGGCGCTTAACGATAAATTGGTTCGACTTCTTTTTCTTGTTGCGCGTCTTGTGGCCACCGGTAATATTGCCCCAGATATCTTTCGGCTTGCGGGTACCGCGCGGCTGGCTGCCTTCGCCGCCGCCATACGGATGGTCAACTGGGTTCATAGCTTTACCGCGAACCGTCGGCCGGATGCCGAGCCAACGCGAGCGGCCGGCTTTGCCGAACGTAACCAAATTCCATTCGGAATTCGAAACCTGGCCAAGCGATGCGAAGCAAGTCCCACTGCGACGCGGCGAACTTCGCCCGATGCCAACTTTAAGTCGGTATAGCCATCGGCATTCGCGAGCACTTCGACGCTCGAACCCGCCGAACGCGCAATCTGGCCACCGCGGCCCGGCGTCATCTCTATATTATAGACATGGGAACCCAACCGGAATATTCTTCAAGCTGCATGCGATTGCCAATCGCAGTCGGCGCCGTATCCGCCGTCACGATCTCCGCACCAACTTTCAAATCCATCGGCGCGAGAATGTACGAATGGCGGCCATCATCATATTTCACGAGTGCGATAAACGCCGTGCGGTACGGATCATATTCGAGTGTCTCAACAACAGCCTTCGCCATCGTCTTGCCTGCTGGCAAATTCTGCTTGAAATCAACCATGCGATATAGCTTTTTATTGCCGCCGCCCTGGTGACGCATCGTGATCCGGCCCTGCGAGTTGCGACCGCCGCGCGATTTCAAACGAACCGTAAGGCCACGCTTCGGCCGCACGTTCGAAAGCGTGCTATAATCTGCAGTTGTCATGCTGCGGCGCGATGGCGATGTTGGTTTATAGGATTTCATGATAAAAATTTTGTGCTCTATTGAATATCAATTTTTTGGCCATCTTTTAACGTAACGATCGCCTTCCGGTATCCTTCCTGCGCACCCTTCAAACCAGCACCAAAACGCTTCCGTCTTCGCCGGACGGTTAACAACATTAACATCGGTCGCATCCACTTTATAAATCGCCTTGATCGCCTTCTTGATTTCCGGCTTCGTCGCGTCCTTTGCACCATAAAGACATACTTGCCCTGCGCGTTCAAGTCAGTCGCTTTTTCGGTAACCCACGGTTTTTTGATTAAAAATGGTTCGGCCATGTTAGTAATAATCGCAGTTTAGTTCGAATAGTGTTTCGCAATCGTTTCGACTGCTTCTTTATCCAAGAATAAATTCTTGTGGTTCACGATATCATAGACATTTAATGACGCCGCATCGAGCGCTTTCGCTTTCTGCAGATTCGATGACGCGCGGAACAAATTTTTGTTCGCCGCACCGGCATTCGCCGCAACAAGCAACACATCATAGCGCTTCGCGCCCTTGTTCATGTTCAAAATCGTCTGGAGTGACGTCGCAAACGGTTTCGTCTTCGCCGCTTCAAGCGTCAAGTGTATCAAATACTTTAACTTCGCCATCTTTCGCCTTGCGCGAAATCGCCGCAAAAAGCGCCGCCTGCTTCATCTTCTTATTCACTTTCTGCGAATAATCGCGATCGTTGCGCGGACCATGTGCTACGCCGCCGCCCACCCAGATCGGCGAACGCGTCGAACCGTGCCGCGCGCGGCCGGTTCCCTTCTGGCGCCACGGTTTCTTGCCGCCACCGCTTACTTCGCCACGCGTCTTCGTATGCGCCCACGGGCTTCGGCGATTCGCGAGCTGTGCATCGATAACTTGCTTAACGAGCGCCGCGTTGTAGCGGACGCCAAAAACCGTGTCCGGCAAATCTACCGAACCCACGACTTCATTATTCAAATTATAGACGTCAGCTTTCATATTTATTTGCGAATTTCCAGCATTCCGCCCCGCGCGCCCGGCACCGCGCCGCGCAACATGATCAAATTTTTCTTCGCATCAATTTCGGCAACAACCAAATTCTTTACCGTCACGCGAGTCGTACCCATATGCCCCGCCATCCGGCGACCAGGAACAACGCGCTGGAAAGCAGTCGAACCAATCGAACCCGGAGCGCGATGACGATTCTTCTGACCGTGCGTCTTCGGACCACCACCGAAATTGTGGCGCTTGACGACGCCCGCGAAACCGCGGCCCTTCATGTAGCCCGAAACGCGAACCTTGTCGCCCTCTTTAAAGTTCGCGACCGTAACGCTCGCGCCCTTCGTGAACTCATCCATTTCGATCGGATTCGCAGGTCGATTGCGGAATTCTTTGACCGTACCCTTCGAGCCGCGCTTGCCCTTAGCACCTTTCCGCGCGCCAACCGAAACCTGGACGGCCTCGTAGCCATCCCGTTCTTTCGTTCGAAGCATCGCAACTTTGTTCGGTGCGGCATGAACAACCGTAACCGGGACGATCTTGCCGTCCTTCCAAATCTGCGTCATTTTCAGTTTTTTGCCTAAAATAAAGGACATTTTTGTTTCCGCGCCGGGCTTTGAATTCGACGCACTGGCGGGCTCGCGACTTTCGTCGCGCGGCCCCATTAAAGAAAAAATCCGGTCTATATACCGGAAGTTTTGCCACAATCCACCAGCCACCGCTTTAGGCGGGGCTTTTACTCAAAGAAAACGGCTTTCGTCTTCCCAAGCAAGTAAAGTGTATAGGCATAAACTTCCGAGGACCTTGATGGAGAGTATAGCAGAGGGTAGGGCGGGGTGTCAAATTGAGCCTAAGGCGATTCAAACGCCTGAGCGATATCCCGTTCCGTCTCCTTTCTGCGCCGCGCTTCAATAGCACTGCGCTGTCGAGGCTGGGTATAGTTTTCAAAAAATCCAGAGAGCATAATATGCGATCGCAAAATGCTTAGCTGTATAATCGCCTTACCAAGTAATTCTTTCCCCTCTCCCCGATAAGCCTCCAAAAGATAATAGTCCAACAACTTTCTTAGTTTTGCATTATTCCATGAACGAGCCCTCAGGTTTCCGAAATCTAAAATCATCGCGAGTGCAGAATTTGTAAAAGTGCCGGCCCATTCAAGATCTAAAAACTCTACATCACCAGAATCAAAAACATAAAAATTGTTCGGTGCAAGATCTCCATGCACCATGGTAATTTTTTGATTCCCTTTTGTATCGATAATCGAGCGAGAACGATCCAATAATGTTTGGGCCTTTTCTTTTATTCCCACAATACCCGTCCTTCGTTCAAGTATCTGAGACAATGGCTCTGTCTTTCCCTTGTGGTCTAATGGCTTCACCCTCCCGTTAACATATCTGAGAACTTCTTTCCTGAATTTTATATAACTGCCCGGATGTGGCACGAGAATTTTTTTAAGCTGCGGAGGCAGTGTTGAAACTGAGATACCGTGGAATTTTACAAGTTGATCTATGATTTTCTTCGCTTCACGAGATCCTAACAATTCGACGCCCTTATTCTTCTCAATGAATCCGATCTTAGCCCGACCCGCCGGAAACGTTTCATAAATTGCAAATGGAATACCTTTTTGAGGATCATAATTGGCAGCAATAACGCCTCGAGTGGCAATGACGTTTTTCGCTTTCAGATATAGAGCAATCTCGATTGAACGCCGAAACGGCAAAAGGAGCTTCCTAGCATTATTCTCTGGAATCTTTAAAAAACGCTCGACAACTTTCCTACCCTCGTGTCGTTTCCCAACCATAAAGAAATAACGACGTCCCTTACTCAATCGTTGTCGAATGAGCGCATGCTCTTTTTTACCAAGAATAAAATTTTGTTCCCTAAGAACCTTGTAAACTCTTTTCTCATATTTTGGGAGGTGAAGTTTATTAAATCGTGCTGGCATGTTTAAATCATAACAAAAATCCCCACTTTCGCGGGGATCTTTGTGCCTAGCTGTCATCTTAATACTAATTCTACACCATCTTGATCTCGATATCGACACCAGCCGGAAGATTCAGATTCGTCAGTGACTCGATAATTTTCTGCGACGGATTCGTTATCTCGACGAGGCGCTTGTGGACGCGAAGCTCGAACTGTTCGCGTGAATCCTTATGAACAAACGTCGAACGGTTGACCGTATAATGCTTGACCTCAGTCGGCAGCGGGATCGGCCCGTTCACCTTCGCGTCATTCCGCTCAGCCGCCTCGATAATCTGGCGCGCCGAATTATCGATCAGTTTATGATCGTAGGACTTGATACGTAAGCGGAGCTTTTGTGCGACTTCGGTTTTAGCCATTTTCAGTACCAAAGCAGTATAGCAAATCGGGTTGAAGTGTCAAATTTGATGGCAACATCAATTAGAAGTCATGCTCGAGGAGGTAAATTGGAATGTCGAAAGCATCTTCTCATACATAGGATTATAGGGTGACTCTTGGCCATCGGAACCTGCGATTTCATACTCTACCGTTGCCATATCTGCACCATGGAGGATATATGTATGTAGTTCAGCGATGATATCGTCAGTTACAAAGTTGTAAGCGGGATAGCCATTGATCGTTAGCGTGCTCGTCGCATCGAGGTCGTCAATATTGCCCACCGCAGCATCCTCATCTACCTGACTCAATAGTTGATTTGTAGATAAAAGATTTGGATTGCCATCCTTCACAAAAGAGACGGTAAAATAACTTGTGTAATCCCGAGCCTCTGCATCGCTGAAGTTAATACTCCCATCCTGATTATTGATAACGTACCAGTTGCTCGGATACTGCATTTGAAACCCGTAGTGCTGATTTGTATATGTTTGCCAATGCGAAGTATCAACCGTAGTTGTTTCACCAACAGGAGATTGAGCAACAGCAGTAGTCGTATTGATCGCCGTTAGATTTTGCGATGTCGTCGAAGTCGTTATAGCGGTAGTCTTGCAACACGGCGGATTTTGAGATTGCGAAACGCTTGCATTACTATTCCAAACAAAATATCCCACCGCGCCAACAACCACAATCACGGCGATCATGCCAATTACAATCAGAGGCGAAAAACCCTTTCGATTCATGCTTTAAGTATAACAAACCACGAGCCAGCAAAAATAAAAATCGCCCTCTTCGGGGATCGCGCAGGCGGCGAAGGCCGCCGCTCTCCAACCAATACAAAAAACAAAAAAGGGGCTCTTCTGGAAGGACTAAATCCCTAAGTCCTGACAGAAGAGCCCCTTTTTTGTTTTTTGCCTTATTTATTGATCTTCGTCACGACTCCGGCGCCGACGGTATTGCCGCCTTCGCGGATAGCGAAGCGCATCTTCTCTTCGAGGGCAACCGGGGTGATGAGCTTAACGCCAATCTTCACGGTATCGCCCGGCATGACCATTTCCATTCCTTCCGGCAAGAGTAACTTCGCCGGTCACGTCCGTGGTGCGGATGTAGAACTGCGGCTTGTAACCCTTGAAGAACGGAGAGTGGCGGCCACCTTCCTCTTTCGAAAGCACGTAGATCTCGGCTTCGAATTCCGAGTGCGGCGTAACCGTTCCCGGCTTCGCGAGCACCTGACCGCGCTCGACATCTTCTTTCTTCAAACCGCGGAGCAAGCAAGCCGACGTTATCGCCTGCCTGACCGCTGATCCAAAAGCTTGTTGAACATTTCGATGCCGGTGACGACGGTCTTCGCCGTCGGGCGCAAGACCGACGATCTCGATTTCTTCGTTCACTTTCACCTTACCGCGCTCGATGCGGCCAGTAACGACCGTACCGCGGCCTTCGATCGAGAAGATGTCTTCGATCGGCATAAGGAACGGCTTGTCGAGATCGCGAACCGGATCCGGGAAGAAGTCATCCATCGCCTTCACGAGGTCGAGGATCGGCTTCGCATCGGCATCATCAGCCGACTTCGCGTTCAAGCGCTTTCAAGCGCCGAACCGCGGATAACCGGGGTCGTGTCGCCCGGGAAGTCCCACTTCTTCAAGAAGCTCGCGGACTTCGGACTCAACGAGGTCAATCAATTCCGGATCATCAACCATGTCCACTTTGTTCAAGAAGACAATGATCGACGGCACGCCAACCTGGCGGGCGAGCAAGATGTGTTCGCGGGTCTGCGGCATCGGACCATCCGTCGCGGCAACGACGAGAACCGCACCGTCCATCTGGGCGGCACCCGTGATCATGTTCTTAATATAGTCAGCGTGACCCGGAGCATCAACGTGCGCATAGTGGCGCTTCTCCGATTCATACTCCGAGTGATGCAAAGCGATCGTGATACCACGCGCTTTTTCTTCCGGAGCATTGTCGATCTGGTCAACTTTCTCTTCTTTTTTGCCCAACCCTTCATAAACAAAACGTGCGTGATCGCCGCGGTCAAGGTCGTCTTGCCGTGGTCGACGTGTCCGATCGTACCGACGTTCAAGTGCGGCTTCGAGCGGTCAGAATTTTTCTTTTTCTGCCATGGTTTTAATGTAAATTTAATTTTTTATATTTGGTACTTTTGCGGCGGCTGCACCAAGCAACTTCACCACAAAAATAAGAATCCCACGGCGGCGCTTAACCAATCGACCCGAACACCACCCATAGGAGGGATTACCAAAAGAGTATAGACGAAACGAGGGGAGGTTGTCAAATGGCCTGACAAGATCTACCAAATCCCCACCCTATCCTCCTCATCGCGCCAAAGCTCATCCCCTTGCTTGACCTCGAACGCCTCATAAAATTCTGGATAGTTCGACGACGGGCCATTGACACGAAACTTGCTTGGTGAATGCGGATCGGTTTGAATATAGAGCCGTTCAAGTTCTTCGCGCTTCTGGCTGCGTTCGGTAACGGCATAATTTATAAAAAATCTTTGTACCGGCATAAATCCATCAACCGACGCATTAGCGTTCGCATCTCCCGCCGCAACTTTCTCCGCAAGCGCCAACTTCAATCCATCCAACGCGATCAAAATCCCGCCAAGGTCGGCAATATTTTCGCCGAGAGTTAATTTTCCGTTAATGTGTACGCCAGGCAATGGCTCATACTTATCGAACTGCTCGGCAAGATGCGCCGCGCGCGCATCAAACCGCGCCTTATCCTCCGGCGTCCACCAATTTTTCAAATTGCCGTGCAAATCAAAAAGCGCACCCTGGTCATCAAGCCCATGCGTCAGCTCGTGCCCGATGACAGTCCCGATCCCGCCAAAATTCAGCGCATCATCGGCGAGAGGATCAAAAAACGGTGGTTGCAAAATCGCAGCAGGAAATGCGATCTCGTTTAGCGGCGGCTGGTAGTAGGCGTTCACCATCTGCGGCGGCATGAACCATTCGTTCCGATTCACCGGCCCGCCAACCTCGCGCATCTTGCGATCGAACTCGAACGCATGCGCGCGCATAACATTCTGCGCATACGAATCGTCGCGCACCTCAAGCGCCGACATATCCTTCCAAACATCCGGATAGCCAAGCTTCCGCGAAACGCCTTCTAACTTTTCAATCGCCTTCGCTTTCGTCTCCGCACTCATCCAATCAAGCTTCGCAATCCGCGCTCGATACGCCGCAGTCAAATGATCAACAAGCGCATTAATCTTCGCCTTCGCATCGCCGCCAAAATGTTTTTCGACATACAACTTGCCGAGCATCTCGTCGAGCGATGCGTTCGTGACCGACAAAACGCGCCGCCACA
The DNA here is from genome assembly GCA_963725235.1 of uncultured bacterium. Classification (GTDB taxonomy): domain Bacteria; phylum Patescibacteriota; class Minisyncoccia; order UBA6257; family 2-01-FULL-56-20; genus JAJXYP01. Next base: position 140,358 of record CAVRXN010000003.1, read on the forward strand.
GCGCTTTCATCTCCTTCGCACCGTTAAACGTGCGCGCGTAAAAATCGAACCGTGCACGCTCCAACTCTTCGGTCAAAAAACCGGAAAACGCAGCGAGCGTCTGCCACCGCAAATACATTTTGATCTGATCGAGCGGCAACGATTCAAACAATCGATCAACCTCGGCAAAGAATTTCGGCTGACCAACGATAAAATACGCCGGCTGGGCAATCCCAACCGCGTCGAAATATTTCGCCCACACAATCCGCGGCGTTACCGCAGCAAGCTCGGCCGCACTCATCTTGTTATACATCTTCTCAACATCCCGCAGCTCGACGCGCGTCATCGATGCACGGGCAAGATCCGTCTCGATCGCCATAATCGCATCAGCCGCCGCTGCGGTGACGGCATCAGGAATTTTTATTAAATTCTGCGCATTCGTAGCTTCAACAACGCCCAGCTTCACGAGCGTCGCCTTCATATATTTTAGATAATCCGCGCGAATCGTCTTGCTCTTCTCATCGTCATTCAAATAATAATCACGGTCCGGCAAACCAAGCCCACCCTGATATAAATGCAACGCCACCACCTCGCTCTGTTTTTCATCCTGCTCCGCCGATGGCGTCCACCATACGCCAACGCCCTGTCGCTGCAAGTAACCGATCGCCGCGGCAAGATCGTCATTCAAATTACCACCGGCACCGTTCCCGCCAATTGCATCGATCCGCGCGAATAACTCCGCGAGCGGCTGCAAACCCAAACGATTCCGTTTCTCGACATCCATACCCGTCGTATAAAAATCGCGGATGCGCCGCTGATCTTCGGTTGCGGTCGCGTCTGTCGCCCCGGATGAAATCAATCCATCCAAAATCTCATGCAGCTGCTCCTCGACCTGCACGCGCAAAATATCAAACGAGCCCCACCGGGATTCATCAGCCGGAATCGGATTCGCTTTCATCCACCCGCCGTTTACGTACTGAAAAAAATCATCTGCCGGCCTGACTGTCTTATCAAAATTTTCCGGATCGAGAAATGATGGCATGGTAGTAAATTGCGAACGCCACGTTCGCTCTATATATAGAGGAAAACATGGCGGCGAAAATTTTGCAAGATTACATGAAAAGAAAATGGACGCAGGGATGGACACCTGCGCCCATAAGAAACCCATAAACTCATCCAGAAACAGGACCAATGCCCAACCGATGAGCCCAACGGTCGTCGGCATGATGAAATGCACCTTCGGTAACCTCACCATCTTTAACGAACTGACGAGGCGTATTGTGACCGCGGCGCGGGCGAGGAGGGAGCGGAAAGCGAATAGCTACATCCCACTGCGGAGAGTAACCATCAGCAGTTAAACCTTTCAGCAAAGATTCCACCTTCGGGCTCGAACAAATAGCTTCATTAATTGCCTCATCAAGCTCTTTGACAACTTTGCGATCCGGTCGTCGGCGTCGTCTATTAGACATCTTCTTGGTGCCTCCTTCTACTATCTTAAAGCTACCGCCGCGCCGAACCGCCGTCAATCCCCCGCCTTCCGCACAATCTCCCGGATCGTGCCGACATAAAAACCGCGCGATTCGTCATCGCGCGGCCCAATAAAAACTTTTGTCGACGGGCTGATGCCCAGTTGCTTCGAGAGTGGCGTCAGGTGGTCCACCAGCAGGGCAAGTAGTTGCGGATCCGGCCCGAACGTCATCTCGCGAAAACAATAGAGTGCGTCCTCATCCGGAACATACCATCCGCAAACCGCTTTCCGGAAAAAATTTTCATCAGCGTTAGCCGCAGCGTCGCTCCCACCGTTCACTCCAATCCACCGTTCGCGCCGGAACCAATCGTAATGCGAAAGCGCGCACCCCTCTTCGGCAAGCGCTCCAGCCGCAAAGCTAGTAAATGGTAGGACCAACACCGCACAAAGCAAATGCCGAATCATGCCGCACCGAAGACGAAGCTATGTCACGAGATATTAGCAGGGGCATGAACCGTACATTCGGTTGATGAAGAAAGGGCGCTTATTTAAGCGCGAAATTAAATGAGTTTCTATCATCGATCAAGAGAACTCCATCCCGCTCGCCTTTTTCCGAGCCGTCACGATGTGGCGGCTTTTTATTATTTGCTCTTCGTGCCATACCCCAACTCCCGCACCCTCGCCGCGCCTTTCTTCAAAAAATATTCCCAATGGTCATAATCTTTTTCGGTATTCCTCGCGCGCCAATTTTCAAAAATTTCCTCGGCCGTTGCCCATGCGAGCGTGAACTTCTCATGCGCCTCGCGCTGAACTGGCACCTGATGATCGCTCTTCAGAATAACCAGGAAGCACGTTGCCTTCGCCACGCGATTCACGTTCTTTAATATATTGTGATAATGCGTGAACGCCTCCGCGATCTGCTCGACATATAAAAAATTGTCCAGCCCACTTTCCTCGACCACCTCGCGCAAAATTCCTTTTTGAATTTCCTCGCCTTCTTCCACGCCGCCACTGAACAATCCGAGCAATCCATTCGCATCATGTTTATTCACCGCATATTTTTGCGACACAGGATCAAAAACCACCGCACATCCGCCATCGCGCCGCTCCTCGTTCTCACGCTTCGTGCCGAATTCGGGGATGGGCATAAATTCGTTATCCCCCTGTTACCTCGTGCTTCTTCCCGCCCATCGCCATATTGCGTTGATGCTCTTCGGTATTCAGCAACCCGCACTTCTTCCATTTCTTTTTTGATCCGCAAGGACATGGGTCATTCCGGCCAATTTTCTCGGTCGTCGGTACCGCCGCCCGTTCCAGCCGCGACGTACATTTCGCAGGAATATTGCGGACGTCGCAATACGCGCCGCCCGTCTCCGGTAGCGCACCATACCGCTCCACTCTCCGCTCCAATCTTAAAAATATTCCCAAACACCCAGCCGTTGAAATTTCCCCAAAACACTTTGAACAGTCGGCTCGCTTCCTGGCGATATTCGACGAGCGGATCGCGCTGGCCATACGCGCGGAGCCCGACGGCTTCCTGCAATGCATCGAGGTCTTCGAGGTTCGTCATCCAGAGCATGTCGAGAATGCCGAGAAGCTGGTTGCGTGCGAGTCGGATTTTCAGCGACCTCGGCGGCGCGGCGCGCGATGAGATCGCGATAATTTTCAGCGAGCCTCCAGATCGCGTCCGGCAACTGCTTCATCATCCCTTTATAATCGCCGCATCTTTCAAAACTTTTTGATTTTTTCCTTCGTCATCTCGAGGCATCGGACGATCGCGCCGCTCTGCGACCGCGTCATGCATATCGAGCAACGCCGCGCAACAAGCTGCGGCAACGCAGCCTCCCAATGCGCCATCGCCGCGCCGGCGGATAAACTGCGCCAGCTCCTCTTTATTAAGCATCCCCATGATCTCCTGCCGACGGCGATAGATCGCGGCGCGCTGCTTGTTCAACACGTCGTCATACTCGAGCAAATGTTTGCGGATATCGAAGTTCGCGCCCTCCACTTTCGCCTGCGCCTCGGCGACCGCCTTCGTCACAAAACCGAACTCGATCGGCTGGTCTTCCGGCAGATCAAACCGCTCCATCATCGACTTTTCAACCGGTCGCCGCCAAAAATCCGCAGCAAATCGTCATCGAGCGAAAGGAAAAATTGCGATGAGCCCGGATCGCCCTGCCGTCCGGCGCGGCCGCGGAGCTGGTTGTCGATGCGCCGCGCTTCGTGCCGTTCGGTGCCGATCACGTGCAAACCGCCAAGCTCGCGGACCTGCTGCAGCTTCGCTCCGCGTCGGCGGATTGCCGCCAAGCAAAATATCGACGCCGCGCCCGGCGACGTTCGTCGCGACCGTGACCGCACCCGGTCGCCCGGCCTGCGCGATAATCGCACCTTCGCGTTCGTTATTTTTTGCATTCAAAACTTCGTGCTTGATATCCGCCTGCGAAAGCGCCGCGGAAAAAATTTCGTTCTTCGCGATCGAAGTCGTGCCAAGCAAAACCGGCTGGCCTTTCTTCTGCCGCTCGGCCACATCGCGCACGACCGCATCAACTTTCGCGCTGAAATTCTTATAAATGAGGTCGTTCACATCGCTGCGCGCGAGACCGCGGTTCGGCGGAATGCTGACAACCTCCAAGCTCATACACTTTATGGAATTCCTCCGCCGACGTTTGCGCCGTTCCCGTCATGCCGGAAATTTTCTTGTACATGCGGAAATAGTTTTGGATGGAAATTTTGCCGATACGTGCGCGATTCTTCTTTCACGGTAACGCCTTCTTTTGCTTCGATCGCCTGATGCAAGCCGGCCTGATAGCGGCGGCCGATCAACATGCGGCCGGTGAATTCATCGACGATGATCACCTCGCCATTTTTCACGACATAATCTTTATCGCGCGCGAAAAGCGCCTGCGCCTTCACGCTTTCTTCTAAATAATGCACAAGCCGGATATTTTCCGGCGCGTAAATATTTTGCACGCCGACCATCTTCTCGACTTTCTCAACGCCGCGTCGGTGATCGAAATCGTTTTCCGCTTCTCGTCGACTTCATAGTCCGTCGTCTCTTGCACCAAGATTCGCCGCGATCCGCGCAAACGCTTTATAGAAATCGCTCGACGCCTGGTCCGGCGCCGCGATGATGAGCGGCGTCCGCGCTTCGTCGATCAAAATGCTGTCGACTTCGTCGATGATCGCAAAGTTGTGGCCGCGCTGGGCTTGGTCTTCGACGCGCTGCGCCAAATTATCTCGCAAATAATCGAAACCAAACTCGTGGTTCGTACCGTAGGTGATGTCGGCCGCATATGCTTCGCGCCGCGAAACCGGCCGCAAGAAATCCTGCTGGACCAAAAAACTTCCCGTCGTATCGACTTCTTTTTCTTCGGTCGCCAACTTTTTCTTGTCCGCATCCTCCCGGAATTTTCCACTCCGGATCATAAACAAACGCCGCGCCCGGAACGATGCACGCAACCGTCAGCCCAAGCGCGCGATAAATCTGTCCCATCCAAACCGCATCGCGCCGCGCCAAATATTCGTTGACCGTAACAACATGCGCGCCCTTGCCGCCAAGCGCATTCAAATACGTCGGCGCAACCGCGGAAAGCGTTTTGCCTTCGCCCGTCATCATCTCCGCAACCGCGCCCTGATGCAAAACAAGCCGCCCAGCAGCTGGACATCGAACGGCCGCTGGCCAAGCGTGCGTCGCGCCGCCTCGCGCGACGAGCGCGAATGCGCGAACTGCGATTTCATTAAGCGCGGCTTTCTCGACGCGACCTTGTCTCCGCCATTATCGCCTTTACCCGCAGTCCGCGCTCTTTTCTTCAATTTCTCGCTCTCCGCGCGCAACTCCTCATCACTCAGCTTCTCGATTTCCGCCTCAAGTGCGTTAATTTCGCGCACGCGTTCCTCGAACGCGCAAGCGGATTGCCCGTAAACAGCTTTTTGACACCGTCAAACATAAGACGGATTATACGTCAAAACGCCCGAAATTTCCACTTCGCGGATCATAGATTCAAACCACCTGCACCTCCTCCTCCAGCGCCACGCCAAACTTCCGTTTCACCTCCGCCTTCGCAAGCGCAATCAAATTTTTCACATCACCCGCACCGGCGTTCCAAACATTAACGATAAAGTTCGGATGCTTCGCCGAGATCATCGCGCCACCGAAACTGACGCCGCGCAAACCGATCTCCGAAATCAATTTCGCCGCCGAAATGACGGGGAATGGATCCGTCTTCACAGAAAACTGCGCGCCGCGAAACGTGAGACTGCACCATTTTGTCATTTTACTGGCACGCGTCGGCACCGGCACATTCTTGAAAATACTCCCGATATTCGGATATTCAAGCGGATGATTTTTCTTGCGATATTCGATCTTTTCACGAATCGCCCGCATGATCGCTTTCTTATCGCCTTTCGCCATCGCGAGCGTCACGGATAAAATAATTTCACCCGCCATACCTGCACCGTCCCGCGCTGCAATATTCTTAAAAACGCTATCACGATAACCAAACTTGCACGCCCGCGCCATTCGCTCGACAATCTTTTCGCTCTTTATATTGAAACTGCGGACGGACACGACAGCATCTTTTATCTCTCCGCCAAAACATCCAGCGTTCCCGCGGATCGCGCCGCCGAGCGTACCTGGCAATCCGCCCGCCCATTCCAAACCTGACAACGACTTCGATGTCGCATAATTAAGCAGCTTCGCCATCGAAACTCCCGCGCCGGCTTCGATGACAATTTCGCGCGCGCCAGTTTTCGATCGAACTGTTTTCGCGGCAACCCCCATCATCGCCGGCTTCAGACACCAATCCATAAAACCCGGCATCACAGAACAATAAATTCGTCCCGCCGCCCAAAACAAAAATCGGCAGCTTGCGCGTCTTCGCCTCGCGAACCGCCCACGCAACTTCGCGCTCATTTTTCGGTTCAAAAAAATAGCGGGCAATGCCGCCTATTTTGTAATTACTGAATTTCGCGAGCGAAACATTCTCCTGGAATTTCATTTAATCAAGATTTAATTTTTGCACGGCGCACATATACGGCGCAATCCATAAACATAGCAAAAGCCGCTCCGCTCAAAACTCTCAATTCTCGACTACAGGTATAAAAGTTCTGAACGGAGCGGCTAAGGTGACCTCCAATTCTGTTGTTATTGAATGAGTGCTCTATAGCTGCTCCACAATCATTATACATTATTAAAACCAAAAACCCCCAATCGGGGGATTCGGCAACAGAATTTTGCGGGACATACCTGAGCCGATATCATCGTTCGGGTATGCTCACACTCATTCATTGCTATTGTAGCATAGACCTAAATATTTTGCAAGAGCCCGGCATTTATTCACAGTAAACACCCTAACAAAAAGGGGGCGAATGCGTTCTGACGCCTCTTCGCCCCCTTTTTGTTAGGGTGTTTGAGTTACTTCGCCGCCGCAATCGCCGCGTCGATAGTCTGCTGGAACTGCGCGTACGGCTGAGCACCAAGAACCTGCGTGCCGTTAATATAGAACGTCGGGGTCGAGTTAACTCCTTGCGCGGTCGCATCCGTCTTTTCCTGGTTAACGATCGAGAGATCGCTCTGGTTGTTGACGCAGCTCGTGAACGTCGTCATATTCAAACCAACCTGCTGGCCAAGTTTTAGCAGCTCGGCAGTCGAGAAAAATCCATCGTCCTCACTCCCTCCGCCCTGATCATCGGCAACTTTCGCCGTGTACAACGCATCATGATACAGCCACATCTTGCCCTGATCGTTCGCGCACTGCGCCGCATTCGCAGCCGCCGTCGATTCGGCGCCTAGGAACGCAAAATCCCGGAACACAAATTTAACTTTGCCGGTGTTCACATAATTTTGGATAATCTGCGGCTCCGTCTGCGCAAAAAATTCTTCACCGCAGAACGGACACTGATAATCACCGTACTCGATCATCGTGACCGGCGCATTCGCTTGACCCAAAATTGCATCACGCGAGGTCAACGCCATAACAGCAGTATTCGTCGCATTCGTCGGCGCAGTGCCAGCAGCAGCCGCACCCGCTCCAGCGCCTGCACCCGTCGTCGCTATCCCGGTATATTTATTATAAAAAGTCGAGAATACTACCGCACCACCAATCAACACCGCCGCGATCAAGATGCTGATCGGCAAAAACCGATCCTTTTTTTCAGAGTTATGTTCCATATGTATCTAATTATTCAAATATTCGGAACGATGTCAATCCACAGAAACGCGGGGACCAGCGCCGCATGGTAGAATGAACTTCATATGATCCCAACATCATTCGCGGCGATAACCCAGTGGATCCTCCAGCAGGGCTATGTCGTTATGTTCATCCTTATGCTGATCGAAGGCCCCGTCGTTACCGCCGCCGGCGCGTTCGCCGCCGCGTTCAGCTATTTCCATCTCTGGATCGTGTTCCTCTTATCGATCCTCGGCAATTTGATCCCCGATATCATCTTTTACGCCATGGGCTATTGGGGTCGCCATAGGTTCATCGATAAATACGGCCATTATTTCGGCGCAACCAAAGAGCGGCTCGCCGTCGCCGAAAAACTCGCCGCGAACCATACCGGGAAATCTTTGTTCGCCATCAAGATGATCCCATTCATCGCCGCCCCCGGCCTCATAGTCGTCGGCGCATCAAAGATGGATCTGCGCAAATACATCTGGTGGTGCGTTGCGATCACGATCCCAAGCTCGCTCTTCTATTTGCTCGTCGGCTACTACTTCGGTGCCGCGTACGGCACGATCGACCACTACCTCCATCTCGGCTACTATCTCCTCGGCGCCGTCGCGATCATCCTCGTCGCGATCCTCTACTATCAACGGAAATGGACGGAGGATTTTGCGAGGAAGATTGGCGGGGAAGAATAAAACCTGCGGCCGTCGCTATCATATCCACCCAAGCATCTTCAAATGCGTATACGCGCCCTGATACGCCGCCATCGTGCCCATGAAATTTTGCGGCGGATGATACCAGCGCGTTTCACCGCGCCGCGGTTCATCCGGTTCAAAAACTTCATACGCACCGCCGGCGATTTCAAACAATCGCGCAGCTTTGACTAAAGCTTCAATCGCTTCATCTTTATATTGCGCGCGTATCGCCGCATCCTCATGCTCCTCCGCAATCTTTATCTTTAAATGGACATTTTGGAGTGTCACCCACGGCCACACAAATTGATTATGATAGATCCATTGGCCCGCAGCCCGATGCACCCAATAAATATCGCGCTCCGGATATGGCGGATCAAAATTTTGCAAACCGGAACTATGCTGAACGCGCTGCTTTAACGTCCGCTCGACGCGCCACGCGTCGTCCGCGTTTAAAAAATATCCCGCGCCGAAAATCGACGCGACGGTATCAAGCCGGTCTTCACCAGTTTTCGCCCGGAAGAAAGTCCCCGCATACAATTTTTCCATAATCGCCCGGTGAACTTTTTCGGCTTCATCATGATATATTTTTGCCGCGCCATTATTATGGCCGCCATCGCCAACCGCCCGCGCCATCGTTTCCATATGCTTCAATCCCCGCCACCACCAAATATTGATAACGCCCAGCTTCCCCTGTCGTCGGATCGTATCAGCCCAATCCGGATTGTCGTTCGTAGCAACCGCGAGCCCATCCTCGGAATCAGTTTTCGCGCGGCGAAAAAATTCTGTGGCTCGCTGTAACTTTTCAAAGTTCGCTTTAATGAACGTGCGACCTTCCACTGAGCCGCCATCAAACAATTCACCGGCCATAATCAGCGCCGCCGGAATCGTATCCTCACCACCAGCAGAATCCGTGCCTTCGTGCACCGGCCGCTCGGCGCGACCATGCCATTTTTTTTCGATCAAATAGAACGACGGCCGGCTTAACCACCGAAAGCCCGGCGTCAGCCGCACGGTCTGATACTGACGCTCGACGCGCGACGGCAACGCACCATCCGCACGCTGATGCGCCAAGATCGTCCGCAGCGAATCAATAACCGCCTCCGGCTTCGCCCGCGCAAAATAATGCGCCGCCGCATGCGCCGCATCCCGCGTCCAAACCTGGTCAAAATAATTGCTGCGCGGATCCGCGGACGGGAAAATCCCAAAGCCCGGTTGGTGGTTGCGATCAAGGAGGGTGACAAATTTTGCGGAGGTTTCTTCAATGAGAATTCCATCGGCAGAAGATAGCATAAAAAGGTTAATTTTTTATTTTTCCACCGGCGCCCGTAAGTAGGAAATGATGTTCTTCAGCTGCGATGGTTGTTGCGCACGTTGTTCTTCCGAGGAATGCGGGCTGCCCTGTAAAATCATTTTCCTTTTCTTTTTCTTATCGCGCATTCCCATCTCTCGCAATGTCAGCATACAGCTCACGCAACTCGTCCGGAGTTTTTCCAAAACGCTTATCGGCGCTGTGGTCAGTTATATAGAAATCCAAATCGAAACCCCGTTCTTTTTCTTTATCCGGCTCTTGCTCTATTTGCTCGAGATCGACATCCTTTGGCTCTTCTGCAATAGGAAAACTTTCTTTGCTCATAGAAAAATCATATCTTATTTTTGTATGATTGACAAATAATCATCAAGATTATATATTATGAGCGGCTCTCGTAAATCTCAATACGTCAGAAGGGGCACCAAATGATAACAATTGCTGTGTTCGTGTTGGTCTTAGTAATCCCAAGCGCAATCGGCATTATGCGATGGGAAGGAAGCAGCACCGGCGTTATGATGCCAGCTTTCTCCTTGGATAAATCGCAATTGGGGGGGGTTCTCACCCCAGTAAGATTTTGAACACCTTTGCAAGCATTGGCTTCGGAACCGTTTTCGACTTCGTGGTTGCCTTCGGCATCGGATTGTTCGTGCCAAAGCATATGATCGTGATGGAAACAATCCCGTTAACGCCTATCCATCAGGACGGCAACACCTTCTATATCGGCATTAGCGCACAGGAAGCAAGAACGAATCGTGGCATGCCTTATCAAGTTTCCTACTATTCGTTTCTCAAAGAAGCCAACGGCGCGATGTCGCTTGAAAAATTCCGGACGGATGACGACTCGATTCGGCTTTACGAAGATTCTTCTTCCGGAGGCAAACTCGTCCGGCTCACACCAGCATTTCTGGGGAAAAACGACATGGCATGCAATTTGTTTGCCTGCCCACCCGGATCTGATCGCTACGAATTCCACGTCCCGCCGAATAGTGTCGGCACATTCTGAAAGGAGAAACCGTGATATCAGTTTATATGCTATTCGTCCCGTTCTGGATCGGTGTTGGAGCGTGGCTTTCCTATGAATTGCCATGGATAGGCAAGTTGATAATCCTCATCTCGCCATCCATGGGCCTAGATCCTAAAGTGGACATCAAGGCAGTCAAAGTGCTGTCATCAATCGTCGGTGCTGGCATTGGCCTTCTGTTTGGGCTATGGCTATTCATCCGACTGTTTGGCTCATAAAGCTATTCAACCCAACCGGGCGCGCGACCACCACATCGCGCGCCCTTTTTGTTTCTCGCGGCGCGAATTGCTACAATGAACGCATGAAACTCCGCCTAGAATTTATCGCGCTCGTCATCGTAGTTGCCGTGATAACGGTCGCAAGTATTCCATTCAATACATACCACTACGCTTCCGCTACGCAATTGAATGTCGCCGCCATCGCCAACGTCACGTCGTTCAATGGCGCACTCGCCTGGGTGAAGTCCGCCGGCTACTTCTTAATGTTCATCGCGATGGTGATCGAAGGTCCGGTCATAACGTCAGCCGCCGCATTCGCCGCCGCGCTCGGCTATTTTAATATTTTTATAATCTTCCTCTTATCGATCGCCGGCGACCTTGTCGGTGATTTCATCTACTACGGCATCGGCTACTTTGGCCGCGTGCGTTTCGTCGAAAAATATGGACATAAAGTCGGCCTGACCGAACAACGGCTTAAGCACATGGAGCGGCTGATCGAAACGCATCCGAAGAAGACGCTCGCCGCCGTCAAGCTCGCACCACTCCTTCCCGCACCCGGCCTGATGATGATCGGGGCCGCACGCATGCCGCTGCGCCGCTACGCGTGGATAACATTTCTCGTCACGCTGCCGAAGACCCTGCTCTTCATGGCGCTCGGCTTTTATTTCGGCGCAGCCTACGATCGCTTCGCAACCGTCTTCGCGAATGGCGAATACTTCATCCTGATCGCCGTCGGCGCAATCGTCATCGCCTTCTACGCATACAAGAAAATAAGCGCCGTGGTATCGACAAGGCTTGAAACTATTTAGGGTTGTGGTATAGTAACTTTCAGTAGTTGATTTCACTTTTTGGAGAGCTTGCTTGAAGATAAATGACGAATTGAGACTAAAAGCTGGCTTCTATGCCGGCTTACGGGGACTGGTCAAAGAGAATATCAAAGACCGGATCTACCTTCTCGGAGTACGTCGGGGCGATGCCTATTACCATAATCACTGGCTCGTCACGAAAGAGGAGTGTCAAGTTCCAGAGATTCATCCTCGCGAACCTGAACTCGTATTCTCTGGCCTCATGCAACACGTCGGAGCGACGGTGACCGTCCTGCGACGAAAAATGGGAACCTCGCCCAGATTCACGGAGCACGACCTAGAGCAAATGGCATTCTTCAGCTCATTTGCAACGCAAGTAACCTAGCCAGCATTAACTCCCCCGCGCGGCGCGCCGAAACCCTCGGCCGCCGCGTTCTATTTTTCAGCGCGTTCCACTGGAAAACAGGCCATTTCCGCGCTATAATAACCCAATGCGCATTGCGATCTGTTCGGATAACTTTTATCCGGAACTCTCGGGGATTTCCGATTCGGTGATCAGCTTGGCAAAAGAACTCGCAAAACGCGGGCACCAGATTCATTTCTATGCGCCGCGCTATTCGGCGGCCGAGTTCGCGAAATCGAATCTGCCGGACCGAGAGCTCGACCTCGGCCCGAATGTCGGTTTCACGCGTTTCGTTTCTTCATACTTCGGCTCCGGCTCCGGCCAGGGCCGCATGGTCTTGCCGTACGGTCTCCGCTGGCTCCAAGTCCGCGAATTCGACCCCGATGTCATCCACACGCAAACTTTTTTCGGCGTCGGCATGGAAGCGCTCCTCGCAAGCCGCGCGCTCCACAAGCCCCTCGTCGGCACGAACCATACCGCCATTAAAAGTTTCTTAATTTATAACCCGATCAAAACAAAATGGATGGATACCGGCATCATTAAATACGTCAACTGGTTCTACGGCCGGTGCGAAATCGTGACCGCACCATCGCGCTCGGTCTTCACCGAAATGGAAGCCGAAGGATTCCACAAAAACGGCATCGCGCTTTCGAATCCGATCGAAACAGAAATTTTCAAACCGCTCGCGAACCGCGACGCGTTGCGCAAAAAATTTAAAATCGGCGAGAACGCGATCATCCATGCCGGTCGCCTCGCAAAAGAACGCAGCATCGACGTCATGATCCGCGCGCTGCCGCTCGTGCGCCGCACGATTCCGGATGCGGAGCTCGTTTTCTCCGGCCGCGGTGCGGATGAACAAGAATTCCGAAAACTCGCGAAAGATCTCGGCGTCGAAAACGCAGTTAAATTCCTCGGCTTCCTCGACCAGCCCGAACTCGTCGAAGTCTACAATGCCGGCAAAGTGTTCGCGATAACAAGCACGAGTGACACGCAAAGCATGGTCATGATGCAGGCGATGGCATGCGGCATCCCGGTCGTCGGCGTGAATGCACGAGCGCTGCCGGAATATATCAACGAAACGAACGGCTTCATAGTCGACCCCGGCGACCCAACAGCGCTCGCTGAACGGCTCGTCGCGGTCTTGAAAGATCCGAAGCTTGAAGCTACACTGGGTGCCGGTGGCCGTAAAACCGCGCTCCAGTTCTCGCCGGAGCGAATCGCCGACCGCTGGGAAGCCATCTACCGGGCGGCAATCGACCGGCACGGCGAACGGCGCGCCCGCGAACGCAGCGGAAACCGCTAAGCGGTATAATTAAAAAGATATGAAACTGAGCTTCGTCATCCCGGCGTACAACGAAGAGGCCGGCATCGGCGCCTGCCTCGACGCGAATCGGCGCACAAAAGAGCGCGCCACGACATCGAGATCATCGTCGTCAACAATGCGTCGACCGACGGCACGGCAGCGGCAATTGAAAAATATATTAAAAAATATCCGGGCATCAAACTCGTCAATGAACCGGAAAAGGGCATCGTCCATGCCCGCCGCGCCGGCTACCTCGCCTCGACCGGCGAGCTGATCGCGAATGTCGACGCCGACACGCGCATAACGCCAGGATGGATCGATCGCGTTCTCGCCGAGTTCGCGCGCGACCCGAAGCTCGTCGGCGTCTCCGGCCCATTCATCTATTACGACGTTTCCCGCTCGGTACGGTTCATCACGCGCGTCTTCTATTACATCGGCTTCGTATTCTATATTGTCATCCGTTTCGTATTCCACGTCGGCTCGATCCTTCAAGGCGGCAATTTCGTCGTTCGCCGTGACGCGCTCGAAAAAATCGGCGGCTATGACACCAACATCAGCTTCTATGGCGAGGATACGGATGTCGCGCGACGCCTGAGCAAAGTCGGCCACGTGAAATTCACGTTCGCGCTTCCCGCACTCTCCTCCGGCCGTCGCCTGGCAAAAGAAGGCAGCATCACCGCCGGCTTCCGCTACGCGATGAACATCGTCTGGATAACATTTTTCAAACAACGCAAAAACAAAAACCTACGAAGACGTGCGTACAAAAACCAATGACCAATCGCACTAAAATTTTTCTATTATTTCTCGGCGACATCGTCGCGCTCTACGTTGCGCTATTCTTAACACTCATCGTCCGCTATGGCTGCGGTTCATCCGATAACTTTATCGATACAAATCTCATCCCCTTCTCCATAATCTTTATCATCTGGCTCATCATTTTTTTCATCGCCGGCCTCTACGACCTTCGCCGCCTGCGCGACAATCTCGATTTCGTAAAAACAGCTGTGGCTCGCGATCGTAACGAGCGCTATAATTTCCATCGTAATCTTCTACGCCATCCCATTCTTCGGCATCACCCCAAAAACTAATCTTATTTATTTTCGTCAATCATTTTCGCCATCGTTGAAACGCTCTGGCGCCGCGCGTTCAACCGCGCGACAAGCACGGGCGAAGCGCCAAACCGAGTTATTGCTGATCGGCAACGGCGATGCGGTCATTGAAGTGGAACGAGCGGTGCGGGAAAATCCCCAGCTCGGCTACGAGATCGGCGCGCGCTTGAACGAATCGGATGCACTCGCAACGCCGGATTCGTTGACGCAAACGCCATACATGAAAAAAATATTAACTGCGTCGTCGTCCCACGTTCGCTGAAACGCGCAGGCCATCTGCCGGCAACGCTCTATAAATTGTTCGCCTCGGGCATTCTCGTTATGGATTTGCCCAATTTCTACGAAACCGTGATGCGCAAAGTGCCACTTGCCGATCTCGAAGAAACCTGGTTTCTGGAGAACATCGAGAGCTCGGCGCAGTTTTATGATCCATTGAAACGCGCCTGGGAATTTATTGCCGCCCTCGTGATCGGCATCGTACTGCTACCGTTTGAAATCTTGATCGCGCTCATCGTCGTCATCAGTTCCCCCGGCCCGATCATCTATAAACAAACGCGTGTCGGCAAAAACGGCCACGAATTCATGTTCTATAAATTCCGCATCGATGCGCCGCAGCGACGCCGAACGCCAGCGGCGCCCAATGGGCCCCCGGAAAAAGCGATACCCGCATAACTCCGTTCGGCCGCTTCCTCCGCGCATCGCATCTCGACGAACTGCCGCAACTTTGGAACATCCTGCGCGGCGACATCTCGTTCGTCGGCCCGCGGCCCGAACGGCCCGAATTCGTCGCGAAGCTGCGAAAAGCAAATCCCCTATTACGAAACGCGGTTGCTAACGAAACCAGGTATAACCGGCTGGGCGCAGCTGAACCACCGCGCCGACATCGACCTCGAAGACGTCCGGCAAAAATTGCAGTATGATATATATTATCTGAAGAACAGGTCGCTCATCCTCGACCTCGCGATCATCGCAAAAACCGGCAAATCACTATTTAGCAACCCAACATAACATGAAAATAATCGTAACAGGCGGCGCCGGATTTATAGCATCACACGTCGTCGACGCCTATATCGCAGCCGGGCATAAAGTCGCGATTATTG
The DNA here is from genome assembly GCA_963725235.1 of uncultured bacterium. Taxonomy (GTDB): domain Bacteria; phylum Patescibacteriota; class Minisyncoccia; order UBA6257; family 2-01-FULL-56-20; genus JAJXYP01. The sequence goes on from CAVRXN010000003.1 coordinate 155,936, forward strand.
ATAACCTGTCGAGCGGCTCGCGGAAAAATATAAATCCGCGGGCGAATTTTTATAAAGCCGATATTCGCAATGCGGCGCAGCTCCGCAAAATCTTTGCCAACGAGCGCCCGGATGTCGTAAACCATCATGCGGCGTTTATTAGTGTGCCTGACTCTGTGAAAGAACCCGCAACAACCTTTGGTATCAACGTTACGGGGACTCTGAATGTCCTGCTCGCATTCGGCGAAACAAAATCGAAACCAAAAAAAATCATTTTTTCTTCGACCGGTGGCGCAATCTACGGCAACCCCAAAAAAACGCCCGCAGACGAAAACACTCCGGCGAATCCATTGTCGCCCTACGCACTCTCAAAACAGATCGACGAAGAAATGATCCGTTATTTTTGCGGCGTGTACGATATAGATTATTTGATCCTCCGCTACGCAAATGCCTACGGCCCACGCCAGAAAGCGCAGGGCGGCGCAGGCGTCTTCCCGATATTTACCGAACTGATCACGAAAGGCGTCCGCCCAACGATTTTCGGCGATGGCAAGAAAACGCGCGACTATATCTACGTCGGCGACCTGGCGCGTGCAAACGTGCTCGGATTGAAAAAAGTAGAAAATGAAACGGTAAACATCGGCACGGCGCGCGCGACCTCGGATTATCAGGTCTTCAGGGCAATCGCCGATGCGCTCGGTTTCAAAAAAGAACCGTTCTACACGCCGAAGCGTAAAGGCGAAGTCCAGGACATTTCGCTCAGCAATAAGAAAGCAAAGCGGCTCCTCGGATGGAAGCCGAAGATGAAATTCGAAGAAGGGGTGAAGAAAACGGTTGGTTGACGAAGCACTTTTTTTACTCCTGGGATTGTTTCTTTAATCCCCGCTGGCGGTATTTTTATTGTTCGGCCCGAACTCGTTTCAGATAATCTTCAAGAAGCCACGAGCTCGATTGAATTTTCCCGCCATCGCCAATGTTAAAAATCATATCAATACCAAGCTTCTTGCACGTATTGATATCGCGGTAGAGTGACGAAACAGGGTCCGCCGCATCCCGTTCGTTCCGATCGCCGCCATTCGCAAAAATATCGGGCTTGAGTTCTGCCAATTCCGCGGCGACACTCATGTCGGCCGGGTTCGGCAAATGCTTTGTGACAAATACCTCATCAACTGCCCGCAACCCCCGAATCACCTCAGCCCGCTCTGCTTCGGGCATAAAAATATGGTGCTTCTTCGCCCGGAGCCAATTGTCGTTGTTAAGAATGACGACAAGCCGGTCTCCCAGCACCCGGGCACGTTCAAAAAGCCGAACATGACCGATATGGATCGGGTCAAACCCCCCGGAAACAGCGACGATGATTGGCTTTGAACTCATTTTGATATATTCTTACGATACGACAAATGAAGCGGAATTGGAAAGACTATATATCATTAAAGGCAATAAAGCACCTTGCCTACCTACCCCCTACCGTGATCCGGGTAAAGAACTGGCCCGAGTTCATTTCAAACTATCTCGGCCTCTCAAGTGGCTGCCCCGTCTATCGACTTCGAGACGGCACCACGATCGTAACCAACGGCGTGACCGACGTCGCCACTATTTTGGACATTTATTTCCGGAAGGACTATGGCGATGTCGCCGACGGCTCGACGATCATCGACGTCGGCGCGAACATCGGCGTCTATGCGATCTATGCCGCCACTCATTCAAAGGGTTCGAAAATTTTTGCGTTCGAGCCGGCGCCGCAGGAATTCAAGATGCTGACAGAAAATATTACAATAAATCATCTGGAACATAACATCTTCGCCGAACACGCCGCGGTCTCCGGTAAAAATGAAACGCGAATATTATTTTTGAACGGCGGCCCGCATAACTCTATATATGAACACTGGGAAAATGCCGAGCCGCTGGAAATCGACTGCATATCGCTCGCAAACATTTTCGAGAAAAATAATATTGAGCGATGTGATATGCTCAAGATGGACTGCGAGGGCTCGGAATTCGAGATTTTCCAGTCAGCGCCGGACGCTCTGTTCGAGAGAATCCACGCGATCAGGATGGAATATCATTGCGCGCCGACTGCGCCAATGACCATCGAACAGCTGCTCGCCTTTTTAGAATCAAAAGGGTATAAGATAATAAAGTACGAACCGGGACCCGACGGACGTGGCCTCATATGGGCGGAACGAAGATAATTATTAAACAAATCTATGCGCAAAAAAATAATGATCGTGGGCGGAGCCGGCTTCATCGGAAGCCATTTTACGGATCGACTATTAAACGACCCAACCGTCGAAATCGTAACGTTGTACGATAACTTTTCATCAGGCCGGGAATGGCACTATGCCGCACACGCGAGCGACCCGCGCCTCCGTGTCGTCCGCGGCGATGTTAAAGATACCGCCGCGCTCGTCGAAGCGATGCGCGGCGCAGCACACGGCGGCCACGATACCGTCATCCACCTCGCCTCAAACCCGGATATTGCCCGGGCAATGACCGAACCCGATATCGACTTCCGCGAAGGCACGTTCTTGACGCAGCAGATCGTCGAAGCCATGCGCATAACCGGCACGCCGTCCATCTTGTACGCCTCCGGCAGCGGCGTGTATGGCGACATCGGCTCGATTGAGGCCGGCGAAGATTACTCACCCATGATCCCTTCCTCGACGTACGGCGCGAGCAAACTCGCCGGCGAAGCGCTGATCGCCTCGTACTGTGCCATGTTCGATCTGCGCGGCACTGCATTCCGCTTCGGCAATGTCGTCGGCCCACGCCAAACGCACGGTGTCGGCTTCGATTTTGTACGGCGACTGCTCGCCGATCCAACATCCCTCAGAATTTTAGGCGACGGGTCACAGAGCAAATCATATGTATACGTCGAGGATATTGTTAATGCCGTTTTGCTCGCACATGAAAAAAAGATTAAGCCGTTCGAAGTTTTTAATGTTGCGACCGGCGACTATATTACCGTCAAAGAGATCGCCGGACTCGCCATTGAGGTCGTCGGACTCGAACCCGACGCCGTGAAATTCGAATACACCGGCGGCAATCGCGGCTGGAAGGGCGATGTCCCTATAGTCCGGCTGAATACCGACCGCATAAGGGCACTCGGCTGGAGCAACAAGCGAAACACGCGCGAAGCGCTGCGCGACTCGATGAAGTCGCTCCTCGTGGATGCGAAAGAAGGAAAGTTGTAATCACGCCAACCGCCATGTGGGCCCGCATCAAATCATTTTTATTTAAAAATAAGACAGCGAAGCAAACCGTCGCGAAGAATACGATTTGGCTTACCATATCAAATTTCGGCGGCCGGTTGATCAAGGCCGCCATTATTATTTATGCCGCACGCGTACTGGGCGCTTCGGAATATGGCGTCTTCTCGTATGCGGTTACGCTTGCAGGATTTCTCGGCATTTTCACCGATCCAGGACTTAATTCTGTTTTAATGCGAGATGCATCGAAAGCGACGAACGATGACCGCCGTGAAATCTTTTCGGCGACAATCGCGATCAAAGTAGTGGTAGTGGCAGTAAGCGTCGCCGTCATTATTTTCCTTGGCCCATATTTCACGACGCTCGCCGGAGCGAAAATACTCCTGCCGATAGCCGCACTTATTCTAACCTTCGACACACTACGCGAATTTTTATTCTCTCTCCTCCGTGCTAAAGAAAAAATGCAATGGGAGGCTGGCATCTTTCTCTTCACGAGCTTGGCGATCGTCATTTTTGGATTTGTATTCATGCTGAGAAACCCGACCGCACTTTCACTTGGCTGGGGATATGCGATCGGAACTGGCGTAGGTGGCTTGCTGGCGATCGCCGTCGTCTGGAAAGATATAAAGGACGCGTTTGCACATTTCTCCACGAGACTGATAAAACCAGTAGTCCAGGCCGCATGGCCCTTCGCAATAACAGCCGGCCTCGGCCTACTCTTTACAAATACCGACATTCTCATCATCAGCTGGATGAAAACCGCAGCCGACGTCGGTATCTATTCTGCCGCAATCCGGATAATTCAAGTTCTCTATATCGTTCCCGGCATCGTACAAACAAGCACCCTGCCATTATTTTCACGCCTTGCGAACCGCGATAACATAAAATTTCGCGCTGCGCTCGAAAAAAGCGTCGGCCTCATATTCCTTATATCACTGCCGCTCGCAATCGGAGGTATCATCCTCGGCACGCAAATTTTGTCATTGTTGTTTGGCGCCGCCTTCACGAGCGGTAGCCCCGCATTTAAAATATTGCTCGTCACCCTCATCTTTGATTATCCAGGGTCGCTGATTATAAATGCAATCTTCGCCTACGCGCATCAAAAAAGTTTGATCATAAGTTCGCTGATCGGCGGATTAACGAATGTCGCGTTCGACCTTATCCTCATTCCCCGCTTCGGCATGACCGGATCCGCCGTCGCGACCCTCATCGCACAGATCGTCACCAATTGGTACATCTGGCACATGATGAAAAAGATCAACTACTTCGAGATAGTGCCACATCTGAAGCGCATGTTCGCCGCCGCAATAGTCATGGGAATCGCGACCGCAACGCTCTATTTCGCCGGCGTGAATGTCGTCATAAACGTCATCTTTTCCGGCGCGCTGTACCTTCTCCTCCTCTACTGGTTCCGTGAACCGGCATTGCGCGAAATGAGAGATATCATCCGGCCGAAGGCGGCGTGATATGATGCTCGATTAAATATTCCTCAACATTCCGCAGTCGTTCGGCGTCATCAATACCGCGGGAATACTCATCCGAGGTATAGCCATAAAAGTGATTACCATCGTCCATGGCGGCAGGGATGATCTGTCGGTTTAATTTTGTTGGCTCGTTATCGCGTATATATGAAAAGATTTTCTTATCGAGGATGAACGCACCAAGCGTCGAGTGGGCATCCGGGTACGCTTGCGCATGAGGACGCAAACGCATAATTGCGAAACGCCCATTAGTATCGAGTTCAACCATATCATCATTGGCATATCCATGTTTCCTGCCCACACGCTCCATACCCACCATTTTGGGGTCGATGGCGGCCTTCTCTTCGTATGCCTTCGTCATCTGAGTATAATCAATCAACGATAATATATCGCCGTATATATAATAAAATGTTTGATCGAGACGCGGCGAACATTTTTTAATGGCACCCGCTTCTCCGAGCGGCTGCTCTTCTATAAAATATTCGATCCTCACTCCAAACTTCGACCCGTCACCGAAATAATCCATGATGGCATGCGGAAGACAATGAAGAGTTATCAAAAATTCCATGATACCGTGCTTCTTAAATTGCTCGATACTCCATTCGAGCATCGGTTTGCCAAGCACCGGGATCATCGGCTTCGGCATCGTATCGGTATACGGCTTGAACCGAGTCCCAAAACCTCCGGCAGAAATAACAGCTTGTTTGATCATCGCGGTATTGTTGAGCTTATCACAAAACGATTTTTCTCAGAATATATTGACAAAAAGTGATAAATGAGTTAAACTTATCCCGGCTCTAAATAATCTAACCAAGGGGGTGTTTCATGATCGACCACGACGGCAACATTATGCACGTATATCCGGGAGGAATCGTAACCATCGCCGGGGCAAAAAAGACAATGCCCGCAAGTTTCAGCAGGCCCTGGCAAGCAAAGGTTCCCTACCCCAATCCAAAATGTCCGTACCACAAACCCGAAGAACGCGAGCAAGCATTGTTAACCGAGGTCGACACCGAAGGAGAGCAATGGTTTGTCATTGACAGCTTATATGCTCCGGAACGACCACATCGTCTTATTGTCCCAGACCATTGCTGGAACGACGAAAAAATGCGTCATCTCGGCGGACAGGAAAAAATCCAAGCAGGGATTGGCATGGCAAGCGGGCAGTTCAAACGCGAGCTACCAAACGATCGTTCCAAGCTCTGGGGGTTATCGGTGCAAATTGGTCCATTGGCGGCGCAAAATGTTCCGCATTGCCATTACCATCTGTACAAGCCTGCGCTCCATGAAGTCATCGGCCGTGATGCCCGAATCAGCGAAGCTTGCTACAAAACGCCAATCGAAAAAGCTGACATCCGCAAGAATTGCGAGGTCGTCGTCTTCGATGATCGTTACGGATTCAGCGCAATCACCGGCGGACAATACACCGGCCAACTCTTTATGTTTCCGAACAGAGAAATGGATTTCGGCGACTGGATATGCGTTGATAATATCGTGATGCTCATCCATGAAATCGTCGAACTCTACGCGAAGAAATTCCGTAGCGTCGAGGGTCTCATTCCCGATTACCGTTGGGAATTTGAGATCTTTGACGGCAAAATCAACTTTGGCATCTTCGTACCCAAACTCAACAACACCGGCACGATCGAAGATATGGCGGTGATGGATCGGCGGCGCGGCTTCCATTTGCTCTGGAGTCACGAAGAAACCGCGCGCTATCTTCGCGGCGATTAGATCAAATTAAATTAGTTCAACAACAAAACGGCCGCTCCGAATTCTGGGGCGGCCTCTTTTATATCTGTACAGACTTATTGATGAACTGCATCGCTGCCTCAATATTCGGGACGAAAATATTCGGCTTAGCATCAGGAAAAAAATTATCGTCACTGCTCGCTCCACCGCTCATAACAAGTATAGTCCGAAGATGTGCGCGCTTGCCGATTTCGACATCGCGCAGGCGATCTCCGACGAACCAGCTTTGTTCAATATCGATCGGCGTGCCCGCCGTGGCAAAATCGGATTCAGCGTCTTCGATCAATTTTGTTCCCGGCTTCCGACACGCACACTGCGGAACCGGATCGCCGGGCGGCCGATATCTATGCGGGCAAGTATAGATGCGGTCGAGGTGAGCGCCAAAAGCTTGGAGTTGTCGTGAAAGCTCGGCATGAACCGCAGCGAGCTGCTGTTCCGTTATCAACCCTTTCTCCATGGCTGGCTGGTTCGTAATGCCAATAACAATATATCCCCGACGGTTCAGTTCAGCGATTGCTTTGCCGGCGCCAGGCAATAACTTGACCTGGGCCGGATCATTGAGGACTTCGATCTGTCCAATGATGGTCCCATCCCGATCAAGAAAAACAGCCGGATGCTTTTTTACGCCGCGCGGCGGCCGCTTTACTTCGTGCTTTCCCATTTCCCTTTTTGCAGCTGAAACTTCGGATGTGAAACGATCAGGTGCCAGACAACCGCTTGGAACGCTTCTGTTTGTGGCGTGACGTTTTCCGGATGGACGACGGGTATGACGACGCAGGCGTCAGCAACCTGCTTCGTGTGCCCGCCGTCACGTCCGACAACGCCAAGAATTTTCGCCCCCGCAGCTTTCGTAAATTTTAGCGCCTCTACGATGCTTACGCTGATATTTTTTTCGGCGTTTCCGCCACCGACGGAAAAAACCAGCACCGCGTCGGCCGGCTTTAATTTGCTTCCGGCGAGCCAATTCGAAAAAATAGTATGTAAACCATCATCATTCGCCCGCGCCGTCAGTTCGGATACATTGTCGCTCGGGGCATAGGCCTCGATACCAGCCAACTTGCGAAAATCGTTTACGGCATGGCTCGCGTGACCCGCGCCGCCACCGACGCCGATGATAAACAAACGACCGCCGTCATCCCGAACTTTTTTTAAAATTTCGATCATCCGCGCGATCTCATTGCGGTCGAGTTTATCGGCAATAACTTTTACTTCGTCGAGATATGAATTTATATAATCTGCGTACATTTTATTTTAATAATTTTTTAATACAGTGTATATCCAACCTTTTGCCCATCGTCATAAAACATTTGTACCGTTTCGCGCGACAGCTCATTCAAATCGTACCCGATCTTTTCACCTTTTTTTAATATCTCCGGCGTGACGGTAATGATGTCAGCGCCGACCGCATCCGCCTGATAGATATTATACAATTCGCGCGGACTTGCCCAGAGGAGCTCATGTTCCGGATGCGCAGCAAGGAGCTTCTTGCACTCTTGCATCAGCGGCACAGGATCGACGCCGGTGTCAGCAATCCGACCCGCGAAAACCGAAACAATCGCCAGAACGCCCGACGTAAGGGCCGCTTCCGTTTCCGCAACCTGCGCCGCAGTCAAAATTGCCGTTACATTTAATTTTATACCTTCGGCAGCGAGCTTTTTAATCAACGGCGCCGACGATTCGCGCTTCGTGTTCGTAATCGGAATTTTTACATAGACATTCGACGCCCACGCCGCAATAATCCGCGCCTGCCGCTCCATTTCCGTAAAATCATCCGAAAAAACTTCGAACGAAATCGGCTTGTCTTTTATTTCCGCGAGGATTTCGCGCGCGAATCCGGCATAATCCGTCACACCCGCTTTCCGCATCAGCGTTGGGTTTGTCGTAAAACCTTTAACGAGCGGATCGCTCGCCGCGACAATCATGCTCGCCTTCTCGGCGCCGTCGGCAAAGATTTTGATCCGCAATTCTTTAAATAGTTTCGGAGACATAGTCGGCAAAATATTAAGCATTCATTAAAACTTTCGACCCGTCGAAGTCGAACCGATAGCGCATTTCGCGAATACCGAACTCACGCATTGTCGCGCGAAACCGTTGATGGTCGCCCGGAACATAGAACGTAAAGAATCCACCGCCGCCTGCTCCGGAAATTTTCCCGCCGAGCGCGCCGGCCGACAAAGCCGCATCATAAATTTTATCGAACTCCGGATTCGACATCTTCGTCGAAATCTTTTTCTTGTGTTGCCAATGAGAATTGAACGCGCGCCCAACCGCATCGAGATCCCCCGATTCAACCGATTCCAAAATTTCGTGACCAAGCTCTTTTATATAATGCATGCTATCGACGACATCTTTTTTATCCGTCGCCGCACCCGTGCTCTGCTCCTGCAAAATAACATCGGCACTCCGCGTCACGCCCGTAAAAAATACCAACATATTGCGATTCAGCTCATCCGCAACCTCCGTCGAAACATTTGCCTTACGGACAGAAACTTTGCCATCGCAGGCAATATCAAGAACAGTCAGCCCGCCAAATGCGGCCATATACGGATCCTGCTTTCCAACCGGACGCTTTAGAATGTTTGCTTCAATATGAAAATCTTCCTCGGCGAGTTGGAGCAAACCAACATGTTCCCGTTTCATCGCGTGGATCGCATGCAGTAATCCGACCGCGTAGCAACTTGACGAACCGAGACCACTGCCAGCCGGCAAGTCGCCCACCGAATTGATATCGATATTATTTTCAATACCCGTCGAAAGCAGTATCTCCCGCGCAACCGCGTGCTGCAACTCCGTCGACCGCACAACGCGTTCAAGCTGCGAATATTTAAGCGTGACCATATCGTCGAGCACCGGCCGGTTGACCGTTATCGTCATGTATTTATCGATGCCTGCGGCAAAGATAAACCCGCCATGCTTTTCATAATACGATGCCAAATCGGTGCCGCCGCCACCGAGGGTGATCCTGAAAGGGGTGCGAGTGATGACCATCCGCTTATCGTAGCGCGATGGAACAGAAATGTAAAATGATGTTACTGCGAGAAGAAGTAGTTCCGAAACGTTTTGTCACCACTGTCTTTTGGATTGCCTATTTCTTGGCGCTTATAGCCAAGATCACTAAAAACTTTTAAAAACCAGTCCGGATCTACGCCGGTTACCCGCAAGCTTGCAGCACGATATTCGGTAACAACAGAAGGTTTCCATTTTTTGAGCGTTTCAAACATCCCCTGCAAGGCCAACCCTTCCGCTCCCTCAATATCCATTTTTATAAAATCGACGCGACCTCCTTTAAGATAATCGTCAATGGTAATGGATGGAACCGAAACAACTTCTCGGACGCCATAATTACGAATCTCTTCTTCACCGTACACCATAGAATGCCCACCGCGATTTTCTTCCGCGATACGGAGTTCGACAGCTCCTGAGACATCCGATACTGCTATATTCACCGCAACAACATTTTCACAATCATTTGTTTGTATATTTTTTTTCAAAAGATCAAAATTTCTAGGTTCTGGCTCAAACGCATAAATTTGTTTGGCCCTTTTCGCTGCAAAAATAGTGTGATAGCCGATATTAGCGCCTATGTCCAAAACAATGGACGTTGGTTCGATATGCTTATTAATGATTGCGGTAATATCGGGCTCATATGGGGTAATGGTTAACGCAAGAGAATCTAAGGGGTCGATATAAAAGGTTAAACCGTCCACGATAACCATGTTGGGATGCCCCGATTTAAAGTATTGATTCAAGATGCCAACCAACTTCGCAGTGAAAGGATTTTTTGAAAGACCGAGGCCACGCAATGGGGATATTAGTTTATAGAATATCCTTTTCATTGAAATAGCTTCTGTGAAGTTTTATGGACAAAAATGAGATTATAAGCGATCTTCTTTTCGGCGGCACCTGGATCGGCGAAAAAATCCCGATCTAATAACCGCCATCGCGTGTGTTCATCCGAACCATACACCTCATATCCAGCCTCCCAAAATAAATTCAGAGTATCCGCATAATGGGGATTATACGACCTACCCTCGGGCTGGTTGATGGCGTAGACCAATTCAATCATCCAAATCGGCTTCGGATCAGAAACAAGTAACTGCCGCGCGCCTTTCAATAAACCATACTCCGCACCCTCAACATCGACCAGAATAAAAATCTTCTTCCCAGCTAATCGATTGCCGATCGCTCGATCAAGCGAGGATACCGGCACAAGCGTCGATGATTTTGAGGAAAATCCAGCCCATCCTTTTACAAGCGACGCGCCCATCCCGCCGCCATAGAATTCGAGTATTCCCGGCTTATCCGACAGCGCCACCGGAAATACTTCGGCACGATCCTGCCAGCCATTTAGGGAAATGTTTTTTAAAAGGATCGCGAGATTTGACGGCATTGGTTCGAACGCAATAAGTCGTTTGCCGGCGTTCAGCGCCTGCAAACAATAATAACCGACATGCGCCCCAGCATCGATCACAACATCGACATCCTCGATCAGCTTATTAAAGATATCCACCTCGCCCGGTTCGAATTCGCCGCGCTGCATCAGGTCGTCGCCAATCATCTTGAACCCAAACGGGGTCACGACCGCTCCCCGTCGAGCCAGACGCTTATTACGCACGCTGCGATAAATCGTCGGGACGAACGGAATTTTTTTAATGATTTTTTTGATAGTACTCATGTAAAATAATATATCACTCACATATTCCGCTTAATGGCCGACAACCATCCTTGGAAATATTTTCGGATGCCGATCGGGAGAAAAGTATAAACATACTGTCCGAAATTCAAAATATATCCATACAAAAAATTCGGATACTCACGGCGATGCGCGACGATAAACTGCAAAATGCATTTTGTTTGGGCGCGCTGATGGATAAACGATTTATTCAGATCATTCATCGTATATGCCGTGAAATATTCGGGAAAATTGTAAAGCTTGCCACGCGTTCCCATCGACAGCCAAAGATCCCAATCCTCGGCATAGCGCGCTTTATAGCCGCCGAATTCGCGGGCAGTATCGCGGCGGAACATGACCGTTGTATGCGAAAACGGATTTGCAGCGAGCGCGGTGCGCCGGATCTCTTCATCGGTCTCTTTTTTAAAATAACGATAGCGCTCTTTGTCGTTGCCATCGACGACGATGACACCGCCGCCCACGACGACATAGTCGGGATGCGTATCCAAAAATCGCACCTGCTTCGCAAGCTTGTCGGAATCGAGCCATGCATCATCATCATCAAGCCGGGCAATGTATCTCCCGTGAGCGGCCTCAAGCCCTTGGTTCAATACTTTCGTAATGCCAACAAGCGCATATTCACTGTGATCGTTGCGAATGATCTTAATCCGCGAGTCGCGGCGGACAAAATCTGCAAGAACTTCGGCCGTGCCATCGGTCGAGGTATCATCAACGACAATCATCTCCCAATCCTTGAATGTCTGTTCAAATGTCGACTCGATCGCGCGGCGCAGTGAAGCAGCCCGGTTGTAGGTCGGGAGGAGAATAGTGACAGCAGGGTTGCCTACGTGAGCCGATTTCTCTGTATCCATCGATGTAACCATTGTAATGGAAGAAAGTGATTTCCGACAGAAGTATACCAAAACAATACCCTATGGCGAAAGATTGCACGATCGATCCTGACCCGCCGCCGCTCTTCCAGCGACATAACAGCGCGAAGTTCATTTAAAATACCCAGATTGATCTTCCGCTCTTCCATCTTCGCAGTCCAACTATAAGACATACTGTCCGCGTGAATTCTAAGCTTCCCGAGTATGTCCGGAATAAAACAGAATTGCGCGCCCTGATGTGTCAGCCGCAACCAATATTCCCAATCTTCCGAACGTCGAAGATTTTCATTAAAAAATCCCGCCCGGTCGATAACGCTTCGCCGAAGCATGACATTTGAAGGTGCTATAAAATTTCGATTGAGTAAATGTGACAAAACCGCATCGCCGGAATAATAAGCGTAATTCAATTTTAATAAATCCTTCGGCTTACTATCGGTAAAATACCATGAAGGCGCATAGCAAACATCACACTTTGGATGCGCCAGAAAATATTCAACTTGCTTTGCAACCCGCTCCGGTAAAAATATATCATCCGCATCAAGCAAAGTTATAAATTCACCGCGAGCATGGCGGATCGCGACGTTGCGCGCGTTCGACAGGCCCTTGCCATCCTGGGCAAGATAGATGATAGTTTTTTTAGCAATATACGGTTCGAGAATTGCCATCGTACCGTCACCCGAATCGCGATGCGCGACAATGATTTCGATGTTTGTATAGGTCTGCGTCAACGCGGAATCGATTGCCTGTGCAATATAGTGCGCGGCGTTGTAGGCCGGGATAATAATACTAACGAGCGGTTTTCCCTCGGACGTTCCGGACATTAAAATTTTTTATAATCATTCATCCAAACATCAAGCATCTGCTCCCCTTCCTTACCAACCAAACTCAATGACAAAATTTCCCTCGCGACCACTTCATCATTAAACGCAATCGCACCGTTCTTTTTCGCCATCACCAAAATATTCGGAAGTTTATTGCCGCCATATTTCTGGTAGAACCGTTCCGGCAAAATATTCCCGGCAATATTCAAAAACGGCGTGCGAAATCCTTCCGGCAACCGATCGAGCGCCTTCCCCACCTTCGGCAATTGTCCGGCATGCTTTGCAACGCCATTACCGTATAAACGAACAAGGACACCGTAAAATCCCATCTTTTTCAAAACGAACTGATATTTCTGCTTATCCCACGCATCTTTATGATCAGCCCATCCTGCTTCCTGCGAACCAAACATATGGCGAGCAAGCTGGAAACGCCGTCGCGTAGAAAACGTCGAAAGATATGCCGCCGCACTCGCCGCGAAATCAGGCGTTTCAACGACCAACAATCCATCCGGCTTCAGCCAGCTCCGCCAGCGAGCGAGGAGCTTTAAAGATTCCGCACGGGAAAAATGTTCGAACAAATGATGGCTGCGAATTTCGTCGATCGAGTTTTCCGGATAGGTCAACGCATTCATACTTTCAATGAACACATCTGCTTTCGTATGAATGATGCTCTGCTCCGTATCAGGAAAATCTATATTTACGTACCCCTCGAGATACTTCTCGCCGCAACCGAGATGAAGTTTCATCCTAGCAATTTACCATGTTTTAGAAACTATTTCCACGAAAAAATTCGCCGGCTGAGAGCGTGGATTGTTTTGCCAAACTGATAACAACATCGACCTTCGCAAGAACATCGTTCAATTTGATCGCGGCTAAGCAAGGCGCCATCTCGCCATGAGGGATGCTCAAATGGCACATCCAGTTATCACCATAACATGGCGTCTTTTGATATGCCCAAAAATTTCGGTCGGAGTATCCGTAGTTGGCAAACATGCCAAACTGACCTCCACCGGTCACGCACAGTGAGGGCTTTTGGAACGCTACAGCAACATGAACAGCAGAGCTATCATTCGTAAAAACTGCAGCAGCGCCGTTGATCAGATTGAGATAATCTATAAATGATGTTTTGCCGGTGCGATTATCGATTGGAAAATTACAAAGCTCCTCAAGTTGCCGATACCGTTCTGCATCATTTTTGACACCGGCAACAATAATACGAAACCCCGCGTCGTGAAACTGTCGCGCAACCTCCGCGAAATATTCAATCTTCCATTCTTTATACGGCACACTCGATCCGGCACTCATAAAAACGTATTTACCTTCGGCTGCGTCGGATGAGTTTGCCGTAGGGATCGGCAACGTCATCGCATATTCACTTTCATGAAATCCGGTCGCCTGCTCATAGATGGCAATATAATGATTTAATGCCGATGCAAGTTCGCCATTCGCCGGCGGCTCAGGATCTTGAGTCGGAATGAGCTTAGTATATTTTGGCACGAGCGAATGAGCGGCATATGCAACACCGGCACGCTGGTTCGGATCAAACGGACTCCTAAATTCGAGCCCCATGCCCGCATAGCCGATCACCTCTTCTGCGCCCAAATTGACAGAGATAATTTTCGCCATAATCTCCGCAGCGCTGAAATCCTGATTAATGACCGTCTTAAATCCAATACCACACAACTGGCGGATCAAGCTCGCCCCATATGCCGAATCGCGAGAAAATCGTTTCGTGTCTGCCGTGATAACCTCATCGGCAAAATTACCTTTTGCGATCGCTTCAAAACCAGTTCCGGCTTTTATAAGTAAAAAAATCTTTCTGGCAGGAAATCGCTTTTTATAATGTTTTAATACACCGATAAAAACGACCAGGTCGCCGAGCGATTCCAAGTTAACAATCAGCATACGATCTTCCCAGCCATCACGGTTAATCGTCCCGGGCGCGAAAAACAAAAAGAGGGACCGCAGAGCTCCCACGATCCGTACTTTAATAAAAAATTTTGCGTAGCTCCGCAGATTATTCATTAGAATAGGGTGCCATTCGCTCAATCTCTTCAAGGGTCGCAGTCGCAACGCCCTCTTTGGCAACCACGACACCCGCGGCACGATTTGCAAATTCAGCAGCTTCAAAAAGATCGGCGCCCGAGGCAAGCATACATGCGGCGGCGGCGATGACCATATCGCCCGCACCCGTCACGTCAAAAACTTCAAGGGCACGAGTAGGAATGTGGCGTATTTCCCCGACTGCATTATTAAATATCGTCATTCCATATTCACTTCGTTTTAGAATCACAGATGCGCCATAGCGATCAGCAAGTACTTTAGCAATCTCCGTGGCCATCGACTCATCCGAACCAAACATACCGGTGAGTTCATATGCCTCCTTTAAATTTGGAGTGACGGCGAAAACACGTCTTATAAGGTCCTCGTTCTGTGGTTTAAAATCAGCAATAATTTTCCCCTCACCAAAGCGACGCAGGGCGTCCATAACCGAAACAGTCAATGTCCCTTTATGGTAATCTGACACGATGATAAAATCAGGATGCTCCACTTTCTCAACTTCGACAATCAATTTTTTTTCAATCTCAGAATTGATAATATGCTGCTTCTCGGCATCTATCCTTAAAAGCTGATGATGTTTGGCAAATACTCTGGTCTTCCTGATCGTCGGCCGGCTAGAATCGCACACAAAGCCAGTCATAATATTTTTCTCTTTACACAGACGAATCATATCTTCCGAATCTTCGTCGTCACCAACCACGCCAAGTAAGGTCACCCGCGCACCAAGTGCCGCTGCGCAATCAGCAACCCCACCAGCACAACCCAAGGTCAGCTTCCGAGAAGCTTCGAGAACTATAGGGACAGGAGCTTCCGGTGAAATTCGCTCGACCGATCCGGAAATCGCGATATTCAGGGCCAAATCACCCAAAACCAAAATATGTACGTCTTTAAAGTTGAGCATCGATATATTCGCACCATGCGTGGTAGATAAGTTCATGCATCTCCTGAATACGCGCCGTTTCTTCAGACGGTATTGGGATCAGGACATCGACTTTTCCTGTTGAGGCAAGTGATTTCCCTTTCGCGCCAGTAAGTACAATTACCTTCATCTTCTTAATGCGCGCCACGTCAATCGCTTTCAGGACATTTTTCGATGCGCCGCTCGTCGTGAACGCAACAAGAACATCACCCTCGCGTCCGAGTGGTTCAAGCTCGCGGGCAAAAACATCCTCGAAGGAATAATCGTTACCAACAGCAGTCAGATGCGATAAGCTGGCTCCAAGCAGGACTGCGGCTAGAGGTTTTCGATCGGCCCTGTATCTGCAAGTAAATTCAGCCGCCAAATGCTGTGCGTCCGCCGCCGAGCCGCCGTTGCCGCAGGTGAAAAGGGTCGCTCCAGCGCCGACTGCTTGGCTCAAGAGTCCCGCCCCTCGTATTACGTCTGCAAGCATGGCTCGAGTGGCCTGTGTCGTCGATTCGTGGCGAATAAAAGCAGCTTCTAATAACTGATCGTTCATCATTTCATTCTGCGGTAAAATAGATTATAATTCAAGGAAGCCATGATACTTATCTGCATTGACAAAGACGGGACAATCAATCTCGACGAAAATTATTATCTCGGTTCAAAGTCGCACTGGAAAGAACAAGTTTCATTTTTGCCGGGTGTCGTCGAAGGCATCAAATTGCTTAATACAATTGTCGCTTCGAAAATCGCCATCATCACGAACCAATCCGGCGTCGCGCTCGGCGGTGCAGATTTTGAATTACTCGATGAAGCGCGCGCGCACGAAGTGAATAAACATATCATCGCCGAACTCGCCAAACTCGGCGCTCGGATTGATGGCTATCAAGTGTGCCCTTATGTCACCGCCGAATACGCCCGCAAGGCAAAGGGGAAAGGCCGCATTATTAATGAAAAATATATTAAAGATGATGCACGCTGCATGAAACCAAACATCGGGATGCTCGAAGATGCTGCGAAAATGTTCGGCTCGAAGCTCGAAGACGTTGCCCAAAAATTTGTCATCGGCGATCGTGCAACTGATATTGAGACGGGACAACGCGGCGGATGCATTTCAATTTTCGTGGAATCGATGAAAACAAAAGAGCTCGGTGATGTCGCAAAAGTTCTTGATATGCAAAAGTCAGCTCCGGCTGGGAATATCGCGGCCGTTTCGGACTTTCTTGCGGCAGCGGCTACCATAGAGCAGATGTGCAGCCATAAAAAAATATTATCGTAAATTATTTTGCGAATATAAAAACCGTATCTCCCGTTTCAGCTATGTCAATACACCTCGAAAGCGCCAAGTCATATCGTGCTGCCAACCCTATGATATCATCTTTCACTAAATTGTCGTAAATATGGCCGCTTTCCGTCTGCCCCTGGGTGAACGTAATGATATTTTTCCATGGGTTAAAGATCTGTCGAATGCGATATTCCAATTTCTGCCAAATCCGCATGATAGTAGCAACTAGTCCTCTCCTTTTTAGGTAACTCTTCAATTTAGCAATAGGCGAGAGTCGTGTTGCTTTAGCGTTGTAACCGCCGCAACCGGCAAATATATATAGATGGCCGCCCTCTTTAAGCACCCGTGACGCTTCGCTAAAAGTGAAATTGATATCGAACACATGCTCAATCATGCCGCCCATATAAACAGCATCGAATGATGCATGGCGAAACGGAACATATTCGGCAACACCCCGGAGGAAAAGAAATGGATCGGCAAGCCGCCGATCAAGATGTTTAAAAAAAATGCGATGCGCAAAAGCTGCTGGATCGGGCTCCAAATCAACATAAAGTTGTTCCGAATTCAAATATCGGCGCAGGTAGCCGCTACCGCCGCCAATATCCAAGATATAATCCCCCTCGACGGTGAAATACGAGTGCATGGCGTCCATATTGTCGAGCGAAAGGCCATGAGAAAGGCAGCAGGCCTCTCCTTCGGATGACGTGCCGAGCAAATAACCCCATAACTTTTGGACTGGATTTTGGAACGGTGCATCAGCATCCGGCAAAAAATCGAACATGGCCTCGCCTTCCGACTGAATGAGGGGGTATCGATGGTGGCACGTCATGCACGTAAACCGTTCCTTATTGGCAACCATACGTTCGTCTTTACAAACCGGACATGCAAATAAGTGTTCTATAGGGCGGAGGGATTCCATATTGGTGCAGTGTTGGGATTAGTGTATGGCAACGCTTTCGAGAAGCGTTTGAGCACGATTGCGCCAAGTATGCTTAGCAAGTACCACTTCGCGCGTTTTTGCTGCATTCTCCCAACGCTCCTTCGGCTTGCCAATCCATTCTTCGATCAACGGCAGCATTCCTTCCCGCTTTTTAAAATTGATGAAAGTATCTTTCGGGAAAAAGATATCCAGATCTTCTCTAAAATCTACGACCTGAAATCCCCCAGCAAGCGCGATCTCAAATGTCCGAGCCGAAATCGAACTCAAATGGCCGGTCGAATGGATATTTAAAGCGATCTTAGATTGATTATATATCTCATTCATAGTTTCAACTCTAAGGGGCACGCCAGGACCCCGGCTAAATTTAACGAGATTCGGGAAACGGTTTTTCCAATAAGGAATTGCAGTTCCAAAAACTCCGACATTATATTTATCCGGGATAGAATCGAGAAGCGACCCCCTCCAACTTGCTGAAGCGTCCTGAGGGGTAAAGCTCCCGATAAAAACAACGTCATAAATATTTTGCCGTTCTCGCGCTTCGTGATCGGTAATTAGAGGACGGAAAATCGTATCCGATCCCGCTAATGGCAAAATACCTATCGATTTGCCATATGAAAACTTTTCCAAAAAATGCACCCACTGCCGGTCGATGGTAAAAATTTTATCGGGAAATTGCATGCTCAAAAGGATTTCTTTTGACTGAAAGCCATCCGGAGGTGATGTCATCCAATAGATGATCGGCTTTTTAAATGTGCGGGCTTTTTCTAAATATTCAGGCAACAAATTGGGCGCATATTCGATAACGATAATATCGGGGTCTGATGTTCGAATGGACTCCAGCCACAGTTCGCCGACTTTCGCCCGAAATCGGTCGTCGGTCTGATAGGGTCGACGGGAAACTCTGAGCATTATTTTTTTGATCAGAGCGAGATTTTTCGAACCACCTTCGTTAAAAAAAAGCACCTCGTGGCCCAATGACTCAAACCCCTGGCCAAGATAAAAAGATAAGCCTGCATGCCAAACACTGCCCGTTATATGGATTTTCATGATTTTTCAAAAATACCGATCATAATCCAATTTGCACACGGAAATGGAGAGCCGTAATAAATCTCCTGCCAATACGGAGCATCTGCGCGTTCCCAAACCCGCATACCTACCCGCTTCATAAAAATAGCACGCGTAAATAAAAGCCGGTTATGCTTGATGTCTTCATCGAGCGACGAATTATAGCCAAGCGGCACCGTAACCACCATTTTCCCTCCACTTTTCAAATGGCTCGCCAACGTTACTAATGAACGGCTGATTTTCCCGGGATCTTTTATATCCTCATCAAAACCGACATGTTCCATGGTTGAAAGGGATAGGATAAGATCATACTGCTTCCCAGGATTAAAATCTGCGATATCGGCATTAATAACGCCCGGCACGACTTCATATTTATCAACAACATCGCCGGCGTACCGATAATAATATTTTAGAGTATTTCCGACTTCAAGTATGGCTGCGCCATGTGGCTGCATCTGCACAATATATTGACCAATCGGCGCCTCGATCATACGCTCATTAAGCCATGTTGTGTTATAAAAATTATATTCATAAGGGAGCGCCACTCCTTCAAATAAAAAAGTGCCTCGCGAGAAAAGCTTAAGATATACATAGGTAAAAAAATTATTGATCCCTCGAAGAGGAACCAAAATCGCTTTCCTGATCACGTAGCCAGCGCCCTTATTCTTCGCCGAGCTCAATCGTTCACTTATGCTCATATCCTTATATTATGCCTCAACGACCCTCATTTCGGGAAATGGTACAATAAATTTTCCGCCGCGTGCTAGAAAATCTTTTTCACGCGCCTTAAACTCCTTAAAGAAATGCCACGGTAAAACCAAAAAGTGGTCCGGGTTCTCAGCGCGTGCCTGCTCCTCGGAAATGATCGGGATCATCGTACCCACCGTCTTTTTCCCCCACTTATCAGGATTACGTTCCGCAGCTGCCAGAATCATGTCCCCGCTTAAACCGAAATACTGCAGGACTGTATTTCCTTTTGTCGAAGCCCCATACGCATAGACCTTCTTCCCGGCGTCCACCTGGGACTTCACGAACGTAACGGTAGCATCCTTAATTGCATCTACTCTTTTTACGAAATCGTCATAGACTTTTCGATTTTCGAGCCCCAATCGTTTTTCATATTCCCGAAGCGAGGCAACCCGAATATCAGCACCGATTGGAGCTGGAACCGCTTCCGCACCACCGACATGGCGCATATAGATCCTAAAACTGCCGCCGTTAATATCGTTCAGTTCGACATCGAAGACTTCAAGTCCATTTCGTTTAAGCAGATTCTCTAATGAGAGTAAGGAGTAATATTCCACATGTTCGTGGCAAATGTTCCCCAGTTCATTCGTCGAAAGCATCAGCGGAAGATAGCTCATCTGAATGACAAATACCCCATCGCCAGCTAGACAAGTTTTTACGTCTGAGACAAACCTGTTCGGATCTTCAAGGTCGTAGAACATCGCAATGGCGGTAATAACTTTCGCCCTCGCCTTCGGGAAATTTTTTTGCCACGCATCAGCATTAAAAAAATCTTCAAAAACTTTCGTGGTGCCAACCGAATTATATTGCTGTAAATTCCGTGCCGGCTCGAATCCTACCAAATGGATAGCGGGTGTTTTGTACCCGCGCAACAATGTCCCATCATTCGCGCCAATATCAATGACATAGTCCCCTGCCCAAAGTTTCGCGAGCGACTCCATCTTTGCCGCAATCCCGTTCAACTCATCTGTCATTGTCTGATTCATCCCGGATCGATACCAGTAATTACGGTACATCGCCTCATGTGAAACGGTATGATGGAGCTGCAGCAGGCCGCATCCACCAGACTTTGCATTGCAAAACACCAACTCGAGCGGAGCTTTAAAGGCCCGATCCTGCTCTCCCTCACCCAAAAAATCCGAAATATACATATCGCCCAACGAAAAAATCGGGGTAAGATCACCCCTACCACACACCCGGCAGGTATCCCGCACGACAACGAGGTCCTGATTCATGTTTGCTGATTATACCAATCAATTGTTTTTTGTAAACCTGCCTCGAGGTCTGTCTGGGCGTGAAAACCAAATGCTTGTTCAGCGCGAGATGTATCGAGCAACCGTCGCACCTGTCCCTCCGGCTTTGTAGTATCAAACGAAAGCCCACCTTGATAATGCACTAAACGCGCAATCGTCTCCGCAAGTTCCCGGATAGAAACTTCGCGCCCCGATCCAATATTCACCGGTTCGGCTTGGTCATATTGTTCCGCAGCCAAAACAATGCTTTCTGCCGCATCCTCGACATAAAGAAAATCCCGCGTCGCATTTCCAGTTCCCCAAACAACGATCGAGGCCACATTCTCAGACTGTGCATCGACAATTCTCTTTATAAGCGACGGGATTGGCCCGCTATCCATTCTCGCCCCTGGGCCATACATACTCGTAAGCAACAAATGGATCGCATTGAATTCGTATTGCGACCTATAAACCTGTGCCTGTTCGAGAAGCATTTTTTTGGCCAAAGCGTACGGACGATGAAATTCCTCTGGAAAGCCATTCCAAATATCCTTTTCTTTAAGCGGCATCACCGCGCTTTTGGGATATTCGGTGGCGCTGCCGATGGTAACGAATTTTTCGACATCCGCCCGACGAGCCGCTTCCATAAGCTGAATACCCATAATTAAATTTTCATAAAAAATTTTGCCCGGATTGGCTTTATGGAATTCGATGTTGCCAGTGATAGCGGCAGCATGGATAACTATTTCCTTGTCACGGACAGATGTTTCGCAATCAGAGAACTTTCGTAAATCTATTTCATCCGAGCGCGGAGTCGAGATTTGCTCTTTAGGGACACCCCGGTTGATTAGTTGATCGACAACATGTCTCCCTAAGAACCCACCGGCACCTGTTACCAGAATCTTTTTATTCGTAAGGCTCATAATCTGTTTGCTCATTATCTTACATTTTTCAGTATTATGGAATACGAGGCATATTTGACAAAATAATCAAATTGAATTATTATTTCGATGCGAAAGGAGTAGTACTTTGACACCAGAAGAAAAGCAACTTCTCAACAAGCTTTTATTGAAAACCGCCACAGAGAGCGAGCCAAAAAGCGGGGATGAACCGGAAGGTCGCCCCGCTGGATTCATACCGTTGGCTTGCCTAAAATCATTCTACAAGCTCACCAGAACCCCGTTTATCGAACTCATCATGTACCGCGAGGTCGGTCCAGGCGAGATCGAATATCTCTATCAAGATCGCCACGATCAATGGTGGGACGGCTTCTGTGCTTTCGGTGGAATGGTTCGTGCAAACTCCCCGGCGACACCGATCGAGGTTGCGGAAAAACTCATCAACCGCGAATTCACGGATTCCAACCTTCGGGTCACCACGTTGCAAGTGGTCTCGTTCCTCAACTGGCCCGAGCATCCGTGGTGCAATCCGTTGGCGGTGGTATGCCTCATCACCGTCACTGGAGATATGCCGGAAAACCACGATCGCCGATGGATTTCGCTCAAAAACATGCCGGAGGCCATGGTTATGAATCACGGCAAATATCTTCACCAGTGTGAATATTTCTTGAAAAAGGGCGAGCTGACCTTTACGCCAAGCGAGCCCTACGGGATCCCAGCCTCTGAAGAGTGCGCCTCCTTCTAACCTGGTTTCAATGAGATCCTAACAGCAAGCGCCGCCGAGGAATCGATGGCGCTTTTTATATCTTCAAAAACACATCCTACAGACCGTTTTCCCGAAGATCATGATTCAACATTTTTTTCACAAGCGTTTCGAAATTCGTTTTAGGCTGCCAGCCGAGCTCACGCTTTGCCTTTGAAATGTCGGCGCGAAGGTCTTCCACCTCCGACGGGCGATAATAACGCGGGTCGATTTCAACGTACGGCTCCCAATTGGGAATCCCAGCCGAACGAAACGCAGTATCAACAAATTCACGAACCGTATGAGACTCTCCAGTACCGATAACATAGTCATCGGGCTGCGACTGCTGCAGCATCATCCACATCGCTTCGCAATATTCCGGAGCATATCCCCAATCACGTCGGGCATCAAGATTACCAAGATATAATTTTTTATCCAATCCGGCAACGATACGGGCAACACCGCGCGTGATCTTGCGTGTTACAAAATTGTGGCTCCGCCGTTCGGATTCATGATTAAAAAGAATCCCGTTCGCGGCAAAAATATTATAGGCCTCTCGGTAATTCCGCGTAATATCGAATGCAAACACTTTTGCGACGCCGTAGGGACTGCGAGGATGGAATGGAGTTTTCTCATTCTGTGGCGCGGGAGCCGAACCAAACATCTCAGAACTTGAGGCTTGATAAAATTTTATTTTCTTCCCGATATGCTCTTCAAAATCCTTGATTGCCTCCAGTACGCGCAATGTCCCCAAGCCGGTTATATTAGCTGTATATTCAGGAACATCAAATGAGACCCGCACATGAGATTGCGCACCAAGGTGATAGATCTCATCAGGCTGTAATTTATAGATCAACCTGCGAATCGTATTCGCGTCGGCAAGATCTCCATAATGAAGAAACATATTGGCACCCTTAAGATGCGGCTCAATATAAATATGATCCAGGCGGCCGGTATTGAGCAATGAAGCGCGACGAATGATGCCGTGGACTTCGTACTCTTTTTGCAGCAAAATCTCAGTTAAATAACTGCCATCTTGACCTGTAATGCCCGTGATTAGCGCTCTTTTCTTCTCCATAGTATTCAAACTTATCACATTTTTAACCTCTTATAAACACCCCGCGCCCACCACGCCAAAGGGTAGAAATGATATTTTTTAGTGAATGGTACGTCCATAAACTTCCTATACTTCATATTTTTCCATGACGTCAAGTTAGCATAATGAACATATTCCGGTTGAAATGGAAGTGCCGAAAAGAAATACCACGGCTTGATCCCGCCAGCAAAATGCACCACGAGCGGATCATCTTCTCGCGTAGAATTATGAGGGACCGGAATGAAATTGTATCGTGCGCTCAGCTGCTTCCAATCATTCAACAACACCATATTTAAAGGATCCTGATCGGCAACCCAAAGTTTGTCGGGGTGCTGCCGAATAAATTGGAATAACTTCTCACCGATATTACGTTTTCGCCATCGGTCTAAATCAATTAACAGCATCCCGGAATTAAAATATTTTAATTTCTGGGGTTTGCCAAATTCAGGAATGTCTTCGGACAATTGCTTGACGTGCTCTTTCCACCAGTCCTGCGGACAATCATGGACAGCACCAACCGTGTTTCCTGCCAAACCAACGTCAAAAAGTTCCTTAATGTCTCCGCGTATGATGACGTCGCAATCAAGATAAATAGCTCGATGGCAGATTGCCGGTAATAATGCCCCAATGCTGACGCGATAATACGCCGGCAAGGAATGCGGCAAATTCATGCTTTCGAAAAGGGCTCTATCCGGCAAAAGGTATGTTAGTTCAAACTGATATCTTGTTTTGAGTTCTGCCAGTCGCTGCCTATTCTTTTCCGAGATACCGCCATCCATGATAAAAATACTGACGGGATAATCGCCGCGCCTGTTTTCAAAAAGTGAGCATAATGCGACGCCTAGAAGCATGGCGTGATTATCATTCGACGAAAAAACAACGGATATCATGACCCTCATTATTCCACAATACTCAAAGAATTTCCATTATGCTATGATAGGCGAATGGAAAACAGATACTGGTCAGCGAAAGCAGACCTGCGTTATCTTTCTTGGTATGCTAAAAACTTTTTTTCTTTTAAGGGGCGAGGGGCCATTTTTATAGCATGCTGGGTGAGCGGCTTAGTCCCGCGGGTTCTGTTCGGCCCTCGTGGTAAAAATGCGATAAAAAAATTATATAGGCAGGCAGTCGCAAAAAAGAGACGTGCGATGCCTGTCTTGATAAATGGAAAAACACATACAATAATCCTCCGGGATCTTGATGATTTCGATCTCTTTCATGAGATATGCATCCGCGATTTTTATGGAACAGCTGACCTGCTGAAAACAGGCATGACAGTGGTCGATGTCGGTGCAAATATAGGGACATTCTCGATCCTTTCAGGGATCGAAGTGGGTAACGGTGGGAGGGTGATCGCATTCGAATTGGAAGCTGATAACTTTTCGATGCTGGAAAAAAATGTAGCCGCAAATGGGCTCCGAAACACTATACTAAAACAAGTGGCCATAGGCGATTACGATGGCGCTGGGAAGATGTATATAAGCCCCAGCCATGAAGGACATTCACTGCTCAGAAACAACTCTCATCAAGGCTGTGAATTACGAAATTCCCTTTTTCATATGAATACGGAGAACGCAAAGGAACCGCAGTGGTCTGCGGATTTCAAGTTTTTTGAACAGGACCCATCAAACACACAAAAGAAAGTTACTTGCTGAGCACAAAGGAACAGACAGCGTTCGCGTAGTTCGCGAGGTAGCCGTCAACGGAACGCGGCAGCGACGTCACGAGGCCGTAGAACAGTTTCATGGAGCGGAAGTCGAATTCGATCTGGAACCTCGACCGGTAGAGCTTCAACTGCCAGGGCAGGGCGAGCTTCTTCATGCTCCTGAGCGGGCGGATCATGACCCACCGCTTGCCATCGATGTTCATATCCTTCTCCAGTTGCTTCGAGACATAGCCCGCATCGGCAACGATGACACCGTTAATATCTTTGTTCACGGAACGGAAAAGGTCGCGGTCATTCTTCGTCGCATCCGAGAACCGGATGCCGAGGATGTTTCCGTCCGCATCCCGCGTCATCGTCATTTTGAGCCCGTAATACCAGCCTTTCGAGCTCCTGCCGAGGGATGCGAACGCTTTCATCACCCGGTGGGAATCGGCATTCTTCTTGAGGCAGACCGGAAGGTCGGTCGCATCCGTGTACTTCACGAGATGCCCATGGGCCTTTCCCCATTGCATGATGATCGCGAGGATCTTCATCGCGAAAACGCCGGCACGGTTCATGGCAACGACAAGCGTCTTGTATGAGCAGGCGAGCCCATCCTTGAAATCCTCGTATACGGACTTCTTCGTAGCCCGTGTGCTCGCATGCTGGTAGAGGGCTAATGCCACCGCATCCAGATTTTCAATTTTCAGAGGTCGACCTTGGGGATTCTTTTTGTGTGTCAGATTGAGCTTGAATGATGTTACAATATCAGTGATCCTGTTCTTGAGATTTCTCAAGATGGGTGAATTCATTTTGTCGTGAGAGGCGCCTTCGGGCGCCTTTTGCATTATGCCGTATTCATATGAAAAAGGGAATTTCGTAATTCACAGCATCAAGGAGAAAGCGATACGACCGTCACAACCATAGATAGCGCCTTAAAAGATCTTAAAGTCGATACGGTTGACGTGTTAAAAATTGATGTCGAAGGAACCGAAATAGCAGCGCTCGAGGGAGCAGTGGAAACGATTAAAAGGAATCCATCGATATGCATTATGGTTGATGCAATTCATTATCCAAATGAAGATCGTGACGTTGTAGAATATTTGAAAAGGTTGGGATTCACAACAAATCGCATCGAAGATTTTATTTTTGCGAAACGACCGATTATCTAAACCCTCACCCACGTCGAGGGCACGACACCGCGCTCGGGTGAACCATCGGCATACCAACGCTTCGGCGCGACGACGATCTTTTGGACGCCCGGCTTGGACGCTCCGCTTGGA
This sequence comes from uncultured bacterium, assembly GCA_963725235.1. Lineage (GTDB taxonomy): Bacteria > Patescibacteriota > Minisyncoccia > UBA6257 > 2-01-FULL-56-20 > JAJXYP01. Next base: position 182,636 of record CAVRXN010000003.1, read on the forward strand.
TCCGTCATCCCTCCCAGCCACGCCGCCCACCAGGCGAAGCTGCTGTTCGGAATGATAAAATGGCGACAGGCCGCAAGCAGCTGTAAATATTCACCGAACTTCTTTCCGGCATATTCATGGCCGACATAGGTGACTGCGAGATCAGGAAACTCGGGAAATTTTAAATTCTCGCGACACCAATCAATTTCATCCGAGAAAACGTAGACGTGTGGAGTTTGGGGATTGCCAAGACCCGCCAAAACGATTTTCATCCCCTGCTGATAATATTCGAGGCCGACAAATCCGTGTTGCTTGATAGATCGCGCCACCGTCACAAAATCGCCGCGCCGGACATTCACCCCGATCGACCCACCAGCGCGAATCTGCGCCTCAAGTTCGCGAGCCCGCGCCGACAATGGCTCTCGCAAAACAAACTCCCGCCGAATCATCGCCGCAATCGCCTCAAAATATCTTTCACTTTGCCAAGCACCGTCCAAATAAAAATTTCCATGCTTCGGCAATGATTCGATATTAAAATCCGCCGCCTCCCGAACAAAACGCTGCACGCCAAAAATGGATTTCACAAAAGTGACGATTACGCTCAAACCCGCCCACAGCACCGGCACCGGGAATCGCAGCGCCACGCGCGAAAACAACGTCAGCCGTGCATCAATATTAAAAATATCTAAATCGTAACCACGAAAAACAAATCCGTGAAAAAGAAAGTTGGGGCGCGGCGTACGGTCAAGCAACGGCGCGGCGTCCAGAACAACTTCATCCCCATTTCGCTCCGCCAACGCCCGCGCGAACGCGTACTGGAACATCTGATTGCCCATCCCGCCCTTGAGCCGAACCGTAATCACGGATTACTTTTTCACCGAACTCGTCGCCGCGGCGGCTGACGCCACAAACTGCGCAAGCGCCTGCTGTACATTCTTGTCGCTCGGCCAGTTGGCCAAGATCTTTTCGCCAATCGCCGTCGTGCTCGCAACATTTCCCTCCGCACGATAAACATCAAACAGCCCATAAAGCGGCTGTGGCCGGTTCGGGCCATCCATCACGCCTTCCTCGTAATACTGCTGCGCCGTCGACAGGAAATTCGCCTGGCCCGTCTGCGCGAACGCGATCTCGTTCACCGCACCCACCAGATACAAATCCTGCCCAAAGCTCATGCCCTTCCCCTGTGCGAGAATCGGATCATAGTAGCTCATCATGAAACTAACCAATTCGTCCGTCGAAGTCGCATTCGGACTTTGTTGAACAAAATTCAGGACGCTGTTCGCGGTGTTGCGAACCAGCTCTTCCTGGCCGATCGGCGACGGCGTGTTCAGCGGTACCGACAAACGTGTCTCGAGATCCTGCAATGACGTCGGCGGCGTTGTCTGCAAGCTTTGCAGCGTCGCAATAAACCCCTGTGCTTTGCGCAACGGCAAGTACGAGCCATAATATGCGATACAAAGAATCGCTACCGAAATCGCTATAGCGATGATTTTTTTAGACGTTGGATTCATGTTTCGTAGTATGGCTAAAGTGATACGACGCGAATGCGAGGAATAGGAATAGCGGTATATACATCGGCAGGACGTCGAAAATCGCTACGCCCTGGACAAGATACGCGACTGGCATGGCAAGCATCAACGCGTTCTGCAATACATGCGCCGTCTGATGTTCGCCCGCCGGAGCGATATCCTGCTTCTTCCGACGGAAAAAGTCGCGTGCAAAGATCACGAATATTGAGAGGTAGGCCAACAGACCGACAATACCGGTTTCCGCGAGGTAATCGAAGAATACGCTGTGTGCCCGGTCGAACCACGTTTCGGTATTTTGCCCCGGGACATAGAAGTTCGGGTTGAAATATTTATCGAAGACCGCCGTGAAGTTCTCTTGGCCCCAACCGAAAATCGGGCGATCAAGGAAACCATGCCATGCTTCATCCCACACCCAAAACCGCGTCTGCGCAGTCGCGTCGGACAAACTGATCTGCGCCAACCGGCCGCCAGGAATGTTATTCAAAAATGGTTCGTTGCGGATGGCGAAAACGCCAGCAGCAAGAATAATAAGAATGGCAACGATAACAAGCGACCACTTACGGACCTTGCGCGAACCGACAAAGGCGAGATAAACAACCCCGACGAACAAGCCCGCCGCCAACCCAAGGAACGCGCCGCGTGTCTGGCCAAGATAAAAGAAGAACAGGAACGCGAAGATCAGAATGCCATAACCCCATGCCTTCGCCGTCGTCATCTTGCCAACGATCTTCGACGAGAGCCAAAGATATGCCGCGAAGAACATCGAGAATATCAAATACGGGTCAACATAAGCCGGATTGCCGAGCGATCCCTCAAAGCGACCGTCAACGAGCTGATGGAACCATCCGGTCGGCGCCGTGCCACCCGCATACGCGCTGATCCACGTCGAAACGACGCCGAGGTTCGCGCCAACACCGTAGAGAATCATGCCGCATGCGGCAATGAGCGAGAATTTGAAAATATTTTTCCAATCCTCTTCGTGCTGGAAAAACAACACCAGCAAAATAAAGAACAAATAATAATGCAGCATTTCAAAACCACCCTCGCCACGCTCGAAATTTGACCAAAACGCCGCATGCGCGTCGAATGCGAAGATAGAGGCAAGTTCGGCGGCGACAACGAACGCTGTTGCGGCAATGACGAGCGGCCGCTTGAATGCCGCGTTAATTATCTGCTTCGCTTCGCCCACTTTCGCTTCAAACGCCCACCATAACAGCGCCGCAATCAGCCCGAGCTCCGTCGCGAACCGGAAGAAATAATCCTTGCCGCCGATAAACGGGAATAAAATCGAATTAATTACGACAACAACCGCAAAAACTGCGGCATACATATACCATTTCGTTATCCGCCTGAAAGAAACGCCGCAAAAACGGGCAATGATACCGAGTGCCGGGAGGCCGAGGATGACGAACAACGTGCCTCCATAGTTAAAGATTGAATCGGGCGCCATAACAAATGTATGAGGTTAAGTGTAAGATGATCTCTTAAAATATGCAAATGCACAGGCCAGACGTGAGCAGGGCAGCAAAAAAACCGAGTCGGTTCTGACCGCTTCTCGGTTTTTTTGCTGCCCTGCTCACCCCTGGCCTATCTTGCGTATTCAACTGCCCGAATTTCCCGGATGACATTCACTTTAATTTCGCCGGGATACTTCAGTTCCGATTGTATCTTGTTCGCTATCTCGCGCGCAAGTTCAAGCGCGCGGAAGTCGTCGATCTTTTCCGGAACGACGAAGACGCGGAGTTCACGGCCTGCTGCAATCGCATACGCGTTTTTGACGCCAGGGAATTCATCAGCGAGCTTCTCGAGATCGCCCAGGCGTTTAATATAATTTTCGAGCGTACCGCGCCGCGCACCCGGCCGCGCCGCTGACAAAACGTCCGCCGCAGTAACGATATATGCTTCCGGTCGCGCATACGGATAATCCTCATGATGCGACTGCATCGCTTCGACAACCGCTTCATCGACGCCATATTTCCGTAGAATCTTTATGCCAAGCTCAACATGCGTCCCTTCGACCTCGTGGTCGATCGCTTTGCCGATATCGTGCAACAACGCGCCCCGCTTCGCAACGTCGGCGTTCAAACCAAGCTCGCGCGCCATCATCTCGGCGATATAGGCCATCTCGGTCGAGTGGATCAAAACGTTCTGCCCAAAGCTCGTGCGGAAATGCAGCCGACCAAGCAGTTGCAGCAATTCTTTCGGCAAACCATAAACACCAAGATCCTCGCCGCCGCTTCGCCAATTTCCTGCGTCCGCTTCGCGAGCTCCGTCTTCGCCTCTTCAACTTTCTCCTCAATCTTCGCCGGCTGGATGCGGCCATCTTTCACCAATTTCTCAAGCGCCATGCGCGCCATCTCGCGGCGGAACGGATCGAAGGACGAAATAATAATCGCTTCCGGCGCTTCGTCGATGATAAATTCGACGCCAGTCGCGCGTTCGAGCGCGCGGATATTGCGGCCTTCGCGGCCGATAATTTTGCCTTTCAGATCCTCGTCCGCGAGCGGGAACATCGTCGTCGTAATTTCTGCGACATGCGAACGCGCGTAGCGCTGCAGCGCGATCGTAATAATTTCCGCCGACTTTCTTTTCGATCTCATCGCGATTCTCGCGGTCAATCTTTCTGGATGCGCTGAGCCAGATCATGCGAACGATCTTCTTGCGCCTGCCTCATAATCTCCTCGCGCGCCTGCGACAACTGACAAGCCAGCGATTTTTTCCAATCGCCCCGAAACCTCGCCTTCGCGTTCGGCCAGCTCCGCCTCCTTCGCCTTCATCTTTTCCTCCTTCGCTCGCTAGCTTCGTTTCCTCCGGCTTCGACATCCGCCGACTTTCTTATCGAGCGTTTCTTCTTTTTTCAATAAATGCGCTTCAAGCGCATCAATCTCTTTCCGCCGCTTCTTCTCATCATTTTGAGAATCAACCAAAAGCGAGGCTGCTTTTTCTTTCGCCTCGACGACAATTTCCTTGGCTTTCGCCTCCGCGTCAGCCAGATTCTTTTTAATTTTTTCTTCTATCTTCTGTTCTTCGCCCGCAAACTGCTTAGCCGCCCAGTACCGACGAACCAGATACCCCACGGCGATGCCGACTATAAGAGCGGCAGCCGCAACCAGCGCTGTTGATGCTTGCATGATAATTAGTTAATGAAATGCACATAAATTTAATGACTTTTAATGTCATTATGATACTCCGGATTCATCCTTTGGTCAATCCTTTCCCTCCTGCCTTGCAAAAAAGCGAAGATTCTTCAAACAAAGCTGTATTTTTTGGCCATGTTTGTTTTCTGCCAATGACTCGTCGCCCTGCCCTGCAGCGCAAAAGAGCAAATCGGTTCTTACCGCTCTTTGCTCTTTTGCGCTGCAGGGCAGGGCGAGATTCATGTTAAAATAACCACATGGCCAAGAAAACAACTGTCCTCATCGTCCTCGATGGCTGGGGTATCGGGCGGCACGATGAAACGAATCCGATCTGGGTGGTGAAGCCACCGACGTTCGAGTGGCTGCGCGAAAATTATCCGATGACGAGCTTACAGGCATCGGGCATCGCCGTCGGCTTGCCGTGGGGCGAAGTCGGCAACAGCGAAGTGGGCCACATGACGCTCGGCGCCGGAAAAGTGCTCTACCAATACTTCCCAAAGATCACGATGGCGATCCAAGACGGAACATTTTTTGAAAACCAGATTTTGAAAGACGCGTTTGCACATGCGAAACAGACCGGCGGTGCGGTAAATTTTGCCGGCTTGCTGACGAAAGGCAACGTCCACGCATCGCTCGACCACCTCCTCGCGCTCATTAAAATGGCGCGAACCGAACTCGGCGACAACGCGAAAATAAATCTGCACCTTTTCGCCGACGGAAAAGACAGCCCGCCGCATACACTGACAACTTTCCTCAAAGAAGTCCCGCACGAATATCTCGCATCGCTCATTGGCCGCTACTACGCGATGGACCGCAACAGCAACTGGCGCCTAACGCAAACTGCGTACGAAACGATGACCGGCCAAATCGGCCAAATCGTCGACGATCCGGCGGCGATTATAGATGCGACCTACAAACAAAATATGACCGAGGAATATTTGCCGCCGATCCGGTTTGGTACCGACCAAGCGACAGCCGACGCAAAAAAAATAAAAGATGGCGACGCCCTCATCTTTTTCAACTACCGCGAAGACAGCATCCGCCAGCTCGCCTCGTCATTTATTTTAAAAAGTTTTAATGAATTCCCGGTCCTGCCGCTGCAAAATTTGTTTATCGCAACCATGAGCCACTATCGCGATGATTTCGACGTTCCCGTCATTTTTCCGGCCGACACGGTAGAAAATCCCATCGGAAAAATTTTCTCCGACCGCGGCATGTCCCAACTGCGCCTCGCCGAAACGTATAAGTACGCGCACGTAACATATTTTTTTAATGGTCTCCGCGAACCGCCGTTCCCCGGTGAGTTCCGAACGCTCATCCCCTCAATCTCGGAAGTTCATCCCGAAGAACATCCCGAAATGATGGCAAGCTCGATAACCGACCGCTTGATCGAAGCCGTCCAAAGCAAGGGGTTCGATTTCATCCTCGTCAATTATGCGAATCCCGACACGATCGCACACACCGCCGACTACAACGCCTCGCTCGAAGCCGTGCGCGTCATCGACCGTGAAATCGCGCGCGTCCTCGCCGTCGCCCAAACTCCCGACGTCCTCCTCGTCATTACCGCCGACCACGGCAACATAGAAGAATTGATCAGCCCGACAACCGGCCTTGCCGAAAGCCAACACGACCCCAGCCCCGTCCCGCTTTACATCATCGCCCCCGAATTCAAGGGCCGCAAATTTATGAACGCCGACACGTTCGAAACCGAAACCCTCGGCTCCCTCGCCGACGTTGCGCCAACCATTCTCGCCATCATGGGCATCCCCAAAGCGCCCGACATGAACGGCAGGAGCTTGCTTGACAATTTGATATAAGTGTGCTAAGTTAATAGGAGTACCAAATCCAAACTAGCGAGAGGTAGCAAAACAATGTTTAAAGATGGCTCTGGACCACTCATATTTGGAGCGATCCTAACGATATTCCTCTTGATCCCGGAATGGCTTGTCGGAACAATCGGCTATAATGTACTTGGCCAGATAATGCTTCGACGAATCGGCTTCGAAATCTTGGTTTTCGCCATCATCGTGGCGATATTCGATACAAGCCTATTCCATGGTTACACATCCTTAATCGGTCCCGGATGCGTATTCCTGATTATAGGAATGCAGACCGAGAGCCGCGAAGCTGTAGTAACCATCGCCCTCACGATATTCATATCGTGGGCCGCAATGTTCCTGATCTACAGACTCCGAAAGCTCATGGACCCACGTCCACTCTCAAAACCGTGGGACGCTCGACGGTAAGCATCTCTTCCCAACTCCTCCCGCTCCGCGCACACCTCGTGCCCGGAGCGGTTTTTCATTTTTAGCAAGAATATGGGCATCCCGCAGGCATGCTGCAAAAGAGCGAATCCGTTCTTACGGCTCTTCGCTCTTTTGCAGCATGCCTGCGGGATGCCGTGTCATGTTATAATGAAAAAATGCACTGGCTCTTCAAGCTGATCCTTGTAACCGCTGGCAATGCATTCGCACTCTGGCTCGCGAACTGGGCGTCGATGCGCTACTTCCCCGGTTTCATCCTAAGCGCGCCGATCGTCGGCCTTATAATAATCGCGCTCATATTAACAATCCTCAATTTCCTCCTAAAACCAGTCCTGACTTTAATCCTCGGTCCGCTGATTATCATCACGCTCGGCCTCGGCCTGATCGTCGTGAACGCAATCGTCATCTGGGTGCTCGCCTACCTTTCCAACCTGCCGCAGTTTGACTTTATGCACGGAAGTATTAGTATTCAATCGATTCCCGCCCTATTCTTCGCGACCATCATTATCAGCATCGTAAACTTCGTCATCCACCTGATTACTTAAATAATCATTAAAATTATGTTTCTCGCCATCGTACAAATCTTACTCTCAATCGCAATCATCACGCTCATTTTACTCCAGCAGCGCTCAGCCGGCACGTCCGGCCTCCTCGGCGGCGGCGACAGTGGAGGTGCGTACCAAACGCGCCGCGGCATGGAAAAAACCGCGTTCAACCTGACCATCATCCTTTCCATCGTGTTCGTAGCGCTCGCGCTGTATCAATTAGTCCGGTCTTAGTTCATCATCCCGCAACACGCCGGGGATTTTCATTTTGCAACCGCACCAATGTCCTTCTTCAAAAAACTGTATTTCGCATTCACGAAGAAAGAGCGCATCCTCTTCCTCATTTCCTCGCTCGCTGCCGTCATTAGCTTCATCGTCGTAATCAGCATGGTCATCGCACAGGCGACGACGGCGTTTCCGTCGCACGGCGGCACGTTCATTGAAGGCGTCGTCGGCCAGCCGGAAAATGTAAACCCCGTGACGGCGCAAAGTGAAGCCGATTTAAGCTTGGTAAAATTGTTATACGCCAACGTCCCCGATATCGCCGACAGCATAACGTCGTCGACCGATGGCCGAACATGGACCGTCCACTTAAAAGACGGTCTCACGTGGCAAGACGGCCAACAGCTAACGAGCGACGACGTCATCTTCACCGTGCAATCGATCCAAGACCCCGACTCCGACTCCCCGCTCGCCGCAAGCTGGCAAGGCGTAACCGTCAATCGCGTCAGCGAGCTCGAACTGACGTTCACCCTCGCAACACCCTACGCATTCTTCGGCGACAATCTCGCGAATCTCTACGTCATCCCAAAACATATCTTCGCCGACGTCCCGGTCGGCAATTGGCATTTATCCGATTACAATTTAAAACCGGCCGGCAGCGGTCCCTATGAATTCTCCTCTTACAACGAACAATCCGACGGTTTCATTTCATCATACGATCTGACGGCGTGGAAAAACTATCCTGGGTCGCAAGCAAACATCAGCAACTTCGACCTCGCGTTTTTTGCAAACACGACCGACCTCCTGCAAAGTTTTAACTCCGGACAAATCAACGGTTTCGGCGGCATCTCGTCGCAAGACCTCGCAAGCATCAATCGCCCATATGACCTCTTCGCCTGGCGCACGCCCGGCTACTACGCTGTCTTCTTTAACACCAGCAAAAATTTAGCGCTGCAAGATTCATCCGTCCGCGAAGCGCTCGCCGTCGCCGTCGATCGAAACGGGCTCGTATCGCAAGCACTCGGCGGCAATGGCGCAACCGACTACGGCCCGATTCCGCCCGACGCTCCGTATTATGCGTCGACAACCGAACCTGGATTTTCGACCGCTTCAACATCGGCGAGTGATTTCGCAACATCACTATTATCACAAGACGGCTGGGCCATCAGCTCGACGACCGGCTTTCGCGCAAAGACAATTCAGAAAGTTTCCGTGCCGCTCGTCGTTAATTTGACCGTGCCAGATATCGACTTCCTCGATCAAACCGCAGCGACGCTGCAAACCGACTGGCAAGCGATCGGCGTGCAGGTGAACATCGCGACCGACACTTCGGAAGACATTATCGCCAACACAATCAAAAACCGGACGTACGAATCGTTGCTCTTCGGCAACGTCCTCGGCCCATCCTCCGACCTTTACTCATTCTGGGATTCATCGCAGCGCTTCTCCCCCGGCCTCAACCTCGCGATCTACGACAATCCGAAAGTCGATTCATTGATCGAGAACGCACGCACCGATCTCACAGTCGCCACGCGCACTTTGCAATTCGCAACCGCCCAGCAAGACATCGTCAACGACAACCCCGCCGTGTTTTTGTATTCGCCCGACTATTTGTACATAACCAACAAAGACATCCAAGGCATCTCGCCCGATTTATTGGTTGACCCATCGGACTTGTCGCGCGAACAGACGAGCTGGTATCTCAATACGGCGAGGGTGGTGGAGTAGACAGCACATCCCCGCGGCTGGATCACTAGATCCAGCCGCTTTTATTTATATTTGACTTCTTGAATGGGTCCGTGCTACACTACAATTTCCAAGGTTGAACTCTCCTCATTAAAAACCGACTGGAAATTTATGCATCCACGGCAGAAAGAGATAATTTGGACACGAGAATTAGCTTACGCAGTCGGCTTGATAACGACGGATGGCTGCCTATATTCTAATGGCCGAACTTTCGATTTTACGTCAAAAGACAGGGACTTGGTTGAAACTTTTTGCAACTGCTTAAAAATAGAAAATAGAATCGGCACGAAAAAAAACGGGCACGGAACATCAACTTGCTGGAGGGTCCAATTTGGAAATGTTGTCTTGTATAAATTTTTACTAGAAGTCGGCCTAATGCCAAACAGATCAAAAAAGCTTAAAGAGCTAAATATTCCTGAGGAACTTTTCTTTGATTTTCTTCGTGGACATTTAGATGGGGATGGATCGGTAAAAAGGTACCAAGACCCGATTTGGCCTAAAAGTACGCGGCTATATGTAGTTTTTATATCTGCTTCATCTCCACATCTTGTTTGGATAAAAGAAAAGGTAGAAGAACTGCTGGGAATTTCTGGATTTATTCAATTTCATTCGGGTATATACTCTGTGACATTCAGTAAACATAATTCGATCAAGTTATTAAATAAACTTTATCCTGATCCGGATGTTCCGTGCTTGAAAAGAAAATTTGATATTGCGAAAGAGTTTCTAACAATGCCGAGGTGGTGAAATTGGCAGACACGTAGCGTTCAGGGCGCTATGACCGCAAGGTCGTAGGGGTTCAAATCCCCTCCTCGGCACCAAAAATTAAATTTTGATTAAAATGACCGATTGTGCCTTTTGTACATCGCCAGCAGTTAAGGAGCGACTTATAGCTCAAACCGATCTCGTCTGGGCGTTCCCAACTAACATTCCGATAACTCCCGGCCACGTTTTGATTTGTCCAATCCGACACATCCAAACGTTTGAAGAGCTCACCCCGCAAGAAAAAGAAGAAATTTTCGTACTCGCTACAAAAATTAAAATTACATTAAAAGAACTTTTTGGCGCGGAAGGATTCCACCACGCGTGGAACGAAGGAAAGGTCGCCGGCCAGTCAGTCCTCCATTTTCACCTGCATATCGTTCCACGGAAGCAGGGCGATGAAGGCATTACAGAATACGAACCTCGAAAATTTCTCTATCGCCCTGGTTCGCGTGAGGCAACATCGGAAAAAGAATTACAAGCAGTCGCAGCACAAATTAAAAATAAATTAAATTCGTAAATAAATAAACATTAACCCATGATTAAAAAACCTGATTCAACTGAAAACAATAAAAAAGAGCAGCCGAAGGAGCGCGCGCGCATAAAGCCGCCTGAGATTCGGCCGCGGCCAAAGATCGAACCGAAAGAGCCGGGCACGATTCAGATTGGCCGCACGGAAGAGCGCTACATAAATAGCGAGCGGGGCGAGGATCGGAACGGTGCTGACCGAAACCGCCCGCACGGCGGAAACAGCGGCGGAAGCAACAGTGGTCGACCAGGCGGCGGCCGCAGCAATCGCCCACCGCGCCGCCAAAGCTTACCGCCAGTTGGCGCCATCAGCCGCTCGAGCGCATCGAAGTTCGGCAACGGCCATCTCGGCCAGTTCGGCTCGAACGGAAACGGTGGCGCAAACGCAGCTGGCGCAAACGCCGCAGCAATCCCACCCGGCAACCCCGACGCCGTCCGCTTCGTCCCGCTCGGCGGCCTCGAAGAAGTCGGCCGCAACTGCATGTTCCTCGAATACAAAAACGAGATCGTCATCATCGACGTCGGTTTACAATTCCCGGAAGATGAAACGCCGGGCATCGACTACATCATTCCGAACATCCAATATCTCGAAAAGAAAAAGCAAAACATCGCCGCGATCATTTTAACGCACGGCCACTACGACCATATCGGCGCGCTCCCGCATCTCCTCGGCAAACTCGGCAATCCCCCGATCTACGCGACATCGATCACGAAGGCAATCATCGAAAAGCGCCAGGACGATTTTCCGAATTCGCCGAAAATGAAAATTATCACGGTGAAGAATCGGCGACGAGATGAAAATCTCGCCGAACTTCGACGCCGTGTTCTTCGGCGTGCCGCACACGATCCCAGAAACGACCGGCGTTTTGATGAAAACGCCGGCCGGCAACATCGTCCACTTCGCCGACTTCCGCGTCGACTACAACGACGAAGGCGAGCCGCAGGGCCTCGACGAGTTCGAGCGGATCGGCAAGATGGGCGTCCACAGCTTTATGGTAGACAGCACGAACGCGGAAAAGCCCGGCCACTCGGTCTCCGAAAAAACCGTCGAGCGCAATCTCGAAGAAATTTTCAAAGCTGCTGAAGGCCGCATCATCGTCGCAACATTCGCATCGCTCCTGACCCGCATCGCGGAGATCATCAAGATCGCCGAAAAGCTCGGCCGCAAAGTCGCGCTGAACGGCTACTCGATGAAAACCAACATCCAGATCGCGGAACAGCTCGGCTTCATCAAAGCGAAAGAAGGCACGATCATTTCCGTCGAGGAAGTTGCAAAATACAGCGACGACAAAATCATGATTTTGTCGACCGGCGCGCAGGGCGAATCGAACGCCGGCCTGATGAAAATGATCAACGGCGAACATCGCCACATCAAGATCAAACCAGGCGACACGTTCGTCTTCTCGTCGTCCGTCATCCCGGGCAACGAACGCAGCGTGCAGTCCGTTAAAGACAACCTCGCGCGCCAGGGCGCCATCGTTTTCCATCCGCACTCGTCGACATCCACTCATCCGGCCATGCGCCGAAGGAGGACTTGAAGCTCGTGATGAAACTCATCAAGCCGAAATTCCTGATTCCGGTGCACGGCTATTATTTCATGCGCGCCGCGAACGGCCAGTCCGCGCGCGAAGTCGGCATCCCGCGAGAGAACGTCATTCTGATGGACAACGGCCAAGTCGCCGAACTAACGCCCGGCGAATTCAAGATCACGAAAGAAACCGTGCCCGCATACTACGTCATGGTTGACGGTCTTGGCGTTGGCGACGTCGAAGAAGTCGTCTTGCGCGACCGCCGCGCACTCGCCGCGGAAGGCATGATGATCATCATCCTGACGATGGGCGCCGGCAAAGGCGGTCGCCTGCTCAAAAACCCCGACATCATCTCCCGCGGCTTCATCTACTTAAAAGAGAACCAGGAAATGCTCGACGAAATCCGCAAACGCATCCGCGCCGTCATGCAACGCATGCCAGCACAACCAAGAAATCGAACCCGATTACCTGAAAACGCTAATCCGCGACCAAGTCGGCCAATTCATCTATAACAAAACCCGCCGCCGTCCGATGATTTTGCCGGTCGTGATTGAGGTGTAAGGTTGACAGCAATTATAGCGAGAATATAATAAAGGAACTATTGCCACAGAGAGTCCATCTCAAAGCTCAGGATCGATCGGTTCGTCATGAGCTTCGAGATGGATTCCGGGCACCCGAGGATCCCGCAAGGGATCCGGTTTTATTTCGAAGAAAATTTGCCAATAAAAACGCCATCCGCTATCATCAATAGCATGAAACCCGTCCTCGTTTCCGGCATTAAACCATCTGGTCAGCTCCATTTAGGAAACTATCTCGGAGCACTTAAAAATTTTATAGATTTGCAGAATTCAGGAAAGTACAATTGCTATTTTTTCGTCGCTGATCTTCACGCAATCACGGAACCCCAAAATCCAAAAGAATTGCATGATTCTATTCTTAGTATAGCTGCAAGTTATATAGCAGCAGGTATGGATGCTAAAAAGGTCACTTTCTTTCTCCAATCTCTAGTCCACGCACATAGTGAATTGGCTTGGATTTTAAATACCATTACTCCGATCGGCGAGTTGAACAGAATGACTCAGTTCAAAGAAAAAGGAGAGAAGGTAGTTACCAGAACAGAAGAAATAATCCAACGAGATGGCATTGAAATAAGGACTGGTAAAACTTTTACGAAAGATACGACCCAGCTTATCAACGTCGGCCTATTCGATTACCCGGTCTTAATGGCGGGAGATGTTTTACTCTACGACGCCACAGTCGTTCCCGTCGGCGATGACCAACTCCAGCACCTCGAGCTCACCCGCACCCTCGCCCGCAAGTTCAATTCACGATTCGGGAAAATGTTCATCGAACCGAAAGGGTTGCTGACAAAAACGCCGCGCGTGAGGTCGCTGAAAGATCCGGCAAAAAAGATGTCGAAGTCCCAGCCGGAGGGTTGCTTGTTCCTGGATGATTCACCCGAGGAGATTCGCGCGAAAATCTCTCGAGCGGTGACAGACTCCAATGCAAAGATCGAATACGATCCGGAGCGCAAGCCAGGACTTTCAAATTTATTGGATATCTATGCGGCGCTCGATGGAGGTACAATAGCCGCACCGACGGGCAAAGCGCCAGAGCCAAAAGAAATCGCCCGCGAATTCGCCGGCAAAACCTATTCCGAATTTAAAAAATCGCTCGCCGAACTCGTAGCCGATTATTTCGTCGATTTTCGCATGCAAAAAGAAAAGCTGCTCGCGAAGCCGGCGACTCTCGTAAAAATTTTAAACGATGGCTCGGCCCGCGCCGCGAAAGTTGCTGACGCAAAAATGGCTGAAGTAAAAAAGAAAGTCGGGCTGGCGATATAAAACCGCCGCAGCCGGCGCGCCATCGCTTCGATCCATGCCTCCCCTACTTCTCCGCCCTCTCCCACGCCGGCAATAATGTTTTTTTAATATCGGCAAGCAGCTCACGATTCGCGGCGGCGATGAACGTAATGCGTTCGCGCGAAAGGTCGGGATAATCTTCTTCAAAACCGGCGACCACGCAGCCGGCCTCTTCAAGGATCGGGATCGCGGCAGCTATATTAAAAAGTGTCGCATCGGTATGAACCGCGGCATCGAGCTTGCCCTCAGCGACGAGCATACAGTTTTCACTCATGGAGCCGGTGTTCACGAGATTCAGCGACCCCATCCGCAGAGTGCCAAGTGCTTCGAAACGGCCCTTCTTGCGACTCGTCGTTGCGCCGGCGATGAGCGCATTCCGCATTGCAGTAACACCCGGACGCTCGAATTTCTTGAACGGTTTATTATTGTCAAAAATGCCCTCGCCCTTGATCGCATACACGAACCGCGCGGTCTCCGGGAAATATAAGATGCCCATCGTCGGTGCGCCGTGGTCGAGAAAAGCAATAGCAATAGCAAACGCCGTCAGCCCTTTCGAAAAATTTGTCGTGCCGTCGATCGGGTTAATGATCCATTCATATTCACAAACTCCATCTTCCGTCGGCCGGCTTGCGCCCAATTCCTCGCCGCGGATACAATGGTCCGGATAGCGCACCATCAACCGCTTCACGATCTCCTTCTCGACCAAACTATCCGCCTCCGTAACAATGTTGCCGAAATACGTTTTCTCCTTTTGCGCCAGCTTGCCGCCGTTGCGCATCATGACCGCCTCTTCGCCAAGCGCACGCAAAAGCGTGTGCAATTCTGCGACTTCGGCATGCAAATCGATTTTTTGTTTCGCGGTTGTCATAGTTCCCATTTTACCCGAAATCCCCGCCGTGTAAACCTAGGCACAAACCTACCCCAATTTTCGCAACCCGATCCAAGCGCTCTGCCCATCAAGCTTAACCTCCTCTTCCGCGTCAAATTTATCCGACCGCTTATACTCAATCGTCTGTGCCCCGACATCATTTTTAATGATATTTTCATGTTTCTCCAGTGCGCCGCGAACTTCTTCCGGTACTCCAACCATCAATGCGATAGAATCCTTCGGTTCGAGGCCGGCTTTTTGCCGCAACTCTTGCACCATGCGAATGACGTCGCGCAATTGGCCCTCCTCGCGCAACTCCGGCGTGATCGCCGCATCGAGCGCGACGTCACCTTCTATCGCGGCATCAAACAAAATCTCTTTGACGTTCACTTCGTCCGCCAAAATGGCGAGCAGCGGTTTATTATTTTTTAATGTTTCATCTCTAACCGTCAAACTTTTCAACGGCTGGCGAACTTTTACTTTCGCCTCCGCGCGCTTTGCGAGGCCTGTCGCCGCCAGCTGCCGAATGATCGCCATATTCTTAATCAGCTCCCTTGTCTCTTTGTCCTCTTGTCCCCTGTCTCTTCCATTCGCCGGCCACTCCTCTAAATGCACCGACTCTTTCCCACCGCCAAGCGCCGCATGCAAAATTTCCGAGAAGAACGGCGTGAATGGCGCCATCAATTTCGTAAGCTGCATCAACACAAATCCAAGCGTCGCCGAAGCGACTTCATAATCGCGCGCACCCTCCGCGCTATCATCCGGTCGCTGCAGCCGCCGCCGCGACCGGCGAATATACCAGCGCGACAAATCGTCGACAAAACCTTCGATCTCGAGCGCTGCCTCGCGAACCTGATATGCTTCCAATTTCTCCGTCACCGAACCAGCAAGCTCATCAAACCGAGCCAAAATCCATCGGTCCAAAACATTCTCCATCTCTTCGTTTCTTGTCCCCGTGTCCTTCCGTCTCTTTGTCTCTTTGTCTTTCTTCGCATACGTCCGCCAAAAAACAAACGAGTTATAAATGATCAAATGCACTTGCCGCAACTTCTTCGCCACCTCCGCCTCGTCGAAATTTTTCGGCTCGCCGAACGGCGTCCCTGCATAAAAATACCAGCGCACCGCATCGACGCCATATTTGTCGATAATCTCGAATGGCTCGATGACGTTGCCCTTCGACTTCGACATCTTGTTGCCGAACTTATCGTTCATCAAACCGAACGTGATGACATTGCGATACGGCGCTTCATAGCCAAGCGCCGTCGCGATCGCGAGCATCGTGTAAAACCAACCGCGCGTCTGGTCGATACCTTCGGCGATATAATCGGCAGGATATTCATTCGGTTTCGGATTTTTTGACGACCCACGCGCACCTTCAAACGGAAAGTGTTGTTGCGCATACGGCATCGCACCCGAATCGTACCAAACGTCCGCAACCGCACGCACACGTTTCATCTCGCCATCGCATTTTCTGTCCGTGCACGGCAATGTAATTTCATCAACGAACGGCCGGTGCAAATCGATGAGACCCGTGTCGTCACGCGGGATCGTCTTCAGTGAAAGCTCTTCAATTACGCCCGTTGTCGGATATAACCCTTCCTTATTTTTCCTTTCCTCGATCGCACGCTTCTCCGACCACCCAAGAGCAACTTCCAGCATCATCCAGATCGGATCGCCATGACTTACTATTAAAATATTTTTACCTTCGTACTCCTTCTCACAATCCTGCAAAAATTTCCAGACGCGCTGCCGCAGATGACGGAGAGATTCAACGCCCTCAATCCCATGCTCAAATCGCATCTCGTACGTCGGCAACCGATCAACGTATTCCGAAATCGGACGCCCTTCGTATTTCGGTCCCCAGCCAAGCTCATTGAGCCGCTTATCCGATCTTATCGGTGCATTGAAAACTTCTCCGGCAATAGCACCCGTTTCCTTAGTACGCAAAATTTCCGACGTGAAAATGATGTCTATTTTTTGGTGCTTCAATTCTTTCTTAAGCTGCAGTAAAGAAAGTTCAGCTTCTTCTTTTCCCTTCGGCGTAATATGAAAATTCTGCGAGCCCGTATCAAGAATACCCAGCATATTCCCCTCGGATTCTCCATGCCGCATCACCCAATAGTTATTCTTCGAGCCACCGGCGAGTTGCGACAACTGCTCCAAACTCTCAACCACCTCCGTCTGCCCACACTTCGCACATTCCCAGACCGGCAGCGGCGCACCCCAATACCGCTCGCGCGACAAGTTCCAATCCTTTGCCTCACGCAGCCATTCGCCAAACCGGCCTTCCTTAATATACTCCGGCATCCAGTGAATCGTTTCATTATTTTTTAACAATTCCTTGCGAAGCCGCGACATGCCAATAAACCAGGAGGTTCGCGCGTAATATAAGAGCGCCGTACCGCAGCGCCAACAAAATGGATATTCGTGCGTATAATTCTCGACGCGCAATAAATTATTATGCCGATCCAGATGCGCAAAAATCTTATCCTCCGTCTCGCGCGATTTAACATACTCCCCCGCAAGCTCCGGCACATCTTTCATAAACTTCCCCTCTTCGGTGACCGTATGATACTGCGGCAACCCCACTTTCTTCCCAAGCTCGTAGTCATCCTCGCCATACATCACTGCCGTATGCACGACACCTGTTCCTTCGGTCGTCGTCACGAAATCAGCCGCATATATTTTGTATGCTTCCGGTTTTTGCAGCGGCGCGACTTCGAAGAGTGGCTCGTATTCGACGCCGATCAGGTCTTTGCCTTTGATATCATCGTGAACAATTTCAATCTCTTCATTTTTAAAAACTGTTTTTACCAGATCGCTCGCAAGAATATATAATTCTTTGACATCTTTCACGCGAAGCGCGGTGTATGAAATTTTTTCGCCAACCGCGAGCGCAACATTCCCCGGCAGCGTCCATGGCGTAGTCGTCCATGAAAGGACATAAACATTTTGGCCGGGCAAACCAATTTTTTCTGGATTTTTTAACTTGAATTTAACATACACCGATCGATCAACAACCTCCCTATACCCCTGCGCCAACTCGTGCGAGGACAAAGCCGTCCCACAGCGCGTACACCACGGCACAACCTTGTGGCCTTTGAACAGCAAACTTTCGCCATCAACTTTTCGCTTCGAGATCTGCGCGAGGGTCCACCAAATCGACTCGATATATTCCGGCGCGTACGTGACGTAGGCGTTCTTCAAATCAAGCCAATAGCCAATCCGGTTCGTCAGCCGCTCCCATTCGTCGCGATGAATCCAAACCTGCTTCTTCGCCTCTTCATTAAATTTTTCCACACCGAACTGCTCAATGTCGCGCTTCGTCTTAAACCCTAAAACTTTTTCAGCAGCCATCTCAACCGGCAAGCCGTGCGTATCCCAACCGGCGCGACGCGGAACGTAATATCCCTGCATCGTCTTGAACCGCAAAATAACGTCCTTTACGACGCGCGCGAGAATGTGATGCAACGCCGGACGGCCATTCGCATACGGCGGCCCTTCATAGAAAACGAATTTCTCGCCCGAAGTTTCATTCTTTTTTAATGATTTTTCAAAAACCCCACGCTCATCCCAAAACTGCAAAACCTTCTCCTCGAGCTGAGGCAGATTAAATTCCTCATCACCCAAAAAATTTCGTTCCGTTTCTTGTGCCATCCCCTCAAAATACCAGATTTTTCAAGCTTTTTCAATGGATCGCGCGACAAAAAAAGCGGAGCCGAAGCCCCGCAGTTATTTTGCCGGAAAACCCATCCGCACCCGATCGACGTCGTGATATTTAATGATTTTCTGCCTCAGCAAGGCACTGAGCACATAGCAAACATCGAAGCAGCTCACGACCAGGCAAAGGTCATTAATATAACACCCTTCGCGGCCGGCTCCTTCAATAATTGAAAGGAGCTTGAGCCGTATTTCTTCTCGGCGTTTTTTGAGGCGTTCTGCAAGCTGCTCTTCCACCGTCAGCTGCGCAGACGTTGTGACTGCGGCCATAATCCCTCCTTTCTGCTCCAACAGTAACCCGACCTTCAAATCTTTTCAAGCGTCTCAATCCCAAGCAAACCCAGCCCCGCCTTGATCGTGCGTGCAGCAACTTCGACAAGTGCCAACCGCGCCGAGCGCCGTGCCACATCCTCATCCTTTAATATCGGTGTCGTTTCATAAAATTTATTCGCCGCAACCGCGAGTTTGTAAATATACGCGGCCACAATACTCGTCGCATAGAGCTCGCCGGCTTTCGCGACGACATCCGGAAATTCGAAAATTTTTCGCATGAGCGCGAGTTCGACATCGGAATTCAACGCGTGGGCACCATCACTAACCCGCGGCTTATCCTTCGCCTTCCGCAAAATACTCCGCAAGCGCGCGTAAGCGTATTGCAAATATGGCGCACTGTCGCCCGCAAAATCCAGCATTGTACCCCAATCAAACACAATATCGGTCATCCGATTTTCCTTAAGGTCGTTATATTTTAACGCACCAATGCCAACAACGCGCGCAACGTCATCCTTCTCTACGGCCGAAAGATCGCGAACCTTTTCATCAACAACGGAGCGCGCCAACGCAATTGATTTTTCAAGCATTTCTGACATCGCGACCGTCCTCCCTTCTCGCGTAGATAATTTCTTCCCACCTTCTCCGAGTACAAGACCATATTTAACGTGCTGCAAGTCAGCGGCGTCCAAACCCATTCTCTTTGCGACGGCAAATAATTGTTCGAATTGAAAAGATTGTTCATTGCCAATAACATACAATATTTTAGCCGGCTTATACTTCTTGAGGCGATATTTTAGGTTGGCAATATCACGGGTCAAATATAAACTCGCCCCATCGGATTTTTGGATGAGTGCCGGCTGCAAGTTGTATTCATCGAGCCGGATAATAATAGCTTCCTCGCTCCGTTCAGCAATCTTCTTTTCGAGAAGTCCGTCGACGATTGGCCGTAACTCCTTTTCAAAAAAACTTTCTCCAATCCACACGTCAAAATCGGCAATGCCAAGCCGAGAATACGCCTTCTTTAATTCCTCAACTGATTCTTTGCGAAACCACTCCCACAGCTTTCGGTTTTCACGATCTCCCGATTCTAATTTACGGAACTCTTCCTGCCCCTGCTTTTCAAGCTCAGCATTTTCTTTAACCTCCCCATGAAAACGAACATACAGTTTTTGCAATTCTTCGATAGGGTGCTCCTTGAGGTTTTTTTTGTTACCCCATAACTTATATGCAGTAATGAGCTTACCGAATTGCGTTCCCCAATCCCCGAGATAATTCCATCGAATAACCTGATACCCTAATGCAGCTAAAATATTCGCCAATGCATCACCGACGATCGTGTTGCGTAAGTGGCCGACATTTAATACTTTGGCGATATTCGGAGAGGAATATTCTACAATAATTTTTTTATTGCCACCTATATCGCTCCGCCCAAAATCTTTTTTGCGCGCAAGATCTGCAAACTCTTTTTGAACCGTCTCCGCACTTAACCAAAAGTTAACAAATCCCGGCGCGGCCGCTTCGACGCGATCAAAAAATCCGGTCGGCGCCGCGGCGGCAATCTTCGCCGCCAGCTCCCGCGCCAAATCAAGCGGCGCAACCCCGCGCGCCTTCGCCAATCGCATCGCTACATTCGTCGAGTAATGCCCGAATTTCGACTCATCCGGAACCGAAAGCTCCGGCGCAACAGCGCCCACCGCAGCAGCATCGCCCCCAATCGCCTCTTTTAATAAATTTGCAATTTTTTCTTTCATGGATATAATAGTGCCTAAGTGGCGGCCGTGACTGCCCCTAACGGTGGGTAAAGCGAGTCCCATCATCAGGCGACCGCCACGCCCTATCTAACAGCTCTTTACTACGCATCATAACGTATTCCTCCTCTCTCATAAAGCCCACGCCACCTCGCGCGGGCTTTTTCATATATAATAGAGCAATGGCCACCGCCAAAAAAACTGCACGGGCAAGCAATAGCACCATCGCTGAAAACCGGCGTGCTCGATTTGATTACGAGATCGCCGAAACCTACGAGGCTGGCATCGAACTGCTCGGCGGCGAAGTAAAAAGTGCAAAAAAGGGGCAATTACAAATCGCCGGTGCGCGCGTCCTGATCCGCAACGCAGAAGCCTATCTCGTAAACTCGCACATCCCGCCTTACCAACCAAAGAACACGCCCGCCGGCTATGAAGAAGATCGCGCTCGGCGACTCCTGCTTACGCGCGGCGAAATAAAAGAGCTGGTCGGCTCGCTGCAAGAAAAAGGACGTATGCTCATCCCGCTCCGCGCATTCTTAAAAAATGGCTACATAAAAATCGAACTCGGCCTCGCACGCCCAAAGAAAAAATCCGATAAACGCGAAGCGCTAAAAAAACGCGCGCATGGCAGGGAGATGCGACGGGTTGAGGAAGAGTGAAAAAAATAAAACCGGGCCGCAATCTACGACCCGGGATGTTTTGGGGATGAACCAACAAGGGATTAGCAGGAACGAGCTGTTATCCTGCACTGAATCTCCAGCGCCTCCTTGAGCGACCATCCAGTATGTCTACCTGGATCCCTCGGTGCACCAGGTTCGTACCAACGATCGCTATCTTCTCGCCAACCGCTTTTTATGAGAGATGCCTTTTGATGGGCTATGGAAGCGACGCGGGAATTGGCTTCCGCGGCAGAGAACGACTGGCCAAGGTCAGCACTTGTAGGAGATGTCTGTGTAAGCATTTTAGCCTCGCTTTCGAATTTTAACGGAACAAATTACCAAAATCATTTTAACAAATTTTTAATCTTTTAGTAAACCTGCCAAATTGTAAAGCCAACTTGACATCGCGAACGCATACCAGCTATCCTTAAACCATGTCGCCGTACTCCGTCCCGCAAAAACTCTCGAATAACATCTACGAACTGCGCAGTAAATCCGGCGTGACACAAGAAGCGCTCGCTCGCGCAGTCGATGTCACGCGCCAAACGATTATCGCGATCGAAAAAGGAAACTACACGCCCTCCGTCGTCCTCGCGATAAAGCTCGCGCGATTTTTCAAAGAGCCAGTCGAGAAAATTTTTATATATCATGAAAAATAATTACCTGAAAGAAACTATCCTGTCGCTCGTACTCGTTGCGATTGCGATCGTGCTCGTCAATCCGTTTATGTTCTGGATGCCGACTGCGCTCGCCATGGCAGGTACGATTATCTTCGCCACCATCTTCTTTATTTTTGCCAGCTTGGTCTGGAAAGAATCTTCGGGCGACGAACGCGAAGATTTGCACAAACTTATGGCCGGCCGCATCGCCTACCTTACCGGATCCGGTGTCATCGTTATCGCCATCATCGTGCAGGGATGGAACCACGCAGTCGATCCTTGGCTCGTTACAGCACTAACCGCCATGGTCCTCGCAAAAGTGATCGCGCTCGTCTATCGTGATCACATCAATTGATGTAAAGTTAACTTGACATCACCAACCAACAATATAAAATAAAAATATGGATAACGGCCTTTCAATCTGGATAGCATTCGCAGCGGGCGTCATTTCATTCCTCTCGCCCTGCGTTTTGCCGATCATCCCCGGCTTCCTCGCGTATCTCTCCGGCGCGACAATCAACAATCGCGGCGCCGACGGCAAACCCGTTCCGGCCAAACGCATCGAACTTTTCCTCAATTCGTTATTTTTCGTCATCGGCTTCTCTATAATATTCGCGATCCTCGGCGTCTTGCTGAATTCGGTATTGCGCGGTATCGCGTACGGCGTACAGGACTGGCTCGGCTGGATCGGTGGTGCGATCGTCATCTTCTTCGGAATTTATCTTATGGGATTTTTTCATATCCCATTCCTCGAACGCGAACATTCATTCGGCGGCAACGAAGCAAAGGGTTGGATTAAAAAATTTAACTCGCGCTACTTAACCTCACTCGTCTTCGGCATGGCATTCGCCGCCGGCTGGACACCGTGCGTCGGCGCCGCGCTCGCCGCCATCCTCGGTCTCGCCGTCTCCGCCCCCGGCACCGCCTTCTATTTATTGATCGCCTACTCGCTCGGCCTCGGCGTCCCATTCCTGATCGTCGGCCTCTTCGCCTCCGCCGCCGCAAACCTTATCAACCGCTACGCCGGCATCGTCCGCTACATCAACATCGCCTTCGGTATCATATTGGTTATTTTAGGAGTTTTAGTTTTCACGCAAAACGTTTCGCTACTTGGAAATTTCAGTATTTTGAATAATATTTTGCCATTAAAACAAAATTAAAATAATATGAACACTCAGAAAAAAATATTATTAATCGTTATTCTCGTCATCGTCGTCGGTGCTATCGTCTGGCTCGAAGTAATCAAGCCGAATAACGGGCCGACTCAAACAGTCCAACAGGAGATCGCGAACGAAACGTCAACCGCCGGAATCGCTACCACAAGCTCGACCGCATCGAGTACCATTACCAATGCAACGTCTCCGGCCCAATTCCTCGCCACGCGCGCGAGCACCATCCAACAGGAAATCGCAGCGGGTGACCAAGCCGCCCCGGAAATCACCGACCCGACCGGCTGGATCAACACGCAACCGTTCACGCTCGCAAGTTTGGTGGGCAATAAAGTCGTCCTCGTTGATTTCTGGACCTACAGCTGCATCAATTGCATCCGTACGATCCCTTATGTAAACGCATGGTACGCGAAGTACAAAAACGCCGGACTCGAAATCGTCGGCATCCACACGCCGGAATTCCAATTCGAACATGATATAACGAACGTCCAAAACGCGGTGAAGCAACTCGGTATCCAATATCCCGTCGTCCTCGATAGTAACATGGGCACGTGGGATGCGTATCAAAATCTGTATTGGCCTGCTGAATATCTGATCAATATCGACGGCTTTATCGTTCACAACTCTATTGGCGAAGGGAATTATAATGAAACTGAAACCGCGATCCAACAGGCGCTCATCCAACGCGACGAAGCTCTCGGCATTCCGACGAGCACCGTGCCGACCGGCTTCGTAAATCCGACAAGCACGATCACGATCAATTACAATGGCGTCCAATCGCCCGAAACATATTTCGGCGCCGAGCGAAATCAATATCTCGCGAACGGACCGGAGATGACGAACGGAACATATACCTTAACCGCACCGGCAGGAACAACCGCAACGGCCATCCCGCAAGCAAACTCGCTCTATCTCAGCGGCAATTGGGATTTCGAAGATCAATACGCAACAAATCTCAGCGCCCCGGCAAAAATTTTCTACGAGTACGATTCGAAAAACGTGTATATGGTCGCGGCGAGTGACAATCCGAGCAAACCCGTTACAGTACAAGTCTGGGTCGACGGTACGCAAACCGGAACCGTCACCATCCAGGCGAACCAACTCTATAACATCGTGCAGGGTTCGAGCTATGGCGTGCACGACCTCGAACTTGTCGTCGAAAACCCGGGCCTCGACGCATATACCTTCACGTTTGGCTAAGCTCTTGCAATAATTTTAGGATGTGGTAACATACAATTATGAAAAAGATATTAATTGTTACAGCGGTTTTGGCGGTTGTAGTGCCGGTGGCTTCGTTCGCGGCGAGCCTCGTGCTGACGAATGGCGGCCTCGGCCAAGTCGCGAGCAACCCCAGCCAGTTCGGCGTGGCGGTCTGCAATGGCGGCTCAGCGGCAGTCAACCAGTCCGTTCCGGTGTCCATCTTGGTCAATGGCCAGACGGCAACCATCCAATCGGCCTCATCCATCGCCGCGGGTGCGTGCGAATATAGCTACGTATCATACAGCCAGTTCGGCATGCAAGCCGGCCAGACCTATTCGGCTAACGTAGCAATCAACGGCGGAACTCCGGCGAACTATAGCGTAACCGTCCCGGGAGCGCAGACCAGCGTCGGCATAAACGTTGGCACGACGAATACCGGCGCAGCGAATACCGCCGACGTAAACGCCCAGTCCGGCAACATCTTCACCGCATTCTGGAACTGGCTCGTCCACTTGTTCTAGTGCTCTTGGCTGGAATCGAACCAGCATCGCCTCCTTCGGAGGGAGGCATCCTATCCATTGAACGACAAGAGCTTCGAGGCTAACGTCCACCTCGCACCTATCGTACTATAAAAGAAGCGATTTCGTAAACCGCTGCGACAACAAAAATTCCTGCCATACCATCGAGCAGGATTTTTTGTACCAACGATAACGAAAGCACGCGCCGCCCAACGGCGATCATAAGGAAATATTGCATGCCGACAAAAACGGCGCCGGCAACGGATACGATGACGAGGAAGTTAGTAAACCCGAGAAGTACCGCAACGAGCGGGACGCCAACAACAACTAAACCGGATGCGATGCTGTCCCAGTGCAAATCTTTTTCGAGCGCATTTCGGATTTCGTGCGAAATCGGCATCGAGCAAGCTATAATCGCCGACAAGCCAAGCAACGCTATCAAATCTTTTTTCCACGTCGGCCACGCAGCCAAGCCGGAAACGGTATCGGTCGTAATATGTGGCGCCGAGCCAATAATGCCGAGCGCAAACATCAGATACAACAAAGCTGCGGCGGCGGTTCCGACGATGAGCAAACCCCATGGAATCTTTTTTCGATCCGCGATCCGCATCGACTCATACACTGGCTCGATGCTGGTCCATCCCGCCAACGAAAACAGAATGACGCCGAACGGCAGGAAAAAGTTCGGCATATTGATGGCAGGGATGCTCGCGACGGCTGCCGCCGGGTTCGAATTGAGGAAAACAAAAGTGATTAGGCATGTGACGAAGAGAGCGCTGCCGATTTCGAGCGGCACGACGCGCCGATTGCTGAGAAGCGCCGGCAACGAGATAGCGACCCAGACAATCGCGAGGGACGAGAGATACGGCAACCCGGGTATCAACAAAAGCAGAAATTGTGTTCCGAGAATCAGGAAGATAATGAAGCCCATCAAGAGCCCCGCGACAATCGCCACGAAACCCAACCAAAATCCCGGTGCGCCCAAATATTTTCTCGCGAGCCCAAGCAAACGCTGCTTCTCGCCGACGTGCTCGAGCGTTTTCAAGTAGATCGCATGCGTCGTGATAATGATCGCGCCAAGAACTGCGAGGTACATAACGCCGAGCAGCCATCCGGCCTGCGTGAAAATATAAGGGAGCGCAAAAATTCCGTCGCCAACCGTCGCCGCGACAATGATCGCAGGGACTTTCCAGGAGCTATGCGAACTGCGCGAATCGGCCATTCATTCATTCTATCATGCCGACTCAGAAACTCACCGTCTGTGGCGCTCCCAAGCCCGTCACGTAGTCATAGTGCGTTCGCGCATCGCAGTAGTAGCCGCACGTGCCATTCGTACCGCTCGTTATATCACGGAAGAATTTCGCCGTGCCCGTCGAGGATTTATCCGAATACAATTTCGTTAACGTAATCGAATGGTTCGTCGCAGCACTGCTACCGCTCGCCGCCGTGCCGCCGCTGACCGATTGACCAAGCGCCTGGATCGCCGCCCACTGCGGCGCACCCGCGCTCGTTCCGCCAACCGTATACCACGCACCCTTCGCGGTTTTGCCCGTCCCAGTCGTCTCATACACCGGATAACCCGTCGCCGGATCCGCATCGTACGCAACATCCGGAATCGCGCGCATACCGTTCGCCTTCGCGATCTTGTACGCCGTCTGGTACGCCGGCTCTTTTTCATACGCACTCACGCCGCCGCCGCTTCCCGACCACGCCGTCTCTTTGACGAATTTGCCGGTCGTCGTCGCGAGCGTCAATGTCGTCCCACCGACGCCAACAACATACGGCGATGACGCTGGCCAGCTCGCGCCAGTACCGTCATCGCCGGATGAGGCGAAGAAGGCGATCGCGGTCGCAGCGCCGCTCGTCGAACTCGCCGTTTTGCTCGCGGTACTCGTCGCCGGCGCGAAGTGCGAGTCATACGACAACTCATCACTAAACTCCGCCCCACCCCAACTCATCGACACCGCAACGACCCCCTTCTGGGCCCGCGCATAGTCGATCGCCGCAAGCAGGTTCGCGCCGCTCTCCGTCTTCGCCTCGACAAGCATAATCGTCGCGCTCGGCGCAATCGCGTGCGCCCACTCGACGTCGAGCGACGTCTCGAGCGCCCAGCCGCTGTTCGACGCCGTCGAGCTCGCCACCTTGTGCTTGATAAAACATTTGTTCGCCGTCGTGCACGCCGGCAACCCGTACTGCTTGTCGAACGCCGCCAAGTCCGTCTCGATATTCGCATCATCGTACGCATCGATGATCGCGATCGTCCCCTTCCCACCCTTCGCCGGCAAATCATACGCCGCCTTGATCTCCGCCGGTGTCATGCCCTGCGGCTTCGATGCGGCCGCACGGAAGACGTGGAGCGGCGGCTTGCCCTCGAAGTCCGCGAAGCGATAGGAGGCTTCAGCGGGAGATGGCGTTGCCAAACCGAGCAACCCATTAACCCATCCGCCCGCCATCCCCAACAACCCCGCATCAAACACCACAACAGCACCAACGAGAAACGCAAGCAACCCAAACACGCCCAACAGAATTCTGTTTTTCATAAAATATGAACAATTATTTTTTATTTTTCGACTTAATTCAGTTGTACCAAATTAAAATCCGAACTCCAAACTTTGTTTTATCTTTTTTTAATCTTTGAGGTGAATTAACACGAAAAATCCAGCTGCTAGTTGTTTTATTTCGGAAAATCCATACAATACAAAGGTTGGTGAGGTGGCTGAGTCCGGTCGAAGGCACCACACTCGAAATGTGGCATACCCGAAAGGGTATCGTGGGTTCGAATCCCACCCTCACCGCCATTGATTTAAGTGGTATATCATGTTACCTTGTGTTCAGCTCATCGAACGAACGAATTTTCTAACTGGAGGTAGCCATGAGTCATTTCCGCAAGATTGCAACATGGTATTCGAGCCGCAATAATTGGGTTCGGTTGCCGCTCGATACTATTCTTGTCGCCATTGCGATTTTTGCGATTGCGGCTCCGTTGTTCCATCTCGATCCCCAGACCATCGATCCACGGCCCACGCTGAATGCCCTATGGTTCGTAGCGTGTTTCTCTCCGGTATTTGGGTTCCTGAGCATGTGCCTCCGCGATCTTCCTTTCTAAGGAAACTCCGCGAGGCAGAGGCGGTTCTATGGAATCGCCTCTTTTTTATCTCCAACCCCCCATCCCGCGCCATGCTACAATAAATCATGGAGGGTCAATTCAAACTATCATTTGCATTCGACGACATTCTTATCGAACCCGCTGCGACGGATATCGAGCCGGGTGATGCAATAACGAAAACGGAGGCCGCACGCGGTCTTTTTTTGTCCCTGCCGATTCTCTCAGCCGCGATGGATCGCGTGACTGAAGCGCCGATGGCGATCGCGCTCGCCAAACTCGGCGGCCTTGGCGTCATTCACCGCAACTGCACTATCGACCAACAAATCGCGGTGATAAAACGCGTGAAGCAAAAGCATGTATTAGTCGCCGCCGCCTGCGGCCCGTTCGATACAACTCGCGCCCGAGCAATAAAAGCAGCCGGCGCTGATATCATCGTCATAGACTGTGCACACGGGCACAACACGAACGTTATCAAAAGCGCCCGCGCAATAAAAAAACAACTCGGCGACGGCAAGATGAAAATGGTCGTCGGAAATATTGCGACGGCAGTTGCCGCGCGCCAACTAGCCCACTTCGCCGACGCGATTAAAGTCGGCATCGGCCCCGGTTCAATCTGCACAACACGCGTCGTAAGCGGCGTCGGCGTCCCACAATTTTCAGCGATCCGCGCAGTCGCATCGGTCGCGCGAAAATATAACGTGCCTGTCATCGCCGACGGTGGCATCCGCACGTCCGGCGATATTGTAAAAGCGCTCGCCGCAGGCGCATCGGCCGTCATGCTCGGCAACCTGCTCGCCGGGACCAAAGAAGCCCCAGGCAAAATAGTAAAACGCGGCGGCAAGCAATATAAAGAATATCGCGGCATGGGTTCGCGCGCAGTCCTCGCAAGCGGCCGCTCGAAAGACCGCTACCTCATCCGCGGCCACAAGTTCGTCGCCGAAGGCGTCGAAGCATTCGTTCCCTATCGTGGCCCCGTCGCCGACATTATCGACGACCTGGTCGGCGGATTAAAAATCGGCATGGGATACATCGGCGCGCGGACCATCGCCGATATGCCGCGCAAGGCAAAATTTATTTACATAACGAAAGCGGCAGTGCGCGAAGGACAGCCACATGATTTGGAATTTATCCACTAAGAAATAAATCTATATGATTTGACCCGCCATTCCTAATATGCTTTATTGTACGCAGCAGCGGCTGTCGGACAGACAGTTGCAGAAAGAGGATTGAATGAAAATCGGCTGGATTCTTTATGCATCCGCGGCATCCATCATTATGGCAGGCCTGACGTATGACCACTATGCCCCGACACCTCAAGACACGAAAACGCCCATCGCAACGACACCGGCGCCGATAACGCCGAAGGTCCATACCCGGCTCCTCTACCTGGATCAGTTTAATTCCGACGAGACCCATTATGATATTCGGCGGCTGGATGGAGAGGCTATAGGTCACCACTGGCGTTTTTCCCCTTTACGCAACGCTCAGTTCGAGGGGAAAACAGTTCTCTATTTCTACCATTACGAAACCGAAGGCGATCGAGAGATAACCGTCATCGCTGGATACCAAAATGGAGAGCCCTACAAAAATCAAGATGGGGCCGACGCGGTGCTGGTAGACATCATCCCCAAAGAAGATCGCGAGAAGCTACTCCGACAGCTGGACGGAAACGTTCATGGCAACATCTTCTTCTGGCCGTTAATCTGACTTCATCGACCCGCCCTTGGCCCTGCGTTATGGGCCATTTTATTTTCTTAAAAATCAGCCCCAAATGTTCAGCCCGTTTGCGCCACAAACCCAAACACCTCATTCTCAAAAACAACCTTAACCTTCGCCCCCTTCTCGATCTTCTTCGCCAAAATCGCGTCCGCAAGGGGTGCCCTAATTTTCTCCTCAATCGCGCGGCGCAACGGCCGAGCACCAAACGCCGGATCGTAGCCAACTTTAACAAGCTGCGCAATCGCCGACGGATCAAACTGCAAGAAAAATCCTTGGTCCTCAACCGCAGAAGCCAGTTCTTGTAGATTAATTTTGACGATCTCCGCCAACTGCGCCGGTTCGAGATTCCGGAAAATAATAATTTTCGAAAACCGATTGATAAGTTCCGGCTTGAAAACATCAACAAGCCGCGTTTTCAAATATTCTGCAATGTCGGCCATCGATTCACCTTTCGCGAGCGCATCATTGATAATATCCGAATGCGCATTCGAAGTCGCGATGATGATCGTGTTCGTGAAATCGACGGTCCGGCCAAAGCCGTCGGTCAGCCGGCCGTCGTCCAAAACCTGCAGGAATAAATTTAAAATGTCCGGGAACGCTTTTTCGAACTCGTCGAGCAGGATCAAGCTGTACGGCTTCGCGATGACAGCGTCGGTCAACGCGCCGTGGCCGCCGGAACCCGCGCCGCCAGCATCCCCGGATGAGCCAATAAATCGAACAAAGCTCGCCTTGTCCTGATATTCCGTCATGTCGAACCGCGTCATCATTTTCCCGCCCTCGCCGCCAAACTGGATGTCGGCCAAAATCTTCGCGAGTTCAGTTTTTCCAACCCCGGTCGGCCCAACAAACAAGAAGCTCGCGATCGGCCCACCTTTCCGCGCGAGGCCGCTGCGATACTCTCGCAAAGCCGTCGCAATCGCGGCCACCGCTTCATCCTGGCCGATCAACCGCTTATGAATAATCCCTTCCAAATTAAGCAGCTTGCCAGCCTCCGCTTCACCAGCCGCGGCGATCGGAATATGCGTCTTCGCTTCGGCAACCGAAGTAACAAGATCCGGCCCAACCGCCTTATCGCCACGTTTCTCCGCCTCGACAACCGCACTCTTTAGTAATTCCTCCGCACTCGACGGCAAAAATTTCGTATGCAAATATTTTTTCGCGAGTACGACGGCGCGCTTAATCGCACCAAAACTGATCGTTATCTCCGAATCCTCTTCAATCAACAACGCCTCGTACGTTAAAACTTTTTCCGCCTCGGCCTCGGTAATTTCCTGTACACGAATGACCTCGAACGCACCGACGAAATCGCTGCGCTGTTCGATCGACTGCTTAAACTCGACTGGATACGTCCCGCCGACGATCGGGAATGCATCATTCTTTATCACCGGCATCAACGCATCCGCAGCCGACAGATACGCGCCACCTGAAGTTTTCACCAAATTATGGATGTCGGGAATATATAAAATAATATTGCCGGCAATTTCGATTTCTTCGACAACTTGCTTCACGCGCGCGTTCAAAACTTCCGGCGCCGCGCCCGCAACCAAGCTTTGCAGTTCAAGTGAAACCAATCGCCGATCGAACAATCCCTTCGGAACCTCATCCTTCGAAAGCTTCAACGCCAGATGCTGGACGATCGCCTCTTTCCCAATCCCCGCTTCGCCAACCAAAATCGCATTCGGATTCGTCGGTCGCGAAAGTGTCTCGACGAGCAATTCATACTCATCTTCATGCCCAACCAAAAATCCAATCTGACCCCCGCGCGCGAGGTCAGTAAGATCGCTGCCAAACTGGTCGAGCATCGGTGTCGGGCGCGATGTCCACGCGCGGTTCATAATCCGATGCTGAATACGACGATGACTCTCGAATCGGAAGCCGCCGAGCATGCGCGGTAAACGCGCAAGCGCGCCGCGATTGCGAACGTGCGCTCCAAAAATCAGCGCACGCTCGACATCGCCCGGATCAATCGAGAATAAGCTGAACAGCCGGTTAATCGTCGGATCGCCGGCGCCCAACAACGCCGAGAACAAATCGCCAACTTCAATAAAATTATGCCCAGCTGAAAGCGCCTGCGCGAATCCGCCAATCGTCAATTGCTCCGCCTGTTTTAAATATTCCTCTCGCAACGCAATCCTTCCTTTGTCCGATTCAGCCGCCGGCGCGAACTCGTCAAGTTTTTCTTTAAAATCTTTTAATGAAATATCGAGTCGACTTAGCGCCTCCTCGACTTCCGGAAATTCCAACAACCGCTCAGCCGATTCAAAAAAGAAATTGCGCTTCGCGATAATACTTGCATCGAACGATCGCTCGAGTGCGGTCAGCGCCGTCGGACGAAGCACTCGCGCAAGATTGATTCGCTCGCCGGACTTCGTCGTGCCCGCCGCCGGCTCTTTCGGCAACTCGACGATCGGCAAATCGCCTTCGCCGCGATGAATAAAAATGTCGAGCAAAATCAGCGCGAGAAATATGCCGGCTGCGCGAAGCTGGACGATGCTCGAAATCAAAAACGTTCCAGCCGCAGCGATCAAGACGAGATAGGTTATCCACGTCACGACACGAACAAGCAGCCGGCCGGCAACCGTCATGCGAAGTTGGGGTTCATCGAGAAAAAGCTGCGGCGTGCTCGGCCGTGGCGGAGCCGACGTGACGATTGGTTTAGTCGTGGTAGTCTCCATATCAATATTTGCCGGTCGCGGCGACCCATACAATTGCGACCGGAAGGGCAAGCCATGCGATATAGACAATCGCGAACGCGACGACGATTAAAAGATAGACAACGCCGCCGATAATAATCCGACCCGTGCGGAAAATGATACCGAGAATCCGGCCGATGACGCTGTAATCTTTATAGAGCGGCTGGAAGAAATAGCGAAGCGTGATCTTTATCGCAAAGGCCTGGTCCGTCGCCTGGAGCGTCACCATAAACTGGTTGCCAATCGCCCGCGAACCATCGACGTACCAATGGTGAAAAAAGTCGGCGATCCGGTAAAAGAAGCGCTGGATGAGGTAGATCGGGGCGAAATCCATGGCTTTATAATAGCACCGGTTGCAAAGCGATTACAGCTCCCTATTTCCCCCTCTTTACCGCCGCCTTCATAAACTCCCTGAACAGTGGATGCGGACGCAGCGGACGCGATTTCAATTCGGGATGAAATTGTGTGCCGAGGAAAAACGGATGGCGCGAACGTGGAAGCTCGGCGATTTCCATCAAACGGCGATCGGGCGATGAACCGGAAAAAACGAGGCCGTGTTTAACAAGCGAGGGAATAAATTCCGGATTGACTTCGTACCGATGCCGATGGCGCTCGGAGATCAGTGGCTCGCCATAAGCGCCGATCGCGATAGTCCCACGCGCGAGCGCCGCAGGATACGCACCGAGCCGCATCGTCGCACCGTAATCTTTCGACGCCATATTCTTTTTTTGCTCGGTCATAATGTCGATGACTGGCGCTGGCGTCTTCGCATCGATCTCGGTCGTATTCGCGCGCTTCAAACCAGCGACATGCCGCGCGAACTCGACAACCGCGAGTTGCATGCCGTAACAAAGCCCAAAATACGGGATTTTATGCGTCGCGGCAATACTGGATCGCAGCGATTTTGCCCTCGACGCCGCGTGAGCCAAAGCCGCCAGGGATGACGATGCCGTCGTATTTCGATAACGATTTCAACGCTGCCGCGGCTTTCGCGGGCGATGATTTGCCGCCGCGGCCGCTCTCAAAATCCTCCGCGTTGATCCACTCGATAACCGGCTGACGCTTCCAATAATAAGCGGCGTGCTTCAAGGCCTCCAAAACCGAAATGTACGAATCGGCGAGCATGAAATTTCCGGAGTCGAAATATTTTCCGACGACGCCGATGCGCACCTGCTTCTTTGGATCGCCCGCAGTCGAACGTACAACTCGCGACAACGCTCGCCATTCTTTCAAATCGTGCTTCCGCGATTTCAGTCCGAGTTTCGCGATCAAACGATCACTCAATTTTTCGCGTTCAAAATTCAAAGGGACATCATAAATGCTTTCAACATTCGGCGCGGAGATAACATCTTCTTCTGCAACGCCACACATCATCGATAATTTCTCTTTCCGCTTTTTATCAAGCGACACCGGCGCGCGCCCAAAAATTAAATCCGGCTGCAAGCCGACGGAATTCAAATCTCGGACCGCGTGCTGTGTCGGTTTTGTTTTCAATTCAGTCCCACCCGCGCCGAGAGCTGGAATCGAACTGACTAAAGCGACTAAAACATCTTTCGGCTGGCGCAATCGCAACATACGAATCGCTTCCAGGAACAAAATATTTTCATATTCGCCAACCGTGCCACCGACTTCGATCAAAGCGATGTCCGCGCGAGCGCGCGCCGCCGCGCGATCAATCCTCGAGATAACTTCCAAAGGAATATACGGCACAACCGAGACCGATTTCCCCCCATACTCCAAATTCCGCTCGCGCCGGATGACATCGAGATAAATACTTCCCGTCGTCATGTAGTTCGCGCGCGTCAGATCACGATCCAGAAATCGTTCATAGTTTCCCATGTCCTGATCGCACTCCATCCCATCGTCCAAAACAAAAACCTCACCGTGTTCGGTGGGGTTCATCGTGCCCGCATCGACATTCACATACGGATCGATCTTCAATGCCGTGACGTTAAATCCGCGCGCCTGCAAAATTTTTCCGATGGATGCCGAAGCGACGCCTTTCCCGACTCCAGACATCACGCCTCCGACTACAAAAATATATTTCAGATCGCGCTTCGGTAACTTGGGCATCAGAAAAATATCATGAAAATTTAATATTCACATTTTACCGCCCGCCGCCAAAAATTACAACAAGTACTCGCCACCCGCTTCGTGCTTCGGCACCAAATTCGGGTCGGTCGGGAGCGTAAACGTGATCGTCGTCCCCCGATTGAGCTCCGATTCCGCCCAAATCTCGCCGCCATGGGCAGTTACGATACCTTTCGAGATATATAAACCGAGCCCGGACCCTTCGGTCTGCAGTTTCATGGCATTTTCCGCCCGATAGAACTTATTAAACAGCTTCGGCATGTCTTCCGGCGGGATGCCGATGCCGGTATCTTTAACACTAACGACGATAAATGGCTTGTCCGCCGTCTTATCCGCCTTAACAATCACCTCGCCATTCTGAATGTTATAGCGGATGGCGTTCTCGATAAGGTTCTGGAACACCAAAGACAGCCGCTTCGGATCAATGTCACGTTCGGCAAGTCAGCCGCTGGCCGGTCAAAATAAAGCTTAATCCCGGCCTTCTGCGCCGCCGGCAAAAGATCCGCCAGCGCTTTCCCGATGAAATCAACGATATTAACTTCCTCGAAGGCATAACCAAACTGCCCTTCCTCCATCTTCGCGATACTCAAAAGATCTTCGATGCGCCGCAGCAATCCTTCACCGGCCGCCGTTGCATTCTGAACTATCATTTTGTCGCTGTCATTCAGCTCGGCGGCGCTGGAAAGCGAATCAAGCGCCCATTTAATATCCGTCACTGGGCCGCGAAGCTGGTGCGATGCGACCGTGATGAATTCGCTCTTCGAACGAATCGCTTCAAGTAACGCCGTCCGGTTGCGAACAATTTTCATAAAAGCGAGCGGCTTGCCGGCATCATCGGCAAGCGGCGCAGTCGTGACCCGCAACTCGAGCGCTGGATCGGTAAACGAAAGGTCGACAACCTGCGGATACTCACCCTCCTTCGAGCGCGTGATAACGCGCGGCGCAAGCGACGGGAAAATAACTTGTACGAGCGTTCGCCACCCATCGGACTCGACGTCGCGCGGTGAAAAAACATGGCCGATGACCGATTGCGTTTTGACGCGGAACAACCGCTCGGCAGCCTGATTAAAAAATATTGCGCGGAACCCCTGATCGTAGACGATGATTGCATCGTCCATGCTGCCCAAAATACCCCCGAGCTCGCTCCGTTCGATTTTCGTGTTGCGATCGGTCGTCGCGACGCGATAAACGGAAAATATTGCGAGAACCAATGCGACGAGCAGCAATGCGCCTTCGATAAAAAGCAGAAGTGGACTTTCGAGAACAATATAGTCGACGACGAACGCGGCGACAATAAGAGAGAGAAATATCCAGACAACCTGAAATTCAGGCCACTTGATAATGTCAGAAAATTTTGACGATCCTCGGTTCATCTTCCTCTTATTATAGCTTAAAAGAGCGACGCCTGTGGATTTTTTGGTTGCGCCTTCGGCTTGGACTTTGGCTGCGCCCGCGCCTCGACTTCGCCTACTCCGGTGGCATCTGGATCCTGACTGTTCAACCGCTTCAACAAGGTCTGCGAGCCAAGCGTCTTAAAATAAGCCGCAATTGCCTCCTTATCGTCCCGCAACGCGAGCGTCGCCAAACCCTCCGCCCCCGCAGCGATTTCAATCGGCGCATGCCGCTCGAGAATCACCAACCACTTCGAAAGTTCTGCTTCTTTTTTAAACGGCCCCAGCCGCTTTTGCAATTTTTCGTCACCCGGAATCGCTTCAAAAACTTTTTCAAGCGTCCCATATTTCTGCAACATCTCCGTCGCCGTTTTTGGTCCAACCCCCGGCACACCTTTAATATTATCCGACGCATCGCCAACCAGCGCCTTATAGTCGATCATCTGGTTCGGCTTCAATCCATATTTCGCTTCAACTGCCGCTTCGTCATAAATCGCCGTGTCGCTCACTCCTTTAATAAACATTTTCACGACAACCTTATTACCTTCGACAAGCTGCAGCGTGTCGCGGTCGCCGGTCAAGATGATGATTTGCAACGGCTCCGCCGTTTTCGACTCGCCACCCGCTTCCATCCCGCGAAATTTTTCCGCGAGCGTCGCAATCAAATCATCCGCTTCATAGCCAGCTTTTTCAAACACCACAATTCCAAACGCTTCGAACAATTTCCGCGCCTCGATAATTTGCGCAACCAACTCATCCGCCGTCGCCGGCCGCTGCGCTTTGTATTCTTTATATTTCGCGTCGCGGAACGTCGGCTCCGGCCGATCAAAAGCGCCGCCGCATAATCCGGCTTCGCCGTCCGCAGGAGCGTCAGCAACATCGCCGAAATTCCATAGAGCGCGCCCGTCGGCCGACCATCCGGCCCGGTGAACGGCGGCAGCGCGTGGAACGAGCGATGGATAATCGAGTTCGCGTCGATGAGGAGGAGGGTTTTCATATTTCGCGCGTAGCGCTATCCGCTTATTATAATCCTTCTTTCATTTTCTTTCTTGCCGTATTCGAACTCTATCTTGATTGCCGATTTGGTCGGGCCTTTTAACAATTTTTTAATATTTTCCGGCCATTCGATAAGTACGATCGCCGTCGGGTCGGAAAAAATCGCCGCGAGACCAAGCATTTCGAGGCCATCAGGATTTTTCAGGCGATACGCATCGATGTGGTAAAGATTTTTAAATTGCGCCCCACGTTTTTTCGTTGCCGGCAGCGCATACCGCCGCATAATGATGAATGTCGGGCTGATCAATCGTCGCTTGATACCCAGCCCACGCGCGAAACCCTGCGTGAACGTCGTTTTGCCAGCGCCGAGGTTGCCATGGAGCGTGATAATGGTTGCGGCACGATTTTTACCATCCATTTTCTGTGCGATTAAAATCGATTTTGCCAATTTCCCTCCAAAATTTGCAGTTTCCTGAGAAGATAAACTTTTGAATGTTTGCATATATGTGTATATCTTAACAAGTTTATCGAATATTTGTGGAGCCCGCGGGATTCGGGCCCGTATCTCTGATTTGGTAAAAAGCAGTATCCTGCCGTTAGACGACGGCCCCACACCTTTTCAGGTGAAGACATCATACCAAAAAAGGTGATTAAAAAAATCTAAAGATTTTATTTAGAATAATTTAATATTGCCTCATAAACAAAAACAGCCACGAAACGCGGCTGTTTTTGCCCAAACTAGAATATCTTAAAAAGAATAGGACACTATTTTCATTAACCATTTTACTCCCGCGAAAAATCCTGTCAACCCTACAGCAACTCACCCCTCCCCTGAATCTTCAAATGCCGATACGCCGCCGGCAAAACAATTCGGCCAGCCGACGAACGTTGGAGAAAACCCAACGTCATCAAATATGGCTGAATATTTTCCCGAGCCCGAAAAATGGATAATGCTTTGCGCTGAACGACCAGCGTTTCGTCTTCGGTGCCGGCATTCCACACAGAATCGAACCCAATTCCATGTAGCCGACGACAAATACCAGCGAGCGTGAATCTTCTCCTGCAACTGTGGGGGCATATTGCCGATTTCGGTCTCGATTCTCCGCGCGGCCTTTTTGCCTCCGTCGTTGTTTAGCCGGTACTGCAGGTGGAGCCACGTTGAAAGGGCCTCCACCTGTCCACGGCGAACCGTCGGATCGTCAGGCTTCCTTACGGGCAGCGCGGAGTAGAGTTCCACCGCCTTCTTTACATACCGGACCGCTCCCTCGGATGCCCTTCCGATCCCGCGGAGCTGTAGGGACCCTTTTCCAACCCGACAGACAGGTAGGCCCGGGCTAACTCCAGCTTGGCCCCGTCGTCATTCCCGGCGTCCTGCCCGAGTACGTCGAGCGCGCCCTCGGCGTCGCGCATCAATTGACCCCGCAAAGCGGTCCGGTTGGGCACTTCGGCGAGCTGCGAGGGACGCTCGATAAGTATCCGGCGCACCACCTCCCGCAGCGCCATGGCGTCGGAGTTGGCGCGGCGCTGCTGTCGCAACGCGAACGCCATGGAGATCGACGCCGCCAGCAGGAGGAGGATCAGGGCCGCCGCCGCCGCCACCCAG